>NZ_CEEDEB010000001.1:0-1052919 GCF_979253795.1 Roseateles sp. AC306
GGCGGTGGCGGTGGCGGTGGCGGCGGCGGCGCTGTGCCGCCAGACGGTGGCGGAGGGGGCGGCGTGTCGCCGCCGGTGCTGCCACCGCCGCCGCAGCCCGCGGTGATGCTCGCGGCCAGGATGGACAGGACGAAGGATCGTTTACTGCAATTGCTCATGGGGCCGGACGGGCATTCACTTCTTGCACAACGCGCTGATGGCGTTGGGGGCGGTGGCGGTGATCAAGCCCAGCCGATACGGCAGCTCGATGTATGGGTACTGCTTGCCCGGTTCCAGATCCAGCCCCTGGAAGAGGAACCTCAGCGGCCGGCAGGGGTCGATGCTCAGCGTCTGGTCGATGCCGTCGCGGATCAGCTCGCCATGCGACACGCCCTCAGACCAGACCCTGCCGTCGTACGTGACGTTGTCCGTGCCGGCGAACAGGTTCATCGGCGCGCCGGGAACCGGTACCCATGTGCCATCCAGACGGTCGGCGGTCCAGGCGCGGAAATACCGGCCTTTGGGGCCCATCGCCTCGATCAGCGTCAGGTACTGGTTGGTGCCGGTGATCTTGTAGGTGTTGCTCGCCTCGAACAGGTCCTCGAGCTTCTCCTTCATGACGACGACCGGCTCTGCGAAGCCCTGGGGGAAACGTTCGATGGTCGTCTCGCCACGGTAGAAGCTGCCGTTGTCGCCGGTGAAGAAGAGGTGGCACTTCCTGTCGTCGCAGATGTTCCAGAAGTCCAGCCACGTCGCATTGCCCTCGGCGTTCTTGACGCTCGCCGGCACCGTTGCGTAGAAGGGCTTGGGCGCCGTCCACGACAGCGGGTCGGCGATGTTGGGGCTCGTGGAGTACAGCGGGTCACCGCCCTGGTAGATCAGGTACCAGAGCTTGTGCGGCGCGAAGTAGAAGACCTGGGGTGCCGCGCGATAGCCCGGCCCCATGGGCGACTTGTCGAGCATGAACTGGGGCGCGTTGGGGGCGTCCGCCCAGTTGGCGAAGCTCGTGTAGGCCAGGCCCCAGCCGTTCCTCCCGGCGGTCGTCATGAAGACGTGATAACGGCCCTCGTGGAAGACGATGCTCGGGTCCTTGACGCCGAAGATGTCCGCCCGGTCGACCGGTGGCTTGATCAGCGGCTCGCTCGATTTCCATTGGAAGGGTTGGGTGGCACCGGGCACGGTGATCGCGAACGCCTGGGTCGTCTTGGCGCCGCAGCTGTTCGTGTAGGTGGCGGTGGCCGTGCAGCTGGCGGCGGGCGTGATCAACTGCTCGCGGGCCGAGCCTGACGTGCCGCAGCCGCTCCAGCCCCAGGAGCCACCGACGATCGGCTGCGGGCCGAGGATGGCCGAGTTGCCTGCGGTGAGCGTGGCCGATGAACTCTGCGTCCACGTGCCATTGGCGCTGATGTACGGCGTGATGGCCGTCGGGGTGCAGGTGGTGCCACGCGTGGCGGTGGCCGCGCCGGAGTTGTAGCTGCCGGCGTTGGTCGTGAACTTGACCCAGTACCAATACGGCGTGCCGTTGGCGGCCGTGGCATCGGTGAAGCTGGTCGCGCTGGCCGCCGGGATGGCGATGCGGCTGCGGCCGACCGGGTTGGCATCGGTGTCGCGGTAGATCTCCAGCGACCTGACCGTGCCGCTGACGGTCCAGCTCAGCTGGACGTTGCTGGCCGTGCCTCCCGCCGTGAGGCAGACGGTGGCGCCGCCGCCGCTGCCGCAGTTCTGCGCCAGCGCCAGTGGTGCCGCGCTCGCCCCGAGGGCGAGCAGCATTGCGGGTATCAAGGTTCTCATGGTCCAACGTTCAAGTTTGAAAGTGCTCGGCCGGTTGTCTCCTCCGGACTCGAGCGTTTTGGCAGGACGCAGCTCAGAGCGCGCCGTATCCAGGATCGAACTGCTGCGTCAGGGCAGGCTTCATTTCTTGCAGAGCGCGCTGATGGCGTTGGCGCCAGTGGCGCTGATGACGCCCAGCCGATATGGCAGCTCGATGTAGTCGTATTTCTTGTTCTTTTCCATATCGAGGCCCTGGTATAGGAACTTCAGCGGCTGGCAGGGGTCGATGCTCAGCGTCTGGTCGATGCCGTCCCGGATCAGCTCACCGTGGGACACGCCTTCGGACCAGACCCGGCCGTCGAACTTGACGTTGTCCGTGCCGGCGAACAGGTTCATCGGCGCGCCGGGAACGGGTTGCCAGGTGCCATCCAGGCGGTCCGCCGTCCAGGCGCGGAAATACCTGCCCCTCGGGCCCATCGCCTCGATCAGCGTCAGGTACTGGTTGGTGCCGGTGATCTTGTAGGTGTTGCTCGCCTCGAACATGTCATCGCGCTTCTCCGCCATGACGACGACGGGCTCGGAGAAGCCCTGAGGGAAGCGCTCGATGGTCGTCTCGCCACGGTAGAAGCTGCCGTTGTCGCCGGTGAAGAAGAGGTGGCACTTCCTGTCGTCGCAGATGTTCCAGAAGTCCAGCCAGACCGCATGGCCCTCAGCGTTCCTGACGCTGGCCGGGATGCCTGAATAGAAGGGCTTGGGCGCCGTCCATGAACTCGGGTCGGCGATGTTGGGGGTGGTCGAGTACAGCGGGTCGCCGCCCTGGAAGATCAGGTACCAGAGCTTCTGCGGCGCAAAGTAGAAGACCTGGGGTGCCGCGCGATAGCCGGGCCCGATGGGGGATTTGTCGAGCATGAACTGTGGGGCTTTCGGGGCCTCATCCCAGTTCGCGAAGCTCGTGTAGGCCATGCCCCAGCCGTTCTTCCCGGCCGTGGTCATGAAGACGTGATAGCGGCCGTCGTGGTGGACGATGGTCGGGTCCTTGACGCCAAAGATGTCTGCCCGGTCGGCCGGCGGCCTGATCAGCGCCTCGCTGGATTTCCATTCAAAGCCGATGGCCTGGGCACCGGCCCCGCTGCTGGCGGCGGGCTTCGCGTCGGCAGCTGCGCTGCTGCCACCGCAGCCGGCCAGGAGGCTGGTCGCGAGCATCGAAGAGAAGAGAAGTCGTTGACTGCACTTGTTCATGAGGGAAGACGGGTTCTGGTTGATGGATGGCATGGCGGGCATGTGGGCGCTGCTCACGGCGCTGGCTCCAGCACCACGGCGGCGCCACCCGCTGCGGCCAGCGACAGGTTCAGCACGTCCTTGCGGGTCACCTTGCGTTCGGTGCGGCGCACCTCGCGCACGACCTCGCCGTCCTGCCAGATCGTGGCGCGCCAGTTGCCGGGCGGCAGGAAGCCGAGCGACACCTTCTGCGTGCGGGCCTCGTCGCCGGTCATCGCGCCGACGTACCAGGTCTTGCTCTGGCGGCGCGCCAGCACGATGTCGCGGCCAGGCTCGCCGGAGATGAAGCGGGTCTCGTCCCAGGCGGTCGGCACGCGCTTGATGAAGTCGAAACCCGGCTCGCCGCGGTAGTTGGTGGGGTCGTCTGACACCATCTGCAGCGGGCTGTCGTAGACGACGTACATCGCCAGCGCCTGGCCGCGCGTGTTGTGCACCAGCGGCATCTCGGCGCGCACCTCGAAGCTGGCCGCTGTCGCGTTGCGGAAGCCGCCCGGCGTGTAGTCCATCGGCCCGACCAGCATGCGCGTATAGGGCAGCGTCACGTTGTGGCTGGGCGTGACCCGCGTGCTCATCTTGCTCCACTCCGCGCCCAGCACGCCCTCCTGCGTGATGTAGTTGGGATAGGTGCGTTGCAGGCCGGCGGGCACGTAGGCGCCGTGCAGGTCGAGCAGCAGCTTGCGCTTGGCGGTGGCCGCGGCGATCCGCTCGTAGAAGTCCACCACCTGTTGGTCGTCACGGTTCATGAAGTCGACCTTGACGCCCTTGATGCCCCAGCGTGCGTAGGTGTCCAGCACCTCGTCCATGCGCGCGTCCACATGCACCCAGTGGGCCCACAGCAGCAGGCCCACGCCCTTGGCCTCGGCGTAGCGGGCGAGTTCGGCCATGTCGATGCCCTTCGCCGCGCGGGTGATGTCGGTCTCGGGGTGGGCGTCGCAGCAACCGCTCGGGCCCGAGGCCCAGTTCGCGTCGATCAGGTAGTAGGGAAAGCCGGACTCGGCCGCAAAGTCGATGAAGCGCTTGTAGGCCGCCATGTCGGGCTTCATGCCGACCAGCGGGCCGGACCACCAGTCCCATGCCGCCTTGCCGGGCTTGACCCAGCTGAAGTCCCCTTCGGGAGGCGGGTTGAGGTTGCCGACGAGGTGAGACTCGATCAGCTTGCCGGCCTGGTCGGCGAGCATGACGGCGCGCCAGGCGGTGGTCAGCCCGCCGGGCGAGACGAAGGCCGGGCCCGGCCGCCCAGGCACGCCCGACAGATGCAGACGCAAGGCCCCGCCCTCGCGCCGCAGCGAGGCGCCGGTGTAGCCCTTCAGGTTGGCCTGCGTGATGGCGTAGTGGGTGCGGCCCGACGGTGTGGCGCAGACCACCGGCACGTCGTAGGCGGCGTCCGGCTTCAGCTGCGAGATGCGCAGGCGCTCGAACGCCTGTTCGTGTGATCCGTCGGCAGGCGTGACCAGGCAGGTCGGGTCGCCCGCCGGCACGAAGGCCGTGCGTTCGCCGCGCAGCCTGACCGGACCGTTGCCTTCGAGGCGGTAGCGGAAGGCGACGCCGTCGTCGTAGGCGCGTGCATCGATGAAGAGGCGGCGGCCGGCGCCGGCCTCGCGGAAGGTCAGGGTCGCGCCGCGGTAGTGGTCGCGCGCGGAGGCGGCCTTCGTGGCGACGAGGGGAATGACGCGGTCTTCGGCAACGTCCTGGCGTGATTCCAACGTCAACGTGCCGAGGGCTTGGCCGTCCAGCTCCAGCCCGAGGGGCGAGGGGGCGATGACGGCCTCGCCATGGCGGTTGACGCTGAACCGGCTGCCGTCGTCGGCGATGCGCAGCGTGACGCGGCCGTCGGGCGAGGTGATGACGGCGTCGGCTGCGTGGGCGCCGGATGCGGCCAAGGCGAGTGCGGCGATGGCGAGGTGGATGGTGGTGGTCTTCACGGGGATGTGTGGGCTGTGTGGGTGTTGGAGAGCGTTCATCCCAGGCGTATGTCCATGGCGCGGCCGGTGTAGACCAGCTCGCGCAGCGGTGTCGATTGCTGCGTCGGCACGCCGGCGCCGATGCGGTGGATGCGCAAGCGCTTCGTCGTGCGCATGCCCGTGAAGCGCCCGCTGCGCGCCGCCAGCCGCAGCACGCCGCGGCGGTCGTCCCAGGTCATGCGGATCACGCTGAATCTGCCCTTCTCGTAGGCATAGTCCAGGCCGCCGTCCTCGTAGAGTTCGAAGGCACCGTCGGCACCGGGCACGACGTAGAGGTCGAGCACCTCCCCGGTGGCCTCGGCGGTGGACTGCAGCACCGGCCCGAGCGGCAGGATGCTGCCGGCGCGCAGATGCAAAGGCATGCGCTCCAGCGGCGACGCCACGTCATGCGTGCGACCGCCGGCGCGCCGTTCTCCTGTCCAGAAATCGACCCAGCCGCCCGCGGTTTGCGGCAGGTACACCGGCCAGCTGGCCACCTCGGGCGCCAGGACCGGCGCCACATGCAGGGCGCGGCCGAACATAAAGCTGTGCCCCTGGTCCAGGGCCTGCTCGTCCTGCGGGAAATCGAACACCAGCGGCCGCATGATCGGTGCGCCCTTCGCGTGCACCTCGTGGGCCAGGCTGTAGAGGTAGGGCAGCAGCTGGTAGCGCAGCTCCAGATACTGGCGCGCGACCGTCTCCACCGTGTCGCCATAGCGCCAGAACTCGGTGTTGGTCATGTAGCCATGTACGCGCTGCAACGGCAGGAAGGTCGCGTACTGGAACCAGCGGATCAGGCGCTCGTGGTAGGCCTTGTCGGTGTACTGGCCGTCGCCCGGGCGGAAGAAGCCACCCGCGTCCACCGTCCAGTAGGCATAGCCCGCCGCGGCCATGTTCAGGCCCGCGGGGATCTGCCGCTTCAGCGTGTCCCAGTCGTTGCCGATGTCGCCGGACCAGGTGGCCGCCGCGTGGCGTTGCTGGCCGGGGAAGGCCGAGCGCGTGAGGACCATCACGCGCTTGTCGGGCGCCGCCTGGCGCTGGCCTTCGTAGACGGTGCGCGTCACGTGCCACGGGTAGGCCAGGCGCACGTGCTCACCGCGGCCGGCCGCTGTTTTCCGGCCGACCAGGTCGTCGTTCTCGGGCTCCGTCGCGTCCTGCCACCAGGCGTCGATGCCGAGCTTGAGCAGGCGTTCGCGCTGGTGGTTCCAGTAGAAGGCCGCGGCCTTGGGGTCGAAGAAGTCGACCCAGTCGGTCGGGTCGATGTAGTGACCGGCGGCTGCGGTGGCGCGGCCGAGCTCGGTGTCGCGCGCGATCTTGGCCCACACCGACAGCATGAGCCGCCCGTTCAGGCCGTGCACCTCGCGCACCAGCGCGGCGGGGTCGGGGTAGTGGGCCTCGTCGAAGCGCATCGCGTTCCAGCCGTGGCGGCCCCAGTACTGCCAGTCCTGCACCATCACGTCGACGGGCAGCTTGCGGCGGCGGAATTCCCGCAGCGTGTCGACGATCTCCGCCGACGAATGGAAGCGCTCGCGGCAGTGGATGTAGCCATAGGCCCAGCGCGGCATCATCGGCGTGGCGCCGGAGATCTCGCGGTAGCCCTCGAACACCTCGTCCGCGCTGGGGCCGGCGATGACGACGTAGTCGATGGCATCGGCGACCGGTGAGCGCCAGGTCGTGCTGGCACGCACGGCGCCGAAGCGCAGGGAGGGATAGTCATCCTTGTCGGCGTTGACGCGCACCTGGTGTTCGCCTGCCGGCAGCTCGACGACAAAGCCGACCGTTGGCGGCAGCCAATGGTTCGCGATCTCGACGCAAGACTTGCCGTCGATCTCTACCGAGTGGCGCGAACCCATCGCGCGGCCGACGTCGAGGAGGAAGGCGAAACGGCCGGCCGTTCCCGTCTTGAACGTGCCCTCGAAGCGCGTCAGGTTTCGCACCACCTGCGCGTTGCCGGTGGTCGTCGTCACATCCACGACTTCGGTCTTGCTCTCTGCGTTGCTCTCGGCCTTGGCACGACTCAGCGCCACCCGCTGTTCGGGCGTGTTCAGCTCGGCCATGCCGTTGTTGTGCCAGAGCAGGCCGTAGCCGCGGCTGGACAGCATGAAGGGCAGGCTGATCTGCGTGTTCACCTGCGTCAGGCGGCGCGGGTGGCCGCGCAGGTCCATGGCGCCGTCCTGAAAACAGCCGGTGCCGTAGAGCCGCTCGTCGGCGGGTGACTCGAAGGCCTGCTCGGCGATGAACACGGGCTCGTCGCCGAGGTGCGACGGCGTCAGCCGCCGGGTGCCGGGCGCTTCAGCGAGCAGCAAGGCGCCGTTGCGGTCGAAGAAGCGCAGCGCCCCGGTGCCGTTGTCCACCTCGCAGCGGATGGCCGGCAGTTCCAGGCGGGTCGCGTCCGCGCGCGGCGTCTGCTTCATCAGGGGCTTGGCGTGGCCGGGCAGCAGCGTGAGGCTCGGCGGCGGCGCCTGCATCGTGGTCTGAGGCGCAAGGAAGCGCACACGCAGCGCCCGGTCGCAGAGCGCGCTGATCCGCAGCGTGCCCTGGGGCGTCGTCAGCACCCATTCCTGTGTGACCGACGGCTGCGAACGGCCGGCCGCGGCGCTGGCAGCGGCATTCGCCACGCTGGATGAGGACGCCATCGCGGCCGTTGCTGCCGCAGCGCCCAGTGGGGTAGCGGCTGCGGCGAGGGCGGCCTGCAAGGCCTCGCGCCGGGAGAGGGTGGATTTGCCGTGTTTCATCCGGTCAGCCCATTCCCGCGGATCTTCAGCACCACGGCGATGGCGCCGGCCAGGCCTTCGGGCAGCTTCACCTCCAGCCCCTTGCGCGTGCGCTTGAAGGGCAGGCTGTCGCCGGAGCCCAACGCCTCGATGCGGTCGATGGCGCCTGGTGCGACGTTCGAGTCCTGCGCCAGCGTCTGGATGCGCATGACGCCGTCCTTGGGCCAGCCCAGCGCGAAGGCGTAGAGGACGCCACCCTTGGTCGTGAAGCGGATGTCTTCGGCCGTCAGCGGCTTGGAACTGCCTTCGCTGAACTGGCCCGTGCCCACCTTCGTCGGGCCTTCGCCGAAGGTGCGCCAGGGGCGCGTGCCGTAGATGGCCTCGCCGTTGCGTGCCATCCAGGCGGCGATGTCTTCCAGGATCTTGCGCTCGTCGGCATCGATGGTGCCGTCGCCGCGCATCGGCACCGACAGCAGCAGGTTGCCGTTCTTGGAGACGATGTCCACCAGCCGGTGGATGACCGTGCTGGCCGGCTTGTACTGGTGGTTGTCGAAGAGGGAGCGGGCGTAGTGCCAGTCGCCCAGGCAGGTATCGGTCTGCCAGGGCAGGGGCTCGATGCCGTCGCGAAAGCCGCGCTCCACGTCTTCGACAAGGCCGGCGCGCCACTCGGCGGGCATCACCTTGGCGTTGAGCACCGCCTCCAGCTTGCCGCTGTTCCAGGCCATGCTGGCGTTGTAGTAGTGGGCGGCGATGTCCAGCCCCGCCTGGCCGAGCGGCAGGCCGTGGTTGTCCATGTAGATGAGGTCGGGCTTGTAGCTGTCGATCAGGTCGCGGCAGCGCAGCAGCCACGACCGCGTGAACGCGGGGTTCTGAAGCGGCGGCTTCTCGTCCCAGTAGTAGGTGTTCTGGTCATGCCAGGCTTCGACGCTGCGGATGGTCTTGAAACCGTCGGGCATGACGATGTTGCGGCCGGTGTAGAGGTCCTGCGGGTCCAGGCCTTCCCACCACTTGCCCTTGCCGTCGGCCTTGGTGAGGGTGAAAGCGTCGTAGCGCTGGCCGGCGTGGGGGCCTTCGGCGTCATAGCCATAGGCCGACTGGTACCAGTGCCAGGCATGAGCGCCGTGGTTGCTGACGCCGAAGCGCAGGCCGCGTGCGCGTGCGGCCTTCTCCCAGGTGCCGACAATGTCCTTCCTCGGGCCCACGCGCATCGTGTTCCAGCCGTGGTACTTGGAGTTGAACGTGTCCTGGTTGTCGTGGTGGTTGGCGAGGGCGACGAAGTACTTGGCGCCGGCCTTCACGTACAGGTCCATCAGCGCGTCCGGTTCCCAGTTCTCGGCCTTCCAGCGGTTCTGGATCTCCATGAAGCCGGAGGTCGTCGGGTGGCCGTAGGTCTTGATGTGGTGGTCGTACTGCCAGTTGCCCTGGATGTACATGCGCCGCGCATACCAGTCGCCCATCTCGGGCACGCACTGCGCGCTCCAGTGCGCCCAGATGCCGAACTTGGCGTCGCGGAACCAGTCGGGCGTCTGGTAACCGTCGACGAGGGAATCCCAGTTCGGCTTGAAGGTCGCGGGCGCGGCCTGAGCGGCGGGCAGGGCGGCGGTGCCCATCGTGGCGGCGGTGGCCTGGAGCAGCGAGCGGCGTGAGAAGGTCTGTGTCATGACGTGCTTTCAGTGAAAGGATCGGCCGCTCATGCGAGGCCGGGGCCGCGGACCTTCAGCGCAATCGCGGGCGTGCCGGCCAGGCCTTCGGGCAGCCGCACCTCCAGCCCCTGTGGCGTTCGCTTGAAGGGCAGGCTGTCGGTCGACCCCACGGCTTCGACGCGTTCGATCACGCCGGGCGCCAGCGCCGAGTCCTGCGCCAGCGCGGCGATGCGCATGACGCCGCTCTTCGGCCAGGCCAGCCCGATGGCGTAAAGGGCGCCGGCCTTGGTGGTGAAGCGGATGTCCTGGTCGGTGAAGCCCTTGACCTGGTTCTCGCTGAACATGCCGCCACCGATCTGCGTCGGCCCCTCGCCGAAGTTGCGCCACGGGCGTGTGCCATGGATGGCTTCGCCGTTGCGGCCCATCCATTCGCCAAGCCCGTCCAGCACCTTGCGCTCGTCGGCGTCGATGGTGCCGTCGCCGCGCAGCGGGATGGACAGCAGCAGGTTGCCGTTCTTGGAGACGATGTCCACCAGGCGATGGATGACGCTGGCCGCCGACTTGTAGTGATGGCCTTCGAAGACGCCGCGGTTGTAGTGCCAGTCGCCGATGCAGGTGTCGGTCTGCCAGGGCAGCGGCTCGATGCCGGCGCGCTGCCCGCGCTCGACGTCCTCAACGAGGCCCGCGCGCCGTTCCGCCTGGATCTCCTTGGCGTTCAGGACGGCCTCGAGCTTGCCACCGTGCCAGGCCATGCTGGCGTTGTAGAAGTGCGCCGCGATGTCCAGGCCGGCTTGGCCGAGCGGCAGGCCGAAGTTGTCGAAGTAGACGAGATCGGGCCGGTAGCTGTCGATCAGGTCGCGGCAGCGCAGGAACCATTGGCGCGTGAACGCCGGGTTTTGCGCGGGTGGGTTCTCGTTCCAGACGCGGTCGTTTCGCTCATGCCATTCGTTGGCGGCGGCCACGGTGCCGATGCCGTCGGGCATCGGCATGTTGCGGCCGGTGTAGAGGTCCTGCGGATCCAGGCCTTCCCACCATTTGCCCTTGCCGTCGGCCTTGGTCAGGTTGAAGGCGTCGTAGCGCTTGCCGGCCAGCGGGCCTTCAGGGTCGTAGCCATAGGCCGTCTGCAACCAGTGCCAGGCATGCGAGGAATGGTTGCTGACGCCGAAACGCAGCCCCTTTGCGCGGGCGATCCTGGCCCAGGTGCCGACGATGTCCTTCTTGGGGCCGACGCGCACCGAATTCCACGCGTGGTACTTCGAGTCGTAGGCGTCGAAGTTGTCGTGGTGGTTGGCAAGCGAGACGAAGTACTTCGCGTCGGCCTTGGCGTACAGGTCCATCAGCGCTTCGGGTTCCCAGGCCTCGGCCTTCCAGCGGTTCTGCATCTCCATGAAGCCGACCTGGGTCGGATGGCCGTAGGTCTTGACGTGGTGGTCGTACTGCGAGTGGCCCTGCAGGTACATGTTGCGGCCATACCAGTCGCCCATCTCCGGCACGCATTGCGCGCTCCAGTGCGCCCAGATGCCGAACTTGGCATCGCGGAACCAGTCGGGGGCGCGGTAGTCGCCGACGAGGGAATCCCAGGTCGGCTTGAAGGGAGCGGGCGCGGCTTGGGCGGGCAGACCGGCGGCCCCCATGACGGCGGCGGAGGACTGCAGCAGTGCGCGGCGCGAAAGTTGCTGATTCATGCGGCTCACGGTTTGACTGAATGAGGAGCGTCGGCCGGCATGCCATAGACGATGCCGCGGCCGACCGTGCTCATGTAGACGAGGCCTTCGACATTCATGTCGCCCATGACGAACTCGCCGTTGCCCGGGCCGCCGAACTGGTGCGCGTCGTCGTTGATGCGCTGCCAGTTGGCGCCTGCGTCGGTGGAGCGGTACACGCCCGGCGGCTTGCCTTGCGGCGAACCCCAGATGAAGACGGTGGGGTAGGGCGCGTTGCCCATGGCCTTGCCGAAGCCGACGGCGCCGCAATAGGCGAGGTTGGTGAAGGTGGTGAACGTGCGGCCGGAGTCTATCGAGCGGGCCAGGCCGCCGTCCCTCAGCGCGATCCACACATCGCCCTCGCGCCCAGGCGCCACGCGCACCAGCGACGAGCCTTTGGACGCGAGCGTGGCGGTGGTGGCGAAGCTGGCGCCGCCATCGGTGCTGACGCGCACGGTGCCGCGGTCGTAGGCGTAGAACCTGGCCGGGTTCACCGGGTCGCCCACCGGCCGCATCGGCGCGCCCTCCAGGCCGCGCACGGCGGTCCATTGGGGCTTGGCGTCGGTGAAGTTGACGGCGCGGACAGTGCGGTTGCTGCCGTCCGCCTGGCGGAAGCTGTGCAGCAGCGCGGCGCCGTCGGCCGACAGTGCCAGCGTGCCGTACTCGCCCTGCATGCCCGCCACCTCGGTCCACGTGACGCCGGTGTCGGCGGAGCGGTACATCTTCTTGCCGCCCACGCGCACGACGACCGCCGTGTTGCTGCCCGCGACTGCCAGGCCCGTGGTCGAGCCCAGGCGCGGTTCGTGGATGGGCGCGAAGGCGTCGAGCTTGCTGTGGCGGAAGCCGTCGTAGTCGGCGATTACCGACAGCAGCGGGCCGCCGGGCACGCTGACGGCCACATTGGGCACGGTCTCCTCCAGCCCCTTGACGGTGAAGGTCCAGGTGGCCGGCGTCGCGTCGATGTCGGCGGTGCGGAACACGCCATTGCCGGACGTGACCCAGACGGCGCGGGTGTCGAAGGGATCGAACTCGATAGAGCCCGTCCAGTGGATGGCATAGGCCGAGATCCAGCTGACGCCGCTGGTGTCCATGGCGAAGCCGCGCTCCACCACGTCGGTCCAGCTGCGCCCGCCGTCGTTGGTCACGTAGAAGCGGTCGCCGGCGTTCTTGCCGCCCTGCGGCATCCAGGTGTTGAGGGTGGAGATGACCAGGCGCTTCGCGTCCCGCGGGTCGATCGACACGCCCGAGAACGCGCGGTTGATGCCTTTGGGCGTGACGTTGGCCCAGCCGCCGCTGGCAACTTGGTACTTCCAGACCTGGCCGGCCGTCAGCGGCTCGGGCGGGTCGAGCTTCTTCCAGTCGCCATGCGGGCCGGAGCCGTCGCCATAGGTGATGTAGAGATGGCCGTCAGCGGCGAGCGCCGCGCGCTGCGGGATGTAGGCCGACGGCGCACCGGCCACCGGCTTGAAGCTGGCGCCGGCGTCGTCGCTGCGGTAGAGGTTGGGGCCGACCGAGCCGAAGCGCGACACGCCCACGAAGATGCGCTGCGCCACGCCGTTCGCCACGCTGGTCGTGTCGGCCAGCACGAAGCTGATGCCGGTCTCGTTGGGCGTGGTGGTCACCGGCAAGGCGTCCACGCGATTGAAGCTGGCGCCGGCGTCCAGACTCTTGAACAGGCCGTTTGTGCGCGAGCCGACGTAGAGGATGTTGCTGTCGCCGGGGTCGACCTGCAGCTTCTCGCCGTTGCTGCGGCCCAGGCCGTTGCCGTTGGCGCGGAAGAGGTGGCTCACGTCGGTGACGCGGCTGAAGGTGGCGCCGCGGTCGCTGGAGCGCAGCACTGCGGTCTTGCCGCCGCTGAAATAGGGCACGCCGGCCAGCAGGTAGACGACGGCGCTGTCCTTGGGATCGAGTGCCAGGGCATCCACGCTCAGCAGGCCGACGTCGGCCTCGGACACGCCGTCGAGCAGCGAGGTCCAGCGCGCCTGCGCGGCGTCCCAGCGGTAGGCGCCGCCGACGTCGGTGCGGGCGTAGATCAAGCCGCGTTCGGTCTTGCTCGGCACGATGGCCGCCACGTAGCCACCGCCGCCGATGGCCAGGCTGTCCCAGCGGTAGGCCTCGGCCTGGCTCAGCGAGGCCAGAGCGGCCAGCGCAATCGCCAACAGCGGACGCCAGAAGGTCATGGTTCGTATCAATGTCATCTCGGTCGACGCGATCACGCGCGAGCACTTGAGGCAGGAAAAGACCGGGTCATGAGTTCACGACCCGGTCCAGGTCGTCACATCACTTCGCGTTGTCGACGATGGCCTTGATCAGGTCCGGGAAGTACTGCGCGCCCGTCGAGCGGTTGAACAGGCCGAACTGATGGTTGGCGTCGTAGCCGTTGTCCCACCAGACCGGCACGATGCCGTGCTGGAAGGCCGACTTGGTCACGTGCTTGGTCCAGTAGGTGCGGTAGGTGCCGGCCGGGTCGTACTCCGACTTCAGGATGGCGCCGTATTCACCCAGCAGCACCGGCATGCCGGCATCGACGAAGCGGGTCTTCAACTTCTGGAACTGCGAGTCGACGTAGGCCTCGTTGGCCCAGGTCTCCGTCACGGCCGGGTTGGTCGCGATCGCGCCCCATTGCCAGATGTTGCTGCCGCCGTCGAGGGCGAAGTGGTACGGGTCGTAGAAGTGCACTTCCAGGAACATCCGGTTGGTCGCCGAGTCCGATGGCTTGATGAAGCCGTTCAAGGTTGAGTCGATGTTGGTGTTGAATCCCTGCACCACGAGATGGCGCTTGGCGTTGTTGCCGCCCGTGGCCCGCACCGTGTCGACGAAGACCTGGTTGAACCCGTTCTGGACTGCCTGGTACTCGGCCGTGGGCGGGCCGTAGTCGCCAGACACCATCACCTCGTTGGTGCCGGCGAACAGCAGGTAGTCGTCGTAGGTCCTGAAGTTGTTGGCGATCTGCGTCCACAGCTTGGCCAGGCGCGCGTTGGCACTCGCCTGGTAGGCATAGGTCGGGATCAGCCAGTTGCCTTCATGGTGCGTGTTCAGCACGACGTACAGGCCGGCGTTGCGGGCGTAGCCGACCACCTCGGTGACGCGGGCCATGAAGGTCGGGCTGATGTTGCCGTTGGCGTCGGCGTACTGGTTCCAGCTGACGGGCAGGCGGATGGTCTTGAAGCCGGCCGCCTTCACCGCGTTGAGCAGTTGCTGGTTGATCAGCGGGTTGCCCCAGTTCGTCTCGTTGGGCGAGGCGTCCAGCGAGTTGCCCACGTTCCAGGCGGGCGACATCAGCTGCGACAGCTGCACGCTCGTCAGCTCGCGCATCGAGCCGGGCACGGTGATCGCAAAGGCCAGACTGGTCTTGGCGCCGCAGCTGTTGGTGTAGGTGGCGGTGGCGGTGCAGCTGGCGGCGGGCGTGATGGTCTGCTCGCGTGCCGAGCCCGACGTGCCGCAGCCGCTCCAGCCCCACGAGCCGCCGGTCACCGGCTGCGGGCCGAGGATGGCGGAGTTGCCCGCGGTGACCGTGGCCGATAAGGTCTGCGTCCAGGAGCCGTTGGCGCTGATGTAGGGCGTGATGGCCGTCGGCGCGCAGGCAGTGCCGCGCGTGGCGCTGGCCGAACCGGAGTTGTAGCTGCCGGCGCTGGTCGTGAACTTCACCCAGTACCAGTAGGGCGTGCCGGTGTTGGCCGAGGCGTCGGCGTAGCTCCTGGCACTGCTGCCCGGCACGGCGATGCGGCTGCGGCCGGCGGGGTCGGCGTCGGTGTCGCGGTAGACCTCCAGGCGCGACACGTTGCCGCTGACGGTCCAGTTGAGCTGGTTGTTGTTGGCGGAGCCGTTGGCCGTGAGGCACACGGTGGCGCCGCCGCCGCTGCCGCAGCTTTGCGCCTGCGCCAGCGGGGCCGCGCTCGCGCCGAAGGCGAGCAGCAGGGCGGTTAGCAAGGTTCTCATGGTCTACCTTTCAGTGAAGGTGCTCGGCCGGTTGTCTCCGCCGGTCACGAGCGTTATGGGCCGGCAGGCCCGGCGCCAGGATCTGCACGCCAGCCTGCCAAGCCCCCGGTTCAATTGCTGTACAGCATTCCCCGGCCGGTGCCACTGATGTAGATCCGTCCGTAGATGCCTTGGTCGGCCGCAATGACACCGATGCCGCCGAACTGGTTCGCGTCGTCGTTGAAGCGCGTCCAGGTGGCGCCGGCGTCGTCGGAGCGATGCACGCCCCACACGCCGTTGATCACGCCCACCACGTAGACCGCCGCTGAGTACGGCGCGCCGGCCTTCGCCTTGCCCAGCGCGAGAACGCTGGCGCCCTGCACCTGGGGCCAGGGGTTGCCGGTGAAGATCGACGCGAACTGGCTGAGCTTGGTCCAGGTCGCACCCGAATCGGTCGAGCGGTAGACGGCGTTGCCGTCGGCCAGCCAGAGGTCGCCTTCGACATTGGGGTTGACTGCCAGCGAGGTGTTGCCGAAGTAATTCGGCGCCAGCCCCGCGTTCACCGAGCCCTGGCTCAGCGTGAACGTGCGGCCGCCGTCCGTCGACGTGTAGACCTTGCCCGGCGTGCCCCACCAGTGGCCACCGGAGTCGTAGGCATAGACCTTGTTCGGGTTCTTGCGATCCGCAACCAGGTGATAGGCGCGGGGGAAGATGCTGTTGATCGCCGGCAGATTGGTCGACGTCCAGGTGGCGCCGTTGTCGGCGGTGTACGACGGCACCGAGTTGCCAGGCGCCCAGACCGCCCGGTTGCGCGCGGTGATGGCGATGCTCGCTTCACCGCCCGTGTTCTGCGCGGCGCCCGTCGGGTAGCTGGCAAATTTCGCCCAGGTCTTGCCGCCGTCGCCGGACCACATGCCGTAGGCGGTGCTGTTGCCCAGGACGACGCCGATGGTGGCCATGTACTGCGGGTCCGACCACGCCATGTCGGCGGCGAAGCTGTTGCTCCAGCTGGTGGCCGGCGTCAGGGTCGGCTTGGTCGCGAGGTTGGTGTGCACCCAGGCGCCGACGTCGCCCATGCTGTTGATCACCGTGTACGTGGCGCCGGCCGGCGGCGTGGCCAGGCCCAGGACGGCCGTCTCCTCGATGCCGTCAACCAACTCGTTCCAGCTCGGCGTGGCCGAGGACGCGTTGCGGGTTTCCCAGACCCCGCCGCCAGTGACGTGGAGCACGCGCTCCCGGTTGAGCGGATCGATCTCGACATCGTCGGGCCAGCCCCAGAAACCGCCATCGGCCGGTGTGTGCGGCATGGTGGCTGCGATCTCGCGCCAGTTGCGACCGGCGTCGTCGGACAGCCGGATGATCTGCTGGCCGCTGAAATCGCCCCAGGTGTTGGTCACACCCAGCGCAATGCGCGTGGCAGCACCCGTGCCGGAGACCGACAAGCCACCGTAGCCGGCCGAGTCATTGCTGTTGAGCAAGGTCCAGTTGCTGCCGTCGAACTTGTAGAGGCGGGCGGGACCGCCGGCGCCCGGACCGGTCTCCTTGGTGAAGACGACATAGAACATGCCGTCGGCGGCACGGACCATGTGCGGGATGTGATAGCCGGAGATCGGTACCGTGACCGGGGTCCACGAGGCGCCGCCATTGCTGGACTTGTACAGGTTCGAGGTCAGGCCCGCGGTCTGGACATAGTCCGGCGCGATGGGCACGTAGATCGTCTGCGTGGCCGTGCCGCTGCCCTTGGTGCCGGTGTCGTAGACGACCGTCTCGACGCCCATCGCGCTGCCGATGCCCAAGGCATTGACCTGATCCTGCGTCAGCTTGGCGCTCGACAGCGACGTCACCTGGGCCCAGGTGAGGCCGGAGTCGGCGCTCTTCCACAGGCCGGCAGTCCGCGTGGCGTAGAACAGCGTCGACGGCTTGTTGGGGTCCACCATCAGGCGCTCGCCGATGGCCCGGCCGGGGTTGTTGCCGCCCAGCGGGAAGGGCAGGGCGACATAGGTCCACTGGTCACCGCGGTTGTTGCTGATGTACAGGCGGCCGTTGCCTTCGGTCGTGTACATGCCGGCGCCCATGTAGACGCGCTGGTCGTTGGTCGGGTCGACGGCCATGCTCTCCACGCCGTGGAAGCGGGCCTCGGCCGCACCGAAGCCCAGGCCGTCGGTGATGGGCAGCCAGGACGACGTGGGCTGGTTCCAGCGGTAGGCGCCGCCGATGTCGGTGCGGGCGTACAGCAGGTTGGGGGTGGTCGGGTGGAAGACCAGGCCGCTGACGTAGCCGCCGCCGCCGAACTTCGTGCTCGTCCAGGTGCCGACCTTGATGGAGAAGGTCTGCTGGGTCTTGGCGCCACAGCTGTTGGTGTAGGTGGCCGTGGCCGTGCAGGCCGCAGGTGGCTGGATGGTTTGCTCGCGCGCTGCGCCCGCGGTGCCGCAGCCGCTCCAGCTCCACATGCCGCCGGATGTCGGCTGCGGGCCGAGGATGGCCGAGGCGCCGGTCTTGATGGTGGCCGATGACGTCTGCGTCCACGCGCCGTTGGCGTTGACGTAGGGCGTGATGGCGGTCGGCGTGCAGGCGGTGCCGAGCGTGGCGTTGGCCGAGCCGGAGTTGTAGCCGCCGGCATTGGTCGTGAACTTGACCCAGTACCAGTAGCGGGTGCCGGTGCTGCCCGAGGCGTCGTTGTAGCTCCTGGCGCTGGCGCCCGGAACGGCGATGCGGGTGCGGCCCACGGGGTCGGCGTCGGTGTCGCGGTAGATCTCCAGCGACGTGACCGTACCGCTGACCGTCCAGCCCAGCTGCACGTTGCTGGCCGTGCCGGTGGCTGTGAGGCAGACCGTGGCGCCGCCACCGCTGCCGCAGCTTTGCGCCTGCGCGAGGGTGCCTGCGCTCGCGCCAAAGCCGAGCAGCAGTGCGGGTATCAAGGTTCTCATGTTCTACCTTTCAGTGAAGGTGCTCGGCCGGGTTGTCTCCACCGGATACGAGCGTTATGGAAGGACGTGGCTCAATGCAAAAGGGCCTACATCCCGACAACGACGATGTTTTGGGCGACAGCCATGGATTCCGTGGCTCAGGCATCCAGGCTGCGGTAGGTGAAGCGTTTCATGCGCACATCACCGGCACCGGCGGCAAACAAGGCCAGCCGCAGGCTGTGCGGGCTGTCGAAGGTGTTCTGGTGCATGACCGAGACCTGCTGCAGCCAGGGGTTGGGCATCCAGCAGCCGTCGCTGCTGGCGTGATGGAAGCTGACCAGGTGGCGGCGATGCGTGAGCCTCAGCCGGTGATGCCGGCCCTGCACCGGCTGTTGCATCCATCGATGCGCCTGGCCGTAGCTGTAGGTGTGCATGCAGTGGCGGTCGATGCCGATGCCGACGAAGCCGCGCACGTCATGGAAGAGGGCCAGGCCGCCCTGCGCGTCGCCGCCGATCTCGAACTCGAGTTCGGCCTCGTAGGCGTGGTCGCCCACCACGCAGGTCAGCGGCGAGCAGTCGGCCAGGCTGCTGCCCTTGCCGGAGAGCACGAGGCCTCGGTCGCCATGGCGCGCGCGCCGCAACTCGCCGGGGCCGGCGTCGAAGAAGCTCCATTGGCGGCCGATGCGCTGGCTGCTGAAGTCGTCCGACAACGCCGGCACGCCGGGGCAGGGCTGGCCCCAGCGGGGCTTGCGCTGGGGCCGGCCGAGAGCGCCACCGCTGGTGCGGAACCAACCGTCGCGGCCCCACTCGATGGGCTGCAGCAGGGGTTGCCGGCCAAGGATGCGGTGCCCTTGCTCGTGGCCGTGGCAGGCCAGCCACCAGTCGCCGTTGAGTCCTTCCACCAGACTGGCGTTGCCGCCGGTGGACCAGGTGGCGTCGCGACCGGCGAGCGGGTTGAAGGGGCAGTTCTCCCAGGGCCCAAAGAGGGACGGCGACCGGGCCACCATGAGGACATGCTCACCTGCCTGTGCGCTCGCGCCGGCCGAGGCACGCAGCAGATAGAAGTGGCCGTCGCGCTGGATCAGCCGCGGGCTGGGCGCCGTGAATGCCGACGGCTCGCTGTCATGCGCGCTGTGCGGTGATGTGTGAACGTGGACAGGCGCGCCCACCGTCGCGAGGCCGTCGTCGGTCAGCTGGATGCGGCGCACGCCATTCACGAACAGGTGGCGGCTGCCGTCCTCGGCGACGACGTGGCCGGCGCCGAAGCAGTCTGCCAGCCCGAGATCGACCGGGTCGCTCCAGGGGCCGGCAATGTGATCGGCCTGCACGACGCAGATGGCCGGACGACCGACCCGCAACACGGCCAGGTAAAGGAAGTAGCGCCCCTGGTGCCTGACCAGGTCCACGGCGCCCACCATGCCGATGGGGCGGGTCAGCGCCGGGCCTATCGGCGACCAGTTCACCAGGTCCCGCGAATGCCAGATCACCGGGCCAGGCGTGAACTGCAACGATGAACAGGCCAGGTAATAGTCGGCGCCGTCCTTCAGGATGCAGAGGTCGGGGTGGTCGCCGGGCAGGATGGGATTGAGGAAGGTTCCGTCACCCAAATCGGGCCGGCGCTGCGCAGGGGCGGTGCCACCGTGCAGCGCGACCGAAGGAGTGACGAAGTCCAGCATGGTCATGCACGCCGCGTGAGGTCGGTGGCGTCCAGGCGGGCATGGCCGCGGCCATCCAGCTTCACCGTGATGCGCTGGCCGAGGTAGCGCAGCGCGACGCTCGCCTTGGCGGGCCCACGCAGGCGCACCCGCGTCAGTCGACCGGTCTTCCAGTCGACATCCACCTCCAGCCCGCCATGCGCGCGCACGCCGTGCAGGCGGCCATCGGGCCAGGCCTTGGGCAGGGCGGCCAGCAGGTGCACCTCGCCACCCCAGGACTGCACGATCATTTCCAGGATGGCCGCGGCGCCGCCGAAGTTGCCGTCGATCTGGAACGGCGGGTGGGCGTCGAACATGTTGGGATAGGTGCGCGCCGGCCCCAACAGCCCCTGCAACACCTTGTAGGCCCGCTCGCCGTCGCCCAGGCGGGTCCACAGCGCCAGCCGCCAGGCGGTGGCCCAGCCCGTGCTCTCGTCGCCGCGGGCGTTCAGCGTCACGCGTGCGGCCTGGGCCAGCGCGGGCGTGTCGCGCACGTTGATCTGCCCGCTCGGGTAGACGGCGTACAGGTGCGAGACGTGGCGGTGCTGCTGGTCGGTGGCCGACGCGTCCCAGTCCTCCAGCCACTCCTGCAGCTGGCCCTGCGTACCGATGCGATCGGCCGGCAGGCGGTCTCGCGCCTTGCGGACGGCAGCGGTGAACGCCGGGTCGTTCTCGCCAAGCCCGGCCTGTGCCGCAAGGGCCGCGTCGAAAAGGTCGCGCAGGATCTGGCGGTCCATGGCCGGCCCGGCGCACAGCGAGATGTCGGCATGGTGGTTGTTCTCCGGTGACGACGACGGCGACGTGACGAGGCCGCGCCCCTTGGGGTCTTCAACCAGGGTGTCGACGAAGAACAGCGCAGCGCCCTTGAACAGCGGCAGCAGCCGGCGCAGCAGGGCCGGGCTCGGCTGGTACTGGTAGTGCTGCCACAGCGTCGTGCACAGCCAGGCGCCGCCGGTGGGCCACATGCCCCACAGCGGGCCATCGATGGGCGCTGTGGCGCGCCAGAGATCGGTGTTGTGGTGCGCGACCCAGCCGCGCGCGCCGTAGCTGTTGCGGGCGGTGCGGGCGCCGGTGACGGCGAGGTCCTCCACCATCTTCAACAGCGGCTCGACACACTCGTTCAGGTTGGCCGGCCCGGCGGGCCAGTAGTTCATCTCCGTGTTGATGTTGATCGTGTACTTGCCTTCCCACGGCGGGTGCAGCACCTCGTTCCACACCCCTTGCAGATTGGCCGGCTGGCTGCCCGGCCGCGACGACGACAGCAGCAGGTAGCGCGCGTACTGCACATACATCGCGGCGAGCGCGGCGTCGGGCTGCCGGGGCACGCCCTTGATGCGGGCGTCGGTGGAACGGGCATCCGCCTCGTGGCCGCCGAGGTCGATGTGCAGCCGGCGGAACAGCGCGCGGTGGGCCTTGAGATGGTCGTCGCGCAACCTGGTGAAAGGCTTGCGCGCGGCAGCTGTGGTGCGCTGGCGAACGGCGGCGACCGGGTCGCCGCTGGTGTCCTGCCAGTTCACATAGCTGGTCTCGCCGGAGACGAGCAGCGTCAGCTGGCGCGCGCCGCGCACGCGCAGCCGGTCGCCAACGGCCTCGATGCGGCCGTCGCTCACGGCCTGCACGCGCAGTGCAAAGCGCAGCTGGCCCGGAATGCCGAAAGCCCCGGCATTGCGGCCCTCGACCAGCAACGCGTCGCTGCCGTCGGCGCGGACCGCCAGCGACCCCGGTCGCTTCTCGGCAAAGAGCGATTCACGGTGGTCCCAGGGGGCGCCGACGAAGACGACGCCGTCGTTGTCGTACTTGGTGTCGCCAAAGCCGCCATAGGGCTGGTAGTCGGCATGGCGGTAGCCGAGGTCGAGATCGATCTTGCCGTCGCCTTCGATTTCCAGCCGGATCACCGTCACCTGGTCGGGCACGCTGCAGAAGGTCTCGCGCCGATGGCGGCCGCCGCCGTCGATGAAGGTGGTGACTGCGATGGCGCCGTCGAGGTCCAGGCTGCGCCGATAGCGCGCCGCGGCCTTCACGCCGGGAAAGTCGAGCAGCAGGTCGCCAGCGCCGCTGAAGGGCATCTGCTTGATCGGCTTGCCCATCAGCGCCTCGGAGACGAGGTCGTTGGCCTCCTTCCAGCGCTCCTGCTCGATGAGGCTGCGCACCTGCGGCAAGGCCTCGCGGAATTTCGGGTTGTCCGGAACGTAGGGGCCGCCGCCGTACAGCGTGTCGATGTTGAACTGCAGCCGCTCCTGCGCGGGGCGGCCGAACACCATCGTGCCGACGCGGCCGTTGCCGATGGGCAGCGCCTCTATCCATGGGCCGGCGGGCTGGTCGTACCACAGGCTCAGTGCATCGGCGCCCAGGCCGGCGGCGCCAGCCTGCACCCACTGCGGCAAGGCTGCCAGGAGAGAGGTGAGGGCGGGCGCCAGGGTGGAGGCGGCAACGAAGCTGCGGCGGGAGGTCGGCCTGATGTCCATGGCATTCAGGGCGGTGCCATCGCGCGTTGCCAGCGTCGCGTCCCGGATGGCGTTGCGATCGCCGCTCATTGGTAGCGCCCCATCTTGACCTTGACGACGCGTGGGTTGGCGACGAAGTTGAGGCCCCAGTCGACCTGATCGCCGTTCCAGCGGCGCTCCATGACCCATTTGCCGTTGGCATCGAAGCGGCCTTCCTCGGCATAGTCGATCAGCGCGCGCCCGCTGCCGTCGGCGTCGTCGATGCGCACGCGTGCCTGCTGGCCCACCAGCAGGAACTCGTCGTCGCCGATCTGCGCGATGGACACGCCGCCGACGAGCTTGGCGGCGTGGGCCGGCGACTCCTTCTGGTTGCCCGGCCATTCGCGTTCGCCGAACTGCCATTGGCCGAAGGTGACGTGGGCCTTCCAGCCCTTCATCGCCACATGCTGGTCGGCATGGTCGTCGGGCTCCGACACGCCGTATGTGCGGCCCTCGAAGGCCCATTGCGCCCATTGCCGCTGCATGGGGCGGAAGGCGGCAAAGATCTTCGCGAAGGGCTCCAGCGTCGCCGTGTCATTGGTCTTGGCGCCGAGGGGGTAGTTGGCGTAGTCGAAGTAGTCGATGCCGAAGGGCGAGACGCCGATGGCGCCGCGGCCGAGCACCTGATAGAGGTAGCGCGCATAGAGCTCGGCATTGCCGATCTCGGGCACGAAGAGCGCGTTGTCGGGGCGCTGGAACTTGTCCAGATTGGCGTTGAGCTTGGCCGACTCCGCGTTGTAGATGTCGGGCCCGATGACGTCGATGTGCGGCGCGGCGGCCTTGTAGATGTCGATGACGTCGTAGGTCGGGCCGCCACTGGCGAAATTCTTGTTCCAGGGCTTGGGCGGCTGCTCCAACGGGTCGCGCAGCGCGTTGTTGACGTACATCGGCAGGTCGTAGACGGCGCGGCCGGCCTTGGCGATCTCGCCGATATAGCGGGCCTTGGCCCAGGCGTGGAAGTACTCGTCGGCGTAGTCGCCATACACGGCACGCCAGGACCCGCTGGCCGCACCCGGCACCGGCGCCTTCTTGCGCGCGAGCACGGCCGGTGGCACGTCGGCCTCGAAGGCGGCCTGCGCCGCCTTGCCGAAGTCCCGCACCAGGCCGAAGGTGCCGACCTCGTTTTCCACCTGCACCATCAGCACGGTGCGGTCCTTCTCGTCGATCTTCTTCAGGTGGGCCATCAGCGCCGTGAAGGCCTTCCGGTCCGCCTTGAGCGTCTCCTCGCCAAGGGGCGACAGGCAATAGCTGCTCTTGCCGTCCTGATCGACCATGCGAGGGAAGCGCCGGTTGTCAAACTTGACCCAGGCGGGCGTGTACTGCGGGCTCGTGTTCTTCCACGTGCCGAACCACAGCAGCACGACGCGCACCTTGTGCTCGCGCGCCTGCTTGAGCAGTGTGTCGACGAAGGAGAAGTCGAAGCGGCCTTCCACCGGCTCGACCTGCTCCCAGGCCACGGGCACCTCGACGGTGTTGGCATGGATGTCGGCCACGGCGGGCCAGACCTTCTTCAGCGCCTCGCGGTAGTTGCTGGAGTTGTGGACCTGGGCGCCCAGGATGGTGAACGGCGCGCCATCGACGAAGAGGGCATGGCGGCCATTGCGCTCCACGAGGCGGGGCGGCTCGGCAGCCAGCGTGGCCGCGCTTGCAAGCAGGCACAGGGCCGTCAGCACCGGCCGAAGAAGGGGTCCGAGGAGAACGTTTGAGCGCATGAGTCGGTTGTGCGGGGAGAGGCCGGGCGCGGCGGTCGGCACGATCCGCGTCACTGCGGTGCCATCCGTCCGCCACGACGACGATGTGCCGATCTCGCAGCGCGAGATCAGGAGTTGCTGCTGATCAGCGCGAACAAGCGCCGACCGCTGGACGAGGCGGCCGTGCGGCGTGCGCTGGTGCCATCGAAACGGCGGCGTTGGGGGGCTCTTTCATCTTTTGTCTCCTTGCGCTCGAGGGCGCTCGACGCTTTGGCAGCGCTGTCGTTTGACGTCGGCTGTCGGTCATTGATTGGTCAAACCGATTTGGTCATGCCACTTTGCCACAGTGACTGATATTGGTCTTACCGGTGTATTCCCGAATATCGTTTGTGGGGTTGGACCTCGGTAGCCAACCTCCGCAAGCGATTGATTGCGATAACATTTGGTCTGTCCAATTTGGGAGCAAACATTCAATGGCCAACAACCGCGCAGGGGATTCGCGCCGGCAATATCAGCTGGTGGCTGACCGCGTTCGTGCGCTCATCGACGATGAGCGGATCGCTGTGGGCTCACGGCTGCCGGCTGAGCGGGAACTGGCGCTGAAGCTCGGTGTTTCGCGTCCGTCCCTGCGGGAGGCTCTGATCGCGCTGGAAATCGATGGCCGCGTGGAAATTCGCGGCGGGTCCGGCGTCTATGTCTGTGCCGCCCCGATCGGAAGCGACCCCGCCACGTCGTCGCTCGGTGAAAGCCCGGCGGAGCTGATGCAGGCGCGTGTCGTGCTCGAAAGTTCAATCATCACGTTGGCTGCTGCGCGAGTGAACAAGGCGGCGCTGCAGCGGGTTGGCGATGCCTTGGAGGCGATGCGCGAAGACCACGCCAACGGCCGCAAACCGGTGGAGTCGGACCGGCGCTTTCATCTGAGCATTGCGGAGATGGCGGGCAACTCCGTCCTGGTCGGCATCGTCGGCACGCTTTTCGACGGACGGCACAGCCCCATCGCAACGCGCATGAGCGGGCAGGTCGAGTCGACACAGACCTGGCAGGCCGCCATGGCCGAACACGAGGCGATCTACCGGGCGCTGGAGGCCCGCAATCCGCAGGCCGCTTCCGCTGCGATGTGCAGCCACCTGCTGGCATCGCATGGACGCTGGGTGGGTGAACCAGCCGCCGCTGCGGTCAAGGGCTGATCGCCGACAGCCGCCGCGCTGCGGCGAGTTGATTCACATGACGGCGCCGAGCTGCCACGGCACGAACTCGTTGTCGCCCAGGTCATGCGTTTCGCTCAGCGTCGACCGGCCCGACGCCGTCTCCAGCATCAGCTGAAATAGCGCCGCACCGGCCTCGGCAACGCTCTGCGTGCCATCGACGATGCCGCCCGCGTTGAAGTCCATGTCCATGCGCATGCGTTCGAACAGCGGCGTGTTCGTCGCCAGCTTCAGCGAGGGCGTGGGCTTGCAGCCGTAGGTGGAGCCGCGGCCGGTCGTGAAGCAGATGAGCGTGGCGCCGCCGGCGACCTGGCCGGTCGCAGACACGGGGTCGTAGCCCGGCGTGTCCATGAACACGAGGCCGTGGGCGCGCACCGGCTGCGCATAGTCGAGCACGTCCTTCAGCGGGCTGCTGCCGCCCTTGGCAACGGCGCCGAGCGACTTCTCGAGGATGGTCGTGATACCGCCGGCCTTGTTGCCGGGCGAGGGGTTGTTGTCCAGCTCGGCGCCGTTGCGGCTGGCATAGCCTTCCCACCACTGCAGCCGGGCCAGCAGGTGCTCGGCCACCTCGGGCCGCGCGGCGCGTGCGGTGAGCAGATGCTCGGCGCCATAGATCTCCGGGGTTTCCGACAGGATGGCCGTGCCGCCGTGGCGCACGAGCAGGTCGACCGCCGCCCCCAGCGCCGGGTTGGCGCTGATGCCGGAGTACCCGTCCGAGCCGCCGCATTGCAGGCCAACCACGAGGTGCGACGCCGGCACGAGGCTGCGCCGGGCCAGCGCGGCCTCGGCGGCGAGCTCTCTCACGACAGCCTGGCCGCTCGCGATGGCCTCGCGCGTGCCGCCCTCCTGCTGGATGGTCAGGCTGCGCACGCGGGCGGCGGCCGGCATGCCGTCGAGCAGGGCACCTACCTGGTTGACCTCGCAGCCCAGGCCCACGACGAGGACTGCGGCGAAGTTCGGATGGCTGGCATAGCCGCGCAGCGTGCGTCTGAGCAGCGCCAGGCCTTCGCCGTCGCTCATGCCGCAGCCGCTGCCGTGCGTGATGGCAACGACGCCGTCAATGCCGGGCAGCGCCGCAGGGCCTTCGAAGGCGCGGGCGATGCCCTTGCAAACGCTGGCCGAGCAGTTCACCGTCGACACGACACCGATGTAGTTGCGCGTGCCGACGCGGCCATCGGCGCGCACATAGCCTTCGAAGCGGGCCGGTTCGCCGGGCGCGAGCTGCACCGCCGATGGACCGCCCGTCGATTGGGGCGGCAGGGCATGGTCCATCTCGAGGTTGTGCCCATGGACGTGCTCGCCGGCCGCGATGGCGGTGCTGGCCACGCCGATGGGCTGGCCGTACTTCAGCACCACCTCTCCGCGCGCAATCGCTCGCAGCGCGACCTTGTGACCCGCAGCCACGGGGGTGCTGACGTGCAGCGAGCTGCCGTCCGGCTGAGGAACCACGGTGTCGCGGGCCAGCGCCAGGCGGGCTACCGCCACGTTGTCATTGGCGTGCAGCCGGATCAATGCCTGAGGCGCCGGGCTTTCAGTCGACATGGAAAACGCACTCCATTGAAGCCCAATGCTCGCCGGGGGCGCGGCTGTCCAGAGGGCGTTGGCAGGGGCCGCAGAAGCTCCACCAGTGGCGGGTCTCGGCGTCGGCGGCGATGGCCGCCATGTCGGCGTCGTAGTCGCTGCCGTGGTACTCCCAGCAGCCGAACAGCAGGTTCTCCGGCTCGCGCAGGAAGATGCTGTAGTTGCGGATGTTGGACAGCGCCAGGCGAGCCAGCACCGCCGGCCAGACGGCGGCGTGCAGGCGCTTGTATTCGGCGATGTGGTCCGGCTCGATGCCGATGACCATGCCCATGCGTTGCATTGCTTGCTCCTTGTTCACGGGTTGGCGAGCGCGGCGCGCAGGCGTGGTTGCGGCAGAGCGGGCAGACGCGCCAGCGCGAGGTCGACCACCGGCTGCAGGCGGCGCGCTTTCTTGAGCGCGTGGTTCTGGGCAATGTCGGCCAGGCGGTGGGCGAGGAAGGGGTTGAGCAGCCGGGGGCGCAGGCTGACCAGGTAGTCATGCGCCTCATCGCCCTGGCCGAGGGCGTCGAACACCGGCAGCACCTCCTGCTGCCAGGCCTGCTCGAGCGGCTCTCTGAGGACCGGCTCCTGCATGGCTTGCAGCACGGTCATGTCGCTGGCGTGCCGGCCCGACAGCCACTGCTCGGCCAGCAGCGTGTGCCCGAGGTTGAGCAGGAAGAGCTTCAGCCGCTCGTAGCCGGCGAGGTCATTGGTGACGACGATGTCGGCATGGCGGCAAGGCAGCTGCAGACGGGTCTGCGCCTCGATGGCCCACAGCGCGTAGGGCTCGGCCACGGCACCGACCGGGTCGAGGGCTTCGGACACGATGCGGTCCACCAGCGAATTGGCCCAGACCGGCTGTGTCAGCAGCCAGTCGACGAAGGCCGGCGCGCATTGCCACTCGCGGGCGAGGGCCACGACGAGGTCGCGCAGCGTGTCGCCGTTGCGGGAGACCAGCTCACAGGGCAGCAGCGTCAACTCGGCGAGCGGTTGCGCGCGCCAGCGGTCGTGCAGCAGCACGAGCAGTTTGGCGGGAAAGGACGCGGGCGCTGGCGCTTCCTCGGCCAGCAGCGCGGCGCTGTCGTGCGGCGCCAGCGCCCAGCCGCTGTCCCCGGTGTTGGAGACGATCACCTGCACCGGCCCGCGCACGCGCGCCCGCACGGCGGCCCAGTCGTCTGCGGCCTGGAAGGCCTCACGCACTGACCTGCAGGTCTTGCGCACATCAACGGGCTGCTCGGCCAACAGCCCACGCACGACGACATCGAAGCCTTCGGCGCGAGCCAGGGCCTGCGTGCGGATCGTGCTGGCCGGGCTGTGGGTGCTCTGCACCACCGTGATGCCGCCGAGGGCTTCGCCGCGCTCGGCAGCTTCCGAGACGAAGAGATCGACATGGGCCTGCAGGAAGCGGCTGGTGCCGAATTGGAGGATGGGATGGCCCGAGTTCATCGCCGAGGTCAGCACTCGACGATGGCCTTGATGACGCCCTCGGCCGGGTCCAGCAGCCGCGCAAAGGATGTCGGCACTTCGGCGAGCGTGAGCCGGTGCGTGGCCAGCGCGGCGTCGGGCACCTGGCCCTGGCGGATCGCCCGCATGACGGTCTCGAAGTCTTCCGTCGTCGCGTTGCGGCTGCTTAGCAACGTGGCCTCGCGCTTGTGGAACTCCGGGTCGGAGAAGCGGATGTCGCCCTGCACGATGGACACCAGCACGTAGCGGCCGCCGTGGGCGATGAAGCGAAAGCCGCGTTCCATCGCGCCGGGGTTGCCGGTGGCATCGAACACGGCGTCGTAGAACTCGCCATCGGTAAGCGCCGACAGCTGCGCCTCGTCGCCCTCGCCGAGCGGCACGGCCGCGGCCACGCCGACATGCTTCAGCGCGAAATCGAGCCGGTCCTGGCGGCCATCGAGGGCCGTGACAACCGCACCGCGCAGCTTGGCAAAGATCATGGCGCCAATGCCGATCGGGCCGGCACCCACCACGAGCACGCGCTGGCCGGCAGCGACGTCGCCGCGGCGCACCGCATGCGCGCCGATGGCGAGGAATTCCAGCATGGCGGCCTGGTCCAGCGTGATGTCAACGGCCTTGCCGACGAAGCGCTGCGGCACGCTGACGTACTCGGCAAAGGCGCCGTCGCGGTGCACGCCGAGCACCTGGATGCGCACACAGCAGTTGGTCTTGCCCTGGCGGCAGGCGATGCAGTGGCCGCAGGACAGATAGGGCATGACGTAGACCGGGTCGCCGGCGGACAGGCCGCTCTCGGCCTCGGCTTCTTCGACGACGCCCGACAGCTCATGCCCCATGACGCGCGGGTAGTTCAGATAGGGCTGGTGGCCGGTGAAGATGTGCAGGTCGGTACCGCACACGCCGACGCGCTTGACGCGCAGCAACACTTCGCCGGGGCCGCGCTCCGGGCGCGGCCGTTCGTGGGCGACGAGGATGCCGGGGGATTCGCAGGAAACGGTCAGCATGGGGCTAGTCAGTCAAAGCAAGGCGGTAGATGCGAGCGGCATTGCCCCCGAACAGCGCACGTAGGTCGTCAGGCTGGGGAATGGGTTGAAACTGGTGGGCCAGTTGGTGGGCGAGCTGCCACCAGTCGGCGTAGTCAGCGGCCAGGCGCAGCACGGGCCAGTCGCTGCCCCACAGCAGGCGGCGCGGGCCGAACAGCGCCCAGAGCGCCTGTGTGTAGGGGTGCAACGCTGCTGCGTCGCGCCGCTCGCCGGCTTCGGTCAGCAGGCCCGAGAGCTTGCAGTGGACCTGGGGCAGGGCGGCCAGCGCGGCCATGTGGCCTTGCCAGGGCTGTGTCTCGCCACGGGCGATGAGAGGCTTGGCAGCATGGTCGATGACGATGGGCAAGGCCGGGTGGCGTGTGGCAAAGCGGGCCAGGGCGGGCAGATGGCGAGGCAGCACCAGCGCGTCGAACACCAGGCCATGGCGCTGCATGGCCTCGGCGGCCGGGATGCAGGCCGGGTCGTCTATCCAGTCGTCGTCCGGCAGATCCTGGAGCATGGGGCGCAGGCCCTTGAGCAGCGGGTGGCGGGCCAGGGCGTCGATCTGCCCGGCGGCGTCTGCGGCCTTGAAGTCGACCCAGCCGACCACACCGCGCACCCACGGCGTGCGCTCGGCCAGCGCCAGCATCCAGTGGGTGTCGGCGGCGGTTGGCAACGACTGCACAAGGACGGTGGCGTCGATGCCGGCGGCCTGCAGGTCGGGCGCGAGGTCATCGGGCCCGAAGTCGCGGTGGATGGCCTGCAGCGACGCAGGGGGCCACTGGCCTTCTCGGTCAGCCAGGCGCCAGAAGTGCTGGTGCGCGTCGATCTTCATCAGTCCTCCTGGTCGTCCGGTAAGGGCGCGTCACTGGCGATCAGGCCGCGGCCGCGCAGGCGGTGCCAGAACTCGCGTGGAATCGGGCAGTCGAGCCAGGCCGTGTTGGCCGCGACCTGCGCGGGCGAGCGCATGCCTGCGAGCACGCTGGTGACGGCCGGATGCGCGAGCGGAAACTGCAGCGCTGCCGCCTGTAGCGGCACGCCGAACTCGGCGCAGGTGGCGTCCAGCGCGTTGGCCCGGCGCATCACGTTCGGTGGCACATTGCCGTAGTCGTACTTGGCCTGGCCGGCCAGCAGCCCCGAGTTGAACGGGCCACCGATGACGACGCTCACGCCAGTCGCCGCGCAATGGTTCAGGAAGGCCAGGGCGCCCTGCTCCAGCAAGGTGTAGCGGCCGGCCAGCAGCACGCAGTCCAGCGGCGCGGCGGCGACAGCGTCCTCAGCCACTTCCCATTCATTCACGCCCAGGCCGACGGCCCTCACGACGCCCTGGCTGCGCAGTTCCTCCAGCGCGCGAAAGCCGCCGCCCGCAGTCAGTGCCTGCCAGTGCTCGGCATGCCGGTCGCCGTGTGTCAGGCGCCCGATGTCGTGAACCAGCAGCATGTCGATACGCGCCAGCCCCAGGCGCTGCAGGCTGTCTTCAAAAGAGCGCAGCACGCCGCCGTAGCTGTAGTCGTACACGGGCCGGTAGGGCAGGGGGTCGGCCCAGCCGTCGCTGCCGGGCTTCACCGCCGGGTCGGCGTGCATGAGCCGCCCCACCTTGGTGGACAGCACGAAGCTGTCCCGTGGCCTGCCCGACAGGAACTGGCCGAGGCGGCGTTCGCTGCGCGTGTAGCCGTAGAAGGGCGCGGTGTCGAAATAGCGGATGCCGGCGCGCCAAGCGGCCTGCAAGGTGGCGGTCGCCGCGTCGTCGGCAACAGCCTCGTACAGGCCGGCCAGGGCAGAGGCGCCCAGGCCCAGCGTGGTCAGCTGCGGCCCGGCACCGGTGAGAGGGCGACTTGGCAGGACTGGCATTCGCTGAAGGGAGGTTGCGGGCAGGCTCACGTCAGTACAGGACTGCCTTGGCCTCGGGCGACTGCAGGTTGGCCTTGTTGACCCAGACGACGCCGGTGTCGCGGAACTTGGCCACGGGCTTCTTCTGCAGCACGTCCACCACGGTCTTGACGCCCAGCTGCCCCATCTGGAACGAGCTCTGCACGGCGATGCCGGTGAGCGTGCCGTCCTGGACGAACTTCTGCAGGTCCTGGTTGCCGTCGAAGCCGATGGCGACCACCTGGCCCGCACGGCCGCTTTGCACGAGTGCGCGACCCATGCCGACGGCGGTGGGCTCGTTGGCGCCAAAGATGGCCTTCAGGTCGCGATGGGCGGCCAGCACGTCAGTGGTCTGGTTCATCGCCGTGGCCATCTGCGACTGCGAATAGAACGGCCCGACGATCTCGAGCTTGGAGTTGGCCTTCAGGTAGCTCGTGAAGGCGCCGACGCGGCCGACCTCGGAGCCCGCCCCGGCCACGAAGGACATGACGGCGACCTTGCCGGTGGTGCCGATCCTGTCGATCAACTGCTTCGCGCAGAGTTCGCCGGCCGCTCGGTTGTCCGTCGTCAGGAAGGACTGGTAATAAGCCTTGCCGGCCTCGGACACGTGAGAGTCGATCAGCACGACAGGGATGCGCGCCTGCCAGGCCTTCTTAATCGCCGGCACGAGGGCGTCGGGGTCCGACGGCGCCAGCACGATGCCGGCGACCCGGCGGTTGATGGCGTTCTCCACGAGGTTGACCTGGTCGGCGATGGCTGATTCGCTCGCGGGGCCGGAGAAGGTCAGCGTGTGGCTGGTGGCGTCCTTGATGGCGGCCTCGGCGCCCTTGTTGACGTTCTGCCAGTAGGTCGAGTTGGTGGTCTTGACGATGACGGCGATCTCGCCGGCCTGCGCGGCGACGCCGACCAATGCGAGGCAGGCGCTCAGGAGCGCGCGGATCAAAGAATTGGGCATGGGATGTCTCTTGATGGGTGAGGCCGGTCTTCAGCGCCGGTTGCGGAGTTGGTCGATCCAGACGGTGACGAGGATGACCAGGCCGATGATGATTTGCTGCGTGAAGGACGAGACGCCGTTCATGTTCAGCCCGTTGCGCAGGATGCCGATGACGAAGGCGCCGATCAGCGTGCCGGAGATGGTCCCCACGCCACCCAGCAGCGACGTGCCGCCGATGACGGCCGCGGCGATGGCGTCGAGCTCGTACATGACGCCCTCGTTTGGCTGGGCGGTCACCAGGCGCGACATCAGCACGCAGCCGCACAGGCCCGCCAGCGCGCCGGAGGCGACGTAGGCAAACATCGTGACGCCTGCAACGTTGACGCCCGACAGCCGCGCCGCCTCGCCGTTGGAGCCCACCGCGTGCAGATGCCGGCCGAGCGTCGTGCGCCGCAGCAGGATGCCCGCGGCGATGGCCAGCACGATCATCAGCAGCACCGGATATGGGATGCCGGGAAAGACGACGTCGGGGAATCCCTGTTCGTCGAGCTTCTCGATGCGCCAGAGCGCGCCGTTGCCCAGAGCGCCGAAGGCCTCGCCCAGGCCCGAGATGGCGCGTGCGTCGGTGAGCTGCAGCGCGACGCCGCGCGCCACCAGCATCATGCCCAGCGTGGCGATGAAGGGCGGCAGCCGCAGCCTGGTGACGCACAGGCCGTTGATGGCACCGCACAGTGCGCCGACGACGATGCCGATGACCATGGCCGGCGCGACCGGCATGCCGCTCTTGACCAGCATGCCCGCCACCACGCCCGACAGGGCCAGCACCGAGCCCACCGACAGGTCGATGCCGCCGGTCAGGATGACCAAGGTGGCGCCGATGCCCAGGTAGACGATGGTCGTCACCTGCAGTGACACCGTCATCGCATTGCCGACCGAGAAGAAAGCGTCACTCGTCAACGAGAACACGAGCATCAGGATGAGCAGGCCCGCCAGCGCAGCGAATTTCTGGATCAGGTCTTTCTGGCGGTCGTTCATGTCGTGGGTTCAAGCAGGGCTGCGCTGCGCTTGGACGGTTCGGAAGAGCCGACCGAGGCATGGTGAATGACGTCGTGCTGGCTGCAGTGGCGGGTCTCCAGCATGCGGGCGAGCTGGCCCTGGCGGAACACGGCGACGCGGTCGCTCATGCCCAGGACTTCGGGCAGCTCGGAGCTGATCAGCACGACGCCGACGCCCTGGGCCGCAAGGCGGTCCATCAGTGCATAGATGGCGTACTTGGCGCCCACGTCGATGCCGCGCGTCGGTTCGTCGAACAGGATGACGCGGGCCTGGCGGAACAGCCATTTGGCGATGACCACCTTCTGCTGGTTGCCGCCGGACAGCAGCCGGGCGATCTGGTCGGGCGAGGGCGTGCGGATGCCCAACTCGGCGATGAAGCGTTCCGCAGTGCTGCGTTCACCGGCCGCGTCGATGAAGCCCAGGGCGCTGGCCAGCGCGCCGAGGTTGGCCAGAGTGATGTTGTGGGCCACGCTCATCTTCACCGCCAGCCCATGGGCCTTGCGGTCTTCCGAAACATAGGCAATGCCGGCGGCGATGGCGTCGCGCGGTGAGCGGATGCTCAGCCGCTCGCCGGCCAGTTCGATCTCGCCACCGTCGACCGCATCGGCGCCGAACAGCGCGCGTGCGACCTCGGTGCGGCCGGCGCCCACCAGGCCGGCGAAGCCCAGAATCTCGCCACGCCGCAGTTCGAAGTCCAGCGGCCCGAAGACGCCTTCGCGCCGCAGGCCGCGCACGCGCAGCAGCACCTCAGAGGAAGGCTGCCGCGTCGCCGGCGGGAACTGCTGGTTCAACTCGCGGCCCACCATCAGGCTGACGATCTCGTCGATGGAGGTTTCGGCCCACAGGCGAGTCGTGATGTAGTGGCCGTCGCGCAGCACGGTGACGCGGTCGACGATGGCATCCAACTCGTCGAGCCGGTGCGAGATGTAGACGATGCCCACGCCTTCGCGCTTGAGGTCCTTCACCACGTTGAGCAGCCGCGTGGCGTCGGCCTCGCCGAGCGAGGAGGTGGGCTCGTCCATGATGAGCAGGCGCGCCTGCATCGACAGGGCCTTGGCGATCTCGACCATCTGCTGCTGGGCGATCGACAAGCTCGAAACCTCGGCGTCCGGGTCGATGGCCACCCCCAGGCGCTGCAGGCAGGCACGAGCGGCTTCGCGCTGCCTGGCCTGATCGACGAACCAGCCGCGCCGCGGCTCGCGGCCGAGCCAGATGTTCTCGGCCACCGTCAGATGCGGCACCAGGTTGAGCTCCTGGTGAATCATGACGATGCCAAGAGCCTGAGCCTGTTGCAGGCCCTGGATGCGCACCGGCTCGCCATCGATGCGGATTTCACCTTCGTCGGGTGTGTAGACGCCGCTGAGAATCTTCATCAGCGTGGATTTCCCGGCACCGTTCTCGCCACAGATCGCATGGACCTCGCCGCGCCGCACGTCCAGCGCAACGCCCGCCAGCGCGGTGACGTTGTCAAAGCGCTTGCAGACACCCTGCATGCTCAACAAGGTGGGTCGGGGGACCGAGGTGGCGGACATCTGGTCTGAGGTTTGAAAAGCAAAGGTCGCGGTCATGCCACTTTGCCACAATCGCTCATTGGTCAGACCGGTGCTTACCCGGGGCGGCCGTTAGCCTGGCTCACGTCCGCCTCTTGTGGTCATTGGTCTTACCGAAATTGCGTTTCAGGCCGAGTTGATCGCGCTCAGCGGTATCGCTTCAGCAGCGCTTCCAGCGAGCCATCCGCCACCATCCGCTCGATCGCCTTGTTCAGCGGCTGCAACAGTTCCCGCTTGCCAGGTGTCAGCGCGCATCCAAGTTGGTAGCGTTCGACTTCAAGGATCTCGCGCAGCCCGGCGTCGGGGTTGGCCTTGAGGTAGTAGGCCAGCGCAGCGCGGTCGGTGACCGCATAGCGCACGCGGCCGTAGGTGAGCCGGCGCAGATTGGTCTCGGCATCGGGAACGTCTGCCCGCCGCACCTGCTGCCTGAAAGCCGACTCGAGGGCGGGATAGTGATAGCCCAGCACCGTGCCCAGCGGCTCGTCGGCCAGTGCCTGAAGCTGAGCCACTTCAGGGGTATTCGAAGCCCCCGCGATGACGCCCGTGCCTGACAGGAAAAGGCGGGTCCAGAGCATCGTGCCCTCCAGCCATTCGGGCTTGACGTAGCAGAGCAGGTCGGCCGCTCCCGACGCCACGGCCGGGCCGGCTCGCTTGCTGGGCAGCGCCACGAACACGGGCCTCAGGCCCAGGCGCTGAGCCAGCAGCTCACCGAGTTCCTTGAGCACGCCGTCAACGGGCTTGTCCTTCGCCATCCTCAGCATGGGCATGGATTGGCTGGTCGGTGCCACGATCAGCAGCGGCTGCGGCTCGGCGGCACCTGCGCCTTGCTGGCCGGCGAGCAAGGCCAGCGCCAGCAGCCACCGGTGCCAATGCCAGTTCGGCGGTTTGATGGTGAAAGCGGCTTGCTGCTTCATGCCATCACCGGACTGGCTGTTTGTCAGCCGCCCTTGCGGCGGTTGTAGACGTCGAAGACCACGGCGGCCAGCAGCACCACGCCCTTGATGACCTGCTGCCATTCGATGCCCACGCCGAGGATGGACATGCCGTTGTTCATCACGCCCATGATGAAGGCGCCAATCACCGCACCGATCACCTTGCCGACACCGCCCGACGCCGAGGCGCCGCCGATGAAGCAGGCGGCAATGACGTCCAGCTCGAAGCCCAGGCCGGCCTTGGGCGTGGCGGTGTTCAGGCGGGCTGCGAAGACCAGGCCGGCGAGTGCCGCCATGACGCCCATGTTGGCGAAGCACAGCAGCGTCAGCTTCTCCGTCGGCACACCGGACAGCCGCGCGGCGCGTTCGTTGCCGCCCAGCGCGTAGACACGCCGGCCGAGCGTCGTGCGCTGGGTCAGGAAGACATAGGCGCCGATCAGCAGGCCCATCAGCAGCAGCACATTGGGCAGGCCCTTGTAGGAGGCCAGCAGCCACACCAGCGCGGCCAGGGCGCCCGACTGGGCCAGCAGCCGCAGGCCGAAGAGCGCCGCCGGCTCGACCGTCAGGCCCAGCGCCGCAGAACGGCCGCGCGCGGCCAGCTCTCGCCAGCCCAGCCAGGCCACCAGACCGAAGCCGATGACGAGCGAGCTGAGGTGGCGTTCCTCGCCTGCCGGCCAGTCGGGCAGGAAGCCGCTGCTGAGAAGCTGAAAGGTGTCCGGGAAGGGCCCGACAGACTGGCCGCCGAGCAGTGCCAGCGCAAGGCCCTTGAACACCAGCATGCCGGCCAGCGTGACGATGAACGACGGGATCTTGAGGTAGGCGACGAACCAGCCCTGCAGGCCGCCGATGAGGGCGCCGGCGACCAGGCAGACGGCGACGGAGGGCAACACCGGCCAGCCCATCTCCACCATCAGGATGGCCGCCAGCGCGCCGATGAAGCCGCAGATGGAACCCACCGACAGGTCGATATGGCCCGCGACGATGACCAGCAGCATGCCCAGCGCCATGACGACGATGTAGCTGTTCTGCAGGAACAGGTTGGTCAGGTTCAGCGGCTGCAGCAGCGTGCCGTCGGTGAGCACCTGGAAGAACCCCATGATGCAGACCAGCGACAGCAGCATGCCGTAGTCGCGCAGATGTGATGCCAGGAAATTGCGCAGGGAAGAGGAGGGCATGGCGATGGGGTTCAGTGGGTGCCCAGCAGGGCGTGCATGACGGTTTCCTGGGTGGCGCCGGCGGCCGGCATCTCAGCCACAAGGGCGCCCTCGTTCATCAGGTAGAGGCGGTCGCACAGGCCCAGCAACTCGGGCAGCTCGGAGGAAATCATCAGGATGGCGCGGCCCTGGGCAGCCAGGCTGGCGATCAGGCTGTAGATCTCGAACTTGGCGCCGACATCGATGCCGCGGGTCGGCTCGTCCAGGATCAGCAGCTGCGGGTCGGTGAACAGCCACTTGGCCAGCACGACCTTCTGCTGGTTGCCGCCCGACAGGTCGCCAACGGGCTGCTGGACGCCGGCGCAGCGGGTCGCGAGACGTTGCCGGAAATCATTCGCCACGGCGTCCTCCTGCGCTTCGTCGATGACGCCGAAGCGCGAGACGCCCTCGAGCCGGCACAGGCTGGTGTTGCGGGCGATGCTCTCCTGCAGCACCAGCCCCAGGGACTTGCGGTCCTCGGTGACATAGGCCAGGCCGGCCTTGATGGCCCGGCGGACGGTGGAGACATCGACCTGCTGACCGCCCATCCAGGCGGAGCCGCGGATGCGCCGCCCCCAGGAGCGACCGAACACGCTCATTGCCAGCTCGGTCCGCCCGGCGCCCATCAGGCCGGCGATGCCGACGATCTCGCCACGACGCACGTTCAGGTTGATGCCCTTGATGGCCTCGCGGCCGACGTGAAGCGGATGCTCGACCCACCAGTCGCGCAACTCGAACAGCACGTCACCGGGATGGGGCTGCCGCCTGGGATAGCGGTCCTCCATGTCCCGCCCGACCATGGCGCGGACGATGGCGGCCTCGGCCGGCGGTGCCTCCCGGCAGTCCATGGTGGCGGTGGTCGAGCCATCGCGCAGCACCGTGACGGCGTCGGCCACTTCGGCAATCTCGTTGAGCTTGTGCGAGATCAGCACGCAACTCACCCCGCTGCCACGCAGCCGCTTCAGCAGCTCGAGCAGGGCGGCGCTGTCGTCCTCGTTGAGGCTGGCCGTGGGCTCGTCGAGGATCAGCAGCTTCACGTCCTTGGCGAGCGCCTTGGCGATCTCCACGAGCTGCTGCTTGCCGACGCCGATGTCCTTCACCAGCGTGTTCGGCGACTCCTGAAGCCCCACCTGGCGCAGCAGCTCGACGGCCTGCTCGTGCGTGCGCGCCCAGTCGATCACGCCTCGCCGGGCTCGCTCGTGCCCGAGGAAGAGGTTCTCGGCGATGGACAGCTGCGGAATCAGCGCCAGCTCCTGGTGAATGATGACGATGCCGAGCGCCTCGCTCTGCCGTATGCCCGAGAAGCGCTGAGGCTCGCCGGCGAACCGGATCTCGCCTTCGTACTCGGGGTGCGGATAGACCCCCGAGAGGATCTTCATCAACGTGGACTTGCCGGCGCCGTTCTCGCCCACGACCGCGTGGATCTCCCCAGGCTGGACGACGAGGTCGACGTGGCGCAGGGCCACCACGCCATGGAACTTCTTGCCGATGCCGCGCATCTCCAGCAGCGGGGCAGGGCCGGGGGCTTGCATCTCGCTCATCACGTCTCAGCGGAGCTGCCCTTCCTTGTAGTAGCCGCTGTCGACGAGCACCGGCTTCCAGTTCGTCGCGTCGACCGCCACGGGCTTGAGCAGATAGGACGGCACCACCTTGACGCCGTTGTTGTAGGTCTTGGTGTCGTTCACCTGCGGCGTGCGGCCGCTGAGCACGGCGTCGACGAGGTCGGCCGTGACCTTGGCCAACTGGCGGGTGTCCTTGAAGACGGTGGAGGCCTGGTCGCCGCGCAGGATGGCCTTGACCGACGGCAGGTCGGCGTCCTGACCCGTGATGACGGGCATCGGCTGGCTGGCGCTGCCGTAGCCCACGCCCTTCAGCGACGAGATGATGCCGATGGAGAGCATGTCCGCCGGCGACAGCACGGCATGCAGCTTCTCCTTGCCGTAGTAGGCCGACATCAGGTTGTCCATGCGCGACTGCGCGGTGGCGCTGTCCCAGCGCAGGATGCCTACCTTCATGGCGCCCAGCTGCTTGCTGCGCACGACGAGCTTGCCGCTGTCCAGATAGGGCTTGAGCACGCTCATCGCGCCGTCGTAGAAGAAGGCCGCGTTGTTGTCGTCGGGCGAGCCGGCGAACACTTCCAGGTTGAAGGGCCCCTTGCCTTGCTTCAGGCCGAGCCGGTTGACGATGGACTCGGCCTGCAGCACGCCGACCTGGAAGTTGTCGAAGGTGGCGTAGTAGTCGACGTTCTTCGAGCCGCGGATGAGCCGGTCGTAGGCGACGACCTTGATGCCCTTCTCGGCGGCCTTTCGCAACACGCCGGACAGCGTGGTGCCGTCGATGGACGCGATCACCAGCGCCTTGGCGCCCTTGGTGACCATGTTCTCAAGCTGGGCGAGCTGGTTGGGGATCTCGTCATCGGCGTACTGCAGGTCGACCTGGTAGCCCAGCGCCTTGAAGCTCTTGACCATGTTGTCGCCGTCGGCGATCCAGCGCTGGGAACTCTTGGTCGGCATTGCAATGCCGATGGTGCCCTTGCCCTGAGCCAGCGACGGCGCGCAGGGTGCGAGCGTCAGCAGGACGCCCAGTGCGAGAAAGGTGATGCGGCGCATGATGTCTCCGTGTTGTGTTGGGGGGCGCGGACCGCTCAGCGAAAGGGGCGCCGGGCGACGTGATGGAAGGGGATCGCGTGTGCCATCGTCATACCGTCCCCCGCGTCGATTCAAGCTGCCCACGGATCGCCAGCATCCGTGCCTCGGTCAGCGGGAAGCGCAGGATGGCGATCAGCGCCAGCACCAGGCCGATGACCGGGATGCCCGACAGCAGGATGCGGATCCAGAAGATGGCCTCCGGCGTCTGGATGGCCTGCTTGGCGTCGAAGCCGGTGAATTGCAGGATCCACCCCGACGCGCCCACTCCGAGGGCTATGCCGACCTTGGTGATCCACGACTGGCACGCCGAGAACGAACCCTCGCGGCGCTGGCCGGTCTGGGACTCGTCGTAGTCCACCACGTCGCCGATGGTGGCGCCGTACAGCGTCCAGAAGCCCGCGCCGGTGAAGGCCACGAAGCCGCAGGCGAACAGTTGCAGATACGGCCGCGCCGGGTCGTACAGCCACCAGTCGCCGATGAAGGCGCAGATCGCCAGCACCAGCACGGCGGCCAGGCCCGCCCGCTTGCCCCAGCTGCGCGCAATCCACGTGAAGAACGGAATGCCCGCAAAGCCGAAGGCCATGCCGGCCAGACCCATGGCGGTGTTCCACTTCGCCCCCTGCACGACATCGCCCTGGCAGACGTAGTAGATCGTCGCGTAATAGCCCAGCGCGCCCACCATCGCCGTGCCGATGCCGTAGGCCAGCGCCATCAACAGCACATGGCGGAAAGGCTTGCAGCGCAGCGTGCGCCACAGCGTGTCGGCAAACGGAATGTGCGTCTGCGTACGCGACACCAGCTTCTCGTAATAGCGCTCGCGCACCAGCAGGAAGATGGCAATCGACACCGCCACCATGATGGCGCCCAGGATGGCGCAATAGGTCTGCGCGCCGCGCAGGATGTCCGGCTTGCCGCTCGCATCGTTGAAGATCGCCAGCGTCGTGAACTGCGCGGCGAAGAACATCGCCAGCTCCGGCAGCTTCTGGATCGCGTTGCGGATGGCCATCACGGTGGTGCGCTCGTGATAGTCCGGCGTCATCTCCGAGCCCAGGCTGACCCAGGGCATGTTGAAGCAGCTCATGATCGGCACGTAAATCACCATGCTCACCAGCATGAAGATGAAGTACTGCGTCTGCGTCCAGTCACGACCTACGGCAAACATCAGCGGCAGGCCGATGCCGGCCAGCACGCCGCCCACCAGGATGAACGGCCGGCGCCGCCCGAAGCGGGTGCGCGTGTTGTCCGAGATCCAGCCGAACACCGCATCCGAGCCGGCGTCGATGAAGATCTTCACCATCTGCACCGTGGAGATCAGGCCGGGTGCGACGCCCAGGAAGATGTTGAAGACCTGGAAGGCCAGCGACGGGTAGAGCCAGTGGCCCCACATGTCGAGAAAGGCGCCCAGGCCGAAGCCGACCTTCTGGCGCATCGGCAGGCGGTCGGCCGCGGGCGGCACGACGCGGTCGAGGTGAAGAGTGCTTGCGTTCACAGGATCCTGCGTGTCTTGATGACGTCTGAGTAATAGCGGGCCGACAACTTGGGCGTGCGCACCTGCGTCTTGAAGTCGCAATGCACGATGCCGAAGCGGCGCTGGTAGCCGTCTTCCCATTCGTAGTTGTCGATGAAGCTCCACAGGAAGTAGCCCTTGAGCGGCACGCCGTCGCCGATGGCGCGGTGGGCTTCGCGCAGATGGTTGCGCAGGAAGTCGCGGCGGTGCAGGTCCAGCACCTCGCCGTTCACCACCGGCTCATCGTTGTAGCCACAGCCGTTCTCGGTGATGTAGAGCGCTTCGTGGCCGTAGCACTCGGCGGCAAGGCGCGTGGCCCAGTAGATGGATTGCGGCACCAGGCGCAGCCAGGGGCTGTCGGCGCGCGGGTAGTTCACGGGGTGGGCCAGGGCCTCGAACGCAGCACCGTTCCGGCCGGCGCGCACATACGTGCCGGTGTAGATGTTCAGGCCGAGGTGGTCGGTTGGCAGGCTGATGAGGTCGAAGTCACCGGCCCGCACATCGGGCGCATCCGGGCCGACGCGTTCGAGGTAATCGGCGGGATAGCGGCCGGCATGCATGGCACCCAGCACATGGGCGTTCTTCTCCAGGAACCAGGCCTTGGCGGCGGCGATGTCGGCCGGGGTCTCGGTGACGGGGATGCAGACATCGAGGTTGTCGGTCAGGCCCACGACGGCGCCCGCGCCGCCGAACTCGCGCACCGCGCGAACGCCATGGCCGTGGCAGAGCAGCGCATGGTGAAATGTCTGGTTGACGACCGCAGCACTCTCCTTGCGGCCCGGCGCCTTGGTGCCCCAGCCGTAGGCCAGCTCCGTGAAGCAGCGGATCTCGTTCATCGTGATCCAGTGCTTCACCTCGCCGCCGAAGGCCTTGACGATGGTGTCGGCGTAGGTCGCGAAGGCATCGACGGTCACGCGCGAGGTCCAGCCACCGCGGTCCTCCAGCGCCTGCGGCAGATCCCAATGGAACATCGTCACCCAGGGCTCGATGCCGTGCTTCTTCATGCTGGCAAACAGGCGGTGATAGAAGTCCAGCCCGGCCTGGTTGGGTTCGCCGTCGCCGTTGGGGTAGATGCGCGGCCAGGCGAGCGACAGGCGGTAGTACTTCAGGCCGAGCGAGGCCATCAGCGCGAAGTCGTCGTCGAAGCGGTTGTAGTGGTCGCAGGCGACGTCGAGGGTGTCGTCGTCATGCACCTTGCCCGGCGTGCGGCAGAAGCGGTCCCAGATGGATTCGCCCTTGCCGTCGGTGAAGGCGGCGCCCTCGATCTGCGGCGCGGCGGCGGCAACGCCGAAGATGAAGTCGGCGGGGAAGGGGCTGGAGTAGGTCAAGGTGTCGGTTTCGCTGAAGCGATCGCCACTGTCGTGTTCGCTGGTGGCGGCGATGCCTCTGATGAAGTCGGCCAGGCCAGTGCTTGAGTCAGTCATGGCAGTCCTGTGTTCGGTGGCCGGCGCCGTCAGTGCGCCGGCCAGGGGAGGTGGGATCAAGCGCAGAAGCGGTTGACGAGGTTCTCCAGGACTTCCTGTCGGCCAGAGACAGGAGCGACGTCGGTGTTTGTGGCCAGCACCTCGTCGGCCAGCTGGTCGAGGGTGCGGCGACCGTTGAGGATGGCCTGGCCGGCGGGCGCGTCCCAGCCCGCATAGCGGCTGTCGACGGCGCTTTTGAGTCGGCCGTCGACGATCATCTTTTCTGCGATCAGCAGGGCCTGCGCGCAGACGTCCATGCCGCCGATGTGGCCGTGGAAGAGGTCTTCGGCGTCGATGGACTGGCGGCGGACTTTTGAATCGAAGTTCAGGCCGCCCGAACCCAGGCCGCCGGCCTGCAGCACGTGGTACAGCGCCAGCGCCGTCTCGGGCACGTTGTTGGGGAACTGGTCGGTGTCCCAGCCCAGCTGCGGGTCGCCGCGGTTCATGTCCAGGCTGCCCAGGATGCCGAGTGCACCGGCCGTGGCGATCTCATGCTCGAAGCTGTGGCCCGACAGCGTGGCGTGGTTGGCCTCGATGTTGACCTTCACTTCCTTCTCCAGGCCGTAGCGCACGAGGAAGCCGTAGACGGTGGCGGTGTCGAAGTCGTACTGGTGCTTGGACGGCTCGCGCGGCTTGGGCTCGATGAGGATGGCGCCCTTGAAGCCGATCTTGTGCTTGTGCTCGACGACCATGTTCAGGAAGCGGCCGAGTTGATCCAGCTCCTGGCCCAGGCGCGTGTTCAGCAGCGTCTCGTAGCCTTCGCGGCCGCCCCACAGCACGTAGTTTTCGCCACCGAGTTCCAGCGTGGCATCCAGTGCATCGCGCACCTGCAACGCCGCCATGGCGAACAAGGCGGGGTCCGGGTTGCTGGCCGCGCCCGACATGAAGCGGCGGTGGCTGAACAGGTTGGCCGTGCCCCACAGCAGCTTCAGCCCGGTGGCCTGCTGCTTTTCGCCGAGCACCTCGACCATGCGCTTGAAGTTCTCCTGGCTCTCACGCGGCGTGGCGCCTTCGGGGGCGACGTCGCGGTCATGGAAGCAGTAGTAGGGCGCGCCCAGCTTGGCAAAGAACTCGAAGGCGGCATCGGCCTTCAGTTTCGCCAGTTCCATCGGTGAGCCGCCCTGGAACCAGGGGCGCTCGAAGGTGGCGCCGCCGAACGGGTCCATGCCGGTCCAGACGAAGTTGTGCCAGTAGCAGACGGCGAAGCGCAGGTGGTCTTCCATGCGCTTGCCCAGGACGACGCGGTCCCTGTCGTAGTGCTTGAAGGCCAGGTCGTTGGGGCTGTCGGCACCCTCGAAGCGGATCGGGGCGATGTCGTTGAAATAGCGGGTCATGTGCGAGGTCTGTAAAAGAGTTGGATGCCACGCAGGCGGCGATAGAGATTCAAATCGCCCGGACGTTCGCGGCGGCCCTGCCGCCAGTGGTCGATGGCAGGGCGGGGCGTGTCAGGCGGTAGCGAACCATTGCAGCCGCGCCAATGGCGACCGCATTCGCGCCGAATCGGGAGGTCCGGATCGACGGTCTGGATGAGACGCCCGTGGCGATGTGCGCCTCCAGTGCCGCCATGGCTGGCTGAAGAAACGGATCGCCCAGTTCAACGACCGCGCCGCCAAGAACGATGCAGCCCGGGTCATAGGCCGTCGACAGGTTCAGGAGCAGCATCCCCAGATGGTGTCCGGCGGAGGTCACCGCTCTCAGCGTCTGGGCGTCCTTGACGGCCAGGTGCTCGCGCACTACAGGAATCGTCCGTGGAACGGCCGTATTGGCGATGCCGCGTTGGATGGCCCGCGTTGCAATCAGCGCCTCAGCACAGCCGCGCCGGCCGCAGGAACAGCGCGGCCCGTCGAGCTGCAGGACCATGTGACCCACTTCGCCTGCGTAGCCCCGGCTTCCGGTGAGCAGCCGCTCGCCGACGATGACGCCAGCACCCAGCCCGTGGTTGATGGAGACGTAGATCAGCGGATCTGAGCCGGGTGTGGCGTTGAACTCCAGTTCGCCCAGTGCGGCGGTATCGGCCTCGTTCTGCACGAACAGGGGGACGTCGGCAAGCCATGTGGATTGCAGTGCGTCGCTCAAGAGCTTGGCGAAGGACACGTCGCGCCAGCCCAGGTTGGGCGCGAAAAGGACGACCCCGCGCGATTCGTTGACGCCACCGGGCAGGCCGACGCCGACGCCGAGCACGGTCTGATTGATGCCGAACCGCGCCTGCAGATCTCCCAAGGCCTTGGCCAGGCTGGCGACGCATGCGTTGACCGAGCGGTCTCCCTCATGGGCGGCGATGACGCAGCCCTGCACCTCTCCCGTCAGCGATGTCACGACGACTCGCAGCGAATCGATGCCGACCTCGGCGCCAACCAGGAGCAGGCGTGTGTCATCGACAAACAAGGGCGTTGGGCGGCGGCCCATGTCACCCGTCGCGACGACGTCCCGCTCCACCAGCCAACCTTCGGCAATCAGTTCGCGAACCAGCAAGCTGACCGTGGATCGTGTGACGCCGACGGCGTCGGCCAGGTCCGCTCGCGATATTCCCGGGGTGGCACAGATCTGTCGCACCAACGCCATGCGGTTGACGGTCTTCATCAACTGCTGGCTGCCAATCGGCTCGGTTCGCGAGGACTTGTTCTGTGTTGTCATCCGGTCGGACCAGCCGTTGTTGTGATTAAATCTGGTCTTACCAATGTTAATTTGATCGACGGTCGAAGTAAAGAAAAACATCGGTCACGTGCGATGGGCTCCCGGCAGGCATGGCTGTTCCTGCCGCTGAGTTCCGTCGCCAAGCAGCAGCCAAGGAACCCTCACTCATGAAGTTCACTGACGGACAGTGGATGCTTCAGCCGGGCGTCGCCGCGCACTACGCGGCCGAGGCCTACGCGATAGAAGTCCACGAAGACCGCCTCGTCGTGCTCGCCACGACGCGCCCCATCAAGCACCGTGGCGACACGCTGCAAGGCCCCACGCTCACCGTGACACTCAGCTCACCGCTGCCCGGCGTGATCCGCGTCAGCGTGGAGCACTACACCGCGTCCAGCGCGCCGCGCCTGCACATCCCGATGGTCGGCGCCGGCAAATGCCCCGTGCAGATCGTCGACGGCGAAACCAAGGCCACGCTCACCTCCGGCCCCATCTCGGTCGACGTCAAGAAGGGCGACGGCTGGAGCCTCACCTTCCGCGAAGGCGAGCGCATCCTGACCAAGAGCGACTGGCGAGGCCTCGGCTACATCCAGTACGCAGGCAAGGGCAATTTCGTCCACGACCAACTCAACCTGGCCGTCGGCGAGAACGTCTACGGCCTGGGCGAGCGCTTCACGCCTTGGGTCAAGAACGGCCAGATCGTCGAGAACACCAACAAGGACGGCGGCACCGCCTGCGAGCAGGTCTACAAGAGCGTCCCCTTCTACCTGACCAACCGCGGCTACGGCGTGCTCGTCAACGAGGCCGGCCCGGTGTCCTTCGAAGTCGGCTCCGAGAAGGTCGCCCGCGTGCAGTTCAGCCGCGAAGGCGAGAGTCTGGACTACTGCGTCATCGCCGGCCCCGACCCCAAGGCTGTCCTGACCCGGCTGACAGCGCTGACAGGCCGCGCCCCGCTGCCGCCGGCCTGGAGCTTCGGCCTGTGGCTGACGACCTCGTTCACCACGCAATACGACGAGGCCACCGCCACCCACTTCATCGACGAGATGAAGCGCCGCGACCTGCCGCTGGCCGTCTTCCACTTCGACTGCTTCTGGATGCGCGAGTTCCAGTGGTGCGACTTTGCCTGGGACCCGCGCGGCTTCCCCGAGCCCGAGGCCATGCTCAAGCGGCTGCACGACAAGGGCCTGAAGATCAGCTTGTGGATCAACCCGTACGTCGCGCAGAAGTCGCCGCTGTTCGCTGAAGGCGCCAAGAACGGCTACTTCATCAAGCGCACCAACGGCACGACGTTCCAGACCGACCAGTGGCAACCCGGCATGGCCATCGTCGACTTCACGAACCCCGCCGCCAAGACCTGGTACCAGAGCCACCTGCGTCGCCTGCTGGCGCAAGGTGCGGACTGCTTCAAGACCGACTTCGGCGAGCGCATCCCGAGCGAGGGTGTCACCTACTTCGACGGCTCCGACCCCGTCGAGATGCACAACCTCTACGCGCTGCACTACAACCAGGCCGTCTTCGAGCTGCTGGAAGAAGTGCAGGGCAAGGACGCCATCGTCTTCGCGCGCTCGACGTATGCCAGCGGCCAGCGCTTCCCCGTGCACTGGGGCGGCGACTGCTGGAGCACCTTCGAATCGATGGCCGAGAGCCTCCGGGGCGGCCTGTCGCTGACGAGTTGCGGCTTCGCCTTCTGGAGCCACGACATCGGCGGCTTCGAGGGCAACCCGCCGCCCGCCGTCTACAAGCGCTGGATCCAGTTCGGCCTGATGTCCTCGCACAGCCGCCTGCACGGCAGCAGCTTCTACCGCGTGCCCTGGCTCGTGGACGAAGAGAGCTGCGACGTGCTGCGCGCCTTCACGCGGCTCAAGCATCAGCTCATGCCTTATCTCTACGCCAAGGCTCACGAGGCGACCGAGACCGGCGTGCCGCTGATGCGCGCGATGCTGCTGGAGCATCCGAGCGACCCGGCCTGCGCGCCGCTGGACCGGCAGTACCAGCTCGGCGAGAGCCTGCTCGTGGCGCCCGTGTTCACGGAGAGCGGCGAGGTGGACTTCTATCTTCCCGAAGGGACGTGGACCCACCTGCTCAGCGGCGAGAAGAAGCAGGGTGGTCGCTGGCACAAGGAGACGCACGACTTCCTCAGCATGCCGCTGTACGCCGCGCCGAACAGCGTCATCCCCTGGGGCGCCGAGACCGAGAAGCCGGACTACGACTACGCCAGCGGCACCGTGCTGCGCGTGTTCGAGCTGGCCGACGGCAAGAGCGCGGCCTTCACGGTCGTGGGCCTGAACGGCAACGTCGCGGCACGCGGCACGGTCAGCCGCGGCGGTGGGCAGTACACCGCCCAGGTGACAGAGGGCGCACTGCGCGACTGGGCGCTGGATGTGGGCGGCCGGCGCAGCCCGGTGCAGGCCGAAGGCGAAACCTTGAACTGGGAGCGTTCATGAAAGCATTGCGCGTTCGTCGTTGTGGACAAGTCGGAACGGGTTCCGGCCCGCGGGTCTCTCTGAACCTGCTGGCGCTGGCGGCACTCCTGCATGCACCGGCGGCGGTGCTGGCTCAGGTCGGCACATTTCCCGGCATGGAGCCTGGTCGCGTCGGTGGCGTGACGGCCGAGGGACAGAACCCGGACAAGGCGGCTGCGGCGGCCAGGAACAAGCAGATGGCGCAGGAGCTGATCGACCAGCAGCGTGATGAAGCTGCTCGGCGGCAGATGGTCGAACAGCGGGCCAGGCTGCGTGAGCGCCTTGAGCGCGATGCGGGACTGTTGCGCCAGCCGCTGGACCTGCTGGCGAGCATGTTCCAGCTGCCCGCCGACCTGAAGCTTTCGCCGGAGCACCGCAGCGTCGCCGAGTCGGTGCTGCGCCAACAACGTGAACGCGCCCAGGCCGGCTGGGCGGCATGGCTCAACGAGGAAACCGCACAGGGCAAGGGTGAGCTGCGCGCCGAGGTGGCCGCCCAGCGATTGAGCAATCGCGTGCTGAACGAAGTGGCGCTCTGGCAGGCCGACATAACGCCTCATCCGAGCGACACGATCTGGGCCGAAGCGCTCAAGACGCCCGGCATTTGCAAGGGGCTGAACCAGTCACCGCCTGCGGCCCAGGTGGCGCTGCTGATCGAAGCGCTGCCGGCAGAGCAGCGCGACGCCGCCTGGCAGGGCGAGGCGGCGCGCCTGGCGCGATGGGGTCAGCTGCCGCGGCAGGTGCCGCCCTCGCCGGACCGTGCGCTCGAAGACGAGCTGGCCGTCACGCTGCCCAAACTGCAGGGCAACGCGGCGGGCATCGCCCCCGAGGTGCGAAACGCACTGCAGGCGGCGGGCTGGACCTATGCCGGGCAGGCGCCTGCTTCACGCTGCGAGTTGCTGCGCTGGTGGAGCCAGGAACAGGTGCGCAGCCGACGCATGACGGCGCTGGGTGCGATGCAGGCGTGGCGCAGCGCGCTGGTCGTGCGATCACAGGCCTATCTGCTGCCCGATGTGCCACGCAGCGGGCCGGGCGCAACTGATGCGAACGGCTTTCCGCTGTTCGCGCGCCGCGCCGAGCTTGCGGGCACGGTCGTCGTGGAGCAGGACATCGATGCCGCTGGCAGGATCGTGCGCAGCTTCGTGCAGCGCCGCGAGATCACGGCGGCCGGCGTGCGCGGTGTGCCGGCCCTGGCCCTGGAGCAAGAGCTCGACGCCGTGAGTCTGGCGCGTGCCGCCGCCACCCCCACCGCTGCGCCAGAGCCGGCGCAGCTGCGCGACGGAACGGCTACGCGCCGCATTGGCATCGAGTGGGTGTTGCCCCTGAGTGAGAGACAGTGAAAGGTGATCCGATGCAAAAAACAAACCGACAGTTCATGGCTCGCTTCGTGACGTTCATCAACACGGCGGACCCGCAGCTCGCCTCAGAGCTGGTTTCTCCAGCCGCGGTGTTTCATGTTCCGGGGCGCGCCGAGCCCGTGCACGGTCCGCAAGGCTACCTGGAGATCATCGGGATGATGCGCGGCGGATTCCCCGACGTTCAGTGGACGCTTGAGGAAACCGTCATCGAAGGTGATGTCATCGCGGCACGATTCACGATGCGCGGAACGCACCGCGGAGACTTCTTCGGCGTGCCTCCCACCGGCAAGACGATTGCCGTGCAGGCGCTGAACATCTATCGGCTCTCGACCGGCAAGATCGTCTCTGAAGTAGGCCAACCGGACCTGCTCGGACTGATGCAGCAGATCGGCGCATTGCCGGCTTCCTGAGGCCGTCTGCACCGACGGTCTGGCAAGCCGGCGCGTCGCGGCGCTTGCGCGCCAGCTTTCATTCCTCCAACGCGACCACCAGCACCGCCTTGGCGGGCACCTTGATCGCCAGCTTGCCGCCCGCGGCACGCGCGCTGAACGCAGTGGGCCTGACGACCTGAGGATTCTGGAAGGTGTTGTGCGCGTCCATTGCGGCCGAGGTCAGCACCTTGCCGGCCGCACCGATGACCTTCGTGCCCGCGACGCTGACGGCGACATCGACCGCCTTGCTCGGATCGGTGTTGACCAGCGACAGATAGACCTTGCCGTCCTTGGCACGTGCCGCCGAAGCGCTCACGCCCGGAATGCTCGTTGCCCCGAGCGTGTAGCTCGTGTTGCCATTGATCGTCAGCGGCAGCGTCTTGGCATCCTGGAACGGCACATACATCTGGAAGGCGTAGTAGGTCGGGGTCAACACCATCTTTTCCTTGTCCGTCAGGATCATTGCCTGCAGGACGTTGACCATCTGGGCGATGGTCGTCATGGGGACCCGCTCCGCGTGCTCATGGAAGATGTGGAAGTTGAGCGCCGCCACCAGCGCGTCGCGCAGCGAGTTCTGCTGGAACAGCGCGCTTCGGGCGCCCGCTTCGTCATACCAGGTGCCCCACTCGTCGATCATCAAGCCGATCTTCTTCTCGGGGTCGTGCTTGTCCAGCACGGCCGCGTGATCCTTGATCAGCTGGTCCATCTTCATGGTGTTGGCCAGGGTCGAGATCCACTCGTCTTCCTTGAATCCCAGGTCCTTGCCTTTGACCTCCCATTTGCCGGTCGGGACGGTGTACTGGTGGACAGTGATGCCGCTCGTGCGGCCCTTCAGCTCCTTGCTCAGCACCTGGGTCCAGGCGGTGTCGAAGCCACTGCCGCCGCTGGCGATCATCTTCGGCCGCGACTTTTCGGGTGCCCACAGGAAGTGCTCGTAGTTGCTGTACAGGTTCGCGTAGTGCTCGGGCTTCATGTTGCCGCCGCAGCCCCACAGCTCATTGCCGATACCGAAGAACGCGACCTTGAACGGCTTCTCGCGCCCGTTCTGGGCGCGCAGCCTCGCCAGCGGCGAGCCGCCTTCCGCCGTCATGTACTGGACCCATTCGGCCATCTCCTGCACGCTGCCCGACCCGACGTTGCCATTGACATAGGCGTCGGCGCCGATCATGTCGATGAGGTCGAAGAATTCGTGCGTGCCGACGGCGTTGATCTCTTCAACATGGCTGCCATGGACGTTGCTCGGGCGCTTGTCCTGCGGGCCGATGCCGTCGCGCCAGTGGTAGGTGTCGGCGAAGCAGCCGCCCGGCCAGCGCACCAGCGGCACATGCAAGGCCTTGAGCGCGCCGACGACGTCATTGCGCCAGCCCCGGGTGTTGGGAATGCTCGACTTGCTGCCGACCCACATGCCTTCGTAGACGCCGGTGCCGAGGTGTTCGGCGAACTGGCCGTAGACGTATCTGCTGATGACCGGGCCGGGCTTGCCGGCGTCGATGTTGATGCCGACCTGATTGGCCGCAAAGGCCGGGGCCGCGATCAAGCCGAGTACGGCGAGGCCGTGTTTGATGGTGTTCACAGGGGTTGTCTATTCAAGTGGCGCGCGAGTGGAGGAAGGCGGAATGCGGTCGCGCCTTGTCAGCGACGGTCTTGCGTGCCATGCCCGACCCGGTAGTAGTCAAAGTCGACGCGGCCGCCGGCCGTCTTGGTCGAGTAATAGAAAAGGCCGAAGCGATACCCCATGAAGTGGGGGAAGGTGTACTTCAGGCGAGACGGGCGACCGATGGGGGTCCAGGTCTTGCCGTCCAGGCTGTAGGAAAAGCGGGCGAGCTCGGGCGCTGGATCGAACTCGCAGTCGACCTTGAGGTGAACGGTCTTGCCGGTGAGGGGAATGGAGGCGAGCTCTTCGGGCTTGTCCGTTTCGGCGCTCACCATGACCAGAGAACGGACGCCGTTGGTCATCCTGACGCCCACGAAACCGTACTGCCGCTGGAAGGCGGACAGGCCGGCCCAGTCGCCGTCCTTCATGCCGCTCACGTCGATGCGGGTGGTGGCTGAACTGCTCGGGCCAAAGGTGCGCTGGGTGAGCGTGTTGCGCGCTTCGAGCAGCGTGGGAACGACCCGGCTGGTGGTGAGGCTCAGGTGGCCCGGGCGCTTGGTGAGCGACCAGTCGCGAGGCTCGGGGTTGTGATTCCATTGCCATGCCAGTGGCAGGGCGGCGTCGCCGGGCCGGCGGTCGAACTCGTCGGAGGCGACGATGCCTGCTGCACCGGAAGCGCCCTGCGCGCCAGCGGGGATGTCCAGCGTCATGGGCGCCTTGCCGCCTTCACCGAGCACGGGCCAGCCGTCCGTCCAGGTCACCGGCACGAGGTAGGGGATGCGGCCGACGGCGTCGTTGTCCTTGAACAGATACGCGTACCACTTGCCCTCGGGCGTGTCGATGAGGCCGCCCTGGGCAATGCCGCGGTCATCAAGGGCGATGCGACCCTCGTAGGGCCCGTCGATGGCGTCGGCGCGGTGGATGGTGACGGTGCGCGCCCAACGGCTGCCGGGCGAGGCGATGTTGAAGAGGTAGTAGCGACCGTTGGCCTTGAAAAGCTGCGAGCCCTCGCCCTTCAGCCCGCCCTGGTCGGTGCCGAAGAGGCCGTTGACGTTGTCGACGATGACCTTGTTCACGCCGCCCGGCTTGATGCCGGAGAGATCGGACTTCATCTCGATGAGCGTGATGCGACCGCCCCCGAAAACCATGTAGACGCGACCGTCGTCATCGAAGAACAAGCTGTGGTCACCGAGCGAGGGCTCAAAGCTGGTCTCTTTCCACGGACCGCGCTCCGGATCACGCGTGGTGTAGACGTGGGTGCGGCCCGTGTTGGCCGAGAACGTCGAGGCGTGGAACACGCCGTTGTGATGGCGCAGGCTGCTCGCCCAGGAGCCTTCACCGTAGGCGTGCTTGCCGTTGTCGAGGCGGAGGGCGTCGTTGTCGGCCAGGGTTTCATAGGCGTACGAGGCCATGCGCCAGTTCACGAGGTCCGTCGACTTCATGATCGGCAGGCCTGGGCTCATGTGCATCGTCGTGCTGCTCATGTAGTAGGTCCTGCCGACACGGATGATGGCGATGTCGGGGACGTCGGCCCAGATGACGGGGTTGTGCGCAAGAGCGCTGGCGCCGGGCGGTGATTCTGTGGCGAGCGCGGATGCGCCGATGAGCGCGGTCGAGTAAAAGGCGGCGAGGCCCAGGAGTCTGAAAAGGCGCATGGCTGGATATGAAACGTCAATTGGAGAACGGTGCCCGTTCTCGAGGCCAAAGCGGGCGAAGCTCAGCGCGAGCCGCCGCCAGGCTCGATCCGGTAGTAGTCGAAGTCCACACGGCCGCCGGCAGTCTTGGTCGAGTAATAGAAGAGGCCGTAGCGGTAGCCCATGAAGTGCGGGAGGGTGTAGGCCATGCGCGAGGCGCGACCGATGGGGGTCCAGGTCTTGCCGTCCAGGCTGTAGGAGAAGCGGGCGACTTCAGGCGCAGACTCGAACTCGCAGTCGACCTTGAGGTGAACGGCGTTGCCAGTGAGTGGCAAGGAGGCGATCTCCTCAGGACGGTCGCCGTCGGCGCTCACCATGACGAGGGACTTGGCGCCGTCGGTCATCCTGACCCCGACAAACCCGTAGTGCTTCTGGAAGGCGCTGAGGCCGGCCCAGTCACCGTCCTTCATGCCGCTCACGTCGATGCGGGTTGTGGCTGAGCTGCTGGGGCCGAAGGTGCGCTGGGTGAGCATGTTCCGGGCCTCGAGCAGCGTGGGCACGACCCGGCTGGTGTTGAGGCTCAGGTAGCCCGGCCGCTTGGTGAGCGACCAGTCACGAGGCTCGGGGTTGTGATTCCACTGCCAGGCCAGCGGCAGTGCGGGGTCGCCTGGCCGGCGGTCGAATTCGTCGGAAGCGATAACCCCCGAGACGCCCGAGACGCCCTGCGCGCCGGCGGGAATGTCCAGCGCCATCGCCACCTTGCCGTTCTCGCCGAGCACGGGCCAGCCGTCTTTCCAGGTCACGGGCACGAGATAGGGAATGCGGCCGACGGCGCCGTTGTCCTTGAAGAGATAGGCGTACCACTTGCCTTCGGGCGTGTCGATGAGCCCGCCCTGGGCAATGCCACGGTCATCGAGAGCGATCCGACTCTCATGGGGGCCGGCGATGCTGTCGGCGCGGCTGACGATGACCGTGCGCGCCCAGCGACTGCCCGGCGAGGCGATGTTGAAGAGGTAGTAGCGGCCGTTGACCTTGAGAAGCTGCGAACCCTCGCCATTGAGCCCGCCCAGGTCGGTGCCGAAGACGGTGTTGACGTTCTCGATGAGGACCTTGTTCACCCCGCCCGGCTTGACGCCGGACAGATCGGACTTCAGCTCGGTGAGCGTGATACGACCGCCACCCGACACCATGTAGACGCGGCCGTCGTCATCGAAGAACAGGCTGTGGTCATGCAGCACAGGCTCGAAACTGGTCTCCTTCCAAGGACCGCGCTCGGGATCGCGCGTGGTGTAGATGTGTGTGCGCCCGCTGGTGGCAGAAAACGTGGACGCATAGAACACGCCGCCGTGGTAACGCAGGCTGCTGGCCCAGGAGCCGGCACCGTAGGCGTTCTTGCCGTTGTCGAGGCGCAAGGCGTCGTTGTCGGCAAGGGTTTCATAGGCGTAGGAGGCCATGCGCCAGTTCACCAGGTCGGTCGACTTCATGATCGGCAGGCCCGGGCTCATGTGCATCGTCGTGCTGCTCATGTAGTAGGTCTTGCCGACCCGGATGACGGCGATGTCGGGGACGTCGGCCCAGATCAGGGGGTTGTGGGCGTGGTCCGCCGGTGCTGCGACCCCTGCCGCCTGGAGGGGCTCGGACGCGGCGCAGCCCAGGGCCATGGCGAGGACCATCACAAGGGAAGAGGTTGGGCGGCTCATCATTTGGCTCGGCGGTCAGCGTTTGATTTCATTGGCGTCTTGCGGGGGGAGGGGGCATCACGACGAGTCGGTGATGCAGTCAAGGGGCACCGCACGAGCCCGCGTCAGGGACGGGTGAGCGTTTCTATCGCGCGTACAGCGCGAACGCGAAGTCCGCCGGGCGGCCGCTCTCCCGGTCCTTCAGCGGCCGGTCGTCGAGGGTTGCTTCGCCGTCGGCATAAACGTCGCTGCGACTGGCGCGCAGATTGATCGTCAGCGCGTCCTTCTTGCCCTGCAACGCCAGCGCATAGCGGCGACCGGACTTCAGCACAACCGGCGGATGGGCGCAGAAGTCGAAGCTCAGCAGCCCGGCCCCTTGCGGCCGGTAGGCGATGACCAGGCCCTCGCCGGCGCCGAGCAGTTCGGTGCCGGCCTCGACGTCACGCAGCGACAGCCTCAAGGTGTGCGTGGCGTCCGTGCCGTGGCCGTCGCCGGCGTACAGGCTGAGCCGGCCCAGCGGGATGTCGGCGCGTGGCACGAAGGTTTGCACCAGCCGGCTGGCGCCGCCGCCGTCGCCGTCGCGGTGGAAGCCCACGGGCTCGGGCGCCTGCTCGAAAGGCCGCGTGACCGAGGCCAGCGCCGGGCTGCCCGGCCAGGCTTCGGGATAGCCCTGGGCGAACTGCTGGACGGCCACGCGCGAGTCGGAGCGGCCCGGGTCCGGCAGCGCGGGCACCTTGCCGGCGGGTGGCCGGGCCGGCGCGCTGATGCCGGCGTCCGTCTGCGCCACGGGCCACATGCGGCCATCAGCGTCGTAGTAGAGGTATTCCATCGTGACGGAGCGCCGGGCGCCGGCACCGGTCTCCCCGTCCGGCAGCGTCAGCGCGCCGTTGTGATAGACCAGGTAGGACTGGCCCTTGAAGTCGTCAACGATGCCGGCGTGGATGGTGAAGCTGTTCTTCGTCGGACCGGTCAGCACGCCCTGGTAGGTCCAAGGCCCGCGCGGGCTGGGCGCAGTGGCATAGGACAGGTGCTCCCAGACATTCTGGTGCGCCATGGAGGCGTAGGTCATGTAGTACAGCCCCTTGCGCTTGGACAGCCACGGCCCCTCGGTGTAGTTGGGCAGGGCGATCTTCTCGATGGGGCCATCCAGTTCGGTCATGTTGGCTTTGAGCTTGGCCAGGTAGAGCACTGGGTTGCCCCAGGCCAGCCAGGCGGTGCCGTCGTCGTCGATGAAGACGGTGGGATCGATGTCGTTCCAGCCGTAGGGGGCCGGCGTCGTGGCATCGGTGATCAGCGCCGAGCCGCGGGCATCCTTGAACGGGCCCAGCGGGTTATCCGCCACCGCCACGCCGATGGCCTTGCCGGGGTGGGTGTCGTTGTGCTGCACCGTCGCGTAGAAGTAGAAGCGGCCGTTGCGCTGCACGACCTGCGCGGCCCAGGCGTCGCCCGTGGCCCATTTGAAATCGGTGGGTTTCATGAAGGCGCCGTGGGCCGTCCAGTGGCGCAGGTCCTTGGACGAATAAGCCAGCCACTCCTTCATCAGGAAGAAGTCGTTGCCCTTGGCCTCATCACGGCCGACGTAGAGGTAGACCGTGTCGCCGACGACCAGCGGGGCGGGGTCCGCGGTGAAGCGGTCGCGCAGCACGGGGTTGGCGCCGGGCGCCGGTTCGGCGGCCGGCGCAGTCCCGCAGGCGAGGGCGGCGCAGCCGAGGGCGATGCGGGGCAGGATGCTGCGAAGGCGCATGGTCAGGTGTGAACTTTCATTTGTTGTCTCGCGGGTTTGCGCTTGTCTCGCTGCTCGGCCAACTCACGCATTGGCTCGTCGTGCCATCAAGAAGGACTCAGCCGGCCACGGAATCCCACTACCCGTCAATAATTGGTATAACCAGCTTCGCAACTTTGAACGATTGGTCTAACCAGTGTAAACACCTACCCACGGCGTCCCTGCCGGACAAAGCCCTCTGCCTGCGGTGCTAGAGTGCGGCGCCCCGCCCCCTCGCGCCGCCGGACTGTGTCCGCTTCAATCCCCAAACCTTCCAAGCCGCAGACGAGCCGTCGTCACAAACTGCCCACGCTCGCCGATGTTGCGCGAGAAGCGGGGGTTTCTGACGTGGCGGCGTCCTGTGCCCTCAACGGTGCCAAGGGTTCGACGCGGGTGTCGGCCGAGACACGGGAGCGTGTCCTCGCGGCGGCGGAGCGCCTGCGCTACCGGCCTAACGCGACCGCGCGTGCGTTGACGTATCAGCGAACCAACGCCATCGGCTTCGTCGCCAACATCGCCAACGAGGAGCCCAACCTCTACTTCCTGGAGGTGTTCAACGGCGTCGTGCGGGGGGCGACGGAGGCTCACCAGACGACATCCATATTTCCGCTCGGCGGCTGGGAAGAGGCGCCCAAGCGCATCCCCGCCTTGTGTGACGGCCGCGTCGATGGGCTCGTCGTGCTGGCGCCTTATCTGGAGGACGACACCACCACCTGGATACCGCCGCACACGCCCATGGTCACGATCCACGCCGGCAGGCTGTTGCGGGCCGAGGTGAACGTCGAGGCGGATGACGAAGCAGGCGGCTATGCCATCGCGCGCCACATGCTCGAGCTTGGATATCGCCGGATCCTTTGCGTGGGCGGACCGGTGAACGTCAAGGGAGCGGACCGCCGGGTCGACGGCTTCATGCGCGCCCATGCCGAAGCCGGGGTGGAAGTCGCTTCCGACCATGTGGTCCGCACCTGGTTCACTGCCGAAGGCGGCAGGCGGACCATGCAGGAATGGCTACAGCGCCACCGCGGTCAGCCGTTGCCCGAGGCCGTCTGCTGCGGCAGCGACGACATCGCCTTCGGCTGCATCGATGCGCTGCAGGACTGCGGGTTGAGCGTTCCGCAGGACATCTCGATTGCCGGCTTCGACAACACGCTGATGGCCCGCACCTTGCGCATGACGACGGTGCGCCAGCCGCTGCTCGAAATGGGTCGCCGCGCGGTTGAGGTCCTGATGCAATTGATCGAGGCACAGCGCCGCGGGGAGGTCTACCAAGGCCCTCGCGACATCGTCATGCCCGTCGAACTCGTTCACCGGCGGACCTTGCCGGGGCCTCGAAGCGCGCCGCTCACCATCCCCTGACACGCGGGGAACGGCTAGGTTTTTTCCCTAGGCCGTTCGATTTCTCGTCGAATTACGATGGCTGCGCGGTCCAACCGCAATTATTTTTACTGCCTGATTCGGCGCCGAATCATTTTTGAGATTCGCCGGCGAATCGCTCGCTTGAGACTGCAGATCGCCCATGTGCCCATCCAGGTCGAACACCATCTTTGCGCCGGCTGACCCATTGCCTGTGATCGCCCACAGGCCTTACCTGGGAGACGCTCACCATCGTCGCGATGCGGTCCTGACCGTCGCGAGCAATGGATTTACAGCCAGGAACGGCGACGTCGACGACGCATGCGGGCTCACGCCGCCCATGGGCTGGAGCAGCCGGGACGGCCTCGGCGCCCCGATGACCGAGGCCGGTTACCTGGGGAATGCGAGCATCCTGGCCGAGCGCCTCATGCCGTCTGGCTACGACATCGCCATGGTCGGGCCCCGGTGGTATGCGGCGGATGCGACGGCGTCTGCATACCAGCCGTTTGCCTCGGTGCAACTGGATGCCCACGGCCGGCCGCAGCCCGCGGCGGACCGGTTCCCCAGTGCGATGGAGGGATGCGGCTTTGCTCCGCTCGCCGCCCAGGTTCACCGCCTCGGCTTGCGTTTTGGTGTGCAACTGACATGCGGCATTCCCCGCGAAGCGGTCGCACGGGGTCTGCCTATCGCCGGCAGCCAATGGCGTTGCGACGAGGTGGCCAAGCCAGCCCCGGCCTCTGCCTGGACCAGCGACATGTGCGATGTCGACGTTGACCACCCGGGCGCCTTCGATTGGTACCGTGCCTGGTTCGCCCAACTGGCCGCATGTGGCGTCGATGCTGTCACGGTTGACTGCATGGCCTCGCAGCCCGGCCACGCGGCAGAGCTTGGCTTGATTCGCCGCGCGATCAACGCCACGGGTCGCCGCATCGAAGTGGGTTTGTCGCCGGCTCCGTAATTGCTGAGCCCGCGCCTGGTCGCCAACCCAGCAGCGCTGGCTTGCTGCGCCCCCGTCAGGCGCGACGCGAGGGCATCTCGCCGTTGAAGAGCTGAGCCGGCCACAGCAAACGCCAAAGCCGGACGACGTGCGCCGAGGAGTTCGCCCGGGACGTCTCAATGGCGCTCAACCGTGTGCTGGCCCATCGCGCGGCATCAGCGAGCACCGGGCTCGAGGACGACGCGGCCCCACAGGCCGGAGGGCTGGCCGGCCGTGGCTTCCACCAGCACGGTCACCTGGCGACGCGGCCCGCCCTGCGGCAGCGTGACGGCAAAGGCCGCCGGCTCAGCACCGGCCTTGTCGCCGATCTTCACGCCATCCACCCACACCTCGGCCTTGCCGGCGATGCTGCCGAAGACAAGCTGCGCACGGCCGTCGTTGCGGTCGGCACGCACCGGCACACTGCTGCGGTACAGGCGGAAGGCCTGCGCCTCCGCGCCGCGGCGGATGGGCGGCTCGTCCCAGCCCCAGGAATTCATGTCGGTCTCGGCCAGCACGACGTTGGCATCGGGTCGGGTGGCATAGGCCGGCGAGACGCGCCAGCTCAGCAGCGGCGTCGTCGGCTCGGCCGTCGGCACGCCCGGCAGTGCGGCGGCGGGTTGCAGTTGCAACACGACTTCCGCAGGTTGCAGGCCCTCCGCCAAGGCGCGCAGCTTCAACTCGCCGCGGCCGTCGCGCCGGCCCTGCACGATGAGCTGGGCCAGGCCGTTGAACAGGCTGCGCTCGCTGGCCTTGTCGGGCTCATGCGAGTTCGGGTCGCCGTTGCCGACGCCGATGAGGTTGGCCTGGCCATCGAGCTCGAAACGCACACGCGTGTTCGCCGTCGGCACCGGGCGGCCCTGGGCGTCGACGGCGCTGACCGTCACGGGCACCGCGTCCAGCCCGTCACCGGCCAGAGCAGGGCGGTCCGGTGTCAGCACGAGACGAGCAGGCGCGCCGCTGGTCTCGACCACGTCGCGCGCGATCTCCTTGCCGTCGTTGAGCGCCACGGCCTCGAGGCGGCCCGGTGCATAGGCGACGTTGAAGTGCGCCATTTCATACGGGTCGACGTCCTGCTCGCCGACGACGGCGCCGTTCAGCAGCAGCCGCACGCGCGGCGCGTTGCTGGCCACCATCACGCGCACGGCCTGGCCTTCACGGCCGGCCCAGTTCCAGTGCGGCACCAGCTTGACGACCGCGCGGTCCTTCACCCACTGCGCCTGGTGGATCCAGAACGCCGTCTTGGCGAAACCGGCCAGGTCCATCGCGCCGAAGAAGGAGCCGACGCTGGGCCACTCGTAGGGCGTGGGTTCGCCGCGGTAGTCGATGCCGGTCCAGATGAAGCTGCCGGCGATGAAGGGCCGCTCGCCGATGGCGCGCCAGGCCTGGCGGTGCGTGTTGCCCCAGGAGGAGGGTTCGTCGTCGAAGCTGCCGAACACCTGGCCGACGCGGTCGCTCGTGAACTCGCCGCGGGTCATGTAGGCGGCGGTGTCCTCGGTGCTCGTCATCGGCCGCTTGGGGTGCTTCTTGTGATACGAGTCGTAGGCGCCGATCTGGTAGTTCACCCCGACCACGTCGAGCGCATCCGCGGCGTTCAGGTCGGTGAACAGGCCGCCGTGCATGGCGCCGGTGACGGGCCGCGTCGGGTCGAGTTTCCTGATCTCGGCGACCATGCGGGTCGCCATCTCGTACCCCGGCTCGGTGCTCTGCAGCGGCTCCTCGTTGAAGATGGACCACAGGATCACGCTCGGGTGATTGCGGTCGCGCTTCACCATCCAGGTCAGCTGCTTCAGGTAGTCGGGCGAGGGGTTGAAGTTGCGGTTCTCGTCCATGACGAGCAGGCCGAGCCGGTCGGCGATGTCCAGTACCTCGGCTGCGGGCGCGTTGTGCGAGAAGCGGATGGCGTTGGTGCCCATCTCCTTCAAGCGGCGCAGGCGGAATTCCCAGATCGCCTCCGGCACGGCGACGCCGACGCCGGCATGGTCCTGGTGGACGCAGACGCCCTGCAGCTTGACGGACTGCTCGTTCAGGAAGAAGCCGCGATCGGCATCGAAGCGGATGGTGCGAAAGCCCGTCTGCACCTCGGTGCGGTCGAGTTCCTTCGCGCCGTCGCGCAGCGTCGCACGCACGCGGTAGAGGTGCGGCTGCGCCAGCGACCACAGTCTGGGCTCCCGCACATCGAGCTTCATGCGGGCGACGGCCGACTCATGCCCGGCGACGCGCGTGCGGGCGCTACCCTTGGCAACTTCGCGGCCGGACGGATCGATGACGACCACATCGACGACCCCGCTTCGCTCGGACTTGGCGCTGCTCTGCAGCGTCACTTCGACGGGAATGGTCCAGCGACCGTTTTGCTTGACCGGGTTGGCATGGACGCCGTCGGTGGCGATGTGCAGCGCGTCGCGCTTGACCAGCCAGGTGTGGCGGTAGATGCCGGCGCCCTCGTACCACCAGCCTTCCTGCGCCTGGGCATCCACGCGCACGGCGATGGTGTTGGCGTCAGGACCGTAGCGGACATAGGGCGTGATGTCGATGCTGCGGCCGTTGTAGCCCGACCAGTTGCGGTCGACGACGATGCCGTTCACCCAGACCGTGCTGTGCGTGGCGATGGCGTCGAACTGCAGCTCGATGTGTCGGCCGCGGTCCGCTTCGGACAGCGGCAGATAGCGCCGGTACCAGCCGAAGCCGCGCTGGCGGTAGCCCTGCGACGCGTTCTCGTTGCGGTCGAACGGGTTCTCGACCGCCCAGTCATGCGGCAGGTCTATGCGCCGCCAGCTGGAATCGTCGAAATCGGCGGCGGCCGCACCCCAGGCGCCGTTGGCCTTGCCGTTGTGATAACTCATGCCGTGGCCCTTCACCACGGGCATCGGCACGTCACCGCGATGGAAGAGCCACCCGCTGTCAAGTGAGAGGCGCTCGCGGCCAGCGGCCTTTGCAGGGCCGGTCGAGAGTGCGAGCAGGGCGAGGAGTGTGGCGATCAGCCAATACGGGATGCGGGGCGCGCGGGACATGACACGGCTCTCTTTGGATCAGGGGCTCAAGCGGCAGAGCCCCGGCTGGGCTGTCCGAGCGGGGCTCAATCGAGGAAAAAATAGGTCGCGCGACCCCTTTTGAAGACCGCGCGACTAAACCAGGGCAAGGTGCGCCTGGCAGACCCAGAGACGAGCCCGTTAATCGTTGCGGTGGCGACGCTGTGCGGCGATGCCCACGCCGGCCAGCCCGAGCAGCCAGAGAGCCATGGTGGCCGGTTCCGGGACGGCAGACACGGAGTTTGCAGAGGCGGTCAGACCGATGCGCATCTTTGCCCACATGGCGTCGGTGGCGGAAAGGTTGGTCCAACTCGCTGTCAGGACGGACGGACCGGTGTAGCCGGGCAAAGTGGCGTCCACAAAAGCCTCGGCGTAGCCTGCAGGCTCACAGGTGTCCGTGGTGAAGTCCGTGCCGCAGAGTTCGATATAAGCGTTGGCCTGTGCTTGGCTGCCGCTTGCCTGCAGGTTGTCGAGCGTGAAGCTGACTGTGACCGTCGTGCCCTTGCCGGCCAAGATCTGGCCGTCGAAAACCTTTGCGAAGGCCCAGCCGGCCTGTCCGCTGGTCACGTCCACCTTGGCCGAAGCGGTCACGCCGTTGAGGTTGTCAACGGTCTGGCCCACCACCGATGCTTGGGCCTGAGACAGCCCGTTCGTAACGAGCGAACTCAGCGTTTGACCCTGCCAGCCCAGCATGGCGTCGTTGACCGTGGGCGCCTCGAGGCCGGTCATTGCAGCGGAAGCCGGCGACACCCAAGTCGGCCATTCGCCCTTCGGATCCAGCCCTGGCAATACGGCCCACCAATCACCACCCGACGCTGAGAACGTCAGATTCGAAATCTTCACTTCTGCGACGTCGGCCGCAGCGAGTTGGGACGCAGCGATCAGTGCAGCGGCGAGGAAGGTCTTGTATCGATTGAGCATGGGTGCTCCGTTTTATGGGACAGCGATGACGGCGCGGGCTTGCACACCTCGGTGCGGTGCCGGTTGGTATTACCAGTTTCTATAAATTCGTAGAGTGGTAATACCAGTACAAACACCTATCTCCCCCGGCGTGAGGGGGTGCGGGCCGAATGGCGCTGCCTGCTTGGGCTTGTTTGGCGAACGCGGTTTGATTCGGCGCTTTTGGTCGGGCGGCTGGCTGCAAGCCGAGGCCGGCAGCATTTGTCTGTCGGGGCCCGCAAATCTTTTGAACGCGCGTTCGCATTGAGGAGCGCTCCGAAACCCTGGCCCACAAGCCGCCTAGCACCGAGGTCGATCAATCATTGATACGCATGATTGCGCTACCAACGTGATAGCGATAACGGTGCTGATAAACATAGAAATGCTAATGTTTCAGCGCGCAAAAGCGGCAGGGTATTTACTAAGGTAGCGGTACCAACAATTGGGGGAGTTCACGGGCTTTCCCCATGATCGTGCTGGCAGGCGTCCGTTAGATTCGCCTCGATGGTTGCACGCTGCAACAAAAAGAGAGCGCAATCATTTTTGATGGCCGTGATGACCAAAAGCATCGCAACTATCAAAAGGCCGCCAAACCCGCAGTTAGCCAGGAGACAAAAATGCACGCTGACAAATACCGAGGATCAAGCAAGAACGGACGCCGCCCTACGCCGATCGCCATTGCCTGCCACCTGACCGCAGCGCTGTTCGCCACAACGGCAGCGCGCGCGCAGGACACAACGCAGACGCTGGACACCGTGGTCGTGACGGGTATTCGCAGTTCCCTTGAATCGTCGAGAAACCTGAAGCGCCAGGCCACCGGCCTCGTCGACGGCATCGTGGCCGAAGACATCGGCAAGTTCCCCGACACCAACCTCGCCGAGTCGATGCAGCGTATCGCTGGCGTGTCCATCGACCGCAACATGAGCGGCGAAGGCTCGCGGATCACCGTTCGCGGCGTCGGCCCCGGCTTCAACATGGTGCTGCTGAACGGCCGGCAAATGCCGACCTCCGACGGCGCCGGGCGCGCCTTCGACTTCGCCAACCTGTCGTCCGACGCGATCTCCGCACTCGAGGTTTACAAGACCGCCCGCGCCTCGTCGCCAACGGGCGGCATCGGCGCCACCATCAACGTCAAGACAGCCCGCCCGCTGGATGTGCGAGAGCGCATCGCCAGCATCGGCGTCAAGGCCAACTACGACCAATCAGTCTCCCGCCTGCCGGATGAAATCGCGGGCGACAAGGTCACGCCTGAAATCTCCGGTCTCTACAGCGACAGCTTCGGCAACCGCACGATCGGCATCGCCATCAGCGGCAGCTACTCCAAGCGCAGCTCGGGCTCCAACAACGCGTTCACCGGCAACGGCTGGGAAACCCGGCGCATCACCACGGGTACCACCGGAACTGCGTATTCGGGTGCCCCAGCCTCCAACCTGGTCAACTTCCCCACCAGCGGCTTTATCTCCCACACCAATGACGTGCGTTACCGCACGAGCGGCCTGGAGCGGGAACGCATCAACGGCCAGGCGGTCCTGCAGTTCGCCCCGTCGAAGGATCTGAAGTTCACGCTGGATCACACGCTGGCCATCAACGCCACCAAGAACCGAGCCATCGAGAACTCCTCCTGGTTCGGCCCGTCGTTCTCTGGCAACTTGAACGGCAGCCCCCCCACGACGTTTGTCAGGGCGGGTGACGTCTCCGATCCGGTCATCCAGACGGCCACCTGGGACGGCACGCACGACTTCGCGATGTATGCGGCCCTGTTTGCCAACAAAACCAAGCTGAACTCCACCGGGTTCAACGCGGCCTGGAAGCTCAGCGAACAGTTGAGCATTGACCTCGACGCCCACTCGTCGAAGTCCCGCACGCGCCCGGACAGCCCCTACGGCTCCGGCAACGTCATTGACCTGGCGCTGTTCAACCAGGGCAACACGACGATGTACTACGACCAGAAGTTCCCGGTCATGGAGTCGAAGGGACTGGCGTACGACTCGAACAAGACGACCGTCACCGGTTCCCAGTTCGAGAACAACATTTCCGACCAGGATGTCGACCAGGCACAGTTGAGCGGCACCTACCGGCTGAGCGCGGACGACAAGCTGCTCTTGGGCCTGGGCTTCACCAAGCTGAAGAACCGTTCGGCCGGCGCCAACAACTTCCACGGCGACTGGGGCGGCATCGGTCCTCAAGGCACGTTCAAGAACATGACCGTGGGGCAGTACAGCCTGCCGAGTTTCTTCAACCGGATCCCGGGCAGCGGCGACCCGCGCCAGTTCCAGACGTTCTTTGTGCCCAGCTTCGAGGAGCTGCGTACGCAGGCCATCAAGAACGCGCAGGTGTATCGCCCGACGTCCCTCGGGGCCGGTGCTCCGCTGAGCGCGGCCGAGGCCGAAGCCTACTTCTCGCCTTACAAGGACTTCACCAACGGCAACGATTGGCGCACCACCGAAAAGTCCACCGCGGCCTATGGTCAGTGGGACCATTCGTTCGACACATCGATCCCGATGAACGTGTCGGTGGGTCTGCGCTACGAGCAAACCAAGATCACGTCGTCTTCGCAGGTCACTTCCTACACCGGCTCATCCTGGTATGCGGAGAACGAAGTCTCTCTGACGGGCCCCACGAGCACCTTTGGTACCAAGACGGGCAAGTACAGCTATTGGCTGCCAAGCATTGACTGGGATGCTGACCTGACATCCGACATCAAGGTGCGTGCCAGCTACGGTGTCAACATCGGTCGCCCGAACTTCGGCGACATGCTGGGCGGCATCGCCTTGAACCCGAACTCGGGTCGCTACAACATCAACGGTGCCGGTTCGACGGGCGACCCGGCCCTGAAGCCGCTGAAGTCCAAGAACCTCGACCTGTCTGCCGAGTACTACTACGCCAAGTCGTCGTATGTGGCAGCGGGCGCCTTCTACAAGAAGGTGACCGACTTCTTCACCAAGAAGACGGTTCAACAGACGTTCGCGGGCCTGAACCAGCCCGCCAGCGGCACGTATTTCAACGCCGCGCGCGCCGCCGGCATACCCGCCGACAGTCCCAAGCTGCTGCGTAACTACATCTTCCAGAACTACAACGGCCAGCCAGGTGTCACGGTCACCGACGCGAGCGACCCGACTTTCCTGAAGGGCGACATCCTGGGCACCGTCCCCGGCGCCCAGCCGCTGGTGTTCAACATCACGACCCCGTCCAATGCCGGCGGTGACACGATCAAGGGTCTGGAGTTCAACTTCCAGCACATGTTCGGCAGCAGTGGCTTTGGCGTCTCAGGCAACTACACCTTCGTCAGGAGTGGCCTGAAGTACATCAACGGCGCCGCGACCACCGATCAGCAGGCCCCGCTGGAGGGTGTCAGCGATTCCGCCAACCTCGTGGGTTTCTTCGAGAACGATGTGTGGTCGATTCGCGCTGCCTACAACTGGCGCGATGCGTTCCTTGCGGCGACCAACGACAACGGCAACAACCCGCGGTACACGGATGCCTATGGTCAGGTAGACGCCTCCATTGGCTACAAGATTGGCAAGAACCTCACCCTGCAGGCCGACTTGCTGAACTTGAACGACGGCTACATCCGCAACTACGGCCGTACCAAGACCCAGCACATCTCCGCCATTCAAACGGGCCGCCGTTACCTGATCGGTGCTCGCTATCGCTTCTGAGCGTCAGGGCGACGTTGAATAAGTCCCGAGGGACTTGTTCAGCGTTGCCTTGAACCCTTGTCTGCCGGCTCCCGCCCGAAGGGCTTCGGGGGCCGGCAGACACCTCCATCTGCGAACGACATTTCCGGAGACATTTTTGAAGTCCCTCCCCACCGCCTGCCTCGCGCTCGCCATGGCGTTCAGCGGCATGGTGCATGCCGCCGATGCCACCGATGCTGATACCCAGGCCCGCCAGCTCGTTTCAAAGCTCACGCTCGACGAGAAGGTCGAGCAACTGCTCAACGGCGCACCGGCCATCCCGCGCCTGAACATCCCCGCATACAACTGGTGGACCGAGTCGCTGCACGGCGCCTTCGGCCCGGGCGCCACCACCAACTTCCCGCAACCCGTCGGCCTGGCCGCAAGCTTCAACGACAAGCTGATGCAGGACGTGGCCGCCAGCATCAGCACCGAGGTGCAGGCTGTCTACGCGCTGGGCCGCCACAAGCCCAACCCGAACCGCATCGGCGGTGCGCTGAACACCTGGTCGCCCAACATCAACATCTTCCGCGACCCTCGCTGGGGTCGCGGCCAGGAGACCTACGGCGAGGACCCGTTCCTCACCGCCGAGCTCGGCAAGGCCTACGTGCGCGGCATGCAGGGGCCCGACTCCGCGCGGCCCCTGGTCACCGCCGCGCCTAAGCACTTCGCCGTGCACAGCGGGCCGGAGTCCACGCGGCATTCGGTGGACGTGTGGGTGTCCGCGCAAGACCTGGAAGACACCTACCTCCCCGCCTTCCGCGCGGCCATGGTCGATGCCCAGGCCGGCTCCATCATGTGCGCCTACAACCGCGTCAACGGCGAGCCCGCCTGCGCCAGCAACACGCTGCTGGTGAAGACGCTGCGCGAGGACTGGAAGTTCAAAGGCTATGTGGTGTCGGACTGCGATGCAGTGGTCGACATCAGCGTCAACCACAAGTACGCAGTCGATGCCGCAGCCGGCGCCGCCGCGGCGCTCAAGGCCGGCGTGGACAACGAGTGCAACGGCGCGACGCTGGCGCACAAGCCCGGTCTCGGAGAGCCCTACAAGGAAGCGCTGAAGCGTGGCTACATCCGCCAGGCCGACATCGACACGGCCCTCGTGCGCCTGTTCTCGGCCCGCATCCGCGCTGGCGACCTGCCTGGGCTGGCCGAGCGCCAGTTCCCCGCCGGGAGCGCCATCAATTCGCCAGACCACCGCGCGCTCGCGTTGCGCTCGGCCGTCGAAAGCCTGGTGCTGCTGAAGAACGACGGCGCCTTGCCGCTGAAGGCCTCGGCGCGCATCGCGGTCGTGGGCCCGCTGGCGGACGCACGACGTGTGATGCGAGGCAACTATTCGTCGGGCAACACCGGGCCCACGCTGACTGTCTACGAGGGCCTGCGCCAGCAGTTCACGCCGGCGCAGGTGCAACTCGTGCCCTTCAGCCCGTCCATCACCGACGGCGACCCGGTGCCGCGCGAGGTTTTCGTCGGGCCTGACGGCAGCGCCGGCTTGAAGGCCAGCTATTTCAAGCTTCAGGCCGGCTCGCCGAACGACATGGGCAAGCGCCGCTTCGAGGCCCAGCCCGTGGGAAGTCATGCCGTCGCGCAGATCGAATCGCGCCCGCAGGAGTTCACCGAGGTCGGCACGACGGTTCGAACCGTCTGGACGGGCGCCTTGGTCGCGCCCGAGACGGGCAGCTACCGGCTTGGGTTGGCGGGCATCAAGGGCCACGTGCGCATCGCCGGCCGCGACGTCGTGCTGGCCAGGAAGCCCACGCGCTGGGCCGAGCCTGTCGCGCTGACGCAGGTGGACCTGAAGAAGGGCGAGCGCTATCCGCTGCAATTCGAGACGGAGTCCGGCGTCAGCGCCCCGCCCGGCATGATCTGGAAGCGTGTGTCGCGCCAGCCGGTGCCGGACCTGCGCGCCGCCGCAGCGAATGCCGATGTGCTGGTCGCCGTCCTCGGCCTGACCTCTGACCTCGAAGGTGAGGAGATGCCCGTCAAGATCGACGGCTTCAGCGGTGGCGACCGCACCAAGCTCGACCTGCCGGCCGACCAGCGCGCCTACCTGCTGGAAGTGGCCAAGCTCGGCAAGCCGGTGGTGGTGGTGAACCTGAGCGGCAGCGCCATCGACCTGTCGTGGGCGCACGCCAACGCGGCGGCCGTCATGCAGGCGTGGTACCCAGGGGAGGGCGGTGGCCAGGCGATTGCACAGGTCCTGGCCGGCGCGGCCAACCCGGCCGGGCGCCTGCCGGTCACGTTCTACAAGAGCGCGAGCGACCTGCCGCCCTTCGACGACTACCGCATGGCGGGCCGCACCTACCGCTTCTTCGACAAGCCGGTGGTCTACCCCTTCGGCCACGGCCTGAGCTACTCGACCTTTCGCTACGAACCGGTGAAGGCGGAGGTGCTGGATGACGGCAAGGCAGCTCCGAGCCTCGTCGTGCGCACCGCCATCACCAACACCAGCGCACGCGATGGTGACGAAGTGGCGCAGCTCTACCTCACCCCGCCGCGCTTCGAGGGCGCCCCGAAGCTGGCGCTGCGCGGCTTCCAGCGTCTGCACTTGAAGGCCGGCGAGCGGCGCGAGTTGAGCTGGCGCCTCGACGCCCGAGACCTCAGCTTCGTCGACCGCGACGGCGTGCGCCAAGTCATGCCCGGCAGCTACCGCATCAGCGTCGGCGGGGGCCAACCCGACACCGGCGCGCCGGCTGAAAGCGCCACTTTCTCACTCGCCCGGCCGCTGACCCTGCCGCGCTGATCACCTCTTTCAAACCGAATCGTTCATGACCATGAAATCACTGCGTGCTTCCCTGTTTGCCGTCCTGCTCGCCACCACAGCCGGCGCCTTCGCCCAGGACGGCACCATCTACCCGCTCGCCGCTATTGCCGAGCCGAATGCCATCAAGCTGGGCACCGGCGGCGTCAACAACCAGCCGGCTTCCGAGAGCTGGTTCAAGCAGTGGGGCGAGCCGATGGTGCGCAACGTCACCACAGCCACGCTGACGCCCTATCTGCCCGCACCGGGCAAGGGCAACGGCACGGCGGTGCTGGTCGCGCCGGGCGGCGGCTTCCGCTGGCTGTCCATCAACAACGAGGGCTGGAAGGTCGCCCAGGCCCTGGCCGACAAGGGCATCGCCGCCTTCGTGCTCAAGTACCGGTTGCACCCGACGCCGGATTCGGTGGACGCATTCAAGCAGTCCATGGACCGCATGTTTTCCTCGTTGAACGACGCCCCAGGCGCTCCCCGACCGGCCATGCCCAGCCTCGACAACCAGCTCGCCGACGCGGAAGCCGCCTACGCGCTGATCCACTCGCGTGCCAAGGAGTGGGGCGTCGATACCAAGCGCCTGGGCATGATGGGTTTCTCGGCCGGCGCGGGCCTGACGATGCACAGCACGCTGAACTCCAAGACCATGAAGCTCGCCTTCATCGCCCCGATCTACGGCGGCATGGGCCCGGTCGACGTGCCCAAGGATGCGCCGCCGATGTTCAACGTCATCGCGGCCGACGACTTCCTGTTCAAGGGCCAGTTCGGCGTCGTGAAATCCTGGTTCGATGCCGGCAAGCCGGTCGAGTTCCACCTCTACCAGAACGGCGGCCACGGTTTCGGCCTGGGCTACCCGGGCAACACCGCCAACGGCTGGTTCCCGGTGTTCCACCACTGGCTGGACGTGAACGGCTTTCTTAAAGCCAAGCCCTAATTAAAGGATGTCTTCGCGCCTGAAAGCGCCAAAAAACGCTGCAGCCTGAAGAACCTTCTGCGACCCCCGGGACGGACTGGGCCAAGAAACCCTTACCGCTCAGTCAGTCACCGGGTTTTTCTAGGCGTCCAAGGCGCCCAGAAAACCTACTCAATGTTCTGAACCTGCTCGCGCATCTGCTCGATGGCGACCTTCATTTCGACGGAGATATTCGTCAATTCCAGGGCCGCAGACTTGGAACCCAGCGTATTGGCCTCCCGGTGCAGTTCCTGGATCAGAAAGTCGAGTCGCTTGCCGAGCTCGCCGCCTTTCTTCAGCAGCCGGCTCAGTTCTTCAAGGTGCGCACGCAGCCGCGCCAGTTCCTCCGCCACATCGATGCGGATGGCAAAGGCTGCCGCCTCGTTCAGCGCACGCTCCTGCAGCGCTTCCTTGGGCACGGTGCCTGCCGCGCCCGTGGCGGTCAGCGCCTCCTGCCAGCGTTCCAGAAAGCGCTGCTGCTGGCGGGCGACGACGGCGGGCAGGAGCGGTTCCGCCTCGCTGGCCAACTCGCCCAGCCGCTTGATGCGCTCGCTGAGGATGGCCACCAGCTTCTCGCCCTCGCGCTCGCGCGATTCGGCCAGGCCCTCGACGCAGGCCTTGGCAGCCTCCAGCGTGGCACCGTCAAGCTGCACCGGCGCGGCACCACCACTCTTGCACAGGTTCAGCGCTTCCTGGACTGAGAGCGGCCCTGCCTGCGGCAGCCAGGTGCGCACCTTGGCCTCCAGGCTGGCCAGGCGGTTGAGCTGCTCGGGCTGGGGTTGCGGCCAGGCGCCGTCGGCCTCGCGCTGTGTGTTGATTCGCAGCTCGATCTTGCCGCGCTTGAAGCGGGCGCTGACCAGCTCGCGCAACTGTGGCTCAAGGCCGCGCAGCTCTTCGGGCATGCGCATGGAAAGGTCAAGAAACCGGCCGTTGACCGACCGCAATTCGACGCTGACGGAGGCTTGCGTGGAGCTGCTGCCGTCCTCGGCTTTAGGGGGTTGCGCCAGGGAATTGGCATACCCGGTCATGCTGTAGACTGGCATTTCGCACTCGTAAGAACAGACAGTTAACAAGAGATCAAGCGCGATTATGTCCAAGCCGAAGCCGGCGCCATTGCCAGCGGGCACGGTGGTTGGGGGCTACCAGATCATCAAGCGACTGGCGGCGGGCGGTTTCGGGGTGGTTTATCTCGCCGAAGACCCGGACCACCACCTCGTTGCGCTGAAGGAATATCTGCCCTCGTCGCTGGCCGAGCGTTCTCCGGGTGAGCTGACGCCGCGCGTCAAACCCGAGAAACAGCCGCTGTACCGGCTGGGCCTGAAGAGTTTCTTCGAGGAAGGCCGCTCGCTGGCGCAGATCTCGCACCCGAGCGTCGTCTCGGTGCTGAACTTCCTGCGCGAGAACGAGACCGTCTACATGGTCATGAACTACCTGCAGGGCGACACGCTGCAGGATTTCATCGTCACCGCGCGCGACATGAAGCGCGACAAGGTCTTCCGCGAGTCCACCATCCGCAGCCTCTTCGACGAGATCCTGCGCGGCCTGCGCATCGTCCATCAGCACAAGATGCTGCACCTGGACATCAAGCCGGCCAACATCTTCATCACGAATGACAACAAGGCCGTGCTGCTGGACTTCGGCGCCGCGCGCGAAGTGCTGAGCAAGGAAGGCAACTTCATCCGGCCGATGTACACGCCCGGCTTTGCGGCGCCCGAGATGTACCGCCGCGATGGCTCGCTGGGCCCCTGGACCGACATCTACGCGATCGGCGCCTGCATCTACGCCTGCATGCAGGGCTACCCGCCCAACGACGCGCCGCAGCGCCTGGAGAAGGACCGCCTGAACCTGAGCCTGTCGCGGCTGCGCAATGTCTACTCCGACAACCTGCTCGAAGTGACCGAGTGGTGCATGGCGCTGGACCCGCTGTCGCGTCCGCAAAGCGTGTTCGCGCTGCAGAAAGAACTCGCCCGCGAGACGGAAAGACGCTACACCAAGCTGTCCTTCAGCGAACGGCTGAAACTGCAACTTGAGAACTTGAAGTCTGGGGCCAAGGCGTGAGATTCAGCGTCTTCCAAGTCAGCCGCCGTGGCGGCCGCGAGACCAATGAAGACCGCATGGGCTATTGCTTCACGCGGGAGGCCGGCCTGTTTGCGCTGGCCGACGGCATGGGTGGTCATCCGGAGGGCGAGGTCGCGGCGCAGATCGCCCTGCAGACGCTGGCCGCGCTGTTCCAGCAGGACGCCCGGCCGGTGCTCGACGACCCGCAGCGCTTCCTGCAAGAAACCATCGTCATCGCTCACCACCAGCTGCTGCGCTACGCGCAGAGCAAGGGCCTGTCCGACACACCGCGCACCACCCTCGTCGCCTGCATCATCCAGGGCAACCAGGCCTGGTGGGCGCATTGCGGCGACTCGCGCCTGTACCTCGTGCGCGGCAGCAAGCTTATCGCCCGTACGCGCGACCACTCCTATTCCGAGCTGCAGGAGGCACTTGGCCGTGTCGCCCGCGGCGCCGAGCCCTTCAATCGCAACGTGCTCTTCACCTGCCTGGGCAGCCCCGGCAAACCCATGGTGGACTGCCAGGGCCCCCTGATCATGGAGCCGTCGGACCGCTTTCTGCTGTGCTCCGACGGCCTGTGGGGCAGCGTCGAAGACCACGACATCGTCCAGCGCGTCGCCGACCAGGCCATCTCAGAGGCTGTGCCCGACCTCGTCGAGCAGGCGTTGCGTGTGGGCGGCGCCCGCAGCGACAACGTCACCGTGCTGGCTGTCGAATGGGAAGGCGAGGGCGACCCGGCCGGCGACACGACCCAGAACCTCGGCAATTCCGGCTTCGCCTCCACCATCCAGGGCGCGCTCGATGCCGATCTGGTCGCCGGCATGGACGACGAGGAAATCGAACGCTCGGTGCGCGAGATCAATGAAGTCATTCGCCAATCCGGCCGCGGCTTGAACCGCCGCTAACTCTCCACTCCCCATGACCAAGACTTTCACGCGCAGCGCAGGCCGCGCTGCCAATGAGTTGCGCCCGGTGCGCATCACCCGCAGTTTCACGGTGCATGCCGAGGGTTCGGTGCTCATCGAGTTCGGCGCCACTCGTGTGCTCTGCACGGCCTCGGTCGAAGAACGTGTGCCGCCGCACAAGCGCGGCTCGGGCGAGGGCTGGGTGACGGCCGAGTACGGCATGCTGCCGCGCGCCACCCACACCCGCAGCGATCGCGAGGCCGCCAAGGGCAAGCAGAGCGGCCGCACGCAGGAGATCCAGCGCCTCATCGGCCGCTCGCTGCGCGCGGTGTTCGACCTGGCGGCGCTGGGCGAGCGCACCATCACGCTGGACTGCGACGTGCTGCAGGCCGACGGCGGCACGCGCACCGCAGCCATCACCGGCGCCTTCATCGCGGCGCAGGACGCCGTCAACACACTGCTTGCCAGCAGCAAGCTGTCGCGCTCGCCCATCAAGGATTCGGTAGCCGCCATTTCCGTCGGCATCGTCGACGGCGTGCCGCTGCTCGACCTCGAATACACGGAGGACTCGGCCTGCGACACCGACATGAATGTCGTCATGACCGGCAGCGGCGGCTTCGTGGAACTTCAGGGCACGGCCGAAGGCGTCGTGTTCACGCGCGATGAAATGAACGCGCTGCTGGACCTTGCTGACAAGGGCATCCGCGAACTGATCGTGCTGCAGAAGGCTGCATGAAACTCGTCCTCGCCTCCAACAACGCCAAGAAGCTCGTCGAGCTGCAGGCCCTGTTCGCGCCGCTCGGCATCGAACTGGTGAACCAGGGCAGCCTGGGCATTCCAGAGGCTGAGGAGCCCTTCGACACCTTTGCCGAGAACGCGCTCACCAAGGCCCGCCATGCGGCGAAGTTGAGCGGCCTGCCGGCGCTGGCCGATGACTCGGGCCTGAGCGTGGACGCGCTCCATGGCGCGCCCGGCGTTCGGTCGGCGCGCTATGCGATGGATGCCGGCGGCGAGAAAAGCGACGCCGCGAACAACGAGCACCTGCTGCGAGAGATGGCCGCGATTGAAGACCGTCGCGCCCGTTTCGTCTGCGCGCTGGTGGCCGTGCGCAGCGCTGACGACCCCGAGCCGCTGATCGCGATGGGCCGTTGGGCCGGCGAGATCCTCGCCGCACCGAGCGGCGAGGGCGGCTTCGGTTATGACCCGCTGATGCACATTCCCGCCCTGGGCCGGACAGTCGCGAGCCTCGGTGCCGAGCTCAAGAACCAGCACAGCCATCGCGCATTGGCCGCCGCACAGCTGATCCAGCAGTTCCGCGAGGTTTGGCGCCTCGGCTAGAAGAAGCTGTGAACGAATCCTGCACACCCGCTCGTGCCGCCCAGGCTTCGCCACTCGGCGTTGCAAATGCTCGCCATAGCCTGAGCTATGGCTGTGCTTTGCGCCTGGATTGGCGCACCCTGGACGCCCCGCTCGGGCGCGCCGGACCCGTCCACAGCTTCTGATGGCTGACGTCATCCACCTGATGCGCCCGGGCACGCTGCAACTGCCCGCGCTGCCCCCGCTCGCGCTCTACGTTCACCTGCCCTGGTGCCTGCGCAAATGCCCCTACTGCGACTTCAACTCGCATGAGGTCAAGGACGGCGCGCTGGCCACAGACACGGCCGAGGCCTACCTCGCCGCGCTGCGTGCCGATCTCGAAGCCGCGCTGCCGCTGATCTGGGGCCGGCCAGTCGTCAGCATCTTCATCGGCGGCGGTACGCCCAGCCTGTTCAACCCCGAGCAGATTGCCCAGCTCATCTCTGACATCCGCGCCCGGCTGCCGCTGGACGCGGGTTGCGAGATCACGCTGGAGGCCAACCCCGGCACCTTTGAGCGCGAGCGCTTCGCAGGCTTTCGCCAAGCCGGCGTCACACGCCTGTCGATCGGCGTGCAGAGCTTTGACGATGCGCAGCTCAAGGCGCTCGGCCGCGTGCACAGCGCAGGCCAGGCGCGCGAGGCCCTGGCCGAGGCGGCGGGCGCCTTCGAGACCTTCAACCTCGACCTGATGTACGCGCTGCCCGGCCAGACGCTGGACGATCTGGCCCGCGAGATCGACACGGCGCTGAGCTTCAAGCCGCCGCACCTGTCCATCTACCACCTGACCATCGAGCCCAACACGGTGTTCGCGACGCGCACGCCCCAGCACTTGCCCGACGCCGACCTGGCCAGCGACATGCTGGACCTCATCACCGAGAAGACCGGTGCCGCAGGCCTGGCGCGTTATGAGGTCTCGGCCTTTGCGCGCGAAGGCCATCGCTGTGCGCACAACCTCAACTACTGGCAGTTCGGCGACTACCTCGGCATTGGCGCCGGGGCGCACAGCAAGTTGAGCTTCCCGCATCGCGTGCTGCGCCAGGTGCGCTGGCGCGAGCCGGCGGCCTTCATGTCGCAGGCCAACAAGGTCAGCAATGAGAACGAGGTGGCGCGCAAGGAGCTGCCTTTCGAGTTCATGCTGAACGCGCTGCGGCTGAAGGAAGGCGTCACGCTGACGCAGTTTCTGGAACGCACCGGCCTGCCGCCGTCGAGCATCGCGAGCGCCCTGGCGACGGCACGTGGCCGCGGGCTGCTGACGGCCGACCCGGCGCGCATCCAGCCCACCGAGCACGGCTTCGACTTTCTCAGCGATCTGCAGCAGCTGTTTCTTTGAGCCGTTGCTGCACGGCCGTCACTTCGGCATGCAGCCAGTCGCAGAAGGTGCGCACCGCGGGGTCTTCGCGCAGCGCCTCGGGGTAGACGACCTGGTAGTCGCGCGTGGTGTCTTCGTCGGTGGCCCGGCCGGACACGCGCACCAGGCGCCCGTCCAGCAGCGCGTCGGCCGCGAAGAGCTCGCGCGTCAACGCCACGCCCATGCCCTGCTCCGCCGCCTGGATCAGCAGCGCGGCGTCGTTGAAGGTCGCAACGGGCGCCGCCAAGGTGCCGCTGTGGCCGGCCTCGGTGAACCATTGCCGCCACAGGTCCGTGTCGCCCAGCAGCGGCTGCAGGGCCAGCACCTCGGGCGGTACGCCCACCAGCCGCTGCCCCAGCACAGGGGCAGCGACAACGATGTGAGGCGAGTGGAAAAGCGGCTCGCTGACGAGGCCCGGCCACGGGCCGCGGCCGACGCGCAGGCCGATGTGGAAGCCCTCGCGTTCCAGGTCCACCACCTGCTGAGAGGCATGCAGGTCCAAAGTGATGCAGGGCTGAAGGGCCTGCCAGTTCGGTAGCCTGGGCAGCAGCCAGCGTTGGGCGAACGAAGGCAGGGCGGTCACGCGCAAGGTCTGCGCCGCGCTGCCGTGCGCCTGGGCGGCGGCCAGCAAGCCGGCCTGCAGTTCCGCGAACAGCTTGATCACGGCGCGCTGCAGCGCCTGCCCGGCCGGGTTGAGCGTCAGGCGCCGGCCCTGGCGGGTGAACAGCTCGAAGCCCAGCTGCGTCTCAAGGCCGCGGATCTGCTGGCTGACGGCGCTGTGGGTGAGGTGCAGGGTCTCTGCCGCTGCCCGCAGGTTTTCCGTCTGGGCGGCGGCGCGAAAGGCGGCGAGGTAGTGGAGAGGAAAACGGTCAAGCGATGCCATTGGTAAGCCAGATCAACCAATCAGTGCAGAAACGAGCGCTTTGAATGCGCTCCTTGGCTTCTTAGGATAACCAGAACAACAAGGAGCCACCATGAACTCGCTGTACCGCTGGATCACTTTGTCCTCATTGGCCGCCGCCCTCGTGTTGGTGGCAACGGCCTCGCCGGCATTGACCGACTCGAACGCCGACCTGAAGGAAGCCCGTGCCGACCGTTCGTATCGCGTCGTCGTGGTCGCCAAGGCCGGGCCGCCGAAGCCGGCGCTCTACGTGCCCTTGGCGACGGCCAAGCAGCTTGACGGCTTCAAGCCTGTGCCGCAGCCGGAACGCAACAGCGCTCAGCAGAGGCTGGCTCAGCGCTGAGCGTCAGACCCGATTGAGCGAGATGCCCGACGTCGCACGCAGCCGTTCCAGCACTTTCGTGGCGATCTGGTTCAGCGGCAGCACCTCGTCGGCCGCGCCGGCCGCGATGGCTTCGCGCGGCATGCCAAAGACGACGCAGCTCGCTTCGTCCTGGCAGTAGTTGTACGAGCCGGCGTCCTTCATGACCTTCATCGCCTTGGCGCCGTCGGCCCCCATGCCGGTCAGCATGATGCCGATGGCGTTCGGGCCCACGACCTTGGCGGCCGACAGGAACAGCGCCTCGACCGACGGTTTGTGGCGGTTGATGGGCTCGCCGTCCTGCACGCGGGCGATGTAGTTGGCGCCGCTGCGCTCAACGGTCAGGTGCATGCCGCCGGGCGCGATGTAGCCGTGGCCGGGGAGGATGCGCTCGCCATCCTGCGCTTCCTTCACGCGGATCTTGCACAGGCCGTCCAGCCGCGCTGCGTAACTGCGCGTGAAGCCGGGGGGCATGTGCTGGGTGATGACGACTGCCGGGCTGTCGGCCGGCAGGTTCACGAGCACATCCTTGGTCGCCTCTGTGCCACCGGTGGAGGCGCCGATGAAGATGAGCTTCTCGGTCGAGGCGCGGCCGAGGCTGGCCATGGTGACGGCCTTGACCGGCGCGGCTGCCGGGGCGCCGGCCACTGGCGGCGGCGGGGCCCGGCGGATGTAGGCCTTGGCGGCGATGCGGATCTTGTCGGTGATGTCCTGGGCCAGCAGCTTGATGCCGTCGGCCACGCCGATCTTGGGCTTGGCGACGAAGTCCACCGCGCCCAGTTCCAGCGCCTTCAGCGTCACCTCGGCGCCGCGCTCGGTCAGCGTGGACACCATGACGACGGGCATGGGCCGCAGCCGCATCAGGCGCGACAGGAAATCCAGCCCGTCCATGCGCGGCATCTCGACGTCCAGCGTGATGACGTCCGGGTTGAGGGTGCGGATCATCTCGCGCGCCAGCAGCGGGTCTGCCGCCGCGCCTATGCATTCCATGTCGGGCTGGCGATTGATGATTTCGGTCAGGATGGAGCGCACCAGCGCCGAATCGTCCACCACCACGACCTTGGTCTTGGCCATCGTCGGCCTCCTCAGAACAAATCGATGGAGCCGCCGCTGCTGGCGACGGGCTGCACCTTCTGGATGGCGGCCCTGTCCTGCTGGACGAGGGCATCGGTGTTGGTGGCTGCCAGGCGCTTGACCATGGCCTTGCCGCTCGCAGGCAGGAAGCAGACCTTGCGCGGGTACACGTCCATCACGTCTTTTGACACGATGGGAATGCGTTCCAGCTTCAGGAAGTCGATGACGAAGTTGGTGTTGCGCTCGCCGACGTTGAGCGTGCTCATGCCCGAAATGACGGCGCCGCCACCGAAGATCTTGGCTTCCATGCGCGACTTGCTGGCGCCGCGCTTCATCATCTCGTTGATCAGCAGTTCCATCGCGAAGGATCCGTAGCGGCCGGAGTCGCCATTGCCCTCGGGCAGCATGAAGTGGTTCATGCCGCCGACCCTGGCCACGCGGTCCCACAGGCAGGCGGCGATGCAGGAGCCCAGCGTCGTCATGACGAGCAGGTCCTCGTTGTCAACGAAATACTCGCCCGGCAGGATCTTGACGGCTGCGTTCTTGAAGTGGGCGTCGTAAAAGAAGAACGAGGCCTCGCCCTGCTTGCGCGGCTGGGCCTTGAGCTGGTTGACCTTTGCCACCGCGACCGGGTTGCCGAGGCCGATGGTGGGTGCTGAAGCGAGAGGCGTGCTCATGATCAGACCCGTTCGTAGATGGTTTTGCCCCGCAGCTTGAACAGGTCGCGCGCTTCGGTGAAGTTCTCCGAGTGGCCCACGAAAAGCAGGCCGCCCGGGCGCATCACACGATGAATGCGCTCCAGCACCTTGCGCTGCGTGGGTGCGTCGAAATAAATCATCACGTTGCGGCAGAACACCATGTGAAAGGGGTCACCCAGCTGCCACTGCGTATCCATCAGGTTCAGCGAGCGGAACTCCACCCAGCGCTGCAGTTCGGGCTTGATGCGGATCTTGCCGGAGTTGGCCCCAGTGCCGCGCATGAAATAGGTCTTCAGCCGGTTCGCATCCAGGCCGCGCGAGTCGGCGTTGTAGACACCACGCTTGGCAGCGGCCAGCACATTGGTGTCGATGTCGCTGGACACCAGTTGCACCGATGCGCCGGCGCCAAGCGCCTCGCTGCAGGTCATCAGGATGGAGTAGGGCTCCTCGCCGGTGGACGCCGCGCAGCACCAGATGCGAACCTGCTTGCCGACGTAGGGCTTGAGGTCATCCTTCAGCGCGTGGAAGTGATGCTCCTCACGGAAGAACGAGGTCAGGTTGGTCGTCAGGCAGTTGACGAACTCCTGCCACTCGGCGGCACCGGATGGGCCCGTGGAGGCCTCGAGCCATTGCAGATAGCTGCCGAAGCTTTTGTGTCCCGTCTCGCGCAGCCGCCGCGACAGCCGGCTGTAGACCATCGCATGCTTGCCCTCATGCAGGCTGATGCCGGCATGCTTGTAGATCAGCTCTCGTACCCGGTCAAAGTCGGCCTTGCTGAAGCTGAACTCATGATCAGGAGAGTCGTTGCCGGGGGCGAGGTCGGGTGCGGGCATGTCTCGAGGATCAGATTTGTTGGTGCTCGCAGCAGGACTGGCGTTGGCGTGCCGATTCTGCATTGCAGGCCTGTTTGTACGGGCCTGTCTCGACCCAGCATAGTGCAAACAGGTCCCAGGAACGTGCCTGTTTCACGACCTGGCCCAGGGGATGCCGCTGCTAGACTGACCCGAAACCACAATCCCCCATCCGCTCGCTACACCGCCAGCCTTTGGAACACCGCCTCCCCGCTCCCACTTTGATCGACGCCCAGGCGCTCGATCTGGACCAAGCCCTGCAACTGCTGCGGCAGGCCGGGGCATTGCTTCCGGACGAAGCGCCGCTGAGTGCGGGCTGGCTGCAGGCTGTGCTGGACGCGCTCTGCGACCTCTCCAGCAGGGATGCGCTGACCGGCCTCGTCAACCGCCGCAGCTTCGAGATGGCCCTGGCCCGAGAGGTCGACCGCGTGGCGCGTGCGGGCGAAGCTGCCCTGCTGCTGATGCTCGACATCGACCACTTCAAGGCCGTCAACGACACCCACGGCCATGGCGCGGGTGATCAGGTCATTCGCGCCGTCGCCCGCGCCGTCGAACAGACCGTCAGGCCGATGGATCTCGTCGCCCGCGTGGGCGGCGAAGAGTTCGCCATCATCCTGCCTAACTGCGCCACGCATGTGGGCCTGGCCGTCGCCGAGCGCGTGCGCGAGCGCGTCTCCGAACTCGGCATCGAAGTCGCACCCGGCCAGATGCTCAACGTCACCGTCAGCCTGGGCGGCGCGTTTGCCCCGCAGTGGGTGCGTTCGTCGCCGCTGCTGTGGACGGAGCGGGCCGACCGCCAGCTTTACCGCGCCAAGGCCGAAGGCCGCAACCGCGCCTGTCTTGAACCCCAGATCGATTCCCTGGTCAGCGCCGAAGAAAAGGGCATGTTGTTCGCCTCCCTGAACCTCGACACGCAACAGGACCTGCCATGAGACCTGCACGGCCGCCCGAAGGGGCTCGCACCGCAGTGCGAAGCACGAAGGTTTTCATATGACCTCAACCATTGATCCTGCTGCTCCGCGTCCGACGCGATCCGGCGCACGCACGCTTGCCGTCACCAGCGGCAAGGGCGGCGTGGGCAAGACCTTCATCACCGCCAACCTCGCAGCGGCGCTGGCCGCGCGCGGCGAGAAGGTGCTGGTGCTGGACGCCGACCTCGGCCTCGCCAACCTCGACGTGGTGCTGAACCTGCACCCCAAGCTGACGCTGCACGATGTCTTCACCGAGAAGGCCACGTTGGAGCAGGCCATCCTGCCCGCACCCGGCGGCTTCTCGGTGCTGCTGGCCGGCTCCGGCATGGTCGAGTACTCGCGCCTGACGCCCGAGGTGCGCGACAAGCTGCTGCACATCATCGACCTCGTCAAACCGCGCTTTGACTGGGTGCTGCTGGACACCGGTGCCGGCATCTCCGACGTCGTGCTTTTCGCGATTTCGCTGGCCACCGACGTGCTCGTCGTCGCCACACCCGAACCCACGTCGCTGACCGACGCCTACGCCACCATCAAGGTGCTGGCCACCCAGCAGGACCGCCGCCATGTGGGCCTGGTCGTCAACCAGGCCAACCGTGTGGGTGAGGGCAAGTTGATCTGCGGCCAGTTGCAGCAGGTGCTTCATCGCTTCGTCGGGCCGACCCCGGGCCAGACCTTCCGGCTTGAACTCTTCGGTGAAGTCAGGTCCGACCAGGCCGTGCGCCAGGCGGTGCTGAAGCGCCAGTTGATGCTCGAGCACTACCCCGGCTGCGACGCTGCGCAAGCCATCAAGGCACTTGCCTCCAAGCTCCTTGGCTGAAACTCCCACCACCGCCTTCGAGTGGATGGGCGGCGAGGCGCGCGTTCGCGAACTCGTCGACCGCTTCTACGATTTGATGGAGCTGGAGCCAGCTTACGCGCGACTGCGCGCGGCGCATGGCGACACGCTGGCGTCGGCGCGCGACAAGCTGTTCTGGTTTCTGTGTGGCTGGCTGGGCGGGCCCGACCACTACATCAGCCGCTTTGGCCACCCGCGTCTGAAGGCGCGGCACATGCCGTTTCGCATCGGCATCGCCGAGCGGGACGAGTGGCTGGCCTGCATGGGCCAGGCCATGCAGGAGACCGGGGTGGACCCGGCCCTGCAGGCCCGGCTGGCCGAGTCCTTCTCAGGAACGGCCGACTGGATGCGCAACGTTTAATCGAGGCGGAAGGCGAAGTCCTGCTGGAACACCGCGTCGCCCTGGCATTGATAGCCGGACAGCGCTGATTCCACCGAGCGCTGCAGCGAGCGCCGGGTCTTGCTGTCCAGCGCGCCTTGCGCGACGCGGAAATCGCTGCCGACGACGCGGCCGCCGCGCACCGTCGCCATCACCTGCAGCACGGCTTCCCCACTCCAGTTGAGGGCGGGCAGCTCGGGCTTGGGCATGACGGAGCAGACGGCGCCGGCGGTGCGCACGAGCGTTTCGGCCGGCGGCTGCGTCGAGATGGCGGTGCCGCCCGTGCCACCCGTGCTGCCACCGGTGATGAGCGGCGGCTGCCCCTTGTCCAGCGGCTCACCCTTGATAACCGGGGCTTCCTGCCAGGGGATGGTCGGTACGTCGGGAATCGGAACCTGGATGGTGCTGGGCTTGTCCGCCTTGAGCGTGGGCTCCTTGGGGCGTTCGGGTTCCAGCCGCTTTTCGTCGATGGGCGGCAGCAGATGGATGGCTTCCTTTCGCTCAGTTGGCGGGTGGATCAGCCCGGCACTGAATGCGTAGATCGCCGCCACATGAATGGCGACGACCAGGCTGACGCCCAGGTAGCTTTTGGGTTGCGGCGCACGGTCGGAATAGGCGTGGGACAGGTTCATGGGCTCTCCTCTGCTGCGGTTGGGAAACCAGGGCCGCGCTTGCGGCGGCTTGGAACCCAGGCTACTCCGGCCTAACGTGGCCGGTCAATGGCGCCAGCCCTTCCATCCCATCGCGTGTCTGCCGCGCGACGCGACAGCGCGGCATCAGTTCACGTCAGCGGTGTGTCAGGCCGTCCCGGCCAACAACACGATGAGGGCGCCGGCACCGCCGTCGCTGCCGCGCGCCTGCACGAAGGCCAGCACCTCGTTCTTCTGCACCAGCCAGCGGCGCACGCGGCCCTTGAGCACGGGCTCGCGGCCGGGCGAGCCGTGGCCCTTGCCATGCACCACGCGCACGCAGCGCAGGCCGCGCCGGTTGCTCTCGTGGATGAACTGGCTCAGCGCCTCCCGGGCGCCTTCACGGCGCAGGCCGTGCAGGTCGAGCTGGCCCTGCAAGGCCCAGTGGCCACGGCGGAGCTTGCGCACCACCTCAACGGAGATGCCCTCGCGGCGGAAGCTCAGGCTCTCGTCGGTGTCCAGCAGCGTGTCGACGTCGATGTCGTCCGACAGCGCCTGCAGCAGCACGGCCCGCTCGTCGGCCTCGCGCTGGCGCGGCTCAGGAGGCGGGGGCTCGAGGTCGTGCAGCACCCGCTCGACGTGGCGCAGCGGCGTGATCGGGCCGACGGTCAGCTCGAAAACGCGACGCTCCTGATCGGCCAGCCGCAGCGCTGCCGCCAGCCGCTCGCGCTCCTGCTCGGCCGCGAGCCGCGCGATGGCCAACTCGCGCGCCAGCGGCTTGAGGTCGGCGAAGCTGCGTACCAATTTGCTCACAGCAGACCTCGCTCGGCGAAGGAGACGACCTCGCCCGCGCCGACGATGAAATGGTCGACCACGCGCACGTCCACCAGCGCCAGTGCCTGGCTGAGGTGCCGGGTCAGCAGTTCGTCGGCACGCGACGGCTCGGCCACGCCGCTGGGATGGTTGTGCGCCAGGATGGCCGCGCCTGCGCCCAGCGCCAGCGCGCGCTTGACGACTTCCCTGGGGTGCACCGTCGTGTGGCTCAGCGAGCCGTGGAACAGCGTCTCCATCGCGATCAGCTTCAGCTGAGCGTCAAGGAAGAGCACCGCAAACACCTCCTGTCCCAGCCCGCCGAGCCGCAAGCGCAGATAGGTCTTGACCGTATCCACATCATTCATCGCCGGCTTCTCGACCAGCCGCTGGTTCAGCGAGCGCCGCGCAATCTCCAGCACGGCGGCGATCTCCGCGCGCTTGGCCGGCCCGAGGCCCTTGACTGTGCCGAGGTCCTGCACGCTGGTCGCGAGCAGCCCGGCCCAGCCGCCAAAGCGGTCCAGCATCTGCTGCGCGAGCTGCAGCACGCTGGTGCCCTGGATGCCGGTGCGCAGCAGCAGCGCCAACAGCTCCGCGTCCGCCAATGCCTGCGGACCGCGGGCGAGCAGCTTCTCGCGCGGGCGGGCATCGGGGGGCAGGTGGGTCAGCGGCATAAAATCGGCAGTCTAGCCAAGCGCTTCCCTACCTCTCTCGAATGAACCCCATCCAGGCCGGCTCCTTCCTCACGCTGCATTACCGGCTCTCGGGCCCGGACGGCGCCGACATTGTCAACACCTTCGACGACAAGCCTGCCACGCTGTCGATCGGTGCCGGCCAGCTGTCGCCCGCCATCGAGGCGCGCCTCATCGGCCTGCCCGAAGGCGCTCACGAGCGCTTCACGCTGGCGCCCGGCGAAGCTTTCGGCGAGCGCAACCCGGAGATGCTGCAACGCGTGAAGCTCACCTTGCTGCGCCAGCTGGGTGACCCGGACGAGGTCTACAACGTCGGCGACGTCGTGCAGTTCCCCGGCCCGGACGGGCAGGGCGGCTATGCCGGCGTCGTGCGCGAGTTGGGCGACGAAGCGCTGCTGTTCGACTTCAACCATCCGCTCGCCGGCCAGCCGGTCAGTTTCGAAGTCCAAGTGATCGGGGTGCTGTGATGAATGCTGTCGTGCATCCGCAAGAAGTCCTGCTGGCCGAGCCGCGTGGCTTTTGCGCCGGTGTGGACCGGGCCATCGAGATCGTCGAGCGCGCCCTCGTCAAGTTTGGCTCGCCGATCTACGTGCGCCACGAGATCGTCCACAACACCTACGTCGTCAACGACCTGAAGTCGCGTGGCGCCATCTTTATCGAGGACCTGGCCGAGGTGCCACCCGGCGCCACGCTGGTGTTCAGCGCTCATGGCGTCAGCCAGGAGGTGCGCCGCGAGGCCGCCGTGCGCGGCTTCAACGTCTTCGACGCGACCTGCCCGCTGGTCACCAAGGTCCACGTCGAGGTGGCCAAGCTGCACCGCGAAGGCTACGAATTCATCATGATCGGCCACAAGGGCCACCCCGAGGTCGAGGGCACGATGGGCCAGCTGTCCGAGGGCATCTTCCTGGTCGAAGACGTCGAGGACGTGGCTGGCGTGAAGGTCAAGGACCAGAGCAAGCTCGCCGTTGTCACGCAGACGACGCTGAGCGTGGATGACGCCGCCGCCATCCTGGCCGAGGTGAAGCGTGTCTTCCCGCAGGTGCGTGAGCCCAAGAAGCAGGACATCTGCTACGCCACGCAGAACCGCCAGGATGCCGTCAAGGTGCTGGCGCCGCAGGTCGACGTCGTCATCGTCGTCGGCAGCCCCACCAGTTCCAACAGCAACCGCCTGCGTGAACTGGCCGAGCGGCTGGGCACGCCCGGCTACATGGTCGATGCAGCCGAGGACCTGAAGGCCGAGTGGCTGGACGGCCGTGCCCGCGTGGGCCTGACGGCAGGTGCGTCGGCGCCCGACGTGCTGGTGCAGGCCGTCATCGACCGCCTGCGCGCCCTGGGTGCCACCACCGTGCGCAGCCTGCCCGGCGTGGAAGAGCATGTGCGCTTCCCGCTGCCGATGGGTCTGGGCGACAAGTCCATGGCCGAGGTGAGTTCCTCGCGATCCTGACGCCGGTGCTTCCAGTTTCCGGCGGCGCCTGACTTCGGCGCCGCTTTCGTATCCAGTTTCTGAAAGACATCCATGCTCGACATCACCCAGCTGCGCAAGGACCTCGACGCCGTCATCGAGCGCCTGAATGCGCGCAAGACCCCGCAACCCTTCCTCGACGTGGAGCGCTTCAAGGCGCTTGAAGGCGAGCGCCGTTCGGTGCAGACGCGCACCGAGGAACTGCAAGCGCGTCGCAACGCGCTGTCCAAGCAGATCGGCATGGCCAAGGGCAAGGGCGAAGACGCCTCGGCGCTGATGGCCGAGGTCGGCGGCATTGCCGATGAGCTGAAGGCCGGCGCCGAGCGCCTGGACACCATCCAGGTCGAGCTGAACCAGATGCTGATGGGCGTGCCCAACCTGCCCGACGCGAGCGTGCCGGTAGGTGCGGACGAGCACGGCAACGTGGAAGTGCGCCGCTGGGGCAGCCCGCGCGCTTTCGACTTCGACGTGAAGGACCACGTCGACCTCGGCGCCCCGCTGGGGCTGGACTTCGAGATGGGCGCACGCCTCTCGGGCTCGCGCTTCGCCTTCCTGAAAGGCCCCGCTGCCCGCCTTCACCGCGCCCTCGCGCAGTTCATGCTCGACGTTCAGACGACGGAGCATGGCTACACCGAGTGCTACACGCCCTACATCGTCAACCGCGAGATTCTTGAGGGCACCGGCCAGCTGCCCAAGTTCAAGGAAGACATGTTCTGGGTGCTCCGTGGCGGCGACGAGGAGCAGGTCGAGCAGTACCTGATCTCCACCTCGGAAATCTCGCTGACCAACACCGTGCGCGAGAGTGTGCTGAAGCCCGAGGATCTGCCCGTCAAGCTGACGGCGCACAGCCCCTGCTTCCGCTCGGAAGCCGGCTCCGCCGGACGCGACACGCGCGGCCTGATCCGCCAGCATCAGTTTGACAAGGTCGAGATGGTGCGCATCGAGCATCCCGACAACAGCATGGCCGCGCTGGAAGAGATGACCGGCCACGCCGAGGCCGTTCTTCAGAAGCTCGGCCTGCCTTACCGCACCGTGCTGCTGTGCAGTGGCGACATGGGCTTCGGCTCGACCAAGACCTATGACCTGGAGGTGTGGCTGCCGGGGCAGAACACCTTCCGCGAGATCAGCTCCTGCTCGAACATGGGCGCCTTCCAGGCCCGCCGCATGCAGGCGCGCTTCAAGAACGCGCAGGGCAAGAACGAGTTCGTGCACACGCTCAACGGCTCGGGGCTGGCCGTCGGCCGCACGCTGGTGGCGATTCTTGAGAACTACCAGAACGCGGACGGCAGCATCACGGTGCCAGAAACGCTGCGGCCCTATCTGGGCGGCGTCGACACGCTGCGCGGTTGAGCCGAAAAAGCCTGGCTATAATGCTAGGCTCAGCTCGCACCAGATTCGGAGAGGTGGCAGAGTGGTTGAATGTACCTGACTCGAAATCAGGCGGACGGTAACGTCTCGGGGGTTCGAATCCCCCCCTCTCCTCCAAGAAGTACGTAGAAACGGGCCCTAGCGGCCCGTTTTTCCGTTCTACCCATCATCCTGCCCATCATCGCGCGATGCGCTTGAGTGGTGTGCCGTACACGACACGCCTGGGAGTCGCTAGACCTGCGGGCGCCGGCGTTTAGCGCCGGAAGTGGCTGACAGACACGTTGTTGCCGACCCTATGATGCGTCGCCACCATAGGGCGAACGACATGGAACCAGTGCACGACGACGATGCGTTAGTGAACTTTGCAGACGACCAAGAGGATGACTTGGACGTTGCTCCTAGTCCTGACCGATTTCGCGACGCCGTTCTCTATGGAACGGACTGGACTGTGCGGACTCTGCTGCAGCAGATTGAGCAAGGCAACATAGACCTATCCCCCAACTTTCAGCGGCGAGACGCCTGGAGTTTGCGGGCGAAGGCGCGCTTCATTGAGTCAGTGGCGCTTCAGCTTCCTATTCCTCAAATTGTATTGGCGGAGCGCAAAGAACAGCGCGGAACGTATATTGTCTTGGACGGCAAGCAAAGACTTTTGACTCTCGCGCAGTTTGCGGGTGAGTTCGCTGCAGATCACCGACTTTGGGAGGAATCCGCCAGGTCTACGCCTTTGAAACTCTCCGGACTTAAGGTGATCCCGGAGTTGAACGGCAAAACCTATAAGGACATGCTCACTTCCCCCGGGCTGGGTCAGTTGCGCACGCAATTCGACAATCACACGATCCGCAGCGCATTGCTAAGAAATTGGCCTGATGATGATTACCTTTACGAAGTTTTCATTAGATTGAATACAGGCAGTGCGCGCTTGTCTCCGCAGGAATTGCGGCAGGCCATGAAGCCTGGAAAATTCACCGAATTTTTGGCGGAGTGGTCTGGTAGCAGTAGCGGACTACAGCAGATTCTCGGTTTGACAGGGCCAGATTTTCGCATGCGCGATGTTGATCTGTTGCTTCGCCTAATTGCATTTTCGACTAGGCTGCCCGGGTATAACGGGAATTTGAAGCCGTTCTTGGATGAAACTCAAAAGTATTTCAATGCGTCATGGGAGCGCGAGAAAAAAGGCGTTGAGGCGCTGGCAGAGAAGATAGAAGATGCCCTTGCATTTTTAATTCGGGTGTTTGAGGGTCCTCGCGAAGTGGGCCGTCGTTTCGATGTGGATGGATTCGAAACGCCAGTAAACCGCGCGGTGCTCGATGTTCAAATTGCTGCGGCCTTTGATCCGGAGGTAAGAAAGGCTGTCGAAGAGGGGAGGTTGAATTTTCGGAATGCGTTCATCACACTTTCGGTCGTCGATACTGAATTCGGCGCCGCTGTGTCTGGCACGACCAAGTCAATAGCCGCCATCAGGGCTAGGTATACGAGATTTCAGCGCCTCTTGGAGGAAACGATTAAGGCGCCGGTGCAGATGCCGCGAATGCCATAGATGCCTAGCGGACATTTCGTCGCGCTTGATGACTCGGTGCGCGAGCTTAAGCGGATCTATCTCGACGGCGCCTTGAACGCGGCAGTGCCAAGTTTCGAGCATCAAGAGATGGCGCGTGCGTTCGTGACCTTGGCGCATGCTGAATTAGAGTATTACGTCGAGGAAGCTCTTCGGGATCTCGCGGGAATTGCACTGGCTGCCGCTGCATCAGGAAAATTTAGTCGCACTTCGATGGCACTGCTTGCCTTCGGTGACATAGGTTCTATGAAGGGCGGCTCGACACTTAACGCAAGCAAGAATAAGACGCCAAGACGGCTTTCTACGCGGTTCGGAGAGGCGTATGCGAATAGCGTAAGAACGCTGAATGGAAATAACGGTGTCAGGGATAAGCATATTGCAGCAATGGCCATTCCGTTGGGACTCGATCCGGCGATCATCGACAACACTTGGCTGAACGATCTAGACGCCTTCTGTTCATCACGGGGAGCGTTCGCGCATATGTCTCGCACTAGCCAGCGAGGAAGTCATCTCGCTGTTAATCCACAGGATGAATGGACAAGGTGTGAGCGCTTGGTCTGGAATGACCCAGCTTTGCCGAGCCTCTCTATGATCACCTCGTTTGAGAGTTTCGACCAGTGGGTTGAAGACGAAAAGAACTCTTTTGGTACCGGTTTTATCATCCCGTGGCGCGTAAGAATATTGAATATCTGGATCAGGATGGTCTATGAAATGCGGCGCAAAGAAGTGCCACTAAACGAGGATGATTGACCAGGGTCTGTAAGAGCTTAGATTTCTTTGGGAGATTGCACTATCGCTACGGTGTCCGCGTACGGTTTAAGAGAGTGAATCTTATAGGGTGGTTCTTCGGGGTTCCATCTATAAGCACCGGCATTCGTGGGCGCCCACTACAAAACGATGCCCTTAAGCATTTGAGTGATTTTTCTAAGGGTGACAGGGTTAGGCATTGCCTCGCAAGCTCATGGTCATCGCCCTTGCCCTTCACCCTGGGTTGTATGGGTAGGAGATTCGGCTTGTTCAGGCCGGCGGTTGGCGCGTTTAGCGAATGATGGTCTGCTAACGCTTGGCCTACCCATACCAATCCGTATGCGCTCTTTGGGATTTGTCTGCAGAGCTGACTTACCTGACCCGGGTCAGGTGGTCTCGGGACGCTGAGGTACCTGACGGTTGTCAGCTACGCACGTCAGGTAGGGGGCGTCAGGTAGGCCGAATCGACTTCGCTCAGTGTTCATCGGTGTTTGCGGCCTATGAGCGATTGAGAAGCTACACCCCACCCGGAGGGTGGGGAGGGGTGTCGCTCCTAGGACCGAAATCGCTCACTTTGGGCGCCACGTAGCGGTCTGAAAACCGAGTTGCTGAGCGAACTTATTGCGCTTTTCGGCGGCCGACTGCTTGGTGACCGGGTCGCCCGTCATCCAGCCATGGATGAGGGCGGACTCGGTGGGGCTGCCCTCGGCCAACTCAATGGCCTCTACCCACGCCAAGCGCTCGGCCAAGAGGGCATCCCCCAGCCCGCGCCGGTCCGCAAAGGCACTGCGGGCCTTCGCAACGCGCTTCTCGCGGATCGTCCGGATGCGCTTCGCACTGTCCTGGGTAAGCAGCCCAGTGAGGGAGTAGCAATGCGGCGCGGGGATGTCCAGGCCCGCAGAGATGTGCGAGGGTTTCAGCGACGAGTTGGCGATCTTCTCGGCGGTCCGCTCGTCCAGGCCCCAGCGGAAGATGTCGCGCCAGTGCGCGCGCTCTGGGACGTGCGTTGCGCCCAGCGTCTTGGACAGCCAGTCCAGATCGATCCAGCGTAGCAGTGCACGTTTCCTGCAGGCGTGGCTGATCGGCCTGGGAGAGTTGGGCGGCAAGACGAAGTCGGGGACGGTGGGTGCGGCTTCCGGCGCGACGTAGGTCGGCAGATTGCGCCAGCGCGGCCCGACACCCCGCCGGGTCAGCTCTTGATTCGTCAGCCACAGCTGGACGATGGTCTCGGGAAAATTGGGCGGGAGCGGTTGCCAGATCAGGCGGTCATTCACCTCCCGCAAGCGGGCGACGCTAAGCAAAGAAAAAGCGGCTTGCGCCGCTTCCGATTCAGCCCGCCGAGCCGGCGTCATCTGGCCCCGCCAGTCCCGAAGGCTTTGGACCGGGTTGACGACTTCGATTGGGCGGAGTTCCTTCATGCCGCTGCGTTGGGCAAGAGAACCAGGAACAGGTCATCTGCCTGCACCAAGACTATCAACTCGCCATCGTCACGAATGCCGAAGTGAACGATGCTGTGCCCGGCGGGCTGCTCAGTCTGAAGAATCCGCGTGCGCATCAGTTCTTCCGCCCAAGTGTCTGCCTCCACGATGTGCAAGCGGTTGAAGAGATTCAAGTCCTGTTGGGTGAAGGTCGACGGATCGACATACCTCAGATTTTGAGTTGCACGGTGGACCTTGCCCGGCTTTGCTTCCGGCGGGTCGATGAGTCCATGCTTGAGCGCGTCTAGCGTCATCTCGTGCGCGCCGACCTCCCCGAGCTGGACCTTTTCAATCACGGTGCCGCCGGAATCGACGGCGTGCGGGACCATGAAGACATCGCGGCTGCGATAGGTCGCGGTGTGTGTCTTGTGGCCGCCAGCGCCGGTGTGTGTGTGCAGAATGGTCGCTTCGAGCATGACGGCAGCGAAGTCATCGCGATTCAGTTGGTGAGCGTGCATAGAAAGTTCCTTGGCTGATGTTGAGCGGGGCAAGGCTCCGCCCTTACGCGCATCCGCGCGGTAGTTCGATCTGGGAATGAAACTGGCCCGTGGGGCAGAGTTGTAGGTGCCTAGCTTGGGAGCTGTTCGCGGCTGGCAAGCCATGCCATCACGGCAGAGCGACGCCAGCCGATGGCGTGAGCAGACAGCCTGATGGGCGGCGGGAATTCGCCACGTAGCCTGAGGCGGTCAACCGTGGTCAGGCTAAGGCCGGTCTCTCCACGCAGGTGACGGCGTCTCAGTATGGAATCTGCTTCAGGGGTCATATGTTGCCGTCTGAGGTTTGTTGAACACAAACGGATGCTCTGACGGAACGCTTCGCTGAACTCGGGCGCGAAGTTAACTCTGCGGCCGGTAGTCCTCGATCAGCACCTGATATGCCGCACCTAGCTTGGCGATCACGTCACCGTGGTGCGCCGTACCCGCTGGGGCAGACTGGCCGTTGCGCTGCTCGTATACGTCGTTCAGCGCGGCTTTCCGCGCACGTTCAAACGCTCTAGGTGAACAGGATTTTCCGATCACTGGCCCGCCGATGTGCCTCAGGAACGAGTCGCAAAAGCAGCGCTGCAGTTGTCGTTTCTCCCTCTCCTGAACCAGCCGTCCTCCGGGCCTTCCGCTCGCTTTGAAGGCGCTTGCGAGTTCGCGACCAAGTTCGGCGGCTGTCAGGCCCGCTGTCGTGTTGGGAGGATCGCCGCAGGATGAGGACAGACGGCATAGCGACTCGACCATGAACACAAGAAGCTCGCCGGCCATCGGATGTGCCAACAGCGCCCGCTCACGCTCAGCTTTGCCGAGCTTGGTTTTGCCGGCTGGGTTGAGCGCTTCAGATTGCCTGACCAAGTTGGCGAGGTCGATCAAACCCTGTCTGTTGCCACCTGGATGCGCGACCAACTGTTGAAGCTCGGATCGAATCGCGGCATCTGGCTGCTTGGCGAGATTTGCAGCCACAACAGCGCGTGCATGGTCGATTTCGTATTGGCTTAGGTTCCCCTGAAGGGCCGGCAGAAGGGCATTGGGCGCTCGCCGTCTCGTCATGCGGCGGCCCCGTTAAAACGAAGCACCTGTGCGATTTCCTCAGGGTTTCGCTCGCAAAAGTCCGCCCATGCTTGCATCATCTGCGCGCGCTTTGCGAACAGGTCACCACGCCGGTACGCGGCTTCGGTCTTGTTTGCGATGGTGTGAGCCAAAGCCATTTCGGCTACGTCAGACGGGAAGCTGGTGCGCTCGCTAACCCAGTCGCGGAAGGTCGATCTAAAGCCGTGTGGTACGGCGTCCAAGCTCATGCGCCGCATGATGTTGGTCAGGGTCATATCGCTGAGCGGCTTGCCCTGAGTTCCTGGGAATACGAGGTCGCTTTCTTCCTCGCGCGGTTGCTGCCTCAGTAGCGCTAGCGCGGATTTCGAAAGCGGTACCCGGTGCTCAACTTTCGCCTTCATGCGCTCCGCCGGTATCACCCACTGCGCCGCGTCCAAGTCGATTTCTGACCACTTCGCCCCCCGCACCTCGCCCGACCGCACCGCCGTCAACACCAACAGTTCCAGGGCGCGAGCGCCGTTGCCGTGGCGGCCGCGTAGATCGATCATGAAGGCGTGCATCTGATCGCATTCGAGGGCCGCAAAGTGCTCTACCTTGGCAATCTTGGACGGCTTCGCCAAAAGGTGGTCAAGGCGACCTCGCCACTGGGCGGGGTTCTCTCCGGCACGCAGACCGCGAACGGTAGCCCAGTCGAGCACCTGCTCAAGCCGGCCCCTGACCCGCGACGCGGTCTCTGTCTTGGTCTTCCAGATCGGTTCCAGTATGGCGAGAACATGCTCTTGCTTTACATCGGCGACCAGCATCTGCCCAATCACCGGCATGGCGTAGTTCTCCAAGCTGTTTTCCCACTGTTGGCGGTGTTTGGCGCTCTTCCACTCGTCTGACTTCGCATCAAGGAAGGACCGCGCGGCCCCTGCGAATGTCACCGCTGTGACCTGCTTTGCCCTCAGCTGGCTCTGGGCTTCCAGCCGTGCCCTGATGGGGTCTACCCCTCCAGCGACCTGCTCGCGAGCTTCCCGGGCCTTCTCGCGGGCTGCAGCAAGGGTTACGGCAGGAAAGCTGCCTAAGCCCATGTCGCGCCTTTTGGCTCCGACTGTCATACGCAAGATCCAGGACCGGGCAGGGCCGGTAACCTGCAAGTACAGGCCAGGGATACCGCCGACGAGGTGCATGCCGTCGACTTTCAGACGCCCAACTTCGAGGGCGGACAGCTCTTTTACGCGTTTGGGCATTGCGTCTCCAATCTACCCATCATCCTGCCCATCATCATAGGTGCGCTTGGGTGAGTTTGCTTGGTGGTCGGTGGTGACGCTTTTCTGCCGCTCTCCTATGACCTATCCGTCAGTTGGTGACGCTTGGAGTTCTCTGCAGTTCGATTCCGGATGACCCCCTCTCCTCCAAGACCAAGCCCGCCGGCAACCCCGGCGGGCTTTTTCTTTGTTCGTCCGTCAGTGGCCGTGATGGCCGTGCGGCTTGCGGACCTGCACGTCGGCCTTGGCGGGTGGCGACCCCGGTGCTACCGGCGCCGGCGGCGCATCGCCCACCTCGCGCGCCACTGTGCCGGCCGGGTGCACGAACCAACCCGGGTCGCTGTAATCCCCGTGCTTCAGTCCGCGCCTCACCTTCAGCATGCTGAACATGCCGCCCATCGCCACCGGGCCGAACGGCCCTTCGCCGGCCATCATCGGCGCGGTGTTCTCGGGCAACGGCATGCTCATCTCCGTCATCTCGTGCATGCCGTTCTGGCCCATGGCCATGTAGCCGGGCACGAGCTTGCGGATCTTGCCCTCCAGGTCGCTGACATCCACGCCCAGCATGGTCGGCACATCGTGGCCCATCGCGTTCATCGTGTGGTGGGCCTTGTGGCAGTGGAAGGCCCAGTCGCCTTCTTCGTCGGCGATGAACTCGATCTGGCGCATCTGGCCCACGGCGATGTCGGTCGTCACCTCGGGCCAGCGTGCGGTCCTGGGCACCGGGCCGCCGTCGGTGCCGGTGACCTCGAACTCGTGGCCGTGAATGTGGATCGGATGGTTGGTCATTGTCAGGTTGCCGATGCGGATGCGCACACGGTCGCCCTGGCGCGCGACGAGCGGCGCGATGCCGGGGAAGACGCGGCTGTTCCAGCTCCAAAGGTTGAAGTCCAGCATCGTCATGACCTTGGGCACGGCGCTGCCGGGTTCGATGTCGTAGGCGTTGAGCAGGAAGGCGTAGTCGCGGTCCACGTCGGCGATGTGCGGATGCCGGGCCTTGGGATGCGTGATCCACAGGCCCATCATGCCCATGGCCATCTGCACCATCTCGTCGGCGTGCGGGTGGTACATGAAGGTGCCGGGGCGGCGGGCGACGAACTCGTAGACCCACGTCTTGCCCGGCGGGATGGGCGGCTGCGTCAGGCCGGTCACGCCGTCCATGCCGTTGGGCAGGCGCTGGCCGTGCCAGTGCATGCTGGTGGCCTCGGGCAGGCGGTTGGTGACGTAGATGCGCACGCGATCGCCTTCGACGACCTCGATGGTCGGCCCGGGGCTCTGGCCGTTGTAGCCCCACAGGCGTGCCGTGAAGCCAGGCGCCATCTCGCGCACGACGGGTTCGGCAACGAGGTGGAACTCCTTGACGCCCGCGTTCATGCGCCAGGGCGCCGTCCAGCCGTTCAGCGTCACGACGGGGTTGTAGGGTCGGCCGGTGGGCGGCAGGAGCGGGGCCTGCGTGTCGGGCGAAGTCTGGATGACGGGCTCGGGCAGGGCGGCCATCGCGGCCTTGGAGACGGTGGCGAGCGTTGCGAGGGTCGAACCCGCGAGCAGGGAGCGTCGGTTGAACATGGTCGGTCCTCGGGATTCAGTGGGCGGCTGCGGTGGGCGAGGCGGCAGCGGCCTGGGGCGGGGAGAGCGTGACGGGGCCGACGAGAGCCTGGTCCAGGTCAGCCTGCGCGAGCCAGAAGTCGCGCAGTGCCTCCTGCGCGGCGCTGACGGCGGCGATCTGCGCGCGCGCGTCGGCCAGCATTTCGAAAACGCCGATCAGCATGCCGTTGTAGCGCAGCAGCTGCTCGTCGGCGATGCGCTTGGCCAGCGGCATCAGCTCGTCGCGGTGCAGACGGGCGATGTCGAAGGCGCTGCGGTAGAGGCCGTGAGCCTCGCGCACCTCGGAGCGCGCACGGATGGCCGTGTCGGCCGCCTCGTGCGCGGCCTGGCGGGCCAGCGCTTCGGCGCGGGGCAGCGGGCCTGGGCCGAACAGCGGCAGCTCCAGCGCCACCTCCCAGCCGCGCTGCGTCGGCGCCTCGTTGGAGGAGTTGCGCACCGCGCCGAGTTCCAGCATGGAGACGAAGCGCGTCGTGCGTGCCAGGTCGGTCTGGCGGGCGGCCTGCTCCAGCGTCAGGCGGGCGGCCTGCACGTCCAGGCGTTGTGACAATGCCAGCGCTTCGAGGTCGCCCGGCTCGCGCGGGGCAGTCGGCACTTCAGGCAGGCGCTCGGGCAGGTGCAGCGGGGTGCCGTCCTCCAGGCCGAGCAGGCGCATGAGGCGTTCGCGAGCAACAAGGCGCTGCTGTTCGGCCCGCCCGAGCGACAGCCGTGCTTCGGCCTCGAAGCCCTGTTCGCGTGCCCGAGCCAGCGCATTGAAGTTGCCGGCCGCCTGCATGCGCCTGGCCAGCTCGGCGCCGGCCTCGGCCGCTTCCATGACCTGCTGGCGATAGCGCAGCGTCTCCTCGGTCGACACGGCGCGTACCCAGGCGCGGCGTGTGTCGGCGGCAAGGGTCAGCACGTCGCCGGCCGCCTGCTGCTGTGCGGCCTGCAGGCGGCGCTGCTCGGCGGCGCGCACAAGGGGCAGCGTCAGCAGCCGGGCGAGGTCGACATGCCAGCCGCGCTCCAGCTCCACTTCGCTGCCGCGCGTGAGGCGGCTGAAACGGAAGCCCGGGTTGGGCAGGCGTCCGGCCTCGGCCACCTCGGCGGCCGTCACGCCCAGGCGGGCAAGCCGGGCCTGTAGTGCGCGGTTGTTCTGCAACGCGAAGTGCACGGCGGCGTCGGCGGACAGCGGCTCGCGGAGGCCGGCGGCGACGGTCTCGGGCAGCAGGGGTTGGTCAGCCAATGGTTGGCGGGTGTGCGGCTCGGTCAGCCGGTTGACGTCGGCCAGCGGGGCGCCGGGGTCGACGGTCGCGCAACCGGCGAGGGTCAGCGCGAGCAACAGCGGCAGTGCCGCATTGAAGGGGACATGGGGCATACAACAAGCCTCTCGGGGCAGGGCGAAAACCCGCCGCTCTATCGAACGACGGGGCAGCGAGGAGAGAGGCTCAGGCCCGGGGAGGCGGGTCGGGCAGCGGCGGCACCACGCTGGCCCAGGCCTTGGCGGGCGCTACAGCCGCGCGCTCGGCAGGCGCCATCGTGGCCGCACTCAGCGCCAGCACCGGCGGCGGCGCCGCAGCCAAGCAGCAGGGCGCGCAGAGCTTGCACGGTTTGGCGGCATGGTCGTGCGGCTCACCCTGGTCGACGTGATGCTCGTGGCCGGCATGCTGCTCCTGCGTCACCGGCGGCGGTTCGCAACTCAACTGGCCGGCCGCGAGCAGGCTGCGCAGGGGCAGCAGCGCGAGCAGCAGGCACAGGATGAGGAAGCGGCCGGGGCGACGCATGGCCGGCACTTTAACTGGGCTGATTCAGCCAGGCGCGCGGCGACAGCCCCGCGTGCTTCTGCGCGAACAGCCGACTCAGCGCCGACGCATTCGCATAGCCCAGTTCGGTGGCCAGCACCTTCAGTGGCTTGCCGGCGCGCAGTTCACTGCGGGCGATGGCCACGCGCCAGTCGGCCAGATAGTCGGCGGGCGTCTGGCCGATGGCGCCGCGGAAAGCCTCGGCAAAGCGGCTGCGCGACATGCCGGCTTCTTGCGCCATCGCCGCCAGCGGCCATGCGTCCCCCGGGCGCGCATGCAAGGCCGTCAGCGTGCGGGCCAGTCGCGGGTCTGCCAGGCCGCGCAGCAAACCCAGCGGTAGCGCAGCGTCGCGCTGATCCAGCATCCAGCGCAGCAGTTGCAGCAGCAGCACTTCGAAAAGCCTGTCCGCCAGCAGCCGCTGGCCGCAGCGCACGCGTTCGGATTCGCCGAACAGCAGCGTCAGCGTAGCGGCGATGCCGCCCAAACTCTGCAGCGGCAGCACGATCAGTGGCGGCAGCGCCTGGACGAGCGGGTGGCCAGGCTCGAAATCCAGCGTTGCACAGACGAAGTCCGAGCCCTCGGCCGGCGCGTTGTGGAAGTCATGCGCGAGCGGCCGTGGGTAGAAGACGAGGCTGGGCTCGCGCACCCACAGACGCTCGACGAGGCCGGTCGCCGCAGCGTGCCTCACCTCCATCTCACCATGGCGCATGACATGCAGGAAGCCGCGGCCAGGTTGGGCGTCGAAATGCGTCAGGCCACACAGAGGCCCGGTGTGGAAGAGGCTGGCGCGCACGCGAAAGCGCTCGAACAGCGGGCTGAGGCGATCCAGCGGCGGCGCGTCGGTCACGGGATGGATAGGTTGAAGTGGTGGACGGAATGATACCTATCGTCCCTGATATGCCGCGACAGTGGAGTCCTTCCTCCACTGCCACCCAAGGGCTTCCCCATGACCTCCCGCGTTCCTCTCGTTTCCGCCACCGACACCCCCGCCGCCAGCCGCCCGCTGCTGGACGCCGTGCACGGCGCCTTCGGTGCCACGCCCAACATGTTCCGCGCCGTCGCCAACTCGCCGGCCGCGCTGCAGGCCATGTGGGGCTTCTTCGGCGCGCTGGGCGGCGGCGTCATCCCGGCCCGGTTGGGCGAGCAGATCGCCGTCGCCGTGGGCGACCGCAATGGCTGCGAGTACTGCCTTGCGGCCCACACGGCGCTGGGCCGCAAAGCGGGTGCCTCTTCCGCTGAGATGACCGCCGCCCAGGCCGGCGAGTCGACGGACCCTGCGACGGCCGCCGCCCTGCGCTTTGCGCTCAAGCTCGTCGAGCAGCGTGGACAGGTCGGCGAGGCCGATGTCGCGGCCCTGCGCACGGCCGGCTTCAACGACGGTCAGATCGTCGAGATCCTGGCCCATGTCGCATTGAACCTGTTCACCAACTACGTCAATGTCGCGTTCGCCGTGCCGGTGGACTTCCCCGGTGTGAGGCTGCGTTCGGCGGCTTGATCGACGAGGTGGCGTAGCGATGATGTCGCCCATGAAGACCGTGCTCGCGCTGCGCCACCTCGCCTTTGAAGACCTGGGCCTCATGGCACCGCTGCTGCGCGAGCGCGGTTTCCAGGTCCGCTATCACGACGCCGGTGTCGACGACTTCGCGGCCGTCGATCTGGCCTCGGTCGACCTGCTCGTCGCCCTGGGTGGGCCAATCAGTGTCGAGGACGATGCCAACTACCCCTGGCTCGCCGACGAGGTCGCGCTGGTGCAGCGCAGGCTGGACTCGGGCCGGCCGCTGCTGGGCATTTGTCTGGGCGCGCAGCTGATGGCCCGTGCACTGGGCGCCGCCGTGCGGCCCATGAGCCTCAAAGAAATCGGCTTTGCACCGCTCACGTTGAGCGAGGCGGGGCAGGGCACCGCGCTTGCCGAACTGGGCAGCCAACCCGTGCTGCACTGGCATGGCGACCAGTTCGCGCTGCCGGCGGGCCTGCCCCCTCTGGCGGCCACACCAGCCTGCGCGCATCAGGCGTTCGCGCCGCATGAGCGGGCGCTGGCCTTGCAGTTCCATCCCGAGGTCGACCCGACGCGCATCGAACAATGGCTGATCGGCCACGGTGATGAACTCGCCGCCGCCGGCATACCGCCGCAAACCCTGCGCGAAGCCGCCAAACAACAAGGCCCCGGACTTGCCGAGGCCTTGAATCGGTTCATGCAGCGCTGGCTAGACCAGGCCCTGCTTTGACGCCAGTACCGCCGCTTCGGCGCGGCTGGAGACGTTGAGCTTTTTGTAGATGCTCTTGATGTGGTCGTTGACCGTGAACCACTTGATGCCCATCAGGTTCGCGATCTCCTTGATCGTGAAGCCCTTGCTCAGGTAGGTCAGCACTTCGCTCTCGCGGGGTGTCAGGCGTTCCCACTCGGGCGGCGGATCGAGTGCCACGTTGCGGCTGTTGCTGAAGGGCGCATGCGAGGACGACAGCGAGCCGAAGCCCGAGTTCAGCGGCATGGTGCCGCTGTCGCCGGAGGTCGACGGGCGGAAGTGCGACAGCAGGCGGCGCGCGATGGCCGGCGACAGCGGCGGCTGGCCGCGCACGATGCGTTGCAGCTCTTCCACCAGCACTTCAAATCTGTCTTCCTTCAGCAGATAGCCGTCGGCGCCGCATTGCAGGGCTGGGAAGAGGTGGTCGTCGTCGGAGTAGAGCGTCGTGACGATCTTCAGCGATGGGGAGCCGGTGAGTTCGGTCAGAAACTCCATGCCGTTGCCGTCGGGCAGTTCGAGGTCGACGAGGATGAGCTTGAAGCCACTGTCCGGCGCGCTGCTGGTGAGCTTGGCAACCTGGCGGCGCGCGTTCTCGAGATCCCCGACCTCGGTGATCTCCATCGCATCGCTGAAGCTCTCGCGCACCACGCGGCACAGGAAGCTGCGGGCGACGGGGTTGTCTTCGATGATGAGGACTTTGACGGTCATGGCGGGAGAGGCACGGTGGCTGTCGAATCGACCGACGAATGTAGCGCACCGCCTCTGCGGTAACGGGACGAGACTGCGGGGGGCAAGCCCCCGTTTCAGGCTTCATGCATTGGTAAGAACCAACTTGCCCACGACCTCGCGAGCGGCCATGCGCGCGAAGGCGGCGGGCAGTTGCTCCAGCGGCAGCACGCGGTCCAGCACGGGCTTGATCTTGCCGGCGGCATACCAGCCGGCGAGTTCTCCCAGCATCCTGGCGTTGCGGCCCGGCTCTCGCTTGGCAAATTCGCCCCAGAAAACGCCCACGACAGACGCGCCCTTGAGCAGCATGAGGTTCAGCGGCAGCGCCGGAATGGCGCCCTGCGCAAAGCCGATGACGAGGTAGCGGCCACGCCAGGCGATGGAGCGGAAGGCCGCCTCGGCCAGGTCGCCACCAACCGGGTCGTAGATGACGTTCGGGCCCTTGCCTTCGGTCAGCGCCTTCAACTCGTCACGCAGGTTCTGCGTCGTGTAGTTGATCGTCGCGTCGGCACCAAGGGCTTTGCAGGCCTCGCACTTGGCGTCGCTGCCGGCTGCGGCGATGACACGCGCGCCGGCCGCCTTGGCGATCTGGATGGCCGCCGTGCCAACACCGCCGGCCGCACCAAGGATGAGCACCGTCTCGCCTGCCTGCAGCGCGCCGCGGTCCATCAGCGCGTGGTGGCTGGTGGCATAGGTGCAGATGAAGGCGGCGGCGTCCTCGAAGCTGAAGGCGTCCGGCAGGGGCATGGCCAGCATGGCCGGGATGCAGACTTCGGTCGCGAATCCGCCCAGCCCACCGAAAGCCGCGACGCGCTGGCCCACCGCGAAGCTTGTTGCGCCTTCGCCCACTTCGCTGACGATGCCCGAGAACTCGGTGCCGGGCACGAAAGGCAAGGGTGGCTTCATCTGGTACTTGTTCTGCACGATGAGCAGGTCAGGAAAGTTCAGGCTGGCGGCCTTGACCTGCACACGGATCTGGCCCGGGCCAAGCGCCGGCGGGGGCAGTTCCTGAAACCGCAGCGCCTCGACGCCCACCGGGTTCTCACAGACCCATGCCTTCATCGTCGTCTCCTCTTGAATTGAATGGATCATGATAGGAATCCACTGGGTTACACCCGGTCTCGCAGGTGACGCTCTCCCTACAATTGGCCGCCATGCGCATCCTGATTTCCAACGACGACGGTTACCTCGCTCCCGGCCTTGCGGCCCTGGTCAAAGCTTGTGAGGGCCTGGGCGAGATCGAGGTCATCGCCCCCGAGCAGAACGCGAGCGGCACGTCCAACTCGCTGACGCTGAACCGCCCGCTGAACGTCTACCGCGCCGCCAACGGCTTCCGCTACGTCAGCGGCACACCGTCGGACGGCGTGCACCTGGCGCTGAGCGGCCTGCTGGGCTACCGGCCCGACCTGGTGTTGTCGGGCATCAACAATGGCGCCAACATGGGCGACGACACGCTTTACTCCGGCACGGTCGCGGCGGCCACGGAAGGCTATCTGTTCGGCATCCCGTCCATCGCGTTCTCGCAAGCCGAGAAGGGTTGGGTCGAGCTGGAAGCCGCTGCTCGGCTGGCGCGCAGCCTCGTCGAGCAGGTCATCGCCGGCGGGCTCGGCCAGCCCTTCCTGCTGAACGTCAACATCCCCAACCGCCCCGACGCCGACACGGTGCCACGCCGCATCACGCGACTGGGCCGCCGTCACTCAAGCGAAAGCATCATCGAGCAGATCAATCCGCGGGGCGAAACGATCTACTGGATCGGCCCGGCGGGTGATGCGCGCGAAGCGGGCGAGGGCACCGATTTCCACGCCACGTCCAACGGCGCCGTGTCGATCACGCCGTTGCAGGTCGACCTGACCGAGCATTCGTCCCTGGGTACCTGGGCGCAGCGCCTGGGACTCTGATTGATGACCACGCCCAAGCGCTTCCCCGCTAGCCTGAAGTCGGCTGCTGCGCCCCAGCGCGAGCTGCTGATGCCGCAGCGCCATCTGCACCAGGCCACGCGTGACGCGGCCCGCCTGGCGGGGCCAAACGGCAAAACTACGGGCACCGGGCTGGACAGCGGCGCCGTGCGCCAGCGCATGGTGGGCCGGCTGCGCGCCGAAGGGCGTTTCGACGAGCAGGTGCTGGCCGCCATGGCAGCGGTACCGCGCCACGAATTCGTCGACAGCGCGCTGGCCGCCCAGGCCTATGAAGACACGGCCCTGCCCATCGGCCATGGCCAGACCATCTCCAAGCCCTCGGTCGTGGCGCACATGCTCGGCCTACTGATGTCGGGCGCAAGTGCCCGGCAGCGCGGCTCGCTGGGCCGCGTGCTGGAGATCGGCACGGGCTGCGGCTACCAGGCCGCCGTCATCGCCATGCTGGCGCGTCAGGTCACGTCCATCGAGCGGCTGCAGGCCCTGCACGACAAGGCCAGGCTGAACCTGGAGCGCGTCGTGCTGCCCAAGTCGCCGCGCCTCATCTGGGGCGACGGCCGCATCGGCCATTCGGCCAGCGGGCCGTTCGACAGCATCATCGCGGCCGCCGGCGGCGAGGACATTCCGGCTGCCTGGACCGGGCAACTGGCGCCGGGTGGACGGCTTGTTGCGCCCACGGGGGCCCGCGGTCGCGGTCAGGTGCTGGTGGTGCTGGACCATGTCGTCGAAGGTGGCGTCAGCCGCTGGCTGCGCAGCGAGCACGAGGCCGTGCTCTTCGTCCCCCTAAAATCTGGAGTCGTCTGACGGGGCCGCTGGCGTACCGCGCCACACAATCCGGGCGGCCCCCAAGCCATAGCTACACGATGCCCTCACGCCTGCGCCACCTCCTTGCCCTCGTCGCCACCTCGCTGCTGCTCAGTGCCTGCAGCAGCATTTCGCTGAACCAGGCGCCAGTGGAGGACCGCAACCCCGCGGCGCCCAAACCTGCGGCGCCCGCGTCCGCGCCCGCGCCCGCTGCGTCAGCCCCCGTTGTGCCCGAAGTCAAGCCACTGCCTGGCGCCGAGAATGCCGGCAAGCCGGGCTACTACACCGTCAAGCCGGGCGATGCGCTGATCCGCATCGCGCTGGACAACGGCCAGAGCTGGCGCGACGTGGCCAAGTGGAACAGCCTGGAGAACCCCAACCGCATCGAGGTCGGCCAGGTGCTGCGGGTCGTGCCGCCGGGTGTCGACCCGGCGACCGTGACGGCCAAGCCCATCGCGAGCGCCGCCAAGGTCGAGACCCGGCCGTTGGATGCCAAGCCGCCAGGCGCTTCGGCAAGCGCTGCATCGGCGCCTGTTGTCACGGCAGCCAAGGAGCCGCCAAAGGAAGCTACCGGCTCCGACGACGACAACCTGGCCTGGGCCTGGCCGGTGTCGCTGCCCGTCAGCGCGGGTTTTGACGATCAGCGCAACAAGGGCCTGGACTTTGCAGGCAAGCCGGGTGACCCGGTGCTGGCCGTCGCAGATGGTCGCGTCGTTTACGCAGGTTCGGGCTTGCGCGGCTACGGCAACTTGGTCATCATCAAGCACAACAACACCTACCTGACCGCGTATGCCCACAACCGGGCAATGCTCGTCGAGCAGGACCAAGTCGTACGCAAGGGCCAGAGGATTGCCGAAATGGGTTCCACCGAGAGCGACACCGTCAAGCTGCACTTCGAAGTGCGGAAACTGGGCAAGCCTGTCGACCCTTCCAAGCTGTTGCCGGCGCGCTGAGTCAGCCGGTTAGCGATCAAGCACATCGGGCCAGCGACCTCGCCATGAAACACGCTGTGCCCAAGCCCAACGGCAATTCCGGCGCGGCCCACGAGCCCGGTGTCATGCTGGCCATGAACGGTGGTGCCATTACCGATGTCGATGGCGAGCCCGCCGCCGATGCGCCCGACGAAGACATTCAGGCGTTGCGCAGCAATGGCACTGGCAACGGCCATGAAGTGGAGGTGGGCAATGCGCTGCAGGCCTATCTCCGCGATATCCGCCGCACGCCGCTGCTGACGCCGCAGCAGGAGTTCGACACGGCCGTGGCCGCCCGCGCGGGGGACTTCGATGCCCGCCAGGCCATGATCGAGCACAACCTGCGCCTGGTCGTCAGCATCGCCAAGAACTATCTTGGCCGTGGCCTGCCGATGAGCGACCTCATCGAGGAAGGCAACCTGGGTCTGATGCATGCCATCGGCAAGTTCGAGCCGGAGCGGGGCTTTCGCTTTTCGACCTATTCGAGCTGGTGGATTCGCCAGAGCATCGAGCGCGCGCTGATGCACCAGGCCCGCCTCGTGCGGCTGCCGGTACACATCGTGCGTGAACTCAACCAGGTGCTGAAGGCGCGCCGCGCGTTGGAGGCACTGCAAAGCGCCAATGGCTCTGAGGGTCGCGTGCGCGCCGATGACATTGCTCAGGCGCTGGGCCGGCCGGTGGACGAAGTGGCGGAGCTGCTGGCCTACGCCGAACTGCCGAGTTCGCTGGACTCGCCCGTGGACCGCAATGGCGAGGGCGGCGAGTCCATGCTCGACCTCGTCGCCGACGACCAGGCCATCGACCCCATGGGCCTGCGCCTGTCGCACGAGGTGGAGCTGCTGTTGCAGCACGGCCTCGCCAGCCTGAATGACCGCGAGCGCGAGGTGCTTGCGGGGCGCTACGGCCTGTCGGACCGCGAGCCCGAGACGCTGGACGTGCTGGCCATCCGCCTGAAGCTGACGCGCGAGCGCATCCGCCAGATCCAGATCGAAGCGCTGGCCAAGTTGAAGCGCAACATGATGCGTCACGGCGTGGATCGGGACTCGATCTTCTAGGGCCCTTGCGGTCAGCCGGGATAATCCGGCCCCATGAATCAGACGACGGAATGGCTCAAGGTCGAAAGCATCGAACTTGAAGCACAAGGCGTGGCGCACAACGCCGAGGGCAAGGTGGTCTTCATTGACGGCGCCTTGCCGGGCGAGATCGTGAAGGCGCAGATCTCACGCCGCAAGAACAACTGGGAGCAGGGCCAGCTCACCGAGATGAAGAAGGAAAGCCCGCTGCGCGTGACGCCGGGCTGCCCGCATTTCGGCCTGCATGCGGGCGCCTGCGGCGGCTGCAAGATGCAGCATCTTCATGCGGGCGCCCAGGTGGCGGTCAAGCAACGCGTCGTCGAAGACCAGCTCTGGCATCTCGGCAAGGTCAAGGCCGAGGTGCTGCTGCGGCCCATCGAGGGCCCGACCTGGGGCTACCGCTACCGCGCGCGCTTCTCGGTGCGCTATGTGCAAAAGAAGGGCACGGTGCTGATCGGTTTCCACGAGCGCAAGAGCCGCTACGTGGCCGACATGCAGGTCTGCAAGGTCGTGCCCAAGGTCGTCAGCGACCTGCTGATGCCGCTGCGCGAGCTGATCGCCGGCATGGCCGAACGCGACCGCCTGCCGCAGATCGAGCTGGCGATGGGCGACGAGGTCATCGCGCTCGTGCTGCGCCACCTGAACCCGCTGCCCGACGGCGACGTCGCGCTGCTGCGTGAGTTCGCTGCGAAGCACGGCGTGCAGTGGTGGCTGCAGGCCAAGGGCCCGGACACGGTCAAGCTGCTCGACGAAGGCGGCCCGCAACTGGCCTACAGCCTGCCCGAGTTCGGCGTGACGATGCCGTTCAAGCCGACCGATTTCACCCAGGTCAACCCGCACATCAACGCGACCCTGGTCGGCCGCGCGCTGCGCTTGCTGGCGGTCGAGCCCAGCGACCGCGTCATCGACTGGTTCTGTGGCCTGGGCAACTTCACGCTGCCGTTGGCGACAAAGGCGCGTGAGGTGCTGGGCATCGAGGGCAGCGAGACGCTCGTGCAGCGCTCGCGCGAGAACGCTGCGGCCAACGGCCTGGCGCACAAGACCCGCTTTGTCGCGCGCAACCTGTTCGAGATGACGCCCGAACTGCTGGCGCTGGACGGCACGGCTGACCGCTGGCTCATCGACCCGCCGCGCGAGGGCGCCTTCGCGCTCGCGAAGGCGGTGGCGGACATCGCGCTCGACCCGTCGCTGGCGCCGGGCTGGGCGCCGCCGAAGCGCATCGTTTACGTCAGCTGCAACCCAGCGACGTTGGCGCGTGACGCGGGCCTGTTCGTCAATGTGGCTGGGTACCGCTGTACGGCGGCAAGTGCGGTGAACATGTTCCCGCACACGGCCCACGTCGAGTCCATCGCTGTCTTTGAGCGCTGACCAAGCGGCCTGCTGCCGTCTCCGCGTAAGTCCGGGGTGCCGAATCCGGCGCAGTGGACAAAATAGATAAACATCGCTGTTTAGTTTTGTTTATCTATAAATCCATCGACGCGGAGACAGGCAAGCCATGTTCAATCGTTTCAAAGTTGCTCGACTGATGAGTCTTGCCTCGCTGGCGCTGGGCCTGTCCGGCTTGGCACAGTCTCAAATCCAGGGAGACAGCGCGGCTGCGCTGGGGGGGCTCAAGCGCGGCGTCAACATCGTCGGCTATGACGCGGTCTGGACGGATCCGGCCAAGGCACGGTTCCAGCCACGTCATATGCAGGCCATCCGTGACGGTGGCTTCGACCATGTGCGTTTCAACCTGCAGGCCTTCGCCCACATGGACGCGGAAAACCGCCTGTCGGCGCAGTGGTTCAAGACATTGGACGTGCTGGTCGACGCCGGCTTGAAGGCGGGCCTGCAGGTCATCCTTGACGAGCACAACTTCAACGAGTGCGCCAAGGAAGCGGACCTGCCGTCCTGCCGCGTGCGCCTGCAGGCCTTCTGGCGCCAGGTTGCGGCCCGCTATCAGGGCGCGTCCGACGCGGTGGTCTTCGAGATCCTGAACGAGCCCAACGGGGCAGCCGATGCGGTGTGGAACGACATGCTGGCCGAGAACCTGGCCATCATCCGTGAGACCAACCCCAAGCGGCGCGTCATCATCGGTCCCAAGTCATGGAACTCGCTGGATCAACTCGACAGCCTGCGGCTGCCCGATGCCGACCGGCGGCTCATCGTCACCTTCCACTACTACACGCCGATGGAGTTCACCCACCAGGGTGCGTCGTGGACGCCGCAGTTTCAGAAGCTGTCCGGGGTGACTTGGGGCACGGCGGCCGACCAGGAGAAGCTGAAGAATGACCTGGATCGGGTCAAGGTATGGGCGGACAAGCAAAAGCGGCCCATCCTGCTGGGCGAGTTTGGCGCGCTGGAAAGCGCCGGCATGGCGCAGCGCGTGGCCTGGACGAGCGCCGTTGCCCGTGCTGCCGAGGCGCGCGGCTTTGCCTGGTCCTACTGGCAGTTCGACTCTGACTTCGTCCTCTGGGACATGAAGACCGATGGCTGGGTCAAGCCCATCCACGGTGCCCTGGTGCCCGAGAAGGCAACGGCTGCGCCTGCTGCAACTGCCTCTCGCACGACCGACCCGGCGCTGGATTACCTGATCAACACGCCGCGTGTCACCACCTGGTCCGTCTACGGTGACGGACAGTCCAGCCAGCAGGTGCCCTGCGCGGCGACCGGCAAGGTCTGCCTGCGCGTGGCGCTGCTATCCGCCAAGCCCAATGTCTGGGATATCGGCGCGGTGGCGCCGCTGCAGGGCAGCATCGCCAAGGGCGACAAGCTTCAGGTCATCGCCTGGGCGCGGCTGGACACCGAGGACCCCAAGGCTCAGGCTGTCGTGCCGATGCTGCTGCAGCTCGGCGCGCCGCCCTACACGGCCGTGATCTCGGGCTCTGTCAACTTGACAAGCAAGCTGGAGGCTGTGGCCATCGGCGGCGTGGCGGCCGAGAGCTTTGCAGGCGGCACGGTCAACCTGGCGCTGCAACTGGGTCAGATCGGCCAGCCCGTCGTGCTCAGCGCGCCTTATGTGCTGAAGAACTACAAGCCGGCGCCGTAGTCCTCGGGTTCACCAATGAAAAAGGCGGCCGAGGCCGCCTTTTTCATTGGGCTGGAGAGCGCTCAGTCGCGGTCGCCGCCGAAGATGCCCAGCAGCGACAACAGGCTCTGGAACACGTTGTAGATATCCAGGTAGATGGCCATCGTCGCGCTGATGTAGTTGGTCTCGCCGCCGTCGATGACGCGCTTGATGTCGTACAGCATGAAGGCCGAGAACACGCCGAGCATCAGCACCAGAATCGTCAGCATCAGTGCCGACGACTGAAGGAAGAAGTTGGCGATGCAGGCGACCAGCAACACGACGGCGCCGACGGTCAGGAACTTGCCCATGGACGACAGGTCACGCTTGATGACGGTGGCCAGCGTGGCCATCGTGAAGAAGATGGCCGCCGTGCCGCCGAAGGCCGTCATGACGAGCGACGTGCCGTTCTTGTAGCCCAGCACATGGCCAACCAGGCGCGACAGCATCAGCCCCATGAAAAAGGTGAAGGCCAGCAGCGAGGCGACGCCGGCCGCGCTGTCCTTGGTCTTCTCGACCAGGAACATCAGGCCGAAGGCGCCAACGAAGAAGACCACCATGCTCATGCCGGGGCCCATCGCCTGGAGCACGCCGGTCGCGACGCCGATCCAGGCGCCCAGGACCGTAGGCACCAGGGACAGGGCCAGCAGCCAGTAGGTGTTGCGCAGTACGCGCTGACGGTCGGCAGCCAGACCGGTGCCAGTATAGCCGTATTCGTTTTGCAGGCTGTTGTTCATGAAGATGCTCCGAGGAACGAATGGAAACCGCACCGATTCTAGGTCGGGGCCACGCAGCTACATTGGGGGCTGTCCCTTGGAAAGCAAGACGATGAAACAGCAATCTCAACTCGAATTCTCAGACGTCAAACGGATGGCCGCTGCCGCCGAAGCTCATGCCCTCGAGAAGGGCTGGGCCGTCTCCATCGCCATCGTTGACGCTGGCGGCCACTTGCTGTGGTTGCAGCGCCTGGATGGCGCGGCGCCGATTTCGGCCCAGATCGCTCCCGCGAAAGCCCACACGTCCGCGCTCGGCCGGCGTGAGTCCAAGGTCTACGAAGACATGATCAACGGCGGCCGCATGTCGTTCCTCAGTGCGCCCGGCCTTGCCGGCACGCTGGAGGGGGGCGTGCCCATCCTCGTCGACGGGCAGGTGGTCGGCGCAGTCGGCGTCAGTGGCGTCAAGTCCAGCGAAGACGCGGAGATCGCCAAGGCGGGTATTGCGGCACTCTGATGCGGCAGTTTGAGGCGTCACGAAGCCGCTGCCAAGCGGTCACGAAGCCTCCGTACTAACCCGGGGCGGCTATACTCGATGGGTTTACCTGAACCCATCGCTGCCCGGCGCCAAACCTCTGCGGTTTCTACAAGTTGACCCGTCCTCAAACGGGTTGCTGCTGGGCACGCGACCCACTTGCGGAGACCCTTTGTGCTGACCGACCTGCTCCATCCCCCTCAAGCAATTCTGGCTCTGGCGGATGGGACGGTGTTCCGAGGCCAGTCCATCGGCGCGACCGGTCAGACGGTCGGCGAAGTCGTGTTCAACACCGCGATGTCGGGCTACCAGGAAATCCTGACCGACCCGAGCTACTGCAAGCAGATCGTCACGCTGACGTATCCGCACATCGGCAGCTACGGCGTTGCCGATGAAGACGTCGAAGCGGCCAAGGTCTTCGCCGCCGGCCTCGTCATCAAGGACCTGCCGATCCGTGCGTCCAACTTCCGCGCCGGCAAGACGCTCGACGCCTATCTGCGCGAGCAGGGCACGGTGGCCATCGCCGGCCTGGACACGCGCCGGCTGACGCGCGTTCTGCGCAGCAAGGGCGCACAGAATGGCTGCATCCTTGCGCTGCCCGCTGGCCAGGCCTTGATGGAGGCGGACATCGAAGAAGCCGTGGCCCAGGCCAAAGCTGCGCCGTCGATGGCGGGCCTCGATCTCGCCAAGGTCGTCAGCCGCACCGAAAGCGAAGTCTGGACGCAAACCGAGTGGAAGCTCGGCAGCGGCTACGGCACGCAGACGGCGCCCAAGTTCCACGTCGTCGCCTATGACTACGGCGTCAAGCTCAACATCCTGCGCATGCTGGCCGAACGCGGCTGCAAGGTCACCGTCGTGCCCGCACAGACGCCCGCAAGCGCCGTGTTCGACCTGGAACCCGACGGCGTCTTCCTGTCGAACGGCCCCGGCGACCCGGAGCCTTGCGACTACGCGATCAAGGCCACCGCGCAGCTGATCGAGTCCGGCATCCCGGTCTTCGGCATCTGCCTGGGCCACCAGATCCTGGCGCTGGCCTCTGGTGCCAAGACCTTCAAGATGAAGTTCGGCCACCACGGTGCCAATCATCCGGTGAAGGACCTGGACAGCGGCCGCGTCGGCATCACCAGCCAGAACCACGGCTTCGCGGTCGACCCCGACACGCTGCCGGCCAACCTGCGCGCCACGCACGTCAGCCTGTTCGACGGCACGCTGCAAGGCATCGCCCGCACCGACAAGCCGGCCTTCAGCTTCCAGGGCCACCCGGAAGCCAGCCCCGGCCCGCACGACATCGCCTATCTGTTCGATCACTTCGTGTCGTTGATGAACAAGGCCTGAGATGAAGCCCCTCGTCCAAGGCGTACCTTGGCCGGTCCCCCGCGGGGACGGCGATGTCCACGGCGTTGAGCCGCGAGCACATCGCCAAGCGGGCCGGCTCGGGAGCGGCCCAGCGCTCGGCCCGGAATACCCTGGAATGGATAACTGACATGTTCGGCATCACCGACCTCGGCACCTACCTGGCAGCAGCGATCTTCATCATCCTGCTGCCCGGGCCTAACTCGTTGTATGTGCTGTCCGTCGCGGCGCAGCGCGGCGTGCGCGCCGGCTACGTCGCGGCCTGTGGCGTTTTCGTCGGTGACACGCTGCTGATGACGGCGGCTGCCGCAGGCGGCGCGTCGCTGCTGATGGCGAGCCCGCAGATCTTCTTCGTGGTGAAGATGGTCGGCGCGGTCTATCTGGGCTGGATCGGCATCCAGTTGCTGCGCGGCGCGGTCAGCACCTGGCGGGGTGAGGCCAAGGCCGACGAGGCGCCGCGCGTCGTCGATGCGAGCCAGCCGTTCAGAAAGGCCCTGGTCGTCAGCCTGCTGAACCCCAAGGCCATCGCCTTCCTGCTGTCCTTCTTCATCCAGTTCGTCGACCCGGCCTACCCGCACCCGGCGCTGACCTTTTTGATCCTGGGTTCCATCATCCAGGTGTTGAGCTTCCTCTATCTCTCGACGCTGATCTTTGCCGGCGCCCGCCTTGCGGCGGCCTTCCGTGCGCGGCGTCGTCTCTCCGGCGCCGCGAATGCGGGCGTCGGAGTCCTATTCGTTGGGTTCGGGGCCAAGCTCGCGACCGCCACCCTTTAAGCAGAACCGCAGACCGCCATGCCGAAACGTACAGACCTAAAAACCATCCTCATCATCGGCGCGGGCCCGATCATCATTGGCCAGGCCTGCGAGTTCGATTACTCGGGCGCCCAGGCCTGCAAGGCGCTGCGCGAGGAGGGCTACAAGGTCGTCCTGGTCAACAGCAACCCGGCGACCATCATGACGGACCCGGACACGGCGGACGTCACCTACATCGAGCCCATCACCTGGCAGGTGGTCGAGAAGATCATCGCCAAGGAGCGCCCTGATGCGGTGCTGCCGACCATGGGCGGCCAGACCGCGCTGAACTGCGCGCTGGACCTGCACAAGCACGGCGTGCTGGCCAAGTACAACGTCGAGATGATCGGCGCCAACGAGCACGCCATCGAGAAGGCCGAGGACCGCCTCAAGTTCAAGGACGCCATGACCAAGATCGGCCTGGGCTCGGCACGGTCGGGGATCGCGCATTCGCTGGAAGAGGCATGGGGTGTGCAGAAGCGCATCCACGCCGAGATCGGCGGCGCCGGTTTCCCGATGGTCATCCGCCCCAGCTTCACGCTCGGCGGCTCGGGCGGCGGCATCGCCTACAACCCGGAAGAGTTCGAGACCATCTGCAAGCGCGGCCTGGACCTGTCGCCGACCAACGAGCTGCTCATCGAGGAGAGCCTGATCGGCTGGAAGGAGTACGAGATGGAAGTGGTTCGCGACAAGGCGGACAACTGCATCATCGTCTGCTCCATCGAGAACCTGGACCCGATGGGCATCCACACCGGTGACTCCATCACCGTGGCGCCGAGCCAGACGCTGTCGGACAAGGAATACCAGCTGCTGCGCAATGCCAGCATCGCCATCCTGCGCGAGATCGGCGTGGACACCGGCGGCTCCAACGTGCAGTTCTCGATCAACCCCAAGGACGGCCGCATGGTCGTCATCGAGATGAACCCGCGCGTGTCGCGTTCGTCCGCTTTGGCATCGAAGGCAACGGGCTTCCCCATCGCCAAGATCGCCGCCAAGCTGGCCGTGGGCTACACGTTGGACGAGTTGAAGAACGACATCACCGGTGGCATCACGCCCGCGTCGTTCGAGCCCAGCATCGACTACGTCGTCACCAAGATCCCGCGCTTCGCCTTCGAGAAGTTCCCGATGGCCGACTCGCGCCTGACGACGCAGATGAAGTCGGTCGGCGAAGTGATGGCGATGGGCCGCACCTTCCAGGAGTCGTTCCAGAAGGCGCTGCGTGGCCTGGAGACGGGCATCGACGGTCTGACCGAGCGCTCGACCGACCGCGAAGACATCGTGCAGGAAATCGGCGAAGCCGGCCCCGAGCGCATCCTCTATCTGGCCGACGCCTTCCGCATCGGCATGACGCTGGACGAGATCTACGAAGAGACTGCGGTCGATCCGTGGTTCCTCGCGCAGATCGAGCAACTGGTGCAGATCGAAGGCGAGCTGAAGGGCCGCGCCATCGAGTCCATCAGCGAGGCTGAGCTGCGCCTGCTGAAGAGCAAGGGCTTCTCGGACAAGCGCCTGGCCAAGCTGCTGGGTACGCATCAGCATGCCGTGCGCGAGCGCCGCCACGCGCTGAATGTGCGCCCGGTCTACAAGCGCGTGGACACCTGCGCGGCCGAGTTCGCCACGCAGACGGCCTACATGTACTCGACCTACGAGGGAGCCGACGCCGAGTGCGAAGCCAACCCGACGGACAGGAAGAAGATCATGGTGCTCGGCGGTGGCCCCAACCGCATCGGCCAGGGCATCGAGTTCGACTACTGCTGCGTGCACGCCGCGCTCGCGATGCGCGAAGACGGCTACGAGACCATCATGGTCAACTGCAATCCCGAGACCGTGTCGACCGACTACGACACCTCGGACCGCCTCTATTTCGAATCGGTCACGCTGGAAGATGTGCTCGAGATCGTCGACAAGGAAAAGCCGGTCGGCGTCATCGTGCAGTACGGCGGTCAGACGCCGTTGAAGCTGGCGCTGGACCTGGAACGTTGCGGCGTGCCCATCATCGGCACGACGCCCGATTCCATCGACATCGCCGAGGACCGCGAGCGCTTCCAGAAGCTGCTGCACGAGCTAGGCCTGCGCCAGCCGCCCAACCGCACCGCGCGCAATGAGGATCAAGCCGTGGCGTTGGCCAACGAAATCGGCTACCCGCTGGTCGTGCGCCCGAGCTATGTGCTGGGCGGCCGCGCGATGGAGATCGTGCACGGGGACAAGGACCTGGAGCGCTATATGCGCGAAGCCGTCCGCGTGTCCGAGAAGTCGCCGGTGCTGCTGGATCGCTTCCTGGAAGACGCCGTCGAGGTGGACGTCGACTGCATCGCCGACTCCACGGGCGACGTCATGATCGGCGGCATCATGGAGCACATCGAGGCGGCCGGCATCCACAGCGGCGACTCGGCCTGCTCGCTGCCGCCGTATACGCTGGCGGCCGACTTGCAGGACGAGCTGCGCCGCCAGACGGCCGCGATGGCCAAGGCGCTGAAGGTCATCGGCCTGATGAACGTGCAGTTCGCCATCCAGGGCGACGTGACCGCGGGCCTTGCCGCCTGCACGGTCTACGTGCTGGAAGTGAACCCGCGCGCCTCGCGCACCGTCCCCTATGTGTCCAAGGCCACCGGACAGCAGCTCGCCAAGATCGCCGCGCGCTGCATGGCCGGCCAGAAGCTGGTGGACCAGCGCGACCGCAAGGGCCGCGTGCCGGCCGAGGTCATCCCGCCTTACTTCAGCGTCAAGGAAGCCGTCTTCCCGTTCAACAAGTTCCCGGGCGTGGACCCCATCCTCAGCCCCGAGATGCGTTCGACGGGCGAGGTCATGGGCTCCGCCAAGACCTTCGGCGAAGCGATGCTGAAGAGCCAGATCGGTGCCGGCTCGCGACTGCCGCGCCAGGGCAATGTGCTGATCACCGTGAAGAACAGCGACAAGGCCCGCGCCATTGCCGTGGCCAAGGAGCTGCATGCATTGGGCTTCACCGTCGTTGCCACCCGCGGCACGGCGGCGGCCATCACCGAGGCCGGTGTGCCGGTCAAGCTGATCAACAAGATCAAGGACGGCCGCCCGCACATCGTCGACGCGCTCAAGGGTGGCGACATCCAGCTCGTTTTTACAACCGTGGACGAGACCCGCACCGCGATTGCCGACAGCCGCTACATCCGCCAGGCCGCGCTGGCCAGCCGCGTCACCTACTACACGACGATGGCAGGTTGTGAGGCGGCGGTCGAGGGCATGAAACACCGTGACGGATTGACCGTGCAATCCCTGCAGGAACTGCACGCAGAGCTGATTTAAACTACAGCGCATCGATTCCGCCGCCGCAGCCTAACCGGGCCGCAGCGGCGGAACTCTTTCTGCCACTGAGTTTTGACATGACGACCATTCCCCTGACCAAGCGCGGCGCCGAGGCGCTCAAGGCCGAACTGCACCGACTCAAGACCGTCGAGCGTCACGCCGTCGTTCAGGCGATCTCCGAAGCACGCGCCCAGGGCGACCTGAGCGAGAACGCGGAGTACGAAGCTGCCAAGGACAGACAAGGCTTCATCGAAGGCCGCATCCTCGAGATCGAAGGCAAGCTGGCAGCGGCGCAGATCATCGATCCGTCGACGCTGGATGCTGGCGGCCGCGTGGTCTTCGGTGCGACCGTCGACCTCGAAGAAGAGGCCAGCGGCACCGAAGTGACCTACCAGATCACTGGCGATGACGAAGCTGACATCAAGCAGGGCCGCATCTCCATCGGCTCGCCCATTGCTCGCGCGCTGATCGGCAAGGAAGCCGGTGACGTCGCCGAAGTGCAGGCCCCCGGTGGCATCAAGCGCTACGAGATCGTCGAAGTACGCTACGTCTGATGTTCGTTCGGCTGCAAACGCTGCTGGCCGCCCTCTGGGGCGGCTTTTTGCTGTGTGTGGCCTTCGCGGCGGCGCCGAGCGCTTTTGCCGTTTTGGATCGAGCCAATGCCGGGCTGTTCGTCGGGCGGCTGTTTTCCTTTGAGGCGAAGGCGAGCCTGGCCGTGGCGTTGATCCTGCTGCTGCTGGAGCGCCGCACCGCGCGCGACGCGGCCGAGGCGGGTGTGACCAGCAACGTCTTCTCGGCCGCTTTGCTGCTGCCCGCCGTCGCGCTGTTCTGCACGATCGCCGGCTTCTACGGGTTACAGCCCTTGATGGCGGACGCCCGTGCCGGCACGGGCGTTGCGTCCTTCGCGGCGCTGCATGGCGCCTCGCTGGCCTTCTTCGCAGTCAAGGGCCTGGCCGTGTTGGCCCTCGCGTGGAGACTCAGTCCGCCACGTTCTTCTTGACGCTGGTCATGCGCCGCTTGGCGCGCTTGAGCTCGCCGCCCTGGGCGACGCGCTGGTTGCCCAGCACCTTGAGCTTGGTGACCGTGGGCCGACCGTTGCCGCTTTTGGAGAACTTGACGATCTTGACGACGCGCGGCCCCGGCTTGGCGTCGGTGCGGTCTGCGGCCACCTTCTCCGGAATCGGCCGCCACAGCACCAGCAGCTTGCCGATGTGCTGGATGGGTGCCGCGCTCAGCTCGTCGCAGAGCTGGGTGAACATCGCCTCGCGGGCCGTGCGGTCGTCACCCAGCACCCGCACCTTGATCAGGCCGTGCGACTTCAATGCCAGGTCGACTTCCTTGACGACGGCGGGAGTGAGGCCATCGCCGCCGATCATCACGACCGGGTCGAGATGGTGGGCATCGGAGCGCTTGTCCTTGCGCTGGGCAGGGGTCAAAGAGATTTGAGGCATCCTCGTATTATCCCGTAGGCATGAAAACTCAGACAAAAAGCAAGAAGCTCAACAAGGCGTGGCTCAATAACCATGTGTCAGACCCTTATGTGCAACAAGCGCAGAAGGACGGCTACCGCTCGCGTGCGGCCTACAAGCTCAAGGAGATCGACGAGGAGCTGAAGCTGATTCGACCGGGGCAAGTCGTCGTCGATCTGGGCGCGACTCCCGGCGCCTGGAGCCAGTACCTGCGCCGCCGTTTCGCGCCCACGGAAGCGGGGCGGGGCGGGGCGGCAGTGGGGCAGCTGAACGGCACCATCATTGCGCTGGACCTGCTGGAGTTCGAGCCCATCGAGGGCGTGCAGTTCATTCAGGGTGATTTCGAGGATGCGGCCATCTACGCCCAGCTCGAAGCGGCATTGGGCGGGCGGCAGATCGACGTCGTGGTGTCCGACATGGCGCCCAATATGTCCGGCATAGCATCCACCGATGGCGCCCGCATCTCCGGGCTCGTCGAGCTGGCGGTTGACTTTGCCGGCCAGCATCTCAAACCGGAGGGTGCATTGGTGGCGAAGGTCTTCCATGGCAGCGGTTACAACGAGCTGGTGGCGCTGTTCCGTGCTCGCTTCAAGACCGTCAAGGCGGTGAAGCCAAAGGCTTCGCGTATTCGATCGTCCGAGAACTTTCTCGTCGGTATCGGTTTGAAACCTCGTTAAGCAACGTGATGGCAAGGGCTCTTACCCCTTGCGTCGCTTAAAATCGTCCCCACTGTCCTGGCACCTGGCGCGAAGAGCGCAGGTATCAGGGCCAGGAAAGGCCAAGGAGTCGCAGTGAACAATCAGTGGTTTTCGAAGTTCGCCGTCTGGATCGTGATCGCATTGGTGCTGTTCACGGTGGTGAAGCAGTTCGGCGGTGCGACGGCGCCGGGCAAGCAGGTAACGTATACCGAGTTTCTCGATCTCGTTCAGGCGCGGCGCATCAAATCCGCAACGCTGCCTGATGGCCCGACCGGCGACATCTTTGCCGAGGACACCGAGGGCAACAAGATCCGCACCTTGGCGACCTACCAGGACCGAGGCCTGGTGGGTGACCTGCGCAACAACGGCGTCAAGTTCGACATCAAGCCGCGTGAAGAGCAAAGCTTCCTGCTCAGCATGCTGATCAACTGGGCGCCGATGCTGCTGTTGATCGGCGTCTGGGTCTACTTCATGCGCCAGATGCAGGGCGGCGGCAAGGGCGGGGCTTTCAGCTTCGGCAAATCCAAGGCCCGCATGCTGGATGAGGCCAGCAACACCGTCACCTTCGCCGATGTCGCCGGTTGCGACGAGGCCAAGGAAGAGGTGAAGGAGCTTGTCGACTTCCTGAAGGACCCGCAGAAATTCCAGAAGCTCGGCGGTCGCATCCCGCGCGGCGTGCTGCTGGTCGGCCCTCCCGGCACCGGCAAGACGCTGCTGGCCAAATCCATCGCCGGCGAGGCCAAGGTCCCTTTCTTCACGATCTCTGGCTCCGACTTCGTCGAGATGTTCGTCGGTGTCGGCGCGGCCCGTGTGCGCGACATGTTCGAGCAGGCAAAGAAGAGCGCACCCTGCATCATCTTCATCGACGAAATCGACGCTGTCGGCCGCCATCGTGGTGCCGGCCTGGGCGGTGGCAACGACGAACGCGAGCAGACGCTGAACCAGATGCTGGTCGAGATGGACGGCTTCGAGACCAATCTCGGCGTCATCGTCATTGCGGCCACCAACCGCCCCGACATCCTCGACCCGGCCCTGCTGCGCCCCGGTCGTTTCGACCGCCAGGTTTACGTGACGCTGCCGGACATCCGTGGCCGCGAGCAAATCCTGAACGTGCACATGCGCAAGGTGCCCATCGGCCAGGACGTGAACGCCTCCATCCTCGCCCGTGGCACGCCCGGCATGAGCGGTGCAGACCTGGCCAACCTGGTCAACGAGGCGGCGCTGTTCGCCGCGCGCCGCAACGGCCGTCTCGTGGAGATGATCGACTTCGAGCGCGCCAAGGACAAGCTCTACATGGGCCCCGAGCGCAAGAGCATGGTCATGTCCGAGGACGAGAAGCGCGCCACGGCGTATCACGAGTCCGGCCACGCCGTCGTCGCCGAGATGCTGCCCAACACCGACCCGGTCCACAAGGTCACCATCATGCCGCGCGGCCGCGCGCTGGGCGTGACCTGGCAGCTGCCCGAGCGTGACCAGCACAGCCTGTACTTCAAGCAGATGCTCAACAGCATCAGCATCATGTTCGGTGGCCGTATCGCCGAGGACCTGTTCGTCCACGACATCTCCACCGGCGCCTCCAACGACTATGAGCGCGCCACCCGCATGGCACGCGACATGGTCACGCGCTACGGCATGAGCGAGGTGCTGGGCCCGATGGTCTATGCCGAGAACGAGGGCGAAGTCTTCCTCGGCCGCAGCATGACGAAGACGGCCAATATCAGCGAGAACACGCAGCAGAAGGTCGACGGCGAAATCCGCCGCATCCTCGACCAGCAGTACGCCGTGGCCCAGAAGATCCTGGAAGACCAGCGCGACAAGGTCGAGGCGATGACCGCCGCGCTGATGAAGTGGGAAACCATCGACCGCGACCAGATCCTGGACATCATGGCTGGGCGCCCGCCGCGTGAACCGGGCGGCACGCCGACGCCCAGCAGTGGACCAACGGGTGGCGGCACGCCGCCGGTCAGCACGGATGGCGCACCGGCTGCGGCCTGAATCCCATCGACACGACGGGCCCGGTTTCCACCGGGCCCTTTTTCATTGCCGAAGAGATCCATGTACTGGCAGACCCGTCGTTTCCGCCTCGACCTGAGCCGTCCGAAGGTGATGGGCATCGTCAACGTGACGCCCGACTCCTTCTCGGACGGCGGCCGGCATGACGACAGCCTCGCGGCCATCGCTCATTGCGAGCGCCTGGTGGCTGAAGGCGCGGACATCCTCGACATCGGCGGCGAGTCGACGCGGCCCGGTGCGCCTGGGGTCGACGTCGACAGCGAATGGGCTCGCATCGCCGATGTCTTGGCTGCGGCCGTGACGCTCGGCGTGCCGGTTTCTGTCGACACCTTCAAGCCCGAGGTCATGCGCCGTGCGCTGGATGCAGGCGTGGACATCGTCAACGACGTGCAGGCCTTGCAACTGCCCGGTGCGCTTGCAGCTGTGGCCGGTAGCGGCGCGGGCGTCTGCCTGATGCACATGCGCGGCCAGCCGGCGTCGATGATGGAACTGGCCGTGTATGGCGACGTTGTTGCCGAGGTTGGCACTTTCCTGGCTCGGCGTGCCGAGGCAGCGCGGGGTTCTGACATACCTGCCAGCTGCGTCGTGCTGGACCCGGGCTATGGGTTCGCGAAGACGGCCGAGCACAACCTCCAGCTGCTGGCGGGCCAGCGTCGCCTGACGGAGCTGGGCTACCCGCTGTTGGTGGGGTGGTCACGCAAACGCACCTTGGGCGACATCACCGGCCGGGCCGTTGACCAGCGCCTGCCCGCCAGCCTCGCCGCCGCACTGCGGGCCGTCAGCGCCGGCGCCAACGTGGTTCGCGTGCACGATGTCGCCGCGACGGTGGACGCGCTCAAGATCTGGGCCGCAGTCGATGCGGCGACAATGCCGGCCTCCGAATAAGAAGGAAGCGCTCGATGAGCCGCAAGTATTTTGGAACCGACGGCATTCGAGGCACCGTCGGGCAGTCGCCGATCACGCCGGACTTCATGCTGCGCCTGGGCCATGCCGTGGGACGCGTGCTGCGCAAGGGCGGCAACCGCCCGACCGTGCTGATCGGCAAGGACACGCGCATCTCCGGCTACATGATCGAGTCGGCTCTGGAGGCCGGCTTCGCGTCGGCCGGTGTCAACGTGCTGCTGACCGGCCCGCTGCCAACGCCCGGCGTCGCCTACCTGACCCGTGCGCTGCGCCTGGATCTGGGCGTCGTGATCAGCGCCTCGCACAACGCCTTCCAGGACAACGGCATCAAGTTCTTCTCGGCCAAAGGCGAGAAGCTGCCCGATGCCTGGGAGCTCGCCGTCGAAGCTGCGCTGGACGAAGAACCCCAGTGGGTCGACTCCGCCAGCCTTGGCAAAGCCAAGCGGCTGGAAGACGCGCGCGGCCGCTACATCGAGTTCTGCAAGAACAGCTTCGGTTCCGACCTGACGCTCAAGGGCCTGAAGATCGTCGTGGATGCCGCCAACGGCGCGGCCTATCACGTGGCACCCGACGTCTTCCATGAGCTGGGCGCCGAAGTCATCTCCATCGGCTGCAAGCCCGATGGCTTCAACATCAATGCCGGCTTTGGCGCGACGTCGCCCGGCGCGCTGGTCGAGGCCGTCAAGGCGCATGGAGCCCATTACGGCATCGCGCTGGATGGCGATGCCGATCGGTTGCAATTGGTGGACGGCAATGGCCGCCTCTACAACGGCGACGAGCTTCTCTACGCGATGGTGTTGGACCGCCTCGGCCAGGGCCAGCGCGTGCCCGGCGCGGTTGGCACGCTGATGACGAACATGGCCGTCGAGCTGGCGCTGCGCGCGCGCGATGTCGAGTTCGTGCGTGCCAAGGTCGGAGACCGCTATGTGCTGGAAGAACTGGCAGCGCGTGGCTGGGAACTCGGCGGCGAAGGCTCGGGCCATCTGCTGGCGCTGGACAAGCACACCACCGGCGACGGCATCGTCAGCGCGCTGCTGGTATTGCAGTCGGTCTGCCGCAGCGGGCGCAGCCTGGCAGAGCAGTTGCAGGGCGTCGACCTGTTCCCGCAGGTGCTGCTCAATATTCGTCTGCAACCCGGCCAGGATTGGAAGAGCAGCACGCGCCTTGCCGACGAGCAGGCCGCAGTGACAGCCGAACTGGGCAACAAGGGTCGCATCCTGATCCGCGCCTCGGGCACCGAGCCGCTTTTGCGCATCATGGTGGAAGCATCGGACGCCGGCATGGCGCAGCGCTGCGCCCAGCGGCTGGTGGACGCCGTCTCGCTCTGAGCTGCCGGCGCTGCCAAAAGGAAGGCCGCTCTCGAGCGGCCTTTCGTTCGATGGCGGGAGACTTACTTCTTTGGTGGCATCAACACCCGGTCAACGACATGGGCCACGCCATTGGTCGCAACGATGTCCGCCTGCTGCACGACCGCGTCGTCTACGGTGATGAAGCTGCCGGCCTTGGCCAGGGCCAGATTGGCACCCTGGCGCGACTTGGCGCCGCCGTTCCTGACGTCGGCCGCAGCCATGCGGCCGTCAATCACGTGATAGCCCAGCACGGCCTTGAGCTGGGCCGGATCGGCCGCTAGCGCTTCCATCGTCTTGGCCGGCACGGCCTTGAAGGCTTCGTCGCTGGGCGCGAAGACGGTGATCGGGCCGGCGCCGCGCAGTTCTTCCGTCAAGCCGGCTTGGGCGGCAAGGCGGTTGAAGGTGCTGAGCTGCGGCGCGCGGGCCAGCGTGTCGGCCAGCGGAGCAGGGGCGGGCGTGGTGGCGCAGGCGGCGAGCAGGCTGGCTGCGGCAATTGCAATCAAGGTTGAGCGACGGATCATTCGGGGCTCCCGTAGTTGTAAGAACGCGCTGATCGGCACTCTAGAAGTCCAATATGACGTTCGCATGAAGGCCGAATGACACTGTCATAAAGTCTGCTGCGACAGCTTCACACGGCAGCGCCGACGCGCTCCAATCGCCGGATGGATGAGCCACGGTCATTGAATGGTCACATTCGATCCCTAGGATGGCGAACATCGTCAAAACCGCTTCGCGGAAGGTGTCTCAGATGAAGTCTGTCCAGGTCAGCAAGTCGCTCGCGCTCATTTCCACTTTGGCGGGCCTGTTCGGCGCCCAGGTGGCGCTTGCCCAGGACGTCACCGGTGCTGGTGCGACCTTCCCGGCACCCATCTACGCCAAGTGGGCCGATGCCTACAACAAGGCGACCGGCGTGCGCATCAACTACCAGTCGGTCGGCTCCGGCGCCGGCATCCGCCAGATCAAGGCAAAGACGGTGGACTTCGGTGCGTCCGACATGCCGCTGAAGGACGAAGAGCTGGCGAAGGACGGGCTTGTGCAGTTCCCGATGGTCATCGGCGGCGTCGTGCCGGTCGTCAACATCAAGGGCATCGCCCCGGGCCAGATCAAGCTGACCGGCGCCGTGCTGGCCGACATCTACCTTGGCAAGATCACGAAGTGGAATGACGCGGCCATCACCGCGCTGAACGCCGGCCTGCCGCTGCCCGACGCCGTCATCGCCCCGGTGGCCCGCGCCGACGGTTCGGGCACGACCTTCATCTTCACCAACTACCTGTCCAAGGTCAGCGAAGACTGGAAGACCAAGGTGGGCGAAGGCACGACGGTCAAGTGGCTGGCGGGCACGGCCGGCAAGGGCAACGAGGGCGTCGCCGCCTTCGTGCAGCGCCTGCCCAACTCCATCGGCTACGTCGAGTACGCCTATGTGAAGCAGAACAAGATGACCTACGTGCAGCTGAAGAACAAGGACGGCCAGTGGGTCAGCCCGAGCGACGACGCCTTCAAGGCCGCCGCGGCCGGTGCCGACTGGAACAAGACCTTCTATCAGATCACGACCGAGCAGCCCGGCAAGACTGCCTGGCCGCTGACCAACCCGACCTACATCCTGATGTTCAAGTCGCAGGACAAGGCCGCGCAAGCCAGCGCCGCACTGAAGTTCTTCGACTGGGCCTATGGCAACGGCGACAAGATGGCCGACGACCTCGATTACGTGCCGCTGCCCGCGAGCGTGAAGGACCTGGTGCGCAAGCAGTGGACCGACCAGATCAAGGACACCGCCGGCAAGGCCGTTGCTTTCAAGTGATCCATCGGCGCTGACGGCGGCCCGGCACCTGCCGGGCTTTGCCTTGTCGAAAGCGCCCATTCCCGTCACCAGACTTCCGGAGGTTCCTTGGCAGCCATCCTTCCAGCCGACAACGCAGGCACTGATAGCCGCGAACCTCGCTCGCAGATCTCACCGATGAGCCCACCACCCCAGCGGCGACGCGTCGCTCCCTGGGCGGACACACTGTTTGCTGCCCTGTCTCAGGGCGCTGCGTGGCTGACGCTGCTGTTGATGGTCGGCATCATTGGCTCGCTCATCATCGGCGCCACGCCAGCCCTGAAGGCCTTCGGCCTCGGTTTCCTGACCAGTGCGGAATGGGACCCGGTGCAGGAGAAGTTCGGCGGCCTGGTGATGATCTATGGCACGCTGGCCAGCTCCTTCATCGCGCTGGCCATCGCCGTACCGGTCAGCTTCGGCATCGCCATCTTCCTGACCGAGCTGTCGCCCAACTGGCTGAAGCGCCCGCTCGGCGTCGCCATCGAACTGCTGGCTGCCGTGCCGTCCATCGTCTACGGCATGTGGGGCCTGCTGGTGTTCGGCCCCATCCTGGCCACCTACGTTCAGGCGCCGCTGCAAGCCGTGTTCACCGGCGTGCCTTTCATCGGCTCGCTGTTCACCGGCCCGCCCGTGGGCATTGGCATCCTGTCGGCCGGCATCATTCTGGCGATCATGATCATTCCATTCATCGCCTCGGTGATGCGTGATGTCTTCGAGGTCACGCCGCCGATGCTGAAGGAAAGCGCCTACGGCCTGGGCGCCACGACCTGGGAGGTCGTCTCCCGCGTCGTGCTGCCGTACACCAAGACCGGCGTCGTCGGCGGCATCATGCTGGGACTGGGCCGCGCGCTCGGCGAGACGATGGCCGTCACCTTCGTCATCGGCAACATGAACCAGCTGAACTCGTTGTCCGTCTTTGAGGCGGCCAACAGCATCACGTCCACGCTGGCCAACGAATTCGCCGAAGCCGGCGAGGGGCTGCACCAGGCCTCGCTGATGTACCTCGGCCTCGTCCTCTTCCTCATCACCTTTGTCGTGCTGACCATCTCCAAGCTGCTGTTGATGCGCCTGAAGAAGAATGAAGGAACCCGCTCATGAGCTCAACCCTCGACGCCCGCCGCCTCGCGGTGCACAAGAAGCGCAAGCGGACAAACGCCATCGCGCTGGCGCTGTCGCTCGGAGCCATGGGCTTCGGCGTGTTCTGGCTGGTCTGGATCCTTTTCGAAACCATCTATCTCGGCATCGGCGGCCTGACCTGGTCCACCCTCACCGAGATGACGCCGCCACCGCAAGGCGAGGGCGGTGGCCTGGCCAATGCCATCTTCGGCAGCTTTGTCATGGTGGGCCTGGCCACGCTGATCGGCACGCCGGTCGGCATCCTGGCCGGCGTCTATCTGGCCGAGTACGGCCAGAAGACCTGGCTGGGCAGTGCGGTGCGCTTCATCAACGACATCCTGCTGTCCGCACCGTCCATCGTCATTGGCTTGTTCGTCTATGCGATGGTCGTGGCCAAGCTGAAGAGCTTCTCGGGCATGGCCGGTGCGCTGGCCCTCGCGCTGCTCGTCATCCCCGTCGTCATCCGCACGACGGAAAACATGCTGAGCCTGGTGCCCAACGCGCTTCGCGAGGCGGCCTATGCCCTGGGCACGCCGAAGTGGAAGGTCATCATGACCATCACGCTGAAGGCGGCCCGCGCCGGCGTGCTTACCGGCATCCTGCTGGCCCTGGCTCGTGTGTCCGGCGAGACGGCGCCGCTGCTGTTCACGGCCCTGTCCAACCAGTTCTGGACCAGCGACATCAGCGCACCGATGGCCAGCCTCCCGGTCACCATCTTCAAGTTCGCGATGAGCCCCTACGAGAACTGGCAGAAGCTGGCCTGGGCCGGCGTCTTCCTGATCACCGTGGGCGTGCTGCTGCTGAACATCCTGGCTCGCGTGCTCTTCAAGAACAAACACTAAGGAATCACCATGGACGCCAAGATTGAAACGCCCGTGGGCGAGCGCGCCAAGCTGACGGTGCGCAACCTGAACTTCTACTACGGCGGCTTCCACGCGCTGAAGAACATCAACCTCGACATTCCCGAGAACAAGGTCACCGCCTTCATCGGCCCGTCGGGCTGCGGCAAGAGCACGCTTCTGCGTACGCTGAACCGCATGTTCGAGCTCTACCCAGAGCAGCGCGCCGAAGGCCAGATCCTGCTCGACGGTGAGGACATCCTGGCCAGCAAGGACGACGTCTCGCTGATCCGCGCCAAGATTGGCATGGTCTTCCAGAAGCCCACGCCTTTCCCGATGTCCATCTACGACAACATCGCTTTTGGCGTGAAGCTGTTCGAGACGCTGCCGCGCGTGGAGATGGACGAGCGCGTGGAGTGGGCGCTGAAGAAGGCAGCCCTCTGGGGCGAGGTGAAGGACAAGCTCAACCAGAGCGGCTCCGGCCTCTCCGGTGGCCAGCAGCAGCGCCTGTGCATCGCACGCGGCATCGCCATCAAGCCCGAGGTGCTGTTGCTCGACGAACCCTGCTCGGCGCTGGACCCGATCTCCACCGGCAAGATCGAGGAACTCATCCACGAGCTGAAGGCCGACTACACCGTGGCCATCGTGACCCACAACATGCAGCAGGCCGCGCGTTGCTCGGACTACACGGCCTACATGTACTTGGGCGACCTCATCGAATTCGGACCGACCGCTGAGCTCTTCATGAAGCCCAAGCGCAAGGACACCGAGGACTACATCACCGGCCGCTTCGGCTGATCCAGGAGCAAAGAATGGTCGACAAGCATCTCTCCACCCAATTCGATGCCGAACTCAGCGGCATCTCGACCCGCGTGCTCGAAATGGGCGGCCTTGTGGAAGCCCAGGTGGCCCAGGCCGTGCAGGCGTTGGTCGACTTCAGCGCCGCATCGGCCGATGAAGTGCTGGCCAAGGAAGGCCGCGTCAACACGATGGAAATCGAGATCGACCGCGATCTGTCGACCATCATCGCGCGCCGCCAGCCCACCGCCCGCGATCTGCGCCTGCTGATCGCCATCAGCAAGAGCATTGCCAACCTCGAGCGCGTCGGCGACGAGGCCGCGCGCATTGCCCGCACCGTGCAGCGCCTCGTGGCCAGCGGGGTGTCGAGCCGCATGCGCCTGCCGATGTCTGACTTGAGCTTCGAGGCCGAACTGGCCACCACCCAGCTGCGCAAGTCGCTCGACGCCTTCGCCCGCCTGGACGTGGAGCGCGCGCTGGACGTGCTCAAGCATGACGACGAGATCGACAAGGAGTTCGACGGCCTGCTGCGCAAGCTCATCACCTACATGATGGAAGACCCGCGCACCATCTCCTCGTCCATCGACCTCGTTTTCGTGGCGAAGGCCATCGAGCGCGTGGGCGACCACGCCAAGAACCTGGCCGAAGTCGTCATCTACGTGGTCAAGGGCCAGGACGTGCGTCACAACACGCCCGAGGCCGTCGAAACGATGGTGCGTTGATCATGAGCCGCATCCTTGTCGTCGAAGACGAATCGGCCATCGCCGAACTGATCTCGATCAACCTGCGCCACGCGGGTTTCGAGGTGACGCTGGCCGCCAGCGCGACCTCGGCCCAGTACGAGGTGGACCGTGTGTTGCCCGACCTCGTCGTGCTGGACTGGATGCTGCCCGGCCAGAGCGGCGTCGCACTCGCCCGCCAATGGCGTGGCGCCGCGCGCACGAAGGAGCTGCCCATCATCATGCTGACGGCGCGCGCCGACGAGGGCGACAAGATCGCCGGCCTCGATGCGGGCGCCGACGACTACATCACCAAGCCCTTCTCGACCAACGAGCTGCTCGCCCGCATCCGTGCGGTGCTGCGGCGCAAGGCGCCCGAGGCGCTGGACAGCGCGGTCGAGGTCGGCCCGCTGCTGCTGGACCCGGGCACGCACCGGGTCAGCCGCGAAGGCAACGAGATCAAGCTCGGTCCCACCGAGTTCCGCCTGCTGCACTTCTTGATGACCCACCCCGAGCGCGTGCACAGCCGCTCGCAGTTGCTGGACCGTGTCTGGGGCGACCATGTCTTCATCGAGGAGCGCACCATCGACGTCCACGTCAAGCGCCTGCGCGAGGCGCTGGATCGCGTGCAGTGCGCCCGCATGATCGAGACCGTCCGCGGTGCCGGCTACCGGCTGACCCAGCAGAGCAGCGCGCTCTCGGCATGAGTTTCTTCCGCGCTGCATGAGCTGGTTGCTGCCTCGTTTGCTGATGGCCCTGGTGGCCGCGCTGCTTGGGTTTGTCGTGGGCGTGGTGGCCCGCAAGGTCACGGGCCTCGAAGGACTTGGGCTGGGCGTCGGCGTCGTCAGCGGCGTCGTGCTGATGCTTCTCGTCGATGCGGTGCGCGGCCATCGCCTGCTGAGTTGGCTGCGCGGCAATCAGTTCCAGAACGCGCCCCGTGACACCGGCCTGTGGGGCGAGGTCGGCTACCGCATCGAGCGGGCCGTGCGCGACCGCGACCGCACCGTCGCCAGACGCGAGCTGGAACTGGAGCAGTTCCTGTCGGCCATCGAGGCCTCGCCCAATGGCGTGCTGATGCTGGACCCGCAGGAGCAGATCGTCTGGTGCAACCGCGTCGCGGCCGACCACTTCGCGCTCGACCCGCACCGCGACCTGCGCCAGCGCATCACCAACCTCGTGCGCGCGCCCGCCTTCGTCGCCTATTTGCAAGCCGGCAACTTTGCCGAGCCGCTGGTGCTGGGCAACAGCCGCGGCCCAGGCACGCTGTCCATCGTCGTGCGTGAGTACGGTGAAGGCATGCGCCTCGTGCTGTCGCTGGACATCACCGAGCGCGTGCGCGCCGAAGGCATGCGGCGCGACTTCGTCGCCAACGTCTCGCACGAGATCCGCACGCCGCTGACCGTGTTGTCCGGCTTCATCGAGACCATGCATTCGCTGCCGCTGACGACCGTGGAGCGCGAACGCGTCCTCGTGCTGATGAACCAGCAGACCCAGCGCATGCAGACCCTCGTGGCCGACCTGCTGACGCTGGCCCAGCTGGAAGGCAGCCCGCGTCCGGGGTCGGACCGCTGGGTCAGTCTGGATGGACTGTTGCTGCGCATCGCCGCCGATGCTGAAGTGCTGTCGGCCGGCCGGCACAAGCTCAATCTCAGACCGACCACCGGCTTCGAGCTGGCCGGCATCGAGAGCGAACTGCTCAGCGGCGTGGCCAACCTCGTCACCAACGCCGTGCGCTACACGCCCGATGGCGGCGAGATCGAGGTGACCTGGCGCCTGCTGGATGGCGGCAATGGCGAACTGGCCGTCAACGACACCGGCCTGGGCATTGCGCGCGAGCACATCCCGCGGTTGACCGAGCGCTTCTACCGCGTCGACGGCAGTCGCTCGCGCGAGACCGGCGGCACGGGCCTCGGCCTGTCCATCGTCAAGCACGTCATGCAGCGCCATGGCGGCGAGCTGATGGTGCAGAGCGAGGTCGGCAAGGGCTCGCGCTTCCGTCTGGTCTTTCCGGCGGCACGGGTGCGCCAGGCGACCGACTCGGCGCTGGGCGATGAAGCGGCGTTCAATGCCGCCGCTCTCTCAGATCATTGACGCTTCAACAGGACGAGGCTCGCGCTGCCGCTGCGATCCGTAGGGCGCCTCACCTGCGCGATGACCTGCCAGCCTTTGGGCGTGGGCTGGCCGGCGCCGATGACGGCGTAGCTGCACGATGTGGCGGCCAGCGAACCCCGGCCCTCGACCCGCCAGCCGCCGTGCCATTCCAACGCGGCCAGCGTCGCCAGGCTCTGGCCTGAGGCGGCCAGGCAGGACACCTGCTCGGGCATGCGCGCCTTGAGCCGCCCGACCAGCGGTGCCAGGCTGCGCGCGTAATCCAGCGGCGGCAGCAGCAGGCTGGTGACGAGCAGCCAACCGAGGGCGACGCCGCCGGCCGGCAGTGCCAGGCTCTTCCACAGCGCATGGCGGTGCCGTGCGGTACGCCAGCGCACCAGGGCCAGCCAGGCCGCCGTCGCGGCCAGCGCAAACACCAGGGCCAGCAGGCTGAAGCTCGGCTCGAAGCCCTCGGCCAGGCGCTGGAGGTTGGCCAGCGGCCGCGGCGGCCAGCCGGTCTGCATGGACAGGTAGTAGAGCCAGAAGAACAGTGCGGCCGCGCTGAAGAAGAACACGGAGAACCAATCCACCGCGGCCGAGAAACCGCGACTCAGTGTCGGTAGCGCGAAGGCCGCCAGGATGGCCAGCGAGGGCAGGGCCAGCAGCAGCGCACGCTCCGAGCCGTCCATCGCCACGCAGGCCGCCAGCGGCACCAGCAGCGCGCTGGCCGGCACCGTGATGTGGCGGCGCAGGCCGTGGCGGCGCCAGCGCCACAGCGTCCACAGCGCCAGCGGCCCGGCGGGCCAGCAGAACCAGGCCAGCAGGCTCAGCAGCGAGGCCACGTCCAGGCTCGAACGCGTCCGCCAGGCCCAGCCGTCGAAGATCCAGGCGGCCAGGACCGTCAAGGTCAAGGCACCCAGCAGCCAGACGCGCTGGGCCTTGGCCTCGTCGTAGCTGGAGCGGTGGTTGAGCAGCACCCCCAGCACACCCAGCGCGCAGGCCACCGCCGGTGCATCGCTGGCCGCGAGCACGGGCAGCGCCAGCAGCACCGCCAGGCGCGAAGCCCAGCGGCGGAAAGGCGCGGCGGCAAGGCCGTAAAGATAGACCGACACGGCCAGCAACTGCACCAGCTCGGGCGAGGTCTCATGGCCGAGCTGCAGCAGGCCCAGCGACGCCATCAGCGCCAGCAAGGCGCCGTCGGCCAGTGCGCGGGCGTAGTCCACGGCCTGCGCTTCGCCACCAAAGGCGAAGGCGACCGGCTGGGCGGCCTCGGTACGCGCCAGATGGAAGCAGGCGTACCAGACCGCCACCAGCACGCCCGCCAGCATCAGCGCATAGGGCAGCCGCGCGGCGACGGGTGCGCTCAGGAAGGGCAGGGCCTTGATGGCCAGCGCGCCCAGCCAATAGGGCAGGGGGCCGCCCTCCGCCGGAATACCGGCAATCGCCGGCTGCCACCAGGGCGCCTTCCCCTCGGCGATGCTGGCCATGAAGCCGAACGCCGTCAGGTCGGCATTGCGCCAGGGCGCGCGGCCGAAGATGCCGGGCAGCAGATAGGCCGCGCACAACAGCAGCAGGGTGAGGCGCGGCAGGCGCTCGACGCCGCGCTCGGCGACGATGGCGGGGGTGGGGAGATTCACGCGCGAGAGTTCGATGAAACCGGCCGGCATGATGCCGTCAAACGGCCGTCACGCATGAAAGTGGCCCCAAGAAAAGCAAAAGGGCAGCGAAGCTGCCCTTTGACGTTGGAGCGGCCAAGCCGCCACAAACCAATTTACTTCTTGAGGTGGGCAAACTTGTTGCGGAACTTCTCGACGCGACCGCCGAGGTTGTCGATGCTCTTTTGCGTGCCCGTGTAGAAGGGGTGCGACTCGCTGGTGGTTTCCAGCTTCACCAGCGGCATCTTCTTGCCGTCGATCTCAATGGATTCCTTGGACTGCACGGTGGAGCGCGTCACAAACTGGAAACCATTGGACTGGTCGATGAACGCGACGTCGCGGTAGTTGGGGTGGATGCCGTCTTTCATGGGAACCTCTTGGGTCTGGTCGGGAGCCACGCCGCAAAGCCTAAATGCCTATCAAGGCCGCTGGGCGACGCACTTACCGGGTTGTCTGGGGCGGAAAACCCGCGATTGTAGCGAGCTTCCCTGCGGTTTGGCTAGTTTCGGGCTGAAGTTACCCGCCGCGCCGCATCATGTCGAAGAAGTCCAGGTTGTTCTTCGATGCCTTCATCTTCTCGAGGATGAACTCCATCGCCTCGACCTCGTCCATGTTGTAGAGCAGCTTGCGCAGGATCCAGCTCTTTTGCAGGATCTCGGGCTTGAGCAGCAGCTCTTCACGGCGCGTGCTCGACTTGTTGATCAGGATGGACGGGTAGACGCGCTTCTCGGCCATGCGCCGATCCAGGTGGATTTCGCAGTTGCCGGTACCCTTGAATTCCTCGTAGATCACCTGGTCCATCAGCGAGCCGGTGTCGACCAGCGCGGTGCCGATGATGGTCAGCGAGCCGCCTTCCTCGATGTTGCGCGCGGCGCCGAAGAAGCGCTTGGGGCGCTGCAGCGCGTTCGAGTCCAGGCCGCCGGACATGACCTTGCCCGACGACGGCAGCACGTTGTTGTAGGCGCGGGCCAGGCGGGTGATCGAGTCCAGCAGGATGATCACATCCTTCTTCAGCTCCACCAGGCGCTTGGCGCGCTCGATGACCATCTCGGCCACCTGCACATGACGAGCGGCGGGCTCGTCAAACGTGGAGCTGATGACCTCGCCACGCACGGTGCGGATCATCTCGGTCACTTCTTCCGGGCGCTCGTCGACGAGCAGCACGATGAGGTGGCAGTCCGGCGCGTTGGCGACCAGAGCATGCGCGATGCTCTTCATGATCTCGGTCTTGCCCGTCTTGGGCTGGGCGACGATCAGCGCGCGCTGGCCTTTGCCGATGGGCGCCACCAGATCGATGATGCGGCCGGTGATGTTCTCTTCGCCCTTGTAGGCTTCACGCTCAAGCCTGAACTGCTCCTTGGGGAACAAGGGCGTCAGGTTCTCGAACATGATCTTGTTCTTGCTCTCCTCCGGCGTCTGGTTGTTGACGCGGTCCACCTTGACCAGCGCGAAGTAGCGTTCGCCGTCCTTGGGGACGCGCACTTCGCCTTCCACCAGGTCACCGGTGTGCAGGTTGAAGCGGCGGATCTGGCTCGGGCTCAGGTAGATGTCGTCGGTCGACGCCATGAAGCTGGCCTCGATCGAGCGCAGGAAGCCGAAGCCGTCGGGCAGCACTTCGAGCACGCCATCGCCGAAGACCTGCTCGCCACCCTTGGCGCGCTTCTTCATGATGGCGAACATCAGCTCCTGCTTGCGCAGGCGCGTGACGTTGTCGATCTCCAGCTCCTCGCCCATCTGGATGAGGGCGGAAACGTGGAGCGCTTTGAGTTCGGAAAGATGCATGGGTGAGTACCCGTCAGGGATCGCAGCGCCAGCCCAGGCGCAACGACGATTCCACGGCCGCCCCGGAACAGGACCGAATGTCTATCGCTCAAACGACGAGCGACGCGATTCGACAACTAAACAGTGGAGGGAGGGGGAGCCGAGTCCACGCTGGCTGGATTCCTTGGAACCCGGGGCGTGTTGGCTTTGGCTGCTGCAGTGGCCGCGCGGAGAGCGCCGGCAACACTGCAGCAGTTGGACGCGATTATAGGTTCGCGTCGAGGAAGGCGGTCAACTGGGCCTTGGAGAGGGCGCCGACCTTGGTGGCGGCGAGCTGGCCGTCCTTGAAGAGCATCAGCGTCGGGATGCCGCGGATGCCGAACTTGGCGGGCACCTCGCGGTTCTCGTCGACGTTCATCTTGGCGACCTGCAGCTTGTCACCGTAGCCGGTGGCGACCTCGTCCAGGATGGGCGCGATCATCTTGCAGGGGCCGCACCACTCGGCCCAGTAGTCCACCAGCACCGGCTTGCCGGACTGGATGACGTCGGCGTCGAAGGACGCGTCGGAAACATGCTTGATCAAATCGCTGCTCATGGGAGGGTTCCTTGGCCTCAAAGGGTTGACGGGCGCCGCGTTGCGCCGTCCGAATAGGCAAAAATGATTGTGACATAGCCACTTTTGCCCGGACGGTCACAGGGGTGACCGAAACAGTGGTGCACGTCAGGGCGGGAGGGCTCTTTGCAAGTCACGAATCTGGGCCTGGCGCCTGGGGAAGACATCGACGGTTTCTGGCGCCGCGTGGCGGCCGTCAGCGCCGACTGGCTGGCCGACCAGGCCGCGCCGCTGCGTGACGCCGTGCTGCTGCTGCCGTTCGCCCAGCAACTGGCACCTGCGCGCCGTGCGTTTCTCGCCCGGGGCGGCTGGCTGCCGGTGCTGGCGACGACGCGCAGCCTGGCCTCGGCCCTCGGCCCGACGCCGTTGGCTGCGCCCCAGCAGATCAGCGGTGACGCGCCGGTGGACGCGCTGGCGGCCGACACGCTCCTGGCTCAGCAGACCTGGGCCCAGACGCTCAAGCGCGAGGACCCGCGCGCCTACCGGCTGGCGCTGGCGCGGCTCGTCGAGACGGCGCACGCCTTCGCTCGCGCCGCCGGCCAGCGCGACCCCGTCGACCGGGCTGCCTGGTTCGACGCCGCCCGCCGCCATCTCGGCGAAGACCCCATCGGCGGGACCGAGCGCGCGCTGACCTGGGTGGCGCTGGAGTGGGCAGCCGCCGACGACCGCGCGCCGGCCACGGACGCGCTGTTCCGCCACCGTCCCAGCGCCTGGATTGCGCTTCAGGCCGGCGGCCCCGACCCGCTGGCCCGGGCATTGCTGGCGCGAGGCGACGTGCCGACCCTGCTGCTCAACGCCGACGTCGACCTGGACGCCCTCTCCGAGCCGCCCGCCCGCGTGGAAGAGGCTTTATGCGCCGACTTCGAGACCCTGGCGCAGGCCAGCGCCGTCGCCGTGCTGCAGCACCTGGCCGCTGGCCGCGCGCCGGTCGCGCTGATCGCGCAGGACCGTGTCGTCGTGCGGCGCGTGCGCGCGCTGCTGGGTCGCCAGGGCGTGCCGTTGCACGACGAGACCGGCTGGACGCTGGCGACCACGCCGGCCGCCTCCACGCTGATGGCGCTGCTGCGCGCGGCGCTGGGCGGCGGCGCGGTGGATGACTGGCTGGCTTGGCTCAAGCTCAGCACCGAACCGTCCGCAGCACTGGACGCGCTCGAAGCCTTGTGCCGGCGCCGCCGCATCCGCCGCGCCGAGTCCCTGGATGCGATGGACAAGCTGCCTGCGCAGGCGCTGTGGCGGTCACGCCGCCAAGCGCTCGCACCGCTGACCAGCAGCGGGCGGCGGCCGCTCGTGCAGTGGCTGTTCGAGCTGAAGCGGGCGCTGGGCCCCGAGCCGCTGGCAGGGCTGGAAGGCAGCGAGGGCGTGTTGAACGCGCTGTGGCTGTCGCGCAACCCCTGGCCAGGCAGCGCGCACGAGGCGGTGCTGAGCGACGCGCGGCTGGATGGCGCGGGTTTCCTGGCGTGGGTGGGCGACGTGCTCGAAGCTGGCCAGTTCGCACCGAGCGACCCCGGCCATGCCCCGGTGGTCATCACGCCGCTGGTGCGAGCCATGCTGCGGCCGTTCGGCGCGTTGGTGCTGCCCGGCGCCGATGCCGACACGCTGGGCCGCGGCGGCCAGTCCCTCAGCCTGCTGAGCGATGTGGACGCCGCCGCTTTGGGCCTGCCCACGCAAGCCCAGCAGCGCGAGGCCGAGGCGCAGGCCTTTGCGCAGGCGGTGAGGGCGCCCGTTCTGACGCTGCTGCGCTGCACGCGCGCCGGTGCCGAGCCGCTGCCGCCCAGCCCGCTCATCGAGCGCCTCGCCGCTGCAGCCCGCCGCGCCGGCCGTGAGTCGCCACTGCTGCCGTGGGTGGACGAGCGCCAGCCGCAGGCCATCGTGCCGCAGCCGGTCGTGCGCGCCAGCGTCGCCGCGTCGCTGCTGCCGGCCGCGTTGAGCGCCAGTGCCGTCGAGTCGCTGCGTCGCTGCCCGTACCAGTTCTTCAGCCGCCATCTGCTCGGCCTGAACGAGGCCGACGAACTGGAAGCCGAGGTCGAGAAGCGCGACTACGGCACCTGGCTGCATGCGGTGCTGCACCGCTTCCACACCGAGCGCCAGCCGGGCGACGTGACGACCCAGTTGCGTGCCGCCGCCGAGGCCGAAAGCCTTGGGTTGGACGAGGCCGACTTCCTGCCCTGGCATGCCAGCTTCGAGCGCCTGCTGCCGCGCTACGTGCAGTGGCTGGCCGGTGCCGAACTCAACGGCCTGACCTTTGCCGACGGTGAACTGGAGCGCCAATGCACGCCCTTCAACGGCGCTCTGGCGGAACTGGTGCTGCGTGGCCGCATCGACCGCATCGACACCACGGCCGAGGGTCAGCGCGTGCTGCTGGACTACAAAACCGGCAGCGTCGCCAGCCTGAAGAGCAAGGTGGCCGAGCCCTTCGAGGACACGCAGATGGCCGTGTACGCGCTGCTGATGGACGCGGCGCCCGATCTGGCAGCGGCCTATCTGGCGCTGGACGACCCGGGCGGCGTGGTCACCGTGGATCACCCCGACGTGGCCGCCACGGCGGAGGTGCTGCGCGAGGGCCTGCAATCCGACCTGCTGCTGATGCTGGCGGGCGAGCCGCTGGTGGCGCTCGGCGAGGGCAGCGCCTGCGAGCACTGCGAAGCGCGTGGCCTGTGCCGACGCGATGACTGGAGCGCCGCATGAGCTACGCCTACTACGCGGACGGGGCCCTGATCCCGCGCGAGCGCTTCTATGCCTTTGCCTGCGACCCTGCACGCAGCGCCGTCGTCGAGGCCTGCGCCGGTGCGGGCAAGACCTGGATGCTGGTGTCGCGCATCCTGCGGGCGCTGCTGGCGGGCGCGCAGCCGCAGGAGATCGTCGCCATCACCTTCACGCGCAAGGCGGCTGGCGAGATGCGCGAGCGGCTGCTGGAGTGGCTGGCCGAGTTCGCCGGCGCCAGCGAGCAGCGGCGCGTGGATGAACTCGTCGCCCGCGGCATGAGCGGGGCCGAGGCCTGCGCCGCGGCACCACGCCTGGCTACCTTGCAGGACGAGTTGTTGCGTGGCGGCCGAGCGGTGGAGATCCGCACCTTCCACGGCTGGTTCTCGCAGCTGCTGCGCGCCGCGCCTCTGGCAGTGCTGCAGGCCGAAGGCCTGTCCGCCGAGCTCCAGCTCATCGAGGACGAAGCCGAGCTGATGCCGGCGCTATGGCGGCGCTTCCATGCCCGCGTGCTGGCGGACGCCGGGCTGGTCGCTGCCTTCCAGGCGCTGACCGAAACGCGCGGTCGGCACAACCTGCGCGAGTGGCTGCTCGCCGCGTTCAGCAAGCGTGTCGAGCTGCGCCTGGCCGTGCGCGCTGGCGTCCTGGCGGGCAGCTTGCCCGACGTGGCGGCGCCGCTGGCTGAGCTGGCATCGTGGCGGCCGAGCCTGGCGGCGCTTGCCGTGCAACTGGGCTGCGCCAAGGGCGTCAAGGCCCGCGATGCGGCGACCGGCCTCGAACAGGCGCTGGCGCTGGCCGACGAAGCCGCCTTCCCGGCGCTGTGGTCCGCGCTGTTCACGAAGACCGGCACGGCCAAGAAGGGCCTGGGCGACTCGCCTGCGCAACTGGATGCCTGTGCCGCGTTGGAGGCCATCGCTGCCGCCATCGCCCAGCACGAGGCGTCCATCGAGCACGCCCGCATGGCCCAGCTGTCGGAAGTGCTGGTCGAAGAGTTCGAGTCGCTCAAGCGCGAGCGCGGCCTGGTCGACATGAATGACCTGGAGCGCGGCGCGCTGGCGCTGCTGTCCAAACCCGAACTGGCCGGCTGGGTGCAGCAGAAGCTGGATGCGCGCGTGCGCCACCTGCTCATCGACGAGTTCCAGGACACCAGCCCGCTGCAGTGGCAGGCGCTGCACGGGTGGCTGGGTGCCTATGCCGGCGCGGGCGGCGGGCAGATTTCCGTCTTCATCGTCGGCGACCCCAAGCAGAGCATCTACCGCTTCCGTCGAGCGGAGCCGCGTGTCTTTGCCGCAGCTGGCGAGTTCGTGCGCGACGGCCTGGCCGGCGTGACGCTGGCCTGCGACCATACGCGCCGCAACGCGCCGGAGGTGCTGGCCGCCGTCAACGCCGCCTTCGCGGGGCAGATGCCAGGCTTCAGACCGCACACGACGGAGCAGGGTGCTGACGAGGCGGCGGGCCTGTTCACGCTGGACGGTGCGCTGGCGCCTGACGCTGCGGCAGAGGGCGACCCCGACCGCTGGCGCCCCAGCCTGACCGAGCCGCGCGTCGAGGCTGAAATTGCCCGTCGCGCGCCGGAGTGCGAGCGCGTCGCCCGCGCCATTCGTGCGCTGCTGGACGAAGGCCTGCGGCCGCGCGACCTCTTCGTGCTGGCCCGCAAGCGAGCACCGCTGCGCCAGATGGCCGAGGCGCTGCTCGCCGCCGGCATCCCGCATGTCGCGCCCGAGGACAACCGGCTGGCCGACCTGCCCGACGCACAAGACCTCATCGCGTTGCTGGACGCGCTGGCCTCGCCCGGCCATGCGCTGTCGCTGGCAAGGGCGCTGCGCAGCCCGCTGTTCGGGGTCGACGAGGCGGACCTGCTGCAGCTGGCCGACGCCGCAGGCACGGCTTCGTGGCTGGGCACCGCGCGTCGCGAACGGCGCAATTGGTGGGACGCCTTGGCGGATCTGGCTGACCCCAGCCCAGCACTCGCCCGAGCCCGCAGCCTGTTGCTGGCCTGGCGCACGGCCGCGTCGCGCTGCACGCCGCACGAACTGCTGGACCGCATCGTCAGCGAGGGCGACTTGCTGCCACGCCTGCTCGCTGCCGCGCCGCCGTCCGAGGCGGCAAACAGGCTGCGTACCGTCAACGCGCTGCTGCAGGCCGCGCTGGAGCTGGATGGCGGGCGGTTTGCTGAGCTGTACGGCTTCGTCCGCGCGCTGAAGGCGCGGTCCCCCAAGCTCGCGCCCGCGCCGGCCGACGACGCGGTGCAACTCCTGACCGTGCACGGCGCCAAGGGCCTGGAGGCCGAGGTGGTCATCCTGCTGGACGCCGACGCTGCACCGCCGCGCGCCGAGACGCTGTCGCTGGCCTGCGACTGGCCGGTCGACGCGCCCGCACCGGCACGGCTGGCCTTCCTCGTCTCGGAGCGCCGCCCGCCACCCGCCTTGGCCGAGCTGGTTGCCGACGAAAAGGCGCTGCGCGAGCGCGAGGAGTTGAACGCGCTCTACGTGGCGATGACGCGCGCACGGCGCCGGCTGATCGTCAGCCGCACGCCGCCACGGCGCGGCGCGAGTGAGGCGAGCTGGTGGTCGCGCCTGTCTCCGCTGGGCCGGCCGCTCCAGCTGGGAGAGCGGGGCGAAGAGACGCCGCTGGCGTTGCCGCTGCCGGCGCATCTGCCGCTGCCAGTCTGGACTGCACCGCCTGTGCCGGCCAGGGACGGTGCTGCCGACGACGCCACCCAGGCCAATCTCGGCGAGGCTCTGCACCGCGTGCTGGAGTGGGCCAGCGCCGCCGGGCAGACCCAGCCACTGGCCGTGCTGGTGGCTGCGTCGGGGCAGGCGTTTGCGCTCGATGCGCCCGCTCGCCAGCGCCTGGCCGCCGCGGCGGACGCCATCCTGCAAAGCCCCGACTGCCGGCCGTTCTTCGACCCCGCGCGGCTGCGCTGGGCCGGCAACGAGGTCGCCATCAACGCCGCCGGTGAAGACCGCCGCATCGACCGCCTCGTGCAAATGGACGACGGCTGCTGGTGGGTGCTGGACTACAAGCTCGGCGCCACGCCAGAGCGCGAGCCTGGCTACATCGAGCAGATGCAAAGCTACGTCTCGGCCATCCAGAATCTGCAGCCCGGCGAGCCCGTTCGGGCTGCTTTGATCAGCGGCACCGGCCGCTTCATTCCTGTGGGCTAGAATGATCGGCTTGATCGGGGCGTAGCGCAGCCTGGTAGCGCATCTGCTTTGGGAGCAGAGGGTCGCGAGTTCGAATCCCGCCGCCCCGACCAAACCTTTTTGACAACCCGCCTTGGCTCCGCCTCGGCGGGTTTTCTTTTTTGAGGCCCCGCATCTGGGGCGTCCACCCGAGGGCATCCCCCAAAGTCCGACCGAGCGGTCGGCCGGGACAATCCTCAGCACTTCGATGCAACCCTGGCATGGCCACAAGCCGCGCCCGAGAGACCCATGGCACTCCAACACCTGACCGACGAGCAGATCGCCACCTGGACACGCGCCCAAAAGGACGAATGGTGGTTCAAGAACATCTTCCGCGGCGACATGGCCCAGCTGACGCTGCGCTCCGGCTTCACCGGCTTCCTGCTCGGCGGCATCCTGTCGGCCACGGGCCTGTACATCGGCGCCAAGACGGGCATCGCGATCGGCGTGGGCCTGACCTCGGTGATCCTTGCCTTTGCGCTGTTCCGCGCGCTGCATGCCAGCGGCTTTGCGCAGGACTACACCATCCTCGAAAACAACTGCACGCAGTCCATCGCGACGGCGGCCGGCTACGTCATCACGCCGCTGTTCTCCAGCCTGGCGGCCTACATGCTGGTCACCGGCGTCATCCCGGCCTGGTGGCAGCTGATGATCTGGATCTTCGTCGTCGCGCTGATCGGCGTGCTGCTGGCCTTCCCATTGAAGCGCCGCTTCATCAATGAAGACCAGGCCCCCTTCCCGGAAGGCCGTGCCTGCGGCGTGGTGCTGGACTCGCTCTATCACGGCGCCGGCGACGAGGGTGTCTTCAAGGCCAAGCTGCTCGGCGTCGTGGGTGGCTTCACCGCGCTCTACCAGGCCATCGTCAGCGACGGCTGGATGAAACTGGTGCAGTTCAAGATCCTGATGCTGGACAAGTGGGCCGGCATGAAGGAGCCCTGGTATCTGCATGAACGCCTGGACCAGTACTACTACGCCTGGGCCGGGAAGACGACCGCGTTGATCCCCACGATCATGGGCACCGACATCCGCCAGCTCGGCCTGCGCCTGACGCTGGATGCGGCCATGCTGGGCGTGGGCGGCCTGATGGGCATCGCCGTGGCGACGAGCTGCTTCCTCGGCGCCTTCATCAACTTCGTCGTGCTGGCGCCGCTGATGATTCAGGCTGGCGACATCGCACCGCGCATCGGCGCCAACGGCGTGTTGATTCCGCTGAACCGTGCCGAGATCGTCAACCAATGGTCGCTGTGGTGGGGCGTGACGATGATGGTCGTCGGCGCGTTGGTGGGCCTGCTGGCCAAGCCCGAGATCTTCAAGAGCGCCTTCAAGCGCAAGGCCCCAGCGGCCGCGGGCGAAGGCAACGACCTGCTCAAGGACATCGAGGTGCCGCTGTGGATCAGCTACATCGGTGTGCCGGTGTTCAGCGTGCTGGGCAGCTATGTCACCCACGTCTTCTTCGGCGTGCCGTTCTGGCTGGCACTGGTGTCGCTGCCGCTGATCTTCGTGCTGACCATCATCTGCACCAACTCGATGGCGTTGACCTCTTGGACGCCGACGGGCTCGCTGTCCAAGATCACGCAGTTCACGATGGGTGCCATCGACCGCAGCAACCCCGGTTCCAACCTGCTGCCGGCCGGCATGACGAGCGAGATCGCGTCCAACGCGGCCAACCTGCTCTCCGATATCAAGCCGGGCTACATGCTCGGCGGCAAGCCGCGCCATCAGGCCATCGGCCATGTCATCGGCAACCTGGCCGGTGTGCTGTTCTGCGTGCCGCTGTTCTTCCTGCTCTTCCTGACGCCTGATGCGAACGGCGTGCGCAGCGTCGCCACGCTGGTGTCCGACCAGTTCGCGATGCCGGCGGCCCTGCAGTGGAAGGGCGTGGCTGACATCATCGCCAAGGGTCTGAAGGGCCTGCCGACGTCGGCGCTGATCTCGATGGCCTTTGCCGCCGTTGCGGCCGTCGCGATGGAGATTGCGCGCATCAAGACCAAGGGTCGCTTCCCGATCTCGGCCGTCGCCACCGGCCTCGGCGTCGTGCTGCCACCGGAGTCCGTGCTCGCCATGTTCATCGGCGCGCTCGTCTTTTTCATCATGGCCCGCAAGCACAAGAAGGCCGTCGGCACCAACGGCCACCGCATCTGGGTGGAAGGCATGGAGCCGATCTGCGCCGGCCTCATCTCCGGTGCCGCGCTGATGGGCATCGGCAACGCCATCATCAATGTGCTGATCTAATCCGCACCCGCCGACCGTAGCTCAACCGGATAGAGCACCCGCCTTCTAAGCGGGCGGTTACAGGTTCGATTCCTGTCGGTCGGGCCATCTCCGGCGCACTTCAGCGAGGCGCGCGAGCTGGCGAGATGACTACGGCAGCCGGGCCAGCATCGTGGCTTCGGTGGCCTCGTCCCAGAACAGCGGATAGAGGCTGCGCGCCGAAGCCACCGAGTCGGGGTGGCCGCCCCAGAGCGAGATCTGCTCGCGCACATCGGCGAAGGCGATGCTCATCAGCACGGCCGGCGCATTGACGCGCGGGTTGTGGCGGGCCGCCGTGCAGGGCACCAGGCCCAGACAGCGACGGTAGAAGCCGATGTGCCGCGGGTTGACTTCGATGACGAGGCGATCACAGCCTGCGCGGCGGTGGGCGTGCAGATAGCCCATGTGGAAGATGTGGGCCAGCACGCTCCTGGGGTCGCGGGAATGCTTGTCGGTGGCCAGACCGCCGAATTCGCAGAGCCGGACGCCGGCGGCACGCCACTCGTCCAGCTCGGCGCCGAACAGCAGGTCGGCATGCAGCCCGCCGGCGCCGTCAAAGCGCACGGACAGCGTGCCGACGATGCTGTCGCCCTCGCGTGCCGTGCAGACAACGTCGCCATCCTGGCAGCGGCTGCTGTAGCGCTCACGATTCACGGCCAGGCCGCGGTCGCCGTAGCGGCGCTCGACGAGGTCGAGGGCGTCACCGTCGAGCGCGCCGAAACCGCTGTCCATCGCCAAAGGGGCGGTGGAAAAGTTGTTTCGCACCGGACTGCGGCTTGCTTCAAAAAGGGTAGGGACCATTCACTGCATCCTTGGCGCCCAACGCGCCGAGCGGTCGCAGTCTAGGGACGCAAGAGCCGCGATTCCGGTCATCTCACAGACCGATACACCGCATGGACAAGGTACATGCGATTTCTCACGGGCCAGTCGCCGCGTGCAGCGTGGCGACGAGGCGTTGTCCTACAAAGCGGCCGTTGGCAGGCGCTTAGGCTGACGTTGCCTGCCTTATCCCTCCCTGGGCAGGCGCCCGCCGCCAGCATGCGCGGGCATTGCCCCCGGCCTCCGCGCCGGGGTTCTTTTTGCCTGCTGCTCCCGCCGACATGCAAACCCAGCTCGCCGCGCTCGATTCCGCTTCGCTGCTGCAACTGCGCACCACGCTGCATCGCGTGACGGCGTTGCACTCCCATCAGCCGGGCAGCCAGCACGTCGGCCTGTCGTCCTACAAACTGCGGGCTGCGTGCCCGGCTACATTGCCCCTGGGCTTCGGCCCCCTGCTGTTCCTCCCTGAGCAGGCGTCTACCGTGACAGCGGAAGACGGTTTCAACCCCGGCCCGATGGGCCGGGGTTTCTTTTTTCCGAACGAGGTGGGTTGCGGGCGAGCGCTGCGCTCGGCCGATGACTGACGGCGTGACAGAGCGGCGTCGACCCTGCTAGTCTGCCGGCCGCGCCACCGTGGCGTATCGGGAGCAGGCATGGCGGAGTTGACAGTCAACGGCAAGCAGATGCAGTTCGAGGCGGAGGCCGACACGCCGCTGCTCTGGGTGCTACGGGAGCAGCTCGGACTCACCGGCACCAAATATGGCTGCGGTGTGGCCCAGTGCGGCGCCTGTACCGTCCATATCGACGGCGCACCGGTGCGCAGCTGTGTGATGCCGGCCTCGGCCCTGACGGCCAAGCAGAAGATCACCACCATCGAGGGACTGGCGACCAACGCCTCGCACCCGTTGCAGAAGGCCTGGGACGCGCTTGACGTGCCGCAGTGCGGCTTCTGCCAGAGCGGCATGCTGATGGCTGCCGCCGCGCTGCTGAAGGCCAAGCCCAAGCCGACGGATGCCGACATTGATGCGGCCATGACCAACATCTGCCGCTGCGGCACCTACAACCGCGTGCGTGCCGCCATTCACCTTGCGGCCGGCCAGGTGCAGCGCAAGCAGATTCCGATCGTCATCGAAGGAGGGCAGGCATGAGCGCCGTTCTGAATCGACGCGACTTCCTGAGCACGACGACTGCCACTGCAGGCGGGCTGATGGTGGCCTTCCATGTGCCAGGTCTTGCCCAATCTTCCACATCCGACGGCGCCGCCACGCCCGAGCTGAATGCCTGGGTGCAGATCCTGCCGGACGAGACCACGGTCATCCGCATCGCCCGCTCGGAGATGGGGCAGGGCACGCTGACCGGCCTGGCTCAGCTGGTGGCCGAGGAGCTGGGGTGCGACTGGGCCAAGGTGAAGACCGAGTACCCCACGCCCGGCCAGAACCTCGCGCGCAACCGTGCCTGGGGCAGCATGAGCACGGGCGGCAGCCGCGGTGTGCGCGAGTCGCATGAGTACGTGCGCAAGGGCGGCGCGCTGGCGCGGGCGCTGCTGATCCAGGCGGCGGCCAACCAGTGGAGCGTCTCCGTCGTCGAGTGCACGACCGCGTCTGGCTGGGTGCTGCACGCAGGCAAGAAGCTGAGCTACGGCTCGCTCGCCGCCGAGGCCGCCAAGCTCGCGGCGCCCGCCGACATCCAGCTCAAGCCGGCCAAGGACTGGACGCTGGCCGGCCGGCCGATGAAGCGGTTGGACACCCGACCCAAGCTCGACGGCTCCCTTGTCTACGGCATGGACCTGCAGCTGCCCGGCATGCTGAACGCGGCCATCAAGGACTGCCCGGTCTTTGGCGGCAAGCTCAAGAGCTTTGACGCGAGCGAGATCGAGAAGCGGCAGGGCGTGAAGAAGGTCGTCAAGGTGGGCGACTCGGCCGTGGCCGTGGTGGCCGACACCTGGTGGCGCGCCAAGACCGCGCTGGATGCGCTGCCCATCGTCTGGGACGAGGGCGCCAACGTGACGCAGAACAGCGCCGATACGGCCGCCACGCTGAAAGCCGGGCTGGACGCCGACACCGCCGCCGTGGGCAGCAGCCAGGGCGATGCCAAGGCCGCACTGGCCGCCGCAGCGCGCAAGGTCGAGGCCGTCTACAGCTACCCGCACCAGAACCACGCGACGATGGAGGTGATGAACGCCACTGCAAAGTGGACGCCCGAACGCTGCGAGGTCTGGACGCCGACGCAGAACGGCGAGGCCGCGCTGGCCGCTGCCGCCGAGTCCTCCGGTCTGCCGCCTTCGGCCTGCGAGGTCTACAAGCTGCATCTGGGCGGCGGCTTCGGCCGGCGCGGTGCCGTGCACGACTGGGTGCGTCAGGCCGTGGCCATCGCCAAGGAGCTGCCCGGCACGCCGGTCAAGCTGATCTGGAGCCGCGAGGAAGACATGACGCACGGCCGCTATCACCCGGTCACGCAGTGCAAGCTGACGGCGGGGCTGGATGCGGCGGGCAAGCTGACGGCGTTGCACATGCGCATTTCGGGCCAGAGCATCGTCGCGGGCATCTTTCCGCAGAACATCCGCGACGGGAAGGACCCGGCCGTGTTCCAGGGCCTGAACGCCGGCGGCGCGGAAGGCGCGCTGGGCTATGCCGTGCCCCATCTGCTCATCGACCACGCGATGCGCAATCCGACCGTGCCGCCGGGCTTCTGGCGCGGCGTGAACCTGAACCAGAATGCCGTCTACCTGGAATGCTTCGTCGACGAAGTGGCCCATGCCGCCAAGCGTGACCCGCTGGAGCTGCGTCGCGAACTGCTGGCCGGCTCACCCAAGCATCTGGCCGTGCTGAACGCGGTCGCCGCGAAGGCGGGCTGGGGCAAGCCGCGCGCCAAGGGCAGGGCGCTTGGCCTCGCGCAGATCATGGGATTCGGCAGCTATGTGGCGGCCTGCGCGGAGGTGTCGGTCAACAAGAAGGGCGAGCTCAAGATCCACCGCATCGTCGCCGCCACCGACCCCGGCCACGCCGTCAACCCGCAGCAGATTGCGGCCCAGGTGGAGGGCAGCTTTGTCTACGGCCTGTCGGCGGCGCTGTTCGGCGAGATCACGATCAAGGACGGCCGCGTCGAACAGCAGAATTTCAACACCTACCCGGTGATGAAGATAGAGCACATGCCTGCCGTCGAGACGATCTGCATGCCCTCGGGCGGCTTCTGGGGTGGTGTCGGCGAGCCGACGATTGCCGTCGCGGCGCCGGCCGTGCTGAACGCCATCTTTGCGGCGACGGGCAAGCGCGTGCGCGACCTGCCGCTGAGCAAACACAGTCTGGCCTGATGCGTGCGCTGCTGGCCCTCACCCTGATGGCCAGCGCGCATGCCGGCGACGTCGAACGCGGCCGCGCCCTGTTGGCCGACCGAACGCAGAGCCTGTGCCTGCTCTGCCATTCGCTGACCGCTGCCGGCGATGCCAACCACGGCAATCTCGCGCCGCCGCTGGATGCGGTGGCGGCGCGCCTGGACGCCAAGGGCCTGCGCGACCGCATTGCCGACATGCGCCGCTTCAACCCGGCCACCGTCATGCCGCCTTTCCGTTCCACCGAGGGTCTGCGCGACGTGGCGCCGGCATGGCAAGGCAAGGCCGCGCTGACCGAGGCGCAGCTCGACGACATCGTGGCCTACCTCGGTACGCTCGCGAAATGAAGCGGCGCGAGTTCTTCATCGGCGCGTCTGCGTTGGCGTTGCTTCCTGAGGCGCAGGCAAGTGACGAGGCCATGCGCGCCGCCATCGTCGCCTGGGCCGGCCGCGAGCCGGACGTTGGCGCGCTGAAGATCGAGATCGCCGAGCTGGTGGAGAACGGGAACGCGGTGCCGGTGCGCGTTGCGGCCAGCGAGCCGGTTGCGGGTCTGGCCCTGTTCACGCAGCTCAACCCCGAGCCTGAGGTCGTGCACGTCACCTTTGGTACGGCAATTGCGAGGCCGGGGTTCAGTACCCGCATGCGCCTGGCGCGCAGCCAGCGCATCGTTGCCGTCGCCAAGGCGGCCGACGGGCGCTGCTGGCAGGCAGGCGTGGACCTCATCGTCACGCTGGCCGCCTGCGTGGAGCCCTAGGTATGGCGACCCGAGCCGTCATCACGCTGCCTGCCGCCGTCAAGCCCGGCGAGGCTTTTGAAGTGCGCGTCACCGTCGCTCATGCAATGGAGACCGGCTACCGCAGCAGCGACGAAGGCGCCCGCCTGCCGCGCAACCTCGTGCGCCGCTTCGAGTGCCGGCTGGATGGTGAACTCGTTTTCGTGGCTGACCTGTTTGCGGCCATCTCGGCCAACCCTTATCTCGCCTTCTGGCTGCGCGCAAACAAGTCCGGTGAGTTGAGCTTCAGCTGGCGTGGCGACAACGGTTTCGAGCACCGCGAAACCCGCCCGCTGACCGTCGCATGAGAACCGCCTGGCTGCTGCTCGCCGTCACGCTGTTCGCCCATGCGGACGAGCGCCGCTCCGGCCGCGACACCATGAGCCCGGCCCTGCGCACGCTGCAGGCTGACGATGCCCAGCACCCCGCCCAGCTCGCGCTGGCCTTCGGTCGGGAGCAGTGGGCGGCAGGCGCCAGGTCTTGCGCCAGTTGCCATGGCGAGCCCGAGAAGCTGCGCGGCGCTGCGACCCGCTACCCCGCCTTCGATGCCGGTCTCGTCGATCTGCCCGGCCGCATCCAACGTTGCCGCGTGCGCCACCAGCAACTGCCCGCCTGGGCGCCCGAGGCCGAGCCCTTGCTGGCGCTGTCGGCCCTGGTTGCTCGGCAGTCGCGCGGCCTGCCTTTGCAACCGCCGCACGGCCCCGAGCTCGACAAGGCCGCAACCCAGGGCCAGCGCCTCTACACCACTCGCATCGGCGCGCTCAACCTTTCCTGCGCCCAATGCCACGACGAGCGCGCCGGCCAGCGTCTGGGCGGCAGTCTCATCCCGCAAGGCCATGTCGACGACTACCCCGTCTACCGCCTGGAGTGGCAGTCGCTTGGCAGCCTGCAGCGCCGCCTGCGAGGCTGCCTGAGCGGCGTGCGGGCCAGGGTCTGGGAATGGGACAGCGCCGACTTGCTGGCGCTGGAGGTCCATCTGTCGCGCCGCTCTGCAGGCCTGACGACGCAAGCGCCTGGCGTGCGCCCGTGAAGATGGCGCTGGATGGTGGTTTCAGCGAAACACGAGTCAGGTAGCCCAGCTCAATGCTGCCTGACTTGCCGGGCACCAAACAGCGCCTCGCGCGCCTTGTCGTCCGTCAACGGCCTGCGCGCCGCCGCGAGCACTTCCACGCCGCGCTGAACGGCCGGCCGCTTGGCGATCTCGTCGAACCAGCCCTTGAGGTGCGGGTAGTCGCTCATCTCGACACCCTGGTTCTTCCACGAACGCAGCCAGGGGAAGACGGCGATGTCGGCAATGCTGTACTCCGCACCACCCACGTAGGTTGTGTGCGCCAGCCGCTTGTTGATGACGCCGTAGAGGCGCTTGGCCTCGTTGGTGTAGCGGTCGATGGCATAGGGCAGCTTCTCGGGCGCGTAGATGCGGAAGTGATGCGCCTGGCCGAGCATGGGTCCCACGCCGCCCATCTGGAACATCAGCCACTGCAGCACCTCGTATTTCGCCGCCACGTCGGCGGGCAGCAGCCGGCCGGTCTTGCCGGCGAGATAGAGCAGGATGGCGCCGCTCTCGAACAGCGAGATCGGTTGGCCGCCCGGGCCGTCGGGGTCGGTGATGGCGGGGATCTTGTTGTTGGGGCTGAGGGCGAGGAAGGCCGGCGCGAACTGCTCGCCGGCGCCGATGTCCACGGGATGGACCCGGTACGCAAGGCCGCACTCCTCCAGCATGATGTGCACCTTGTGCCCGTTGGGCGTGGGCCATGAGTAGACTTCAATCATTCGTCGCCTCCATCCGGTGCGCTCTAGGCGGTCCCTAGCCAGCAGCCCCATTCTCAGACTTCTCACGACTCATGGTGGTAAAGCAAGTCAAGCACTGGCTGGTGACCCGCGCCAACGCGGCACGCTGGCGTCCGGTCCAGGATTGGGCCGAGGCGCGTGGCGCCAGCTTCGCGCAGAGCCGCGACGGCTCCGGCTTTCTCATCGAGCAGCCCAAGGCCATGCCGGGGCCGATGCGGGTGGAGTGGGGCGTCTCCCAGCGCAGCTATCTGCCTGGCACCGAACTGCGCATGCGCTGCGAGATGGGCCTGCACCCCGACCTGCAGACCATGGTGCTGTGCCGCGCGCTGATGGAAAACCTGGAGCGCGCCGTCTTCGAGGCCTACACCGACACGCTCAAGACCCGCGTCGACACCGACACGCCCGAGGAGATGCGCTGGCTCGTGATGTTCCCGAAGTTCAACAACGCCGCGTCGCAGATCGTGCGCCAGCGCTACGGTGTCGTCGGCGTGACCAAGGAGCTGACCGGCGCCTGGATCGACGGTGAGCTCAGCGAGGCCCTCGCCCAGGCCAGCCAGGACCTGCTGCCCGAAGGCCACCCCTTCGTGCTGATGTGCATGCGCGGCAACATCTACCTGCGCACCGAGATGGCCGAGCCCGACCTGGCCCGCGTGCAGGCGCTGGTGCGGTTGCTCGAATGCGCAGCGCGTGAGGCCTTGCGCGTGAATGCCCGCCTGGCCGATACCGGCGCCTGGCCCACGACGACGTCCATCGCCTGGACCCCGACCACGCGGCCGGGCAACGTCTAAGCCTTCTGCGCGAAGCTCCAGGCCAGCTCCGACAGCGGCCTGACGCCCTTGGCCGTCTCCCGAGCCTGCTCGCTGGACGCCGTGCCGTCCACCACGCGCTTGGCGATGCCCTGCACGATGGCCGCGATGCGGAACAGGTTGTAGGCCATGTAGAAGTTCCAGTCGGCCATGACCGCCTCGACGTCTGCACGGCCCGTGCGTTCGCAGTAGCGCTGTACATAGGCGCGCTCGCGCGGTATGCCCAAGGCCACCAGGTCCTTGCCGCCCAGGCCGCGGGCCGCGCCCGAGGTCTGGATGTGCCAGCTCATGCAGTGGTAGCTGAAGTCCGCGAGCGGGTGGCCCAGCGTCGACAGCTCCCAATCCAGCACGGCGATGACGCGCGGCTCGCTGGGGTGGAAGACGACGTTGTCCATGCGGTAGTCACCGTGGACGATGCCGACCTCGTTCTCGTCACGAGCCGACGCGGGGATGTGCGCCGGCAGCCAGGCCAGCAGCGCGTCCATTGCCGCGTTGGGCTCGGTGACCGAGGCCAGGTATTGCTTGCTCCAGCGGCCGATCTGCCGCTCGAAATAGTTGCCCGGCTTGCCGTAGCCGGTCAGGCCGCGCGCTTTGAAGTCGACCTGGTGCAGGGCCGCAATGACGCGGTTCATTTCGTCGTAATGGGCGGCGCGCTCGGCCTGGCTCATGCCGGGCAGGCTCTGGTCCCACAGCACGCGGCCGGGCATGAACTCCATGACATAGAAGGCGCGGCCGATGACGGACTCGTCCTCGCACAGGGCCAGCATTGCCGGCACAGGCACATCGGTGCCGGCCAGGGCGCCCATGACCTGGAACTCGCGCTCGATCGCGTGAGCCGAAGGCAGCAACTTGGCCACCGGCGCCGGCTTGCTGCGCATCACGTACTGCGCGCCAGGCGTCGTCAGCAGATAGGTCGGATTGGACTGCCCGCCCTTGAACTGTTCGATGGTCAGCGGCCCCGCGAAGCCGCCGACATGGGCGTCCAGCCAGGCCTGGAGCGCGGCGCTGTCCAGGGCCTGGGCGAGGGGGCGTGTGCCGGTGAATGCTTCCATGGAGGTCGTTCTGCGGGACGTGAACTTTCCATTCTGCGAGCAGGCCGCCGGCCCGCGTGTCTTCAGCGCGACGCCGCAGCCAGCAACTTGTCGCGGTTGAGCACGACCAGACGCGTGGGCTCCACGCGCACGGCACCCTCGCGCTCGAAGGCCTTGAGCTCCTGGTTGACGCGCTGGCGTGACGCGCCGAGCAGTTGCGCCAGGTCTTCCTGCGCGAGCTGCAGGCCGATGCGGATTTCTTCGCCCTCCTGCACGCCGTAGGAGCGCGCCAGCAGCAGCACCTGCTTGGCCAGGCGCGCGGCCAGCGGGCGGGTGTTGAGGTCTTCGATCATGTCGAACATCAGGCGCAGGCGCCGGCAGTTCAGGCGCAGCAGCGCGTCGTAGAGCTCGGAGTGGGTCTGCAACAGCGCGCGGAAGTCGGCCTTGCGCACGCACAACAAGGTCGTCTCGCCGTGGGCATAGGCATCGTGCGTGCGGGGCAGGCCGTCGAACAGGGCGATGTCGCCGAACCAGGTGCCGGGCTCGACATAGGTCAGCGAGATCTGCTTGCCGGCCAGCGATACCGAGCTGACGCGCACGGCCCCTTTGGCGACGGCTGACCATTCCTCGGCCGGTTCACCGCGGTGCGAAAGCATGGTCTCGTCGGGTAGGCGGCGCACGAAGGCGCGTTGCAGGATGTCGTTGCGCAAGGCCTCGGACAACCTTGAGAACCAGACGCCCTGGTCGATCTGCTGGCGTTCGGTGGGGGTGAGACTGAGTGCGTTCATGGCTGGCGACATTGTGGCCCCATGCTAGAGTGAACCGCGCTGTCTCCACACCCTCGTTCAACCGCTTGTAGCCGCCCGCAGTCAATGCCCATTCCGGCCGTGCGCCCGACGTTGCTGGGTGCCATCACCCCCGCCTTGGCACTGATGCTCGGCCCGTTGCTCGGACTGATGCCCCAGGGCGTCGAGGCCATGGGTCTGGGCCGGCCCCAAGTCCATTCCGCCCTTGGCAAGCCGCTGGATGCCAGCTTCCCGCTGAGCCTGGCCGACGGCGAGCAGCTGCCAGACAACTGCGTGCGTGCCGAGGTCTCGGCCGGCGATGCGCGTGTACCGGCCGGCCTGTTGCAGATGCGCGTCGAAGGAGAGCCTGGGCAACTGCGTATCCGCCTGCAGAGCCTGGTGCGCTTCGACGAGCCGGCCTTGCGCATCACGCTGGCGCTGGGTTGCCCACTGCGCCTGACGCGCGAGTTCAACGCGTTCATCGACCCGCCCGCGAGTGCGGCGGCCGTGCCTGCTCCGGCGCCTGCACCTGCACCTGCACCTGTTCCGGCAGCACCACCGGCTGCGGAACCGGCACCGCGCGTCGTCGCCGAGGCGACTGTCGCGCCTGCACCTGCGGCCCGATCACGCCCCCGGCCCAAACCCAAGGCAAGCGGCCCGCGGCTGGTGCTGGAGCGGCCCGAGGTCCTCGTCAGTCAGGCGCCGCAGCGCCCGGCCGCAAGGAACGCGCCCGAGGCGGACATGACGCCCGAGCTCGAAGCCCAGATCACCCAGCTTGAGCAGACCGTGGCCCAGTTGCGCGCCGAGTTGGAGTCCCGTTTGCAGGCCGAGGCCGCTGCGGCGTCGGCGGCTGCCTTGACCACCGCCTCGGCGGCCTCGGCACCGCCTCCCGAAGCATTTGCATCGGCGCCCATGCCCGCAGCTTTGCCAGCGACGCGGCCTTCACCCTATCGCGACCCCATGACCTGGGCGCTGACCTTGGGCCTGAGCCTGCTGGCCGGCGCGGCGGCTTTCTACTTCAGCCGCTGGCGCGACGAGCGTGCCCGCCGCGAGCTGGCCTACTGGCGCGCCATGCACGCCGCCGAGGGCGCTGCGGAGCCCATCCGCATGCCACCACCACCGCCGCCATCGCCAGGCATTGCCCCGGCCGTGTTTGGCAATGCCGCGCCGTTGCCGGACGAGGGTCAGCACCAGGCCACGCGGCCGCAGCCTCGGCCCATGCCCTGGCCACCCGCGCCCATCGCTCCTTTCGCGCCGGCTGCACCCGCCGCAGCCGCCGCGCTGCCGATGTCCATGCAGGCGACGCAGCCCATGCCCGTGCACGCCGCTGAGACAGCGCCGCCGGCCCCCAACGAACTGACCGTTGCCGACGAACTGCTGGACCTGCAGCAGCAGGTCGACTTCCTGCAGCTGCTGGGCCAGCACGAGGCTGCGGCCGACTTGCTCGCTGGTCGGCTGTCACGCGGCAACAGTGGCGCCATGGCCTATCTGCTGCTGATGGAGATCTGCCAGCATCGCAGCGAGCCCGAAGTGTTCGCGGAGCTGGTCAAGCAGTTCGAGCAGCGCTTTCGCGCGCAGGCGCCGCAGTGGTCGCAAAGCCTGTCGCGCGGCCGAAGCCTGGACGCCAGCCCGAGCGTCATCGCCCATCTGCAGGTGGTATGGGCCGACCCGGGCGCGGCGATGCAGATGCTGCAGGAACTGCTCTCGCGCGGCTCCGGTCCCGGCACGCCGCACTTCGAGCTGCCGGCGTACCGCGACCTGCTGATGCTCTACGGCGTGGCGCGAGATCTCTTCGAAGCCGGGCTGCGCAGCGACGACGTCGACCTGATGCTGCCGCTGGACTCCAAGTTCGACGGCCAGTAGCCCTTAGAGCTCGAAGTCGTCGGACTCGCCGGTCATGGCCCGCTCGATGAGCTTGCGGTTCAGTCGCTCGGACAGCAGTTCCGAAAAGCTGTACACGTAGTTGCGCAGGTAGGCGCCGCGCTTGAAGGCGATGCGCGTGACGTTGCTGCCCAGCAGCGCACCCAGGGGCCGCGCCACGAGATCGCTGTTCGCCGGCTCCTCGCGCATGGCCATTTCGGCCACGATGCCCACGCCCATGCCGAGGCGCACATAGGTCTTGATGACGTCGGAATCGATGGCTTCAAGCACAACATTGGGGGTCAGATGACGCGCGGCGAAGGCTTTGTCGACGCGGGTGCGGCCCGTGAAGCTGGGGTGGTAGGACACCAGCGGCTCCGCGGCCAGCTGATCGAGGCTGACGCGCTCGACCGTGGCTAGCGGGTGGTCGCGCGGCACCACCATCACATGCTGCCATTCGTAGCAGGGCAGGGTGACGAGCTCGGGGTACTGTGCCAGCGACTCAGTCGCCAGGCCGAGGTCGGCCGTCTCGTCGATGAGCATGCGGGCGACCTGATCGGGGCTGCCCTGGTGCAGGCTGATGCGCAGCTGCGGCAGGTTCTTGCGCAACTGGGCCACCGGCGCGGGCAGCACGTAACGGGCCTGGGTGTGGGTCGTGGCGATGGAGAAGGTGCCGCTGTCTTGGCGCGAATACTCTTCGCCGATGCGCTTCAGGTTGGCCACCTCGCGCATGATGATCTCGATGCACGCGAGCACCTGCTGACCCGGCTCGGTGATGCGGCGCAGCCGCTTGCCGTGGCGCGAGAAGATGTCGACGCCGAGCTCCTCTTCCAGCTCCAGGATGGCCTTGGACACGCCGGGCTGCGACGTGAACAGCGCCTTGGCGGTTTCGGTCAGGTTGAGGTTGCGGCGGGCGGCTTCCTGGACGAAGCGGAATTGGTGGAGATTCATTCGAGGACGCTTAGTCGAGGACGCTCAGGCAGGCCTGGCTGATGGCGTCGAGAACGGCCTCCTGCTCGCCGAGCGGCGCATGCAGCTGCCAATCGATGGCGTTGCCGTGTTGCTCGCGCAGGCGGTCCAGCAGCAGCGGCACATCGCGGCGCACATGGCCGCCGGTGCCCAGGAAAAGGGGCATCACATGCACGCGCGTACAGCCGGCGGCCGCGAGCTGTGCGGCGGCTTCGCCCATGTCGGGAGACATGAACTCGAGATACGCCATCGCGAGTGGCGCGCCGGGCCGCGCGGCGCGCAGCCTTTCCGTGACGATCTCAAAGGGCCGCGCCCAGGCGGGATCGCGGGCGCCATGAGCGAACAGCAGCAGACCTTCTTTCATCGATACCTCACCAGCCACGTGAACGCCGCCATCGACAGACCGAGATAGAACAGGCTCGGCGTGGCCGCAACCGCCCATGGCGTCCAGTTCTTCAACATGCCGAGGTGGCCCGCCACGTTGTTCAGGAGCACGAAGCTGATACCCAGCATGATGCCGCCGAAGACCTTGATGCTGATGCCACCCGAGCGGCCGTGCAGGTAGGCGAAGGGCAGGGCCAGCGCCACCATGACGAAGCAGGCGAAGGGATAGAAGGCCTTGCGCCAGAACTGGATGTTGTGGGCTTGTGCCGACTGCTCCTGCGCCGACAGATGGGCCGTGTAGCGGTAGAGCTCGAGCGTCGACATCGACATGGCCGGCAGCACCGCTGCGGCGATGACGCCGGCATGCAGCGAGCTTTGCCAATCGAGCTTGTCCAGCTGCTGTTCGCTGACGACCACCTCGCCGACAGAGCCGCTGGCGGTCGGCGCCCCCGGGTTCCAGATCGTGCGCTTGACGGCCTGCAGGTGCCAAAGTCCCTGGCCGTCTACGTCGGCCTTGCCGGCCTCGGTGCGCGACATCAGTCGGCCTTCATGGTCGAACTCGAAGATGCGCACTTCCTCCAATTCACCGCCGCCGGCTACCCGGCCGACCTGGACCGAGTAGCTGCGCTCCTGACCGTCGACGGTGCGATGGTCCTTCAGCCAGGCGCCGCGCTTGGGCGCCGTGGCACTGCGGTTGAAGCGGGCGCGCATCTCATCGCTCTGGCGCTCGACCTGCGGCGCCACGTAGTCGCCGACGACGAAGGTCAGGACCGCGAACACCGCCGCCAGGCCGGCCAGCAGGCTCAACGCCCGCGCAGGCCCCAGGCCACCGGTGCGCAGGATGGTGAATTCGCTGCTCTGCGCCATGCGGGCCAGCGCGACGATGGCGCCGATCAGCACGGCGATGGGAAACAGTTCGTAGAAATGCCCGGGCAGCTCCATCGCCGCCAGCAACGCCGCCTGCGCGCTGCCGGCGCCGATGCGGGACATGCGATCCACTTCGTCGACAAAGTCGATGAAGAAGAACAGCGACAAAAAGGCCAGCGCGACCATGACGACCGAACCGACGATGTCCTTGTAGAGCAGGCTGCGGACGGTCCTCATGTCGCAGCCTCCTTCGTGCGGCGACGCAGGCAGAAGCGGTTGCCGTTGTCCCGCACCCAGATGACGGCCAGCGCCAGGAAGAGCGCGCTGCCATGCACGCCGATCAGCGCCCGTGGCAGCGAAGTACGGCCGTTGCCGACCCAGGACTGCGACAGGTTGATGAGATTGAAGTAGACGACGAAAGCCAGCAGCGCGAACAGCAGGTTCCAGTTGCTGGCGCGGCGCGGGTTGGACGCCGACAGGCCGACGCCCAGCAGCGCCATGTTGATGCCGCCGAGGATCATGCCGAGCCGCCAGGCAAGTTCACCCTGGTTCTTGGGCGTCGGCAGGCGCAGCAGGTCCAGCGTCGCCATCGCCTTGGGTGGCAACTGGCTGGCGTTGGCCAGCACCTGCGTGTCGGTGAGCACCTTGTACTGCTCAAACCGGGCCAGGCTTTTCTCGCCTGTCTTGAGTTGGGTCTCGTTGCGCTGGCCATGGTCGAGCACCAGGAAGCGGTCGTCGCCCTCCATGTCGAGCCGGCCGCGCGATGCCGTGGTGACCGATTCGCGCTCATGCTGGTTGGCGAGGATGAAGACATTGCGCCCGGTCGCAGCGTCATCGCCGTCGCGCTCGATGAAGAAGACGCGGCTGCCGTCGCGTGAGCTCTGGAATTGCCCGGGCGCCACGCGCGACAGGTCGCTGCGCTTCTGGTAGCGGTCGCGCAGCTCGGCACTGTTCTGGTTGCCCCAGGGCCAGACAACCAGCTCCAGCACGATGACGGCCAGCAGGATCGGCCAGGCCATGCGCAGCACCGGCCGCACGAAGCGCGACAACGGGATGCCGCTGGCAAACCAGATCGTCATCTCCGACTCGCGATAGAGGCGCCCCAGCGTGATGACGACGGCGATGAACAGCGACAGGATGAGCATGGTCGCCAGGTGGCTGATGGTGGCGTAACCCATCAGCAGCACGACGTCTTGCGGCGCCACATTGCCGCCTGCAGCCTGGCCCAGCGTGCGGATCAGTGTGGATGTGAGCATGATCGTCAGGATGACCACCAGCGTGACCCCGAAGCTCTTCGCCAACTCTGACCGCGTGGATGAATCGAATAACATCAAACGCACTTCTTTCTACTTCTGGTCATTATGGACTTCAAGGTTCAAACCACTGAGCTGGATGCCCTCGCTACCGCGGGTGCTGACGCTCTCATCGTGGTGCTTGGCGGCGACTCGCTGCCTCAAGGTCTGGATGCTGCCGTCGCCAAACATGCGCAGGCTGCGATCAAGCTCGGTGACTTCGCGCTGAAAGGCGGCCAGGCGGTCACGCTGACGCATGCCGAGGGCATCAAGGCGCCCCGCCTCGTGCTCGCCGCCAGCGGCAAGACGACGCTGGCCGCCGCTCGGGCCGCGTTGGCGGCGGGCCTGGCCCAGATCAAGTCGCGCGGTGCGGCCAGTGCGGCTGTCGCGTTTGCCGGCTTCGACGCCGACCTTGCCGAGTCGCTGGCCGAGCAGGCCGCAATCGCCGGTACCGACGCCGTCTACGTCTACCGCCACACCAAGCCGAGCGCGGCCGCAGCGCCCAAGCTTGCCAAGCTGGTCCTGCTTGTCGGCAAGGCCGGGCAGAAAGCCACGAAGACGGGGCTGGTGCGCGGCGAGGCCATTGCCGCCGGCATCGAACTCGCGCGTGAGTGCGCCAACCGCCCGGCCAACTACGCGACGCCGACCTATCTTGGTGAAGTCGTGCAGGCCCTCGGCAAGACGCATGGTCTCAAGGTCGACGTGCTGGACCGAAAAGCTGTCGAGAAGCTCGGCATGGGCAGCTTCCTGTCCGTGGCCCAGGGCTCGGACGAGCCGCTGCGCTTCATCGTCGCCCGCTACGAAGGCGCGGCCAAGACGGTGGCGCCGGTCATGCTGGTCGGCAAAGGCATCACCTTCGACACCGGCGGTATCTCGCTGAAGCCCGGTGCCGAGATGGATGAAATGAAGTTCGACATGGGTGGCGCCGCCAGCGTCATCGGCACGCTGCGCGCGGTGGCCGAACTCAAGCCCAGACTCAATCTGGTCATGATCGTTGCGGCTTGCGAGAACATGCCCAGCGGCCGCGCGGTCAAGCCGGGGGACGTCGTCACGTCAATGTCCGGCCAGACCATCGAGATCCTCAACACCGACGCCGAAGGCCGCCTCATCCTGTGCGATGCGCTGACCTACGCCGAGCGCTTCAAACCCGCCGTCGTGGTCGACGTGGCCACGCTGACCGGCGCCTGCGTCATTGCGCTGGGGGATGTGCGCAGCGGCATGTACGCCAGTGACGACGCGCTCGCCGCTTCGCTGACCGCCGCCGGCGACGCAGCGCTCGACCCCTGCTGGCGCATGCCCCTGGACGATGACTACGCCGAAGGCCTGAAGAGCAACTTCGCCGACGTGGCCAATATCGCCGGCCGCGCGGGCGGTTCCATCACGGCGGCCAAGTTCTTGCAGCGCTTCGCCGGCAAATACCGCTGGGGCCACCTCGACATCGCCGGTACCGCCTGGAAGGGCGGCGCAGCCAAGGGTTCGACCGGCCGGCCCGTCGGCCTGCTGACCCATTTCGTGCTGAGCCAGGCCAAGTAGTGGCCGTGGCCCAGCAGGTCAGCTTCTACAGCAACGCGGCCGACCCGCTTCATTTCGCCTGTCGGCTGGTGCGCCGCGCCGTGACCTCTGGCAAGCCGGTGGGCGTGCGGGTGCCGCCGGCGCTCGCCCGGAGGTTGGACGAATTGCTGTGGAGCTTCGACGCAGCCGAGTTCATTCCACATCGGTGTTGGGACGGCGCGACACCCACGGCGCCCGGCGAGGTGCTTCTTGTCGACGACGCGGCGGCTTTGCCGCATCGTGGGCTGCTGCTGAACCTCGCCGAGGATTTGCCGAGCGATGCCTTTGCATTCGAGCGTGTGCTGGAGGTCATCGGCTGCGAGCCCTCGAGCGTTCAGTCAGGGCGGGTGCGTTACCGTGCCTATCAGCAGGCGGGCGCCGCGTTGGAACACTTTTCAGCGGCAGGCTGATTGCTGCGGGTAAACGCTTTCCCGAATGAGCACCGTTTGGATTTGGGATATGTTCATTTCGTTGAAAACTCAACAGTTGTTGCGAGTCTCTTTCTCTCTTTCTCTTCCAAACCGGAGTTGATCCATGCAAGTCAAAGTAAATGTGGTGGTGGGTGCCGTGGCTGCGCTGCTCAGCAGTGCTGCGATGTCCCAGGACCTGATCGTGAAGATCGGCCACGTGGGCCCGACCAGCGGCGCCATCGCCCACCTGGGCAAGGACAACGAACTGGGCGCGCGCCTGGCCATTGAGGAGCTAAACGCCAAGGGCGTCATGATCGGCGGCAAGAAGGCCAAGTTCGAGCTGCTGGCTGAAGACGATGCGGCCGACCCCAAGCAAGGCACGGCAGCGGCGTCCAAGCTGGTGGACTCCAAGGTCAACGGCGTGGTGGGTCACCTGAACTCTGGCACGTCCATTCCCGCGTCCAAGATCTACAGCGATGCCGGCATTCCGCAAATCAGCCCTTCCGCGACGGCGGTGGAATTCACCAGCCGTGGCCTGAAGACCACCTTCCGCGTGGTGGCCAATGACGGTCAGCTCGGCGGCACTCTGGGCCGTTATGCCGCCACCACTCTGAAGGCCAAGAAGGTCGCGGTGATCGACGACCGCACGGCCTACGGCCAGGGTGTGGCCAAGGAGTTCGAAAAGGGCGCCAAGAGCAAGGGCGCAACCGTCGTAGGCCACGAATTCACGACCGACAAGGCCGTCGACTTCACGACCATCCTGACCACCCTCAAGGCCAAGAAGCCGGACGTTGTGTTCTTCGGCGGCATGGACGCGGTGGCGGGCCCGATGCTGCGCCAGATGAAGCAGCTTGGCATCGAGGCCAAGTTCATGGGCGGTGACGGCATCTGCACCGGCGAGCTGCCCAAGCTGTCGGCCAGCACCATGGCCGACGGCCAGGTCGTCTGCGCCGAGGCTGGCGGTGTTGAAGGCGAAGCGAAGAAGTCGATGGACGACTTCCGCGCCAAGTTCAAGGCCAAGTACAACATTGACGTCCAGATCTACGCGCCTTACGTCTACGACGCGGTCAACGTGTTGGTCGACGCGATGGTGCGCGCCAAGTCCGCTGAACCGGCCAAGTACCTGCCCGAGCTGGCCAAGACGAGCGGCTACAAGGGTGTGACCGGCACGATCGCTTTTGATGCGAAGGGTGACATCAAGAACGGCTCCTTGACGCTGTACACCTACAAGGGCGGCAACCGCGAGCAGATCGCCGTGGTGCGCTGATCCTCCACACAGGCGCCCACCTTCGCCGGTGAGCGTTTCCTGATGAAGAACCCGCCTGTGGCGGGTTCTTTACCTTTATGGTGCCTGGTTTGAAACTCCGCCGAGAGCTTGACGGCTAATGAATGCGCCGGGCGACAGCTGAACGGATAGGTCGTGGCGGTCGGCGCCGGAATATTGCCGTGCGATATTCACGATAGTGGCTGACGACCGCATGCCGGCGGCATCGCACTTTGAAAAACCTGTTTTGTCGAATTTCAAATGTTCGCCTGTGCGTTTCGCACGCTTTGCCGGGCGTTGCTGGAGCGCTGTCATGGTGCTGTCGCCGGCATTCGGGTCTACTGCCGCCGACGTGAAAAAGACCTTTGCTGCGACTTGGCGTGCGGTTGCCTGACGAGACGGATTCAAGGGGCAAGTACCCTCCAAACGGGGGGCTTTCAAGCCCATGGGCCGGAGGCATGATGCCGGCGCGATCGAGGGTGGGTGGACTGTGCGCGTTGCGGCGTCAATCCCGGAACTTGCAGTGGTCGTCCAGCGGTCTCCGAGACGGCAGGCGAGCAACGTTCTGGCGGCCACCGCGCCGGGATGAATGAATATCGGATGTGAATTCTGAGTTTCGTTGATCAGATGGCAAATGCGGGAAGCGCCCAGCGGAAGTGATCGGGTACAAAAATGATTCGAATATTCAACCATTACCTGCATAAGCAGACCTTGCTCCAGGTCTTTTTCGATCTCGGGCTGATCGTTTTCGCCGTCATCGCAGTGGTGCTGAGCCAGGGTGAGGCAGCCCAGACCGTGCTGCCATTTGCGGCCTCCCATGGCCTGTCTCTGGCCGGCTGCATGTTCGTCATCAACTCGGCGACGGGCTTTTATCAGCACGTTCACAACCGCTCAGTGACCGAATCGTGCGCACGGGCGCTGTTCGGCCTGCTGTTCGGCCTGCCCTTGGCCTATGCCATCTTCAGCTTGGTGCCTTCCGACACAAGCCATCGTGACCTGTTGACCCTGGTGGCGATGGCGGCCGTCGCGGCCGTCATGGTGCACCGCGTCTATGCGGCCCATTCAGGCACACAGGCCCGTTTGCGCAGTCGCATCCTGATCTTTGGCACGGGCCCGGCCGCACGCACCGTCGGCAACACCTTGCGTGCCTCGGACCCGCATGCCCAGATCGTCGGCTATTACGCCGGGCCGAACGAAGAACAGCACGAGGTGCCCTCCGCCGAAATCGTCAACGACGGCGCCAACCTCACCGAGGCGGCGCTGCGGCACAACGTTGACGAGATCGTCGTGGCCTTGAGCGAGCGCCGCGGTGGCAGCATGCCACTTCGCCAGTTGCTGGACTGCAAATTGTCCGGCGTGCGTGTCGTCGATATCGCCACCCACTTCGAGAAGACGCTGGCCCAGATCAACATCAAGCATGTCAATGCCGGTTGGCTGGTGTTCGGTGATGGCTTCAGCCAGGGCATGTTGCGGGCCGGGATCAAGCGTGTCTGCGACGTGATCTTCGCCACTCTCATCCTGGCGGTCTCCTGGCCGCTGATGCTGGCCACGGCGCTTGCCATCCGCCTGGAATCGCGCGGCCCGGTGCTGTATCGCCAGGAGCGTGTCGGCCTGAACGGCGTGCCGGTCAAGGTCATCAAGTTCCGCAGCATGCGCACCGATGCCGAGAAGGATGGCAAGCCGCGCTGGGCGACCAAAAACGACGACCGCGTCACCCGGGTCGGCCGGTTCATCCGCAAGGTGCGCATCGATGAGTTGCCTCAGCTCTTCAACGTGCTCTGGGGCGAGATGAGCATGGTGGGGCCGCGCCCGGAGCGCCAGTTCTTCGTCGATGAACTGGTGAGCAAGATCCCTTACTACGCCGTGCGCCACAGCGTGAAGCCAGGCGTGACCGGCTGGGCTCAGGTGCGCTATGAATATGGCTCGACGATCGAAGACTCGGTCGAGAAGCTGCAGTACGACCTCTACTACGTCAAGAACCACTCGCTCTTCCTTGATCTGCTGATCATGCTCGAGACGGTGGCCGTCGTGCTGACCGGCAAGGGCGCTCGCTGAGCGCGCGCTGCCGGCCTCGGCGTAGGAGCCGACGCCGGCTGTCCGCAGCGCATGCTTGAATCCGCCATGCCCCGCGCCGAACTTGACTCCGCCTCAGGCTCCCTGTTTGAGGCACTCTTGCCTATCGCATCCCTTGGCAGTCTCGGAGACCTGATCTGCTGCACGGGCTATGGCCTGTTTGCGCTCTACTTCGCACACCGCCTGCTGCGCGGCAGCTTGCCTGTGACGGCCTTGGCGGTCGTGTTTCTTGCGGCTTTGGCGACGAGTTCTGCTTGGGCCGGTGTCGCATTGGCGAATGAGCTACGGCATTGGTCCGACCGCTTTCCCGCCTGGGTTGTGCCAGGTCTTGATCTCCTCCGTTTCGGCCTCTGGTTTGCCTTCCTGCTGATGCTGCTGCCGCCGGCGCGGCGCGGTGGCGGGCTGGCCTGGGTGCGACCGGTGGTCACGCTGGCGGTGCTGGCGCAGATGGCCTTGATCCTCGCTGCCGACCGACTGCCGGCCGAAGCCTTGGCGCGGCCCCAGGCCTTCGGGGCGCTGGGCATGGCGGTGCTGGGGTTGGTGCTTGTCGAGCAGATGCTGCGCAACGCAGCCGCAGACGCGCGCTGGAATGCCAAGCCCTTCTGTCTTGGCCTGGGCGGCATCTTCATCTTCGACCTCTTTATCGGTTCGCAGGCCGCGCTGTTCCAGCGCTTCGATGGCGATGCAGTCAGCGTGCGTTCCCTCGTGCATGCAGCCGCCGTGCCCTTGCTCTACGTGGCATCGCGCCGACAGGGTCGCTGGCTGGGCAAACTCCATGTGTCGCGTGCGGCGGTCTTCCATTCGGCGGCCCTGCTGCTCGTGGGCGCCTATCTTCTGATCGTTGCCGGCGTCGGTTATTACGTGCGCTACACCGGTGGGCAGTGGGGCAGGGCGCTATCGGTGGCGCTGGTTTTTGTGGCGCTGATCGCCCTGGCCCTGGTCGTTGCGTCGGGCTCGGTGAGGGCCCGGCTGCGCGTCTACATCAGCAAGAATTTCTTCAGCTACCGCTACGACTACCGCGAGGAATGGCTGCGCTTCACGCGGCTGCTGGCCAGCAGCGTCGAGCCAGAGCACACAGCAGAGACCGCAGTGCGTGCCCTTTGCAACCTGGTGGAAAGCCCCAGCGGCATGCTGTGGATGCAGCGATTGGCGGACGCCGAGTTCGTGCAGGCGGCCCGCTGGAACCTGCCCACCCAGCCGGGCAGCGAGGCGCGCGAGGCTTCGCTGGCGACGTTCTGGCAAGAGCGCGCGTGGATCATCGACGTGGATGAATGGCGCGCACGGCGCGATGCCTACCCGGGTCTGGAACTGCCCGCCTGGCTTGTGGACGAACCGCGCTGCTGGTTAGTTGTGCCGTTGCTCGTGCGCGAGGCCTTGATCGGGTTCGCGGTGCTCGGCAAACCGCGCGTCGTAGTGGAGTTGAACTGGGAGGTGCGTGACCTGCTGCGCACCGCCGCCAGCCAGGCATCCGGTTATCTGGCCCAGGCCCAGGCCACGGAGGCGCTGCTTGAGGCGCGCAAGTTCGACGCCTTCAACCGCATGTCGGCCTTTGTCGTGCACGACCTGAAGAACATCGTCACCCAGCTCTCGCTGATGATGAAAAACGCCAAGCGCCTGCGCGATAACCCCGAGTTCCAGCAGGACATGCTGGACACGGTCGAGAACTCACTTGAGAAGATGCGCCAGCTGATGCTGCAGCTGCGCCAGGGCGACAAGCCGCACGGCGTGACGAGCGGCGTCGACCTGGAGCAGATCGCCAGGCGCCTGGCAGCGGCGGCCGCGAGCAAGGGCAGAGCGCTCGAACTGGAGCTGCAGCCGGGTGTCAACACCCGTGGGCATGCCGAGCGCGTCGAGCGCGTGGTCGGCCACGTTGTGCAGAACGCTTTCGATGCGACCCCGCCGGGCGGCCGGGTTCGCTTGACGCTGGACGCCGAGGGCAGTCAGGCCCGGGTTCGTGTTACCGACACTGGTTGCGGCATGAGCGAGGATTTCATTCAGAATCGCCTTTTCAAGCCTTTCCAGACCACCAAAGCCAGCGGCATGGGCATCGGTGCTCACGAGAGCTATCAATACGTGCAGGAACTGGGAGGCAAGATCAGCGTGCAGAGTGAATTGAACCGTGGCACCACCGTGACGCTGCTGCTGCCCTTGTTTCACGCCCAGACCGACGCGCCGCTGACTGCCGTGGACGCGCGATGAACACGCCCCGCCATGCACCGCTGTTGATCGTCGAGGACGATCTGGCCCTGCAAAAGCAGCTCAAATGGTCGCTGGACCGCTTTGAGTCCGTCACCGCTGATGACGTCGCCAGTGCCGTGCTTCAGTTTCGCCGCCACAGCCCGGCTGTTGTGACCATGGATCTCGGCCTGCCGCCGGACCGCGACTCCGTCTCCGAGGGTTTCAAGTGCCTGGAGAAACTGCTGGAGCTTGACCCCGGCGTTAAGGTGATCGTGCTGACCGGCCAGAACGACCAGGGCAACGCGCTTCGCGCCATCCGCATGGGCGCCTATGACTTTCTGGCCAAGCCTGTCGACCCGGACGTGCTGAGTCTCACCGTCGAGCGTGCCTACCGTCTCTACGAACTGCAGCAGGAGAACCGCCGCCTGCAGACACAGCAGAGCAGCGATGTTTTTTCCGGTCTCATCACCCGCGACCCCGGCATGCAGCGCGTCTGCCGCATGATCGAGAAGGTGGCACCCAGCGACGCGACCGTGCTGCTGCTGGGCGAGAGTGGCACTGGCAAGGAAGTGCTGGCCCAGGGCCTGCACGATGCCTCCAAGCGCAAGGGTCGCTTCGTCGCCATCAACTGCGCGGCCATCCCCGAGACGCTGCTGGAGAGCGAGCTCTTCGGTTACGAGAAGGGCGCCTTCACCGGCGCCAACAAATCGACGCTCGGCAAGATCGAGACGGCCAACGGCGGCACGTTGATGCTCGACGAGATCGGGGATCTGCCGATGCCGCTGCAGGCCAAGCTGCTCCGCTTCTTGCAGGAGCGGGTCATCGAGCGCGTCGGCGGCCGCCAGGAGATTCCTATCGACGTGCGCGTCGTTGGCGCGACCCACCAGGATCTCAAGGCGCGCATCACCGACGGCCGGTTCCGTGAAGATCTCTACTACCGGCTCGCCGAGATCGTTGTGGAAATTCCGCCGCTGCGCGACCGTGTGGGCGACCCGGTGCTGCTGTCGCACGCCTTCGCGCGACGCTTTGCCACCGACATGCGGCGCCCCGTGCCGACGCTGTCCGACGATGCCGTACGCGCCCTCGAAACACATCGCTGGCCGGGCAATGTGCGCGAACTGCAGAACATACTGAAGCGCGCCGTCATCATGGCGGATGAAGATCGTATCGCTGCGGCTGACCTGGGCTTGCGCGCTGCGCCCTCGGCCGCCAGCGACGACAGCGATCTGGACCTGCGCGCCGTGCGCGAGAACGCGGAGCGTCAGGCCGTCATCACCGCACTCGCGCGCACCGATGGCAATATCGTCAAGGCGGCCGAACGGCTCGGCGTCAGCCGCCCGACGCTCTACGACCTGATGAACCGGTTGCAGATCAGGTGAAGACGATGAGGGCAAAGTGCTGGCGTGCACGGCAGGGTATGGCGTCAAACTGACGCCCATCAGCTCGATCATTCAATAGGCCGACGAGGAGCCCGCCATGAGCACGACTCGACGCTCTCCCGCAAAGCGATGGTTCCACCAGGTGATGCGGCATATGTTTGCCCGCCTGCCCGTGCGGGCCCGCTTTGCGATGCATCGGGCCTTGGTGGATTGCGACCCTGATCCCGACCCACGCCTCGAGCTCAAGGTGGCCGAAACCCAGCAGGAACTGGAGGATTGCTTCAGCCTCCTGCACGACGCCTATGTGGGCAGCGGCTTCATGAAGGCCGATCCGTCGGGCATGCGGGTCACGATCTATCACGCGCTGCCGACGACGACGACGCTCTGCGCCAAGTGGGAGGGCAGGGTTGTCGGGACCATTTCGATGATTCGCGAGGGCGTCTTCGGCTTCCCCTTGCAAAGCATCTTCGACCTGGAACAAGTCCGCAAGGCGGATGGCCAGATCGCCGAAATCTCGGGGCTGGCCGTGCACCCGGACTTCCGCAAGAGCGGCGGGACAATCCTGTTCCCGCTGATGAAGTTCATGCGGGAGTACTGCGTCGAGATGTTCGACGTCCGCCATCTGGTCATTGCCGTCCATCCGGACCAGCTCGACCTCTACGAGGCGCTGCTCTTTTTCGATCGCCTGCGCGAGGCGCCCGTGACCGAGTTTGACTTTGTGAATGGCGCTCCCGCCGTCGGCGCAGCGCTGGATCTGCAGGCTGCGCCCGCCATATTCAGGCGTGGCTATCGCGACCGGCCGCCGCGCAAGGATCTGTATCGCTATTTCTTCGAGCTCAAGCTGCCGCACATCAAAATGCCGCAGCGCCGGTATTTCACGACCAACGATCCGGTCATGACGCCCGATCTGCTCGACCATTTCTTCAATCGGCGCACTCAGGTTTTCCAAAACCTTGACAGCCGCCGCAAGGCACTGCTCGGGGCCATCTACAACACCCCGGAATATGCGCGCGTGCTGCCCATCGTCAGCGACGAGGTGTCTGTCGGGCATCCGCTGCGTCGCCACCAGCGCTATTCATTGCGTGCGCCGGCCGAGCTGAAGCTCGAGATCGACGGTGTCGAGCGCTTGTTCGTTTTCAACGTGGTCGAGGTCTCGCAGTCGGGCTTTCAGGCGGAGTCCAAGCTCGAACTGCCGCTCAATATGCGCGGTGTGGCCCGCGTCCAGCTTGGCCGTCAGGACTGGTCGCGCAGCGAGGTTTGCGTGGTGCGTTCCAAGCAGTCCGACGGGAGTCGCTTCTACGGCTTTCGAGTCAGCGAGCCGGACGACACCTGGCGCCGTTGTGTCCAGGCGCTTGAGGGCGGCTTCACGTCGCGCGACCTCCTGCAATGAGGCGCCGCAACCTGCTCTGCTGGCTCGGCCTCGTGCCGCTTTGGGCGCCCGCTGCGGACCTGCCGGCGTTGATCGAGCGGAGCAAGCCCTCCGTCGTGCTCGTCGGCACCTATTCGCCGACGGACAGCCCGCGCTTCGGCTTCCGTGGCACCGGCTTCGCCGCTGCGGACGGCAGCCTTGTCATCACCAACGCGCATGTGCTGCCGTCACCGGAGGTGACAGAGGCGGAGCGCCGCATCGCCATCCAGGTGCGTGCGCCCAACGGTGAATGGGAGCTGCGACTAGCCCGCATTTCGGCGCTTGATCGTGCCCACGACCTCGTGGCGTTGGGCTTTGAAGGCACCCCCATCCGGGCACTGCGCATCGCTGATCCGTCAATGACCCGCGAAGGAATGACCGTTCTGCTCATGGGCTTTCCCATCGGCGGCGCCCTCGGCTTCTCCACGGTCAGCCATCGCGGCATCATTTCGGCGATCACGCCAATCTCACTGCCCGCAGCCAACGCCCGCAGCCTGGACCCGCGTGCGCTGCGCCAGTTACGCGCTGGCAGTTTCGACATCCTTCAGCTTGACGCGACGGCTTATCCAGGCAACAGCGGGGGGCCGGTGCTGGACCAGGAAACGGGCGAGGTCGTCGGCGTCATCAACATGGTGCTGACCAAGGCGGGCAGGGAGTCCGCGCTGAGTCAGCCTTCCGGCATCAGCTATGCCATTCCAGCTTCGCTGCTGGGATCGCTGATTGAGTCCGCGAAGGCGGCGAATTGAGGCAAGCGGGCCACTCGACGGACCTCCGGACCGGTGTGTCGTGTGCGCTGGTGAGCATGTTTTCGTTGATACGATCAGCGCGCTCAGAGGTAATTGTGGCTGCATCGATCTTCAAGCAGCGGCGACAACGTTGGCAAGAGGTTCGAAGACCTGTCCAAGCCATCGTCGGCGGATTCTTAATTGAGATGGCGTCTTGAAGCCAGCACGATGTTCTTTTGGCGGCAAGCGCGGTTGACGCAGTTTGACGACAACCTATTTTCTCCGGCTGAAACCGTTGCGAGTTAGCCGCCGCTTCTTTTACGACATCATTAATCTGTTGCGGTTAATGAAACTGATGGATCGCTGTGGAGCACATGAAAGCTACTAAAAAGATCTTCGCTTCGAGTTTGATCGCATTGCTCGCTCTGGCCGGATGCTTCGGTCCCGACGCCGTCAAGCTGCTCGCGTCTGGCAAGGAACGGCTGTCCCGTGGAGATGGGCGGGGCGCCATGATCGAATTCAAGAACGCCCTGCAGCAGAACCCCAATCTGACCGAAGCGCGTTTCCTCCTCGGCAAGGCGCTGATGGCGGCCGGTGACTTCCGCGGTGCCGCCATCGAACTCGGAAAGGCTCGCGAGCTCGGTCACCCGGCAGACGAGGTGATGCCGCAGATGGCGGCGGCTCTGGTGGGGCAGGGCGCCTATGAAAAGGTCACCACCGAGTTTGCCGATGTGAAGCTGGGTCAGCCCGCTGCGCAGGCCCAGGTGCTAGCGGCGCTTGCCGAAGCGAATATTGGACTCGGCCGGCGCGACGCCGCGAGGACCTTCATCCAGCAGGCGCTGCTGGCCGATGCCAAGAATGAGCGCGCCCGCACATTGAAGATCGGCATGACCTCGGGCGACGGGGACCGCGCTGAAGCGTTGCGGCAGGTGGAGGCGCTGCTCGCCGACAATCCCGACAGTGCCAAGACCTGGGCCATCAAGGGTGACCTGCTGTTCTATGGCATGGACAACGCCAAGGCGGCGGAGGCGGCCTACGCAAAGGCGTTGGCGCTCGACGCAAAGTCGGTCGGCGCGCATTCAGGGCTGATCGCCATCCATCTGTCCGGCAAGCGGCTGGACGAGGCCGACAAGCAGTTCACCGCCATGCAGAAAGCGCTGCCCAACGTGGCGCAGACGCGATTCTGCGGTGGCCTGATCGCACTGGAGCGCGGTGACCTCAAGGCGGCCAACGAGCAGGTGCAGGCCATGCTGAAGCTGGCGCCTTACCACCCGGCCTACCTGCACTTGGCCGGCGCCGTCGCGCTGCGGTCCGGCGCGCTGCTGCAGGCGCAAAAGCACCTGGGCCAGTCGCTGGCGATGCTCAGCGACAACGGCGTGCGCCTGCTGCTGGCACAGGCCCACCTGCAGGCGGGCGACGCGCCGAAAGCCATCTCGACCTTGCAGCCGCTGACCCGGTCGGCCGACGCCGACAGCCGCGCCCTGATGCTGCTGGGCCAGGCCTACCTGGACCAGGGGGACATGAAGCGTGCCGAGGACGCGTTCAGCCGCGCGGCCAAGCTGGACCCGTCGGACATCAGGGCCCGCGCCGCCCTGGCGGTGAGTCAGGTCGAAGGCGGCATGATCGAGCGCGGCCTGGGCGAACTGCGCCGCATCTCGGAAGCCGATGCGGGCACCGTGGCCGACATGATCCTGATCACCGCGCAGATGCGCCGGCGCGAGTACGCACAGGCACTGCGCGCGCTCGACGCCCTGGAGAAGAAGACTCCGCCGACACTCAGCACCTACAGCCTGCGCGGCACCGCCGAGCTCGCGCGCGGCCAGCGTGAGGCGGCACGCCAGGCGTTCGAGGCGGCGCTGAAGCTCTCGCCGTCGTATTTCCCCGCCGCCGCCAGCTTGAGCGCGCTGGATGTCCAGGACAAGCAGGTGCCGCGCGCTATTGCGCGCATGGAGCGGCTGCAGCAGCTGGAGCCGGGCAATGTGCAGGTCGCGATGGCATTGATCGGGCTGCGCATCCAGGGCGGCGCCAAGCTGCCGGAGACCATTGCGTCGCTGCGTCAGGTCATCAAGACCGCGCCTGACGAAATAAATCCGCGCCTGGCGCTCGTGAACGCGCTGAACGAGAACAAGGACCCGGCCGGCGCGCTGGCCGCTGCCGCCGATGCGGCCCGTGCCATTCCGGAGAGCCCGGTGCTGCTGGAGCAGTGGGGCATGCTGCAGGCAAGCAACAAGGAGTTCAAGCAGGCGATCGCCACCTTTGGCAAGCTGGCTGCGTTGCAGCCGGAGTCGCCGCAGGCGCACTATCGACTCGGCGAGGTGTACCTCCGGCAGGGTCAGGCTGCTGAAGCTGTGGCCAGCTTGAAGCGGGCGCTCGACCTCCGTGCGGACTTTCTGCCTGCGCAGCTGACCCTGGGCAGGCTATACCTCGCCGAGAAAAACTTCCAGGACGCGAAGCAGTTGGCCCGCAGTATGCAGCGGCTGCGCCCGGCGAATGCGCTCGGCTATCTGCTCGAAGGGGACGCGGAAGCCGGCAGCCAGCGCATGGCAGAGGCGGCGCAGGCCTACCGTCTCGCGCTGGACCGCAAGTCCACCACGGAGCTGGCGGTGAAGCTGCGGCAGGCGCTGATTGCCAGCAAGCAGAACGCCGCGGCGGACGTTCTTACCGACCGCTGGATCAAGCAGCATGTCAACGACGCCGAGTTCATGAAGGCCGTGGCTGACGACGCGCTCGCCCGGGGCCGCCTCAACGAAGCGGTGCGGCGGTTCGAGCAGGTCAACGAGCTCAGGCCCGGCAATCCGGCCATCTTGAACAACCTGGCCTGGCTATCCATGAAGCTCGGCAAGCCCGGAGCGCGCGAACTGGCCGAGCGCGCGCTCGCAATGGATCCGAAGCAGTCCGCCTTCATGGACACGCTGGCGGAAATCCACGCCGGCGCCGGTCAGCTGGACAAGGCTGTCGAGCTGCAGCGGCGCGCGACGGACAACGCGACGGACATGCCCATCTACAGGTTCCGGCTGGCCCAGTACCTGATCAAGACTGGCAACAAGCCGGCGGCCCGCAAGGAACTCCAGGCGCTAGCGGCGCTCGGAGACAAGTACCCCGCGCAAGATCAGGTGCAGCTGGCCTTGAGACAAGTCGAGTGACGGGGTCCCACGGCTGAGGAATGCGCATGTCTTTCGATCGAACCATCATCGAATCCATCCTGTCCGCCGGACTCGTGGCGCCTTCCGCAGACAACCAGCACCGCTTCCGCTTCCGGCGTTTCGACGGTGGTGTGGATCTGGTCAGCGTCGACGGCTTCTTCGACCAGCGCGCCCCCCATCGCCGCTTCCTCTCATTGATGGGCCTCGCGGCCGTTGTCGAGAACATGCGGCTCCGGGCCGGCGAGGCTGGCCTTGGTCTAGCGCCACAGTGGTTTCCAGAAGGCGGCGACGCCACCACCTTGGCGCGCGTCATCTGGCAGCCTCATGTTGGCGCACCGGACGATCTGGCCGGACAGCTGGGCCGCCGCCATACAAACCGGCGCATGTACAAAGGGCCGGCCCTGACCGTCGCCGAGCAGTCGGCCATGAGCGAAGCCGCGGAGGTGCAAGGTCGCTGCCGCGTCGTGTGGCTGCAGGGCGCCGCCCGCCGGTCCGCATTGGCCCTGATCCGGCGCGCCGAGGTGCAACGGTTCGCGCAGGAGTACCTACACGCCGAATTGTTCGACGCGGTCGCCTTCGAGGCGGGATGGCGTGACACCACCCAGGAGCGCCTGCCGCCTGCGACGCTGGAAGTCGAGCTCCCCGCGCGCCCGATGTTTCAGGCCTTGCGCCGCTGGCCGCTGATGCGTGCTCTGAAGTTGATCGGCGCCCACCAGATGCTCGGCATCCGCGCAGGTTGGTTGCCTGCCTGGCAAGCCCCGGCGCTGGGGCTGATCACGGCTGAGGCCACGGACGATGACACCGCTGCGTTGGAGGGCGGCCGTGCATTTCAGCGGCTGTGGCTTCGCGCATCAGCCTTGGGGCTGAGCCTCCAGCCACTGGCTGCGTCCGCCGTGCTTTCCCGCCTCGCCGCCTATGGCGGGCATGGCGCCGAGGCGCTCGGGCGGGACCTCCGGCAGGGTTGGCAGAAGCTGCTTCCGACCTCCCGCCCCGTCATCGTTTTCCGCCTGGGCCGCGCTGCGCTGCCCTCCGCGCGCACGAGCCGCCCCGAACTGGCGCATTTCATCGAGCGTTGAGGGGTGTCGACGTTCTTTACAGTGTGGTCGGCGGCTGAGCGATAGATGTACGTAAGTGGTTGATTTAAATGGAAATTGACTGCCTGGCACGGAGCCTGCTAATAAGAAGCGTCGCTGGATGGCGGGCCCTGGCAAAAGCAAGGAACTCGATCCCAAGAGCGGTTTCAATATTGACCCTAAGGAGAATCGGCATGACTTTCAATATCAAGCGCATCGCTTCCGCCGCCGCGCTCGCTTTCGGCCTGGTGGGCAGCGCATCCGCACTGCCTTCAGTGACCAACGCCTTCGTGCTTGGCGCTAACCAGTTCTCGGACGATTTCATCGAGTTCCTGGCAGACAAGGATGGCAGCGGCTCGCTTACAGTCGGCGATGTGCTGCTGACCAGCGTGAAGATCACCTCTTACCCGACCAGCAACACACCGGTGAATTCGGTCAACGAGTTGACTGTGTTCTCCGCGATCAAGATCACTTCTGTTGTGGATCGTGATGTCGAAGATTGCGGCCTGGGTGCCACTCTGCCGGGCGGTTGCGCGCGTTACAAGTTTGGCGCAACCGATGAAGGCCTGGGTGCCTGGCTCGCCGTTCGCGGTTTTGCGTCTTCTCTGGCGTTGACCGCCAATTCCGTTGCGGTCTTCTTCGAAGATACGACGCCTGACTTCACGCTGGCGAACTTCAACACCGGCTTGGACGGCGATGCTCGCCTCGTTCTCGACTTGGTTGCTGCGAACGGTGATAGCTGGGGCGCCACTGGTCCTAAGGTGCTCAGCGACTTCACGCTGAACCCGTCTTCGCTGGGGTTGGGTGCTTTTAGCGCCAAGGCCACGATCACTGCTCAAGGTTTTGCTGGTTGGAACCTGGGCCCGTCGATGACTGTTCGCGGCAACCTGTCGTCGCAAAGCAATGCTGAAAGCCCGGTCGGTGGCGATGCTACCTTCGAGACGACGGCCAGCCGTTTGCCTGAGCCGGCCAGCCTGGCCCTGGTCGGTGTTGCACTGCTCGGCGTTGGCGCTTCGCTGCGTCGCCGCAAGAACTGATACCGCCCAGCGGTTCAGCGCTTCAAGAAAGGCCCCGGTTTCGGGGCCTTTTTTCATTGGCGAAGGCAAAGGCTCCCGGGTGGGACGTTGGCCGCCGGGGCTAAACTTTCTGCCCTTTCTATGAGCGCTTCACCCAAGGTGTCATTCATGGCCAACCACAACTCCTTTGACTATGGCCGCGCGTTCTCCCGGAACATCGGCTGGGTCACCGACGCCGAGCAGGAGCGGCTGCGGCAGTCACGGGTGGCCATCGCAGGCCTGGGGGGGGTGGGTGGTGCGCACCTGCTGACACTCACCCGGTTGGGTATCGCTAACTTCAACATCGCCGATTTTGACGACTTCGAGGTTCACAACTTCAACCGGCAGGTCGGCGCGTTCATGTCGACACTTGGGCGCCCCAAAGCAGACGTTCTGTCGGACATGGCCAGGGACATCAACCCCGAGGCGCAGGTTCACAGTTTTGGCCAGGGCGTCACCGCCGACAACCTAGATGCCTTCCTTGAAGGGGTTGACCTCTATGTCGACGGCATCGACTTCTTCGCCATCGAAGCTCGGCGGATGCTGTTCAAGGCTTGTCATGAGCGGGGAATTCCGGCACTGACTGCTGCGCCCCTGGGCATGGGTGTTTCTTTGCTCTATTTCCGGCCTGGCGGAATGAGCTTTGAAGACTATTTTCGTATCGAAGGTCGCAGCGAGCAGGAGCAGTATGCGAGGTTCATTGCCGGCTTGTCGCCTGCCATGCTGCAGACGGGCTATCTAGCAGAGCCCGCTGCGGTTAACTTTGCTGAACGCCGTGGGCCCTCGACGATGATGTCGTGCGACCTGTGTGCTGGCGTCATGGGCACCTCGGTCTTGAAGGTTTTGCTCCAGCGCGGGCAGATCCGGGCGGCCCCTTGGGCTATGCAATTCGATGGCTATCGCCAAAAGTTGCGCTTTACTTGGCGGCCCTTTGGCAACGCCAACCCGCTTCAGCAACTTCTGCTTCTGCTGATCCGGCCGGTGCTCAAGGGCCACGGTGCCCGCCGCTGACCGTTCTGGCGCAATGCTGCGGCGGGCCTGTTGGTTTCAATCGGCCGTTCGCCAGCCGTTCGATATCAGCGCTTCCACGGTTTCTGGGTGTCGGTTGAACGCCCTTTCAACGGACTCCTGAACGACGTCATAAAGCGGCCTGATCATTGGTCTGAGGTTTTCCACCACCTTGCTTGAGCTCAGCAGCGATGGGACGCGCGTGCCGCGATGGTCGATCGAGCTGCCGACGCACCGTATGTCGAAGCCGATGCGCTCGAAATGGCTCGCAAGTCGCGGCTCGGTCAGGACAAACACATGCTCAACTCCCAACCTTCGCGCCACGGCTGCCGCAGCAAGATAGAGGCTCACCGGGATGAACGGAAAGCGGGGCATGGGTTGGTCGACGGCAAAATTGGTGTCTGAGATGGACGTCATGGCAACGTTCTGTTCGCCCCTGCGTTGCCGAAATGCGCCGACTACCGCAAGCCGGGAAACTTCGCCTATCTCGCCCCGGGGCATGGCTCGGGGATCGACAAGTTCGCGGTTTATTGCATCGATGCAGCTCTCTTCAAAGGGAAGCGCCTCCCTTCCTTTGGCAAGGATGAGGCGCGTGCATCCCACCGGCTCGTTGGTACCCTGCTGCCTGAGCAGGCAATGGACAGAGTGCGAGTCGGCGGCATCAGTCTCAAGCCCGTCTGGGCGTACCGGCTCCCAGCCAAGGTCACGACAATAGACGTCATGTCTAATGCGGTAGACCAACTCGCGCTCCTCGACAGTCAGTGCGGGCGCGATAGTGAAGTAGTTCTGGAAGGCGCTGGCCAAGTCTCTTGTGCTCTTCGGCTCATTCATCGTCTAGCCCTTGCATATCGTTGCATGGTAGCCCGGACTCTACCCGCCTGCTCCGAGCGTTGCCGGACTCGCTGATCGACTGCCCGACGTTGGCATCGGGTGTGCGTCGTAGATCACGCGCGCGACGATCGGGGCGCCCCCTCGAGCGAGTAGTTTGGGCAGGGTGCGGCATATGGCATCATCAAACGTTTATTTTTCCTGCCGCGCCGCGTTGGGCTAAAGCATTTTGCGGCGATGATTTCGGCAACTTACATGGGAGGCGCTGCCTTGAATAACTGGTCACCTTCGCGAACCTTGTCGCCGCGCAGCACCCGCGCAGCGGGAGTGGCGGCAGTCGGGCAGTTCTGGCTGGCTGCCTTGTTGCAGATGGCGGTGCTTGGCTTGATGAGCGGCTGCTCAAGCTTCGGTACTACGCATCCACCGGCGCCGGTTTCGGCTGCCTCGGAGGACTACAGCTACATCATCGGCGCGGGCGACAACCTCAGCATCCAGGTCTGGCGCAATCCCGAGCTGTCGATGGCTGTGCCTGTGCGGCCCGACGGCAAGATCGCCGCGCCTTTGGTTGATGAAATCCTTGTTCAGGGCAAAACATCGGTGCAAGTCGCGCGCGATGTGGAAAAGCAGCTCAGCAAATACGTGCGTGATCCGGTCGTGACCGTCATCGTCACAAGCTTCGTTGGCCCTTACAGCGAGCAGATTCGCGTCGTCGGAGAGGCCGCGAGGCCTCAGTTCTTGCCGTTCAAGCAGAAGATGAGTTTGCTTGACGTGATGATTGCCGTGGGCGGCCTGACGGATTTCGCCGCAGGCAACAGCGCCACCATTTTGCGCACCGCGGAGGGCAACAAGCAGTATTCGGTCCGCTTGAAGGATTTGATCAAGCGCGGGGACGTGTCTGCCAACGTCGAGATGCGGCCTGGCGATATCCTCATCATTCCCCAGAGCCTTTTCTGAATCGCGCGTGACGCGTGAGCGTCGAGTTCGCCTGTCGTCGCTAAAGCAATAACCGAGACTGTTTCGATGGAATTGCTGATTGCTCAGCTGCTGGTCATCGTCCGGCGCATGTGGAAATACCGCTGGGTCGGGCTCGTCGTGGCCTGGGTGGCCGGCGTGGTGGGTGCCGTGGTGGTATTCGTGCTGCCGGACCGTTATGAGGCGAGCGCGCGCATCTATGTGGACACGCAGTCCATTTTGAAGCCTTTGATGGCGGGCTTGGCGGTGCAACCCAATGTTGATCAGCAGGTGTCCATGCTGAGTCGGACGCTGATCAGTCGTCCCAACGTGGAGAAGCTGGTGCGCATGGCTGACTTGGACCTCAAGAGTCAGTCCAAGGCTCAACAGGAAGCCACGATCGAAACGGTGACCACCAGCCTGTCCATCCAGAGCAGCGGCCGCGACAACCTTTACATCCTGGGTTATCGCGACAGCGATCCGGAGACGGCCAAGCGCGTGGTGCAGTCATTGGTCTCAATCTTCGTGGAGTCGAGTCTGGGCGCGACCCGCAAGGACACATCTACGGCAACGACCTTCATCAATGAGCAGATCAAGAACTACGAGGCCAAGCTCGAAGAGGCCGAAACTCGGCTCAAGGAATTCCGGCTGAAGAACATCTCCTTGGCAGGCGAGGGCAAGGACTCGGCCGGCCACATCTCCGAGGTTGGTGCTCAGCTCGAGCGGGCCCGGCTGGAGTATCGCGAAGCCATCAATGCGCGCGACGCGGCCAAGGCACAGTTGGAAGCCGAGAAGACGCGCGGCGGTGCACAGACAACGGCCCAGAGCCTGATGCAGGAGGCCAACGCCAACGTCAGCACACCTGAACTGGACGCCCGCCTAGCCGAATACCGCCGAAACCTCGACAGCCTTCTGCAGCGTTTTACCGATCAGCATCCCGACATCATCTCGACACGCAAGCTCATCAAGGATCTCGAGGAGCAGCGCAAGCGTGAAATCGCCGAGTTGCGCAAGGCCGCCATGAACGTGCCGACGGTGGCGGCGGCGCAGAGCACGGGCAGTCCGGCCTCTCAGGAGTTGGTGCGTATCGTTGCGACGACCGAAGTGCAGGTGGCGTCGCTTCGCGCCCGGGTGGATGAATACTCCAGCCGTTATGCCAACGCCCTGGCGGCATTGAAAACCGCGCCGCAGATCGAGGCTGAGCAGGCGCAATTGAATCGCGACTACGCGATCCACAAGAAGAACTACGAAGACCTCGTGCAACGGCGCGAACAGGCCTCGATCTCAGGCGAGTTGGACGTGGCCTCTGGCGTGGCGGACTTCCGCGTGATCGACCCTCCGCGTGCCAATCCAAAGCCGGTCGCACCGAATCGCCTGCTATTGCTGGCCGGCGCGATGGCAGCGGCGCTGGGTGTCGGCGTGTTCACAACCTTTGCGGCCAGCCAGTTGCGCCCGGTCTTCCATGACGCCAATGATTTGCGTGCCCGCGTCGAGTTGCCCATCCTGGGCGTCGTGACCCGGCTTGTTCCCGATGCCGACCGTGCGCGTCTGCGCGTCGATCTGATCCGCTTCTCCGCAGGGGCAGGGGGGCTGCTGGTGATGTTTGCCGTTGCCTTGACGGTCTTGGCCGTGCAATTGAGTCGGCAGGTGGTTTGACATGACGAGCTTGATCGAACAGGCCGCCCAGCGGCTAGAGCAATTGCGACAGGCCGGCGTCGTGCTACCTGGAGATGAGCAGGCCACGCCCGCTGCACCGCCGCCCTCGGCGGTCGCGGCACCCGCTGCTGTTGCAACAACCGAGGCGCAACTCTCATCACCGCCGGTCGGTATTTCGGTGGTTGACGAGGGACATCACCCCTCGTCCAAGCGCGTTGAACTCGATGTGGTGGCGCTCGCGGCCCAGGGCTTCCTGATGCCGCATACACCGCGCTCGCAGACCGGCGACCAATACCGCGTCATCAAGCGGCCGCTGATCAAGAACGCCATGGGCAAGGGCGCGGCGACGATCAACCATGCCAATCTGCTGATGGTGACCAGTGCGCTCGCAGGAGAGGGCAAGAGCTTCACGTCGATCAATTTGGCGCTTAGCATCGCCGCAGAGCTGGACAACACCGTCATGCTGGTTGACGCCGACGTGGCACGCCCCTCGGTGCTGCGCATGCTTGGCCTGCCGCAGGGCCCGGGCCTCCTGGACGTGCTGGAGGAGCGGGTCGACATGTCCGAGGTGCTGCTGCGCACCAACGTCGAGAAGCTGACCATCCTGCCGAGCGGTACGCCCCATGCGCGCGCGACCGAACTGCTGGCCAGCGATGCGATGAGCCACATGCTGGACAACATGGCCAAGCGGTATCCGGACCGGATCATCATCTTCGACTCGCCACCGCTGTTGTTGACGACCGAATCGCGCGTACTCGCGTCGCACATGGGTCAGATCATCATCGTGGTCCATGCTGAGAAGACACCGCAGAGCGCGGTGCAGCAGGCCCTGGCCGCCATCGAGAACTGCCCGGTGAAGATGATGCTGCTCAACCAGGCCAGCCCCAACGCTGCCGGCGGTTATGGCTATGGCTACGGATACGGCTACGGATACGGCTACGGCTACGGATATGGCAGCAATGACTCGGCGCAGAGCTGAGCCCCGCTACCTCGCATTTGCACTCGCCGCCTTGGCGGCGCTCGCACAGGCCCAGCAGGACGGAGGACGTGCAACTGGCGGCGGGCTGGCCGTGGTGTCGCGCCTGAGCGTGATGCAGACCTGGACTGACAATCTGTCGCTGGATGATCAGAACAAGGATGCGGCGCTGATCACGATGGTGTCGCCCGGCGTGACCATCTCCAGCAATAGTGGCCGACTGCGGGGCAGTCTGGACTATTCGCTGAACGGCATCGCGTATTTCAAGTCCGCTCAGGCATCGCAGGTGCAAAACGCGCTGACGGCCAACGCACAGGCCGAACTGATCGAGCGAAGCTTGTTCGTCGACATGCGAGCCAGCATCGGTCAGCAAAGCGCTTCCGCGTTTGGCCTGCAAAGCACGCCCACCGCCGGTCCGCAGGGCTCGATATCCAGCCTTGCCAATGTCAACCAGCACGAGACCGCGATGCTGTCCATCGCGCCCTCGCTGCGCGGCATGGTGGGAGGGCTGGCGACCTACGATCTGCGTGGCGACTTCACGCGAACCGATGTGCGCGGCAGCAGCCTGGGTGACAGTCGCGGCAGCGGTGGTTCGCTGCGCATCAATCAGGCGAACGCCGGTCTGCTGGGCTGGTGGTTGCAAGCCAGCACCCAGCAGATCAAATCTGTTTCGGCGCCGGCCAACCGCTACAGCTCTTTGCGGGCCGGCCTGAACTATCGGCCCGATCCTGATTGGGTCTTCACGGTGAGTGCCGGCAGGGAGCGCTCGAACTATCTCGGCAACAGTGCGAGCAACGGTGCGACCAGCGGTGCCACGGCGGAATGGACGCCGACGATGCGGACACGCATCATGGCCGACTGGCAGCACCATGCCTACGGCGACAGCCACGCGCTGTCCTTCGAGCACCGCATGGCCCGCTCGGTCTGGCGCTACTCCGATACGCAGAACACGGTGCTTGGCAACACCGGCGCGGCGGGTGGAGTGCGTAGCAACTACGACCTGTTCTTCCTGTTGTTCGAGTTGCAGGAGCCAGACCGGGTCAAGCGCGACGTCCTCGTGCGGGCCTATCTGCAGTCGCAAGGCCTGTCGCCCGACGCCATATTGGCCGGTGGTTTCCTGTCGACCGGCCCCAGCCGGTTGCGCAGCCAGCAGTTGGGCGTGACGCTTCAAGGCCTGCGCAGCAGCCTTTCGGCGCAGCTCCTGCGCTCGGTCTCCAGCCGCCTGGGCGACAACCAGAACCAGGGCGACCTCGCCAGTAGTTCCCAAGTCGAGCAGCGCTCCTTTTCGCTGTCCGCCAGCTACCAGCTGACGCCGTCTTCGGGCCTTTCCCTGGTCATATCACGTCAGGAGACGCAGGGAGACGCGGCCAGCCAATCGACGCATCTGAGCAGCCTGTTTGCCAACTGGAATGCACGTCTGGGCTCGAGGTTGAGCGCACAACTCGGTGCGCGCCGCAGCCGCTTCGAAGGTGTCACGTCGTACACCGAGAATGCGGTCTACGCCAGCCTGACCCAACAGTTCTGACATGAAACGCTCCTGGTTCCACTGACATGTACGAAGCCTTCTACGGCCTGAGCAGCAAGCCGTTCCAGCTCAGCCCGGATCCGAACTTCTACTTCGGCAGCAAACAGCATCGCCGTGCCAAGGCGTACCTGGACTACGGCGTGCTGCGCAACGATGGTTTCATCGTCATCACCGGCGAGATCGGCGCCGGCAAGACGACGCTGCTGCGTGGCCTGCTGGACAGCCTCAACCGCAGCAATGTCGTCATCGGCAATGTCGTGACGACCCAGCTCGATGCCGAGGACACGTTGCGCATGGTCGGCGCGGCCTTTGGTGTGCGCGTCAAGGACGCACCCAAGTCCGAACTGCTGATGACGTTGGAGGCTTTCTTCGTCAATCAGGTCACCCAGGGCAAGCGCTGTCTGCTCATCGTCGACGAAGCGCAGAACCTGACCGCTCGCGCGGTGGAGGAACTGCGGATGCTGTCCAACTTCCAGTTCGCCAACCAGTCGCTGCTGCAGACCTTCCTGGTCGGCCAGCCCGAGTTCCGCAGCATCCTGCAGAAGCCCGAGATGGAGCAGTTCCGCCAGCGCGTCGCCGCCACCTGCCACATCGGCCCGCTGGACGAGGACGAGACCCAGCGCTACATGGAGCACCGCCTGAAGTGCGCGGGCTCGACCGGCAAGCCGACCTTCGATCACGAGGCTTTTCCGGCCATCCACAAGGCCAGCAATGGCATCCCGCGCCGCATCAATCGGCTCTGCGACCGCCTGCTGCTGCTGGGCTTCATGCAGGGCCGCAGCCACCTGACACTGGCTGACGTGAAGGACGTGCTCAAGGACATCGCCGAGGAGAGCGAGATCCCGCGCAACAGCGACGTCAGCCCGCTGGACAGCACGCCCGCAAGGCTGTCGGACAGCCGGCCCGCTGCGCTGGACAGTGCGCCTGGCTCACTGGACATCTCGCGCCTGAAGTTGAGCGCGGCCGACGTCAATGGCCTGTCCTCCGAGATCGCCGCGCTCAATGCCGACCACCATACCGACCGCCTGCAGCGGCTGGAGCGCAGCATGATGCGTCTGGAGCGCATCAACCTGCAGACGCTGGCCCTGCTGCAGAAGCTGGTCGACGCCGTCAAGCAGCATTGAATCGAGTGAGATTGCCATGCTGATGCCCACCAAGACCCCCGCCCTGCGCAATGCCATGAGCATCGACGTGGAGGACTACTTCCAGGTCTCTGCTTTTGCGCCTTACATCCGTCGGGAAGACTGGAACGGCCTGGAATGCCGCGTCGAGCGCAACATCGACAGCATCCTGGCGCTGCTGGCCGACAAGCAGGTCAGGGCCACCTTCTTCACGCTGGGCTGGATCGCCGAGCGCTACCCGCAGCTCGTCAAATCAATCGTTGCCGGTGGCCACGAACTGGCCAGCCATGGCTATGGCCACGAGCGCGCCAGTGACCTCAGTCCAACCGCCTTTCAGGAAGACGTTGCCAGCGCCAAGAAGCTGCTGGAAGACCTCGGCGGCGTGCCCGTCGTGGGTTACCGCGCGCCGAGCTTCTCCATCGGCAAGGGCAACCTCTGGGCCTTCGACGTGCTGCGGGACGCCGGCTACCGGTACTCCAGCAGCGTCTATCCCATCGCCCACGATCACTACGGCATGCCCGACTCGCCGCGCTTCGCCTACCCGGTGCGTGAGGGCCTGCTGGAAGTCCCGGTGACGACGCTGCGCCTCGGCTCGCGCAACCTGCCCAGCAGCGGCGGTGGCTACTTTCGGCTGCTGCCTTATGCGCTGTCGCGCTGGATGATCCGCCGCGTCAACGAGGTAGACGGCGAGCCGGCGGTCTTCTACTTCCACCCGTGGGAGATCGACCCGGAACAACCCCGCGTGGCCGGCATCGACGCCAAGACGCGCTTCCGTCACTACGTCAACATCCCGCGCACTCACGGCCGCATCGCGCGCCTGCTGGAAGACTTCCGCTGGGGCCGGATGGACGAGATCTTTCTCGGCCGTCAGGCCAGCCCGCGCGCTGCGGCGCCCTCGCTGAGCCCCGCCTGAATGAGTTCATCTCTCCGCATTGCGCGGCTGGCCGCGCAAGACCAAGCCTTGTCCGCGCGCTGGGATGCCTTTGTTCTCGCCCATCCCCAAGCCACGTTCTTCCACCGCAGCGGCTGGCTGCGCGTCATCGAGCGATGCTTCGGCCACAAGGGCTTCTTCCTCTACGCCGAGCGTGATGGCGTCATCGAGGGCGTGCTGCCGCTGGCCGAGGTCAAGAGCCGTCTTTTCGGCCACTCGGTCGCCAGCCTGCCGTTCGCCGTCTATGGTGGTGTCGCTGCGCTGAACGACGAGGCGGCGACCGCCCTTGAAGCCGAGGCCGAGAAGATCGCCAGGGGGCAGGGCGCCGAACACCTCGAATACCGCAACCTCGGCCCCACCCGCCACGCCGACTGGCCGCGGCAAGACCTCTACGTCACCTTCCGCAAGGAGATCCTGGCGGACGAAGAAGCCAACATGCTGGCCATCCCGCGCAAACAGCGGGCCATGGTGCGCAAGGGCATCAAGAACGAGTTGAAGGCCGACATCGACGCCAACGTCGACCGCTTCTTCGACCTCTACGCCGACAACGTGCACCGCCACGGTACGCCGGCCATGCCGAAGAAGTACTTCCAGGCGTTGCTGGATGAATTCGGCGCGGACACCGAGGTGCTGACCGTCACGGCCTCCGACGGCAAGCCACTGTCCACCGTGCTGAGCTTCTACTTCCGCGATGAGGTGCTGCCCTATTACGCCGGCGACGACGAGGCGGCCCGCGACCTCGCCGCGAACGATTTCAAGTATTGGGAGCTGATGCGCCGTGCTTGCGCGCGCGGCCTCAAGGTCTTCGACTACGGTCGCAGCAAGCAGGGCACCGGCCCCTATGCCTTCAAGAAGAACTGGGGCTTCGAGCCGCAGCCGCTGAGCTACGAATACCGTCTCTTCAAGCGCGACGCGATTCCCCAGAACAACCCGAACAACCCGAAGTACCAGCTGATGATCAAGGCCTGGCGCAAGCTGCCCATCGGCGTTGCGAACTGGCTTGGGCCTTTCATCGTCAAGAACCTCGGCTGAGGCGGGTCAGTTGAAGATCCTCTACCTCGTCCATCGCCTGCCTTACCCGCCCAACAAGGGCGACAAGGTGCGCTCCTACCACCTGCTCAGGCATCTGGCGGCGCGGCACGAGGTTCATCTGGGTACCTTCGTCGACGACCCAGACGACGAACAGCACCTGCCGCGTGTGCGCGAGCTCTGCACCAGCCTGCACGCAGCCCGCCTGAACCCGCGCACCGCCAAGCTGCTGAGCCTGCGCGGCCTGCTGAGCGGCGAGGCGCTGAGCCTGCCCTACTACCGCGATACCGGCCTCCAGTCCTGGGTGAACGAGACGGCCGCGCGGGTCGGCTTCGATGCCGTCGTTGTCTTCAGCGGCGTGATGGCGCAGTACACGGGCGGCCTGCAGAACGTGAAGACGCTGGTGGATTTCGTCGACGTGGACTCGGCGAAATGGCGCGACTACGCGCCCGAGCATGCCTGGCCCATGTCGTGGCTGTACCGGCGCGAGTTCAACAAGCTGCTGAGCTTCGAGCAGCGCGTCGCGCGAGAGGCGCAGTGCAGCTTCTTCGTGACAGAGAACGAGGTGGCGCTGTTCCGCGAACTCAGCCCCGGCCCTGCCTTCAATCTCGCCGCCCTGGGCAACGGTGTGGACGCCGAATTCTTCGTGCCCGACCCGGCCCGCGGCAGCCCGTTCGCGGCCGGCGAACTGCCGCTGGTCTTCACCGGCGCGATGGACTACTGGCCCAATGTGGATGCGGTGGCCTGGTTCGTGGCCGACATGCTGCCGGCGCTGCGCAAGCGCTTTCCGGCGCTGCGTTTCCACATCGTCGGCCGCAGTCCATCGCCGGCCGTGCTCGCGCTGGCGGGCGAGGCTGTCAACGTGACCGGCACGGTGCCGGATGTGCGGCCCTATCTGCAACACGCGGCCGCCGTCGTCGCGCCGCTGCGGCTGGCGCGCGGCATCCAGAACAAGGTACTGGAAGCCATGGCCATGGCCCGGCCGGTCGTCGCCGCGGGCAGCTGCGTGCGCGCCATCACGCCCGATGCCCAGCCCGGTCTGCAGCCTGCCGATGACGTTGCGGCCTATCAGGCGCGCCTCGGTGCACTGCTGGCAGACCGCGCTGCGGCCGACGCTGCCGGCCGCAGCGCGCGCGAGTTTGTTGTCGGCGCGTACAGCTGGGATGCTCACCTGAGCGCCCTTGATCATCATCTGGAGACGGCATGCTGAACCTGCCCCCGCCCTGGCGGTTGCCGCTGCTCGGCCTGGCCCTGGCCTGGGCGCTGCTCGCTGCGCTGTACTACGACACCGGCGCGGCCATGGTGGTCATCTGGAACCGCTCGGAGACCTTCGCCCATGCCTGGGTGGTGCCGCCCATCTCGGCCTGGCTGGTCTGGCGGCTGCGGGCCGACCTCGCGGTCGTGGCGCCGCGCCCCGCGCTGCGCTGGCTGTGGCTGATGCCGCTGCTGGGGCTGCTGTGGCTGCTGGGCGACCTGGCGGCGGCCAATTCGGCAACGCAGTTCGCGCTGGTGGGCATGTTTGTCCTCCTGGTGCCGGCCTTGCTGGGCACCGAAGTCGCACGCCGCATTGCCTTCCCGCTCGGCTTCCTGTTCTTCGCGGTGCCGTTTGGCGACTTCATGACGCCGTGGCTGATCGACCGCACGGCGGACTTCACTGTCGTCGCGCTGCGTGCCACCGGTATCCCGGTGTTCCGTGAGGGCACGCAGTTCATCATCCCGACGGGTTCCTGGTCGGTCGTGCAGGCCTGCAGCGGCATCCGCTACCTGATGGCATCGCTCATGGTCGGCACGCTGTTCGCGTATCTGAACTACCGCTCCTATCGCAAGCGATGGGCCTTCGTTGGCGTCGCGATCATCACGCCGCTGATAGCCAATTGGCTGCGGGCCTACATGATCGTCATGCTGGGCCATCTGTCAGGCAACACGCTCGCGGTCGGGGTGGACCACATCATCTACGGCTGGGTCTTCTTCGGCATCATCATGCTGGCCATGTTCATGATCGGTGCACGCTGGTCCGAGCCCGACGCAGAACTCGAAGCGGCACCCGGCGGCGTGTCGCAGCAGAGCGCGTCGACCATGCGCTGGTCAGGCGCGCTGCTCGTCACCACGCTGGTGCTGGTCGTGCCAATGCTGCTGCGCTCCCAGGCCCAGCATTCAGGCGCCCACGGCGAGCCGCAACTGACGGCGCCGGTGCTACCGGGTTGGACGTGGCAGGACGAACCTATGGCCAGCTGGCGACCGCACTTCGAGAACCCTGCGGCTGTGCTGCATGGCCGCTACAAGCCCGAGGCTGGCGGCCCAGCGATCGGCGTCTACGTCGGCTACTACCGTGCCCAGCGCTATGGCAGCCAGCTCGTCACCTCTATCAACCAGCTCGTCGACGAAGAGACCGACAAGGCTTGGTCGCCGACGGCGTTCGGCCAGATCCAGCTACACACCCCGGCCGGCGCGCTGCCCTGGCGCACCGCCGACCTGCGTGGCCGGGCTCTGAGCCTCGGCGGCGGCGAAGAGGCGCCGCGGCTGCGCGTCTGGCAGATCTACTGGATCAACGGGCGGCCTTTCATCAGCGATTGGCAGGCCAAGCTCTACGGAGCCGGGCTGAACCTGCTGGGGCGGGGCGACGATGCGGCCGTCGTGCTGGTCTACGTCGACAAGGCCCAGGCGGACGACGCACAGCTGAAGGCGTTCCTGAGCCGGAACTGGTCCACGCTGGACACCGCTTTGCGCGCTGTCCGCGACCGTGACGCCGGACGCAAGCAGTGACAATCACGCGCCCTCAAGAAAACCACAGCAACGAGAACCTATCCATGAACACGCTCGCAGTCATCGGCCTCGGTTACGTGGGCCTGCCCCTGGTGGTGGAGTTCGGCAAGCAAGTCCGCACCATCGGCTTTGACATCGCCAAGAACAAGGTCGAGGCCTGCCAGCGCGGCACCGATCCGAGCCGGGAGCTGACGGACGAGGAAGTGCAGGCTGCCAAATATGCCGTCTACACCGATGACCCGGCGCTGCTGGCCGAGGCCGACGTCATCATCGTCGCTGTGCCCACGCCGGTCGACGAGGCCCACATCCCCGACTTCCGCCCGCTGATCGGCTCCTCCATCAGCGTCGGCCGCAACATGAAGCAGGGCGCCATCGTCGTCTACGAGAGCACCGTCTATCCGGGTGCGACCGAGGAGGTCTGCATCCCCGTGCTGGAGCGTGAGTCGGGCCTGAAGTGGAAGCAAGATTTCTTCGTCGGCTACAGCCCCGAGCGCATCAACCCGGGCGACAAGGAACACACGCTCACCAAGATCCTGAAGATCGTTTCCGGCGACACCCCCGAGACGCTCGCCAAGGTCGCCCAGGTCTACGAAATGATCGTCGAGCCGGGCGTGCACCGCGCCTCCAGCATCAAGGCCGCGGAGGCCGCCAAGGTCATCGAGAACACCCAGCGCGACCTCAACATCGCGCTGATGAACGAGCTGTCCATCATCTTCGACAAGCTCGGCATCGACACCTCCGAGGTGCTCGAAGCCGCCGGCACGAAGTGGAACTTCCTGAAGTTCAAGCCGGGCCTGGTCGGCGGCCACTGCATCGGCGTCGACCCCTACTACCTGACCCACAAGGCCGACATGCTCGGCTATCACCCGCAGGTCATCCTGGCGGGTCGCCGCATCAACGACGGCATGGGCAAGTTCATTGCTGAGCAGACCATCAAGCAGATGATCGCCAGCGGCAGCCCGGTCAAGGGCGCGCGCATCAACGTACTCGGCCTGACCTTCAAGGAGAACTGCGGCGACCTGCGCAACTCCAAGGTCATCGACATCATCAACGAGCTGAAGACCTACGGCGTCGAGATCTTCGTGACCGACGCCCAGGCCGAGGCCGATGAGGCCATGCACGAGTACGGCGTGCGCCTGATGCCTTTTGACGACCTGCCGCAGGCGGATGCCATCGTGGCCGCCGTGTCGCACCGCGAGTACGCCGAGCTCAGCGCCGCCGATATCGGCAAAAAGCTCGTCAAGGGCGGCGCCTTCATCGACGTGAAGGCGGCCTTCGATGCCAAGGCGCTTGTCGACGCGGGCTTCCGCCTCTGGCGTCTCTGATCTCGTGAGCAGCGACGCGCGGCCGCTGGTCGTCCACCTGCTGCACCGCTTCGACACCGGCGGGCTGGAGAACGGCGTCGTCAACCTCATCAACCACCTGCCCGCCTTCCGGCACGCAGTGGTGGCGGTGACCGAGATCACCGCGTTCAAGGAGCGGGTGCAGGCACCGGGCACGCAATTCATCGCCTTGAACAAGCCGCCGGGGCAGGGCTTGTGGCTGTATCCGCGCGTCTACCGCCTGCTGCGGGAACTGCGCCCGGCCGTCTTGCACACCCGCAACCTCGGCGCGATGGAGTTCCAGTGGCCCGCCTGGGCGGCCGCCGTGCCGCTGCGCGTGCACAGCGAGCATGGCTGGGATACCAACGACCTCGGCGGCGTCAGCCGCAGCAACCAGCGCCTCCGCCGTGTCTACGGCGCGGGCACGCACCGCTTCGTTGCGCTGTCCAAGGCCATCGAGACTTATCTGACCGGCCCGGTGGGCTTTGCGCAGTCGCGCGTGCAGCGCATCTGCAACGGCGTGGACACCCAGCGTTTCGCGCCGGACACAACGGTGCCGCAGACCTGGCCTTATCGCCGTGGCGAGCATCTCGTCATCGGCGCCGTCGGCCGCATGCAGGCGGTGAAAGACCCGCTCAACCTCGTCGAGGCGTTCCTGCGGCTGCGTGAACTCTGTCCTGTCGACTGGCCGCGGCTGCGCCTCGTCATGCTGGGCGGTGGCCCGTTGCTGGAAGCGGCGCGTGAGCGCCTGGCCGCAGCCAGCGCGCTTGAGCAGGCCTGGCTCCCCGGGGACCGCAGCGACGTGGCCGAGTTGCTGCCGCAGTTCGACGTCTTCGCGCTGCCCTCGCAAGCGGAGGGCATCAGCAACACGCTGCTCGAGGCCATGGCCTGCGGCTGCGCGCCGGTGGCGACGGACGTCGGCGGCAACCCTGAGCTGGTGGAGGAGGGCGTCAATGGCCTGCTCACGCCGGCCCAGGACAGCGCAGCGCTTGGGGCTGCGCTGGCTCGCCTCGTCTGCGAGCCCGCCCTGCGCGAACGGCTGGCCGAGGCCTCGCTGGCGCGGGCGCGGGCCGAGTTCAGCCTGGACGGCATGGTCGACGCTTACGCCCGGCTTTATGCCGGTCACCTCCCCCGGACAGGGGGATAGACGTGCGCGAGATCACGCGCGGAGGCGCGTCAGCCGGGCGCCGTCGCCAAGCTCGGTAAGAATCCGCCTTTACCCGCGCTGACACGGCGCGGCATTTCCACTCGATTGGCTGAACCAGGTCCCAACCCATGTGCGGCATCACCGGATTGTTCGACACCCGCGGCCAGCGTCTGCCGGAGCGCGCGCGCCTGCACCGGATGAACGAGTCCCAGCACCACCGCGGCCCGGATGAAGGCGACCTGCACATCGAGCCCGGCGTCGGCTTCGGCCATCGGCGCCTGTCGGTCATCGACATCGCGACCGGCCAGCAGCCCATCTTCAATGACGACAAGTCGGTGGCCCTGGTCTTCAACGGCGAGGTCTACAACTACCTGGAGCTGATGGACGAGCTGCGCGGCCACGGCTATGTGTTCCGCACCAAGAGCGATTCCGAAGCCATCGTGCGCGCCTGGGAGCACTGGGGCGAGGACTGTGTGCATCACCTGCGCGGCATGTTCGCCTTCATGATCCACGACCGCAAGCGCGACTGCCTGTTCATGGCCCGCGACCGCCTGGGCGTGAAGCCGCTGCACTACGCGCTGACGGAGGACGGCTGGCTGTTGTTCGGCTCCGAGCTGAAGAGCCTGATGGCCCACGGCGGCCTGCGCCAGGAGATCGATCCGCGGGCCGTCGAGGCTTATTTCGCGCTGGGCTATGTGCCCGACCCCTGGACCATCTACCGCCACGCCCAGAAGCTCGCCCCCGGCCACCGCCTGCTCGTCAAGCGCGGCCAGGCGCTGGGCACGCCGCAGCGCTATTGGGACGTCAAGTTCACGCTCGACGCCAAGATCGGCGAGGAAGAAGCCGCCGAGGAACTGCGCCGGCGCCTTTCCGAGTCGGTCAAGCTGCGCATGAAGGCCGAGGTGCCGCTGGGCGCCTTCCTGTCGGGCGGTGTCGATTCCAGCGCCGTCGTCGCGGCCATGGCCGGGCTGGACGACCAGCCGGTCAACACCTGCTCCATCGGCTTCGACGACCCCAAATTCAACGAGACCGCGTTCGCGCAGCAGGTGGCGGACCGCTACCGCACCAACCACCGCGTCGAGGTCGTCAACAGCGACGACTTCGGCCTCGTCGACCTGCTGGCCCACCTCTACGACGAGCCCTACGCGGACTCGTCGGCCATCCCAACCTACCGCGTCTGCGAACTGGCCCGCAAGCACGTGACCGTGGCGCTGAGCGGCGACGGTGGTGACGAGAGCCTGGGTGGCTACCGCCGCTACAAGATGCACATGATGGAAGAGCGCATGCGCAGCGCCTTCCCGCTGGCGCTGCGCAAGGGTGTGTTCGGCCCGCTGGCCAAGCTCTATCCCAAGGCCGACTGGGCGCCGCGCGTCTTCCGCGCCAAGACCACCTTCCAGGCCATCGCCCGCAACTCGGTCGACGCTTACTTCAACACCATGGGCCTGGTGCGCGACCCGATGCGCAACGAACTGTTCAGCGACAGCTTCAAGCGCGAGCTGCAGGGCTGGCATGCCAGCGAGGTCTTCCATCACCACGCCCAGCGCGCCGGCACCGACGACCCGCTCGCGCTGATCCAGTACCTGGACATCCACACCTACCTGCCCGGCGACATCAACACCAAGGTCGACCGCGCCAGCATGGCCCACAGCCTGGAAGTGCGCGAGCCGCTGATGGACCACCAACTCGTCGAATGGGTGGCGACGTTGCCCTCCGACCTGAAGCTGCGCGGGCAGGAGGGCAAGTACATCTTCAAGAAGGCGCTGGAACCCATGCTGCCGAACGATGTGCTCTACCGACCCAAGATGGGCTTTGCCGTGCCGCTGGCGCGCTGGCTGCGCGGGCCGCTGCGCGAGCAGACGCGCCAGGCGCTGCAGCAGGGCGCGCTGGCCCAGACCGGCTGGTTCAACCCCAACACCATTGCCCGCCTTCTGGACCAGCATGAGCGCGGCGTGATGGACCATGCCCAGCCGCTGTGGGTGCTGCTGATGTTCGACGCCTTCCTGCGCAACGCAGGCCTGGGTACCGCCGCCGCGCCCGCCCGGGCCGCAGCCTAGAGAAGCTATGAACGAACCCCGCACGCTCGCTCATCCCGCCGCAACGCCGCCACTCTGCGTTGCAAATGCTCGCCGTAGCCTGAACTACGGCTGTGCTTTGCGCCTTGATTGGCAGCGCCGCAGCGGTCTGCTCGAACGCGCCAGGTCCGCCCATAGCTTCAGAATCACAAGGGATAAGCAATGAAGGTTTCGGTTTTCGGTCTCGGCTACGTCGGCGCGGTGTCATGCGCCTGCCTGCCCGAACTTGGCCATGAAGTCATTGGCGTGGACATCAACCCGCTCAAGGTCGAGCTGATCGCGTCGGGCCAGTCGCCCGTTGTGGAAGAAGGCATCGAGGAGTTGATCGGCGCGGCCGTCAAGGCCGGCAAGCTGACCGCGACGCGCGACGTCGCCGCCGCCGTGGCCGGCACGGAGATCTCGCTGATCTCGGTCGCCACGCCTTCGCTCCCTAACTACATGCCCGATCTGACCGCGCTGGATGCGGTGGTTGCTCAGATCGGCGCCGAGATCGCCAGGAAGGACGGCCAGCACACGCTGGTCATCCGCAGCACCGTGGCGCCCGGCACCACGCGCGAGCGCATCGCGCCGCTGCTGGAAAAGGCCGCCGGCCGCAAGATCGGCGATCGGCTGTCGCTGGTCTTCAATCCCGAGTTTCTGCGCGAGGGCTCATCGGTGTCGGACTTCCACAGCCCGCCGCAGACCATCGTCGGCAGCCTGGACGAGGCCGGTGTCGAGGTCATGAAGCGCCTATACGCCGGCGTGCCCGGCAACTTTGTCGCCGCCGACGTGGGTGTGGCCGAGTCGGTCAAATACCTCTGCAATGTCTTCCATGCACTGAAGATCGTCTTTGCCAACGAGGCTGGCGCGGTGCTGAAGGAAACGGGCCTGGACTCGCGCGACGTGCTGGAACTGTTCTGCCGCGACACCCAGCTCAACATCTCCAAGGCCTATCTGCGCCCCGGCTTCGCCTTCGGCGGCTCCTGCCTGCCCAAGGAGGTCAAAGGCTTCCTGACCATCGCTCGCGAGCGCGGCGTCGACATTCCCGTGCTGGGCGCGCTGCTGGACAGCAATGACGCCCACATCGGCCGCGCCTACGAACTGATCGCCGCCGCCGGCCGCAAGCCGGTGGCGCTGTTCGGCCTGGCCTTCAAGCCGGGTACCGACGACCTGCGCGACTCTCCGCTGGTCGTGCTGGCCGAGAAGCTGCTCGGCAAGGGATTCGAGCTCGCCATCTACGACAAGTTCGTCAAGATTGCCCGCCTGCTCGGCAAGAACAAGGAATACATCGACCGCGAGATTCCCCACCTCGACAAGCTGCTGCATGAGACGCCCGATGCCGCCTTGGCGCGCGCGGAGATCGTCGTCGTCGGCCACGCGGACGCCGAAACGCGCCAGCGCATCATCGCGTTGGCCAAGGGCGCGCGTGTCGTGGACTTGAATGGTTATGCCGACCTTCGTGACGCCGGTTTTGCGCAGTACGAGGGCATTTGCTGGTGATGAACTCGGCCCCCACGCCTGACGCTGCGCGCCAGGCTGCCCCCCGAGGGGGCGCGGGCGGCTCGGGAGCGGCCCAGCGCGCGCCCCTCAAGGTCGCGTTCATCTCGCCCGTCTTCCTGTTCCCGGCCGATGCGGGGGGCAAGATCCGCACGGGCAACATCCTGCGGGGCCTGAAGGAGAGCGGCCAGTTCGACATCACGCTGCTGTCCCCGGCCACGGGCGAGCAGCGGCGCGAATGGCAGGGTGAACTGGACCGCCAATGCGATCGCTTCGCCGGCTGGGCGCCGAGCGCGCCGCGCCCGCGCTGGCAGCGAGCGCCCGACCTGCTGTCGGCGTTGCCGATCAACGTGGCGGCCGACCGCACGCCGGCCGCCGTCGAGGCGGTCGAGAAGCTGCTGGCCGACGAGCGCTTCGACGTCGTCGTCTTCGACTTCGTTCATGCTGCCGTGCTACGGCCCGCGAACCTGCAAGGCGCAACGGTCTGCTTCACGCACAACGTCGAGGCCGAGATCTTCGAGCGTCACGCCAAGACCGCCGCGAGCGCACCGCTGCGCTGGCTGTGGGCCTCGCAGGCGGCCAAGATGCGCCGCTTCGAGCGCGAGGCGCTGGCCCGCTTCACGCGCGTCGTCGCCGTGTCCGAGCGCGACGCGAAGAAGTTTGCCGCAGATGGCCTGACCACCGCGCGCGCCATCCCCACCGGCGTCGACCTCGACTTCTTCTCCTGGCAGGCGCCCGCCGACGGCAGCCCTACGGTCGTCTTCACCGGCTCCATGGACTGGGAGGCCAATGTCGACGGCATCCGCTTCTACATCGACGAGGTCTGGCCGCGGGTGCGCGCCAAGCAGCCCAACGCCCAGTTGCGCGTCGTCGGCAAGAACCCGCCGGTGTCGCTGACCCAGCGCGACCTGCCGGGCGTCACCTTCACCGGTTTCGTCGATGACGTGCGCGACCATGCACGCGACGCCCAGGCCTTCGTCATCCCGCTGCGCGTTGGCGGTGGCACGCGCATCAAGGCCTTCGAGGCCATGGCCATGGGCCTGCCGGTCGTGTCGACCACCATCGGCATCGAAGGCCTGGACGTGGACCACGGCACGCATTTTCTGCGCGCCGACGGCGCCGAGGCGCTCGCCGACGCGACGCTCAGACTCATCGCCGATGGCGCGCTGCGCCTGAAGCTGTCGCGTGCCGCGCGTGAACTGGTGGAAGACCGCTTCGGCCACCGCGTGGCGGCCGACGTGTTCGGCCGCATCCTGATCGAAGCGGTGAAGGCGGCGCGATGAGTGCACTGCGCGTCCTGACCTTCTCGACGCTGTTCCCGAGCAGCGTCCGCCCGACCCATGGCATCTTTGTCGAAACGCGGCTGCGCGAGTTGCTGAAGAGCGGCCATGTCGAATCCCGCGTCATCGCGCCCGTGCCCTGGTTTCCGTCGAGCAACCCGCGCTGGGGCGACTACGCCAAGTTTGCCGCGACGCCGGCACGAGAGCAGCGCAATGGCATCGACGTGCAGCACCCGCGTTATCTGCTGTTGCCCAAGATCGGCATGACCTCGGCGCCGCTGACTCTCGCTCTGGGTGCCCGCGCGGCCGTGCAGCAGCTCATCGACGAAGGCTTCGATTTCGACCTCATCGACGCCCACTACTACTACCCCGATGGCGTTGCCGCGGCGCTGCTGGCCAAGTGGTTCAACAAGCCGCTGACCATCACCGCGCGTGGCACCGACCTCAACCTGATCCCGCAGCACACCCTGCCCAGACGCATGATCGAGTGGGCCGCCCGACGCGCCGCCGGCTCCATCGGCGTCTGTGCCGCGCTAATGGATGTGCTGCGCGGCTGGGGCCACGACCCGGCCAGGCTGCACACGCTGCGCAACGGCGTGGACCTGGAGCGCTTCCACCCGCTGCCGCAAGCCGCCATGCGCGCCGAACTCGGCGTGGCTGGCGACCCTTTGCTGCTGTCGGTGGGCCATCTGATCGAGCGCAAGGGACATCACGTCGCCATCGAGGCGCTGGCCGAGCTTGCCAAGAAGCGGCCCGGCGCCCGTCTGGTCGTCATCGGTGAAGGCGAGGAGAGGGCGGCGCTGACGGCGCTGTCCGCCCGCCTGGGTGTGGCCGACAAGGTGCGCCTGACCGGTTCCCTGCCCAACACCGAACTGCTGAAGTGGTACAGCGCCGCCGACGTGCTGCTGCTGTGCTCCAGCCGTGAAGGCTGGGCCAATGTGCTGCTGGAGTCCATGGCCTGCGGCACGCCCGTCGTCGCGACGGACATCTGGGGCACGCCCGAAGTCGTTGCCGCGCCCGAGGCGGGGCGGCTGGTGGACGAGCGTACGGGCGCCGGCTTTGCGGCCGGCATCGAGGCCTTGCTGGCCGCCGATGTCGACCGTGCCGCCACGCGCCGCTACGCCGAAGGTTTCAGCTGGCAGGCGACGACGGATGGCCAGCTGGGCCTGTTCAGCGCCATCCGGGAGGCCGGCCGCCATGCGTGACCTCGCTCTGCTGATCGTCATCGGCTGGTGCTTCCTGCAGTCCTTCAAGCGGCCGTGGATAGGCATCCTGTGCTGGACCTGGCTCAGCATCATGAACCCGCACCAGCTGACCTGGAACCTTCGCACCATGCCCTTCGCCGCAGCGATCGGCGGCGCGACCTTGCTCGGCCTGTTCATCACCAAGGACCGTCGCGACTACTCGACGAACCGCGAGAACATCACGCTGATGCTTTTCATGGTGTGGATGTGCATGACCTTGCCGTTCTCCATGCTCTTCGACGACTCGTTCGAGCTCTGGAAGCGGGTCATGAAGATCGACCTGATGATCCTCGTCGCTCTCGTTCTGCTGCACACCAAGCGCCACGCGATGCTGCTGGTGTGGGTGCTGGTCATCTCCATCGGCTTCTTCGGGGTCAAGGGTGGCGCGTTCACCGTGTTGACAGGCGGCAGCTACAAGGTCTGGGGGCCGGAGAACACCTACATCGAAGGCAACAACGAGATCGCACTGGCGGTCGTCATCGTCATCCCGCTGATGCGCTTCCTGCAGCTGCAGATGCAGGCCAAGTGGGCCAAGACCACGATGATGGTCTGCATGGTGCTGATGGCCATGTCGGCGCTGGGCAGCCATTCGCGTGGCGCCTTGCTGGCCATCGCGGCGATGGCTTTGGTGCTGTGGTGGCGTGGCAAGAACAAGTTGGGTGGCGCCATCGTCATGCTGGTCGTCGGCGCTGCACTGCTGTCGGTGATGCCTGCCGAATGGTGGGAGCGCATGAACACCATCAAGAGCTACGAGCAGGACACCTCGGCACTGGGCCGCATCAACGCCTGGTGGATGGCCTGGAACCTGGCCAAGTCCAACTTCTTCGGCGGCGGCTTCTACATCTGGACCGGCACCATCTTCGCGGTCTACGCGCCCGACCCCAATGACCCGCATGCCGCCCACAGCATCTACTTCATGGTGCTCGGCGAGCAGGGCTTCCTGGGACTCATCCTGTTCCTGACGCTGTTCACCATGTGCTGGTTCACGGCCGGGCACCTGCGCCAGAAGGGCCGCGCGCAACCGCAGACGCAGTGGCTGTCCGATCTGGGCGGCATGCTGCAGGTGAGCCTGGCTGGCTATGCCGTCGGCGGGGCCTTCCTCAGCCTCAGCTACTGGGACCTGCCCTACAACCTCATGATCCTGGCCGTCATGGGCAAGCGCTGGCTGGACCGCAAGCAATGGCTGACCGAGAAGGAAGAGCCCGTCATCTATTGGCCCGACTATCTGAAGAAGCGCTTCGCCAAGAAGAAGCCCGTCCCTCTGCCATGAAACCCTTCTTCAGCCTGCTGTCCCCGGCCGGCGCGCGCGCGCGCCTGACCGTGCTGATCTTCCACCGCGTGCTGCGTGAGCCCGACCCGCTCTTCCCCGACGAGGTCGACGCCGCCCGCTTCGATGAACTGCTGGGCTGGGTCAAGGCCTGGTTCAACGTGCTGCCGCTGGACAAGGCCATCCAGCAAATGCACGAGGGCCGGCTGCCCCCCCGCGCGGCGGCGCTGAGCTTCGACGATGGCTATGCCGACAACCATGACGTGGCGCTGCCACTGCTGCAAAAGCATGGGCTGCCATGCAGCTTCTTCGTCGCCACCGGTTTCCTGGACGGCGGCCGCATGTGGAACGACACGCTGATCGAGGCCGTGCGCCTGAGCCAGCAGACGACGCTGGACCTTCGCGGCCTGGTGGACGGGCGCGGCGAAGACCTCGGCCAGCACGTGCTGGGCGACACGGCGGGGCGCCGGGCCGCGCTGGGCAAGCTCATCGAGCGCGTCAAATACCTGCCGCCTGAGCCGCGCGTGGCCTGCGTCGACGCCATCGCGGCGCGTGCCGAAGTGGTGGCGCCCGGCGACCTGATGATGAGCAGCGCCCAGGTGCGAGCGCTGCGGGCAGCGGGCATGCAGATCGGCGCCCACACGGTCAGCCATCCGATCCTGGCCACGCTGTCCACGCAGGCAGCGGCCGACGAGATCGAGCGCAGCCGCAACGCCCTGCAGACCCTGCTTGATGAGCGCGTCGGCCTGTTCGCCTATCCCAACGGCAAGCCGGGCACCGACTACCTGCCCGCCGTGCATCCCGGCATCGTCCGCGAACTGGGTTTCGACGGCGCCGTGTCCACGCAGTGGGGCGCGTCCCGGCGGGGCGACGATCCCTTCCAGGTCAAGCGCTTCACGCCCTGGGACCGCAACCGCATGAGTTTTGGCCTGCGCCTGGCCCGCAATCTCGCCTCGTGATGCGCCGGGTCCTGTTCCTCGCCTACCTGTTTCCGCCCATCGTCAATTCGGGCACGCGACGCAGCCTGTCGTTCGCGAACCGCCTGCCGGAATCTGGCTGGCAACCCCTCGTTCTTGCGGGCGAGCCGGATGTGGCTGCCGATGCTGCGCTGCTGGCGGAAATCAGGCCGGGCACTCAGGTTGATCGCCTGCCCCTGCTGAGCCACCGCCGCGCCGCCGCCGCTGCGCAGTGGCTGCCCGTGCGCTGGCGCCGCCGCGTGGCCGAGGGCCTGGCCTGGCGCTTGCAACAGCGGGCCACGGTGCCGGACGAAGTCGCCGGCTGGGTGGCCCCGGTGGTCGAGCGCGCGCTGGCCTTGCACCGTTCACAGGGATTCGACGCGGTCTACGCCAGCGGCTGGCCGTGGTCGGGTTTCCTGGCCGCACAGGCTGTGGCCGAACGGACCGGCGTGCCCTATCTGCTGGACTATCGGGACTGCTGGATTCCAGGTGGCGACCACGCCTGGGAGCAGATCACGGCCGAACAGCGCGCCCGCAATCCGGCGCTGCAGCTGGCGGTGACGCGTGGTGCGGCGAGCCTGATCACCACGACCCAGACCTTCGCCCGAACGATTGGTCAGCAGCTTGGCCGCGACGACCTGCACGTCATCCCCAACGGTTTCGAGCCCGGCGATTTCACCGGTCTGGCGCCGCGCATCGACGACGGTTTCTTGCGCGTCGCCTACACGGGCGTCTGGCGCCCGGGCTATGGCCTGCAAGACCTCTATAGCGCCATAGCCAGGCTGCGCGACGTGGGCCACCCCGGCCTGCACAGGCTGCGCATCGATGCGGCCGGTTTTGCCAAGGGCGCCGCGCGCGAGTTCGGCGTCGAGCCCTGGGTCGAGGAGCACGGGCCGGTGCCCCATCAGCAGGCCGTGTCCTTGATGTCCCGGGCCGATGTGCTGTACCTGCCGCTGCCCGAGGGCTACCAGGGCAGGGCGGCCCTGGCAGGCAAGCATTTCGAATACCTGGGTAGCGGGCGGCCCATCCTGGCGTCGGCCTGGGCCGACAGCGAGACCGCAAGGCTCTCCAACGAGGTCGGTGGTGGCCATCGCCTCGACCCCGGCGATGTGGCATCGCTGGCAGATCTGCTGGCGCGCTGTCTGGACGCGGGCTCGACAGGCCTGGACGCGTCACTGTTCCCGCCCATTCGGCACGACAGGCTGGCCCAGTACACGCGCGAGGCCACCAGCCGGCGTCTGGCTGGCTTGCTGGACGCCGCCGTCCAGGGGCATCGTTCCGGAGCGGCGAAATGAGCACCAGCGTGCGTGGCGCGCTGCTGTTCTCCTTCGCCGAGCGCTACGCCCTCATTGCCCTCGGGCTGGCCAGCAATCTGATGATTGCCCGCCTGCTCACGCCGGCCGAGATCGGCGTGTATTCGGTGAGCCTGGCGGTCATGAGCATCGCGCAGGTCCTGCGCGACTTCGGCGTCGCCAGCTACCTGATCCAGGAGCCCGAACTCGACGACGCCCGCATCCGCACGGCCTTGGGCGTCACGCTGGCGCTGGGGCTGACCCTGGGCGGCGGTGTGTTGCTGCTGGCGCCCTGGATCGCCGAGTTCTACGGTGAGTCGCGCATGCGCGAGCTGCTTTGGATCTGCTCGCTGAACTTCCTGCTGCTGCCGTTCTCGACCGTGTCACTGGCACTGCTGCGCCGGCGCATGGCCTTCAAGCAACTGGCGGTGGTCAATATGCTGGCCACGGCGGTGGGCGCGGTCGTCAGCGTGGGCCTGTCCTGGTTGGGCTGGGGGCCGCTCGGATTGGCGATCGGCACGGTGACAGTCAGCGCCGTGACGGGGCTGGCGGCCTGGGTGGCCCAGGGCGAGCGCCGGCTGCTGTTGCCGTCGCTGTCCCATTGGCGGCTGCTGTTCCGCTTCGGCGCCCAGAGTTCGGCCATGGGCATCGTCACGTCGGTGTCCATGGACATCAACGACCTGGCCGTGGGCAAGCTGATGGGCTTCACGCCGGTGGCGATGCTGAGCCGCGCCCAGGGCCTGATGAACCTGTTCCATCGCGACCTGATGGCTGCGGTGCGCAACGTGGCCTATCCCGCCTACGCCAAGGCCATGCGCGAGAAGCAGGCGATGGAGCCGCTGTACGCCATCAGCGTCACGCACGTGACCGTCGTGGCCTGGCCCTTCTACGGCTTCGTGGCGCTGTTCTCGCTCGAGACCCTGCGCCTGCTGTTCGGGCCGCAGTGGGACGCGGCCGCGCCCATGGTGCCGGTGTTCTGCCTGGCCGGTGCACTGGCGGCGCTGGGCAGCCTGATCGGCAATCTGGTCATTGCGATGGGACGTCTGGACCTTGTGGCTCGCGCCGAGCTGGTGTTCCAGCCCGCGCGGGCAGCGCTGGTGGTGCTGGCGGCCTTCTTGTGGCGGGACCCGCTGGCCTGCGCCGTGGCGCTGGCGCTGGCCACGGCGGCGCAATTGCCGCTGCTGTATTGGGTCAAGCAGAAGCTGTTGCCCAGCGACTGGGCGCTGCTGCGCGACTGGCTCGCGCGCAGCCTTGGTGTGGCCGTGCTCTCCCTGCTGCTGCCGTTGGCGATTGCCGTCGCGGGTGGCCTGGGACGCGCGCAGCCGGTCTCGGGCTGGCTGTTCGGTCTGGCCATCCTGTGCTGCATGCTCAGCTGGTTGCTGGCCCTGGTGGTCTGTCGGCATCCGATGGCGGCGGACCCCGCATTCGTTCGGCTCACCGGGGGGCGCCTGAGGCGCCGTGACAATGCTGGGTCATGATGCCGGGGAGGCTGATTCGATGAAATGGGAGCTTGTGTATGAGTGAACCGGTTGCGGTGCCGGACGCCTTGCGCGTCTCGGTGGTGATCCCGGTCTATCGCGGTGCGGACAGCCTGCCGACGCTGATCGGTGAGCTGCTGCCGCTGACGCAGATCGGCCGCACGCCCACGGGGGTCGCTTTCCGGATCTGCGAGATCCTGCTGGTGCACGACTGCGGGCCTGACCGCTCCGACCTGGCCATCGAAGCCCTCACCCGCGAGCATCCGGAGGTGCGCCCCGTCTGGCTGTCGCGCAATTTCGGCCAGCACGCGGCGACGCTGGCGGGCATCGCCGGTGCCGTCGGTGACTGGATCGCGACGCTGGACGAGGACGGTCAGCAGAATCCTGCCGACCTGCCACGCATGCTGGACATGGCCCTCGCCGGCCGCCTCCAACTGGTCTACGCCCAGCCGACGAATCCGCCGCCCCACGGCACGCTTCGCAATCTGATGAGCCGGACTGCGAAGGCCATCAGCACACGCCTGCTGGGCAATGCGGCCATGGGGCGTTTCAACAGCTTTCGCCTGATCGACGGCGAGGTTGGCCGCTCGCTGGCGGCCTATTGCGGCTATGGCGTGTACCTGGACGTCGGCCTGTCCTGGATGACCGGCCGCGTCGGCCATTGCCCGGTGCATGTGCGCGCGGAGGCCGACCGGCCGTCGGGCTATTCGGCGTGGAAGCTGCTGGCCCATTTCTGGGCACTGGTGCTGACCAGCGGCACCCGGCCGTTGCGGCTCATCACGATGGCCGGTGGCCTGTCGGTGCTGGCGGCGTTGGCGCTGACGCTGTGGGTGGTCATCAGCAAGCTGATGGGTGACATCCAGGTCCAGGGCTGGGCGTCGCTCGTCATCGTCGTGTCGTTCTTCAGCGGCACGATGCTGATGGCCCTGGGCGTGATTGCCGAGTACCTGGCCGTCACGATGGGCATCGCGATGGGCCGACCGCTCTACGTGGTCAGTAGCAAGCCGACGCGGCCTCGCCCCGAGTGATGCGCGAGGCGGCCTGGGTGATCGGCGCCGGGGGGCTGCTCGGCAGTGCCCTGGTGCGGGCACTCGGGCACAGCGGCGCGGCCCTGCATCGCGTCGAGGAGCGCCTGGCCTGGGGCCACAACGATGTGCTCGCCGCCCAGCTGGACCGCGAAGTCGCGGGCTTCGTGCACGAGGCTGAAAAGGCCCAGCGCTGGCTGCTGGTCTGGGCGGCGGGCGTGGGCTCGATGTCCAGTGATGCGGCTCATCTCACCATTGAATCGCAGGCTCTCGATCTGCTGCTGGCGCGGCTGCGGGCTGAGCCGGTCTTGCAGGGGATGCCTGGCTGTCTGGTACTGGCCAGTTCCGCCGGCGCCGTTTACGGCCAGTCGCGAGCCGAATGCATCAGCGAAGCCAGTGAGGTCGCACCGGGCACAACCTATGCGTCGCACAAGCTCCAGCAGGAGGAGCGGTTCCGAGCCGCCATCCAGGGCCGGCCCGGCTGGTCGGTCCTTATCGCGCGCTACTCCACGCTTTACGGCGTCGGCCAGTCGCGTGACAAGGCTCAGGGGTTGATCAGCCAGATGGCGCGCCGCATCGTGGCCAACGAGGTGGTGCACATCTACGTGCCGCTCGACACGATCCGCGACTACATCTTTGCGGACGATGCCGCCGAGCGCACGCTGGCGGCCCTGCGCGACCTGCACGGCCGCCCGGGGGACGTTGTGGTCAAAATCATTGCTGCCGAGCAGGCCACCAGCATCGCTCAACTGGTGGGCGTGTTCCGCCGCGTGTCGCGTCGGCCGGTCCGCCTCGTCACGTCGGTCAACAGTCTGTCGCCGCTGTACTTGCGCTGCATCCGTTTTCGCTCCGACGAGCCTGCCGGGCAGCCGCATCTGAACTGCCGCAGCCTGCACATCGGCATCCATCAGGTTCTCGAAGCGGAACGCACCGCCGCGTTCCGCCACCAGCCGCAGCCCTCATGAACGCCACGTCCGCGATCCCGCCAGCCGAGCCGCTGGTCTCCATCTGCATTCCGACCTACAAGGGCGCGGGCACGCTGGCGGCGACGCTGGCGTCGGTGTTGTCCCAGGATTACTCGGCCATCGAGGTCTGGGTGGTGGACGACCAATCGCCAGACGACACAGCCGCGGTCGTCGCGGCCTGCGCTGACCTGCGGGTCCACTACCTGCGCAACCCCGTGAACCTCGGCCCGCAGGGCAACTGGAATCGCTGCCTGGAGCTGGCCCGTGGGACCTACTACAAGCTGCTGCCGCATGACGACCTGCTGGAGCCCGGCTCGCTGCGCGCCCAGGTGGCTGCGCTGGAGGCGGACACCGCGCAGAGCATCGCCATGGTGTTCGGCGCGCGCCGCATCGTTCGGCCAGACGGCAGCACATTGATGGTGAGGCGCTACGGCAGCGTGGCCCGGCGCGTGCCGGCATCCGAGGCAGCGCGACGCTGCGTGCGCTCCGGCGGCAACCTGCTGGGCGAGCCGGGCAATGGCCTCATGCGCCTGGAACTGGCCCGCGCGCTGGGCAGCTATGACGCGACCTACCCCTATCTGGTCGACCTCGACTTCTGGTTCCGCGCGCTCTGCCATGGCGACGCCTACGACACCGGCAGCATCACCTCGGCCTTCCGCATCGGTGCGGGATCCTGGAGCGTCGCCATCGGGCGGCGCCAGCACCTGGACTACGCGGGCTTCGTCAGGAAGCACGCCGCCCAGCCGGCCCTGGGCTTGACCGGCCTCGACGTCTTCTGGGGCACGGCGCGGGCGCGGCTCAACACCTGGTTGCGGGCGTTGGTGTACCGCTTCGTGCTTTGATGGCCCAGCCTGCCTTCCTCCAGTCCATGTGGCGGCATGCCTTCGTGCGCTATGTCGTCGTCGGCGTTGCCAACACTGGCTTCTCCTACGCCGTCTATGCCTTGGCCCTCGCGCTGGGCTGCAGCTATCCGGTAGCCAGCCTGATCTCGTTGATCGCCGGTATCTGTCTGAGCTTCAAGACCCAGGGCCGGTTCGTGTTCAAGAACGCCCAGAACTCCCTCTTCGGCCGCTTCGTCGCGAGTTGGGTGCTGGTCTATCTGTTCAATGTCGGTGTGATCTGGGTGTTCGTGCGCTGGGGCTTCGAGCCCTTCACCGCCGGAGCCCTGGCCCTGCCGTTCAACGTCGCAGCAGGCTTCCTGCTGCAGCGCTTCTTCGTCTTCGGCGGCCAGCGTGCACCTGAACGGCGTGACACAGGGGGAGGGTGATGAATTCCAATCGTTCGACGCTGGGCGCCTGGGCCTGGCCGGCGGCGGCGCTGCTGGCGACGCAATTGCTGATCTACGGCGCCATGAGCGGGCGCGGCTTCGAATACACCGACGAAGCCTTCTACGTGTTGAATGCGCTGCACTGGCGCGAGTTCAGCGCGACCTTCACGCTCTTCGGCGCCTTTCTGGAGGCACCGACGCGCTGGCTCGGCCAGAACCTGGTGGCGATGCGCCTGCTGTCCCTGCTGCCTCTGCTGGGCGTGGGCGCCTTGCTGGGGCTGGAAATGCGGCGCCAGTTCTGGGGCCGGGAGCCGGCGGCCGGCGGCCTGCCGGCGGGTGTCTATGCGCTGCTCGGTGCCGTGGGCGGCATGTACTACTTCGGCGTGTTCACCACGTTGCGCGCGCCTTCGTACAACCTGATCAGCCTGTGTGCCGCCATGCTGTCCACGGTGCTGCTGATGCGCAGCTTGACGGCGCCGCACCTGCGAACGGCTCTCGCGTGTGCGTTCGGCTACGGTTTTGCCATCGGCGCGTGCGGGTTCTGCAAGGCCAGCACCGGCGTTGTGCTCGTGCTCATCCATGTGGCCTACCTCCTGTGGGTGAACCGCGACTGGACGCTGCGCGGCCTCGGCGGGCGGGTGTTGGCGGCAGTGCTCGGCCTGGGTCTGCAGGTGGCGATCATGACCGGGCTGAATCCGGGCTGGATGGCGGCACTGCAGGCCGGCGTCAGCCTCTTTTCCTATGACAACGGCGGCAAGCTCGGCGGGATGTTCAATGACTTCCGCTGGGACATTCAGCGCCTGGCCCCGTGGGCGCCTGTTGCCGCCATCGGCCTGGCGGCGTGGACCTGGTGTGTGCGCCGCGCGAGCCAGCGCGGCAAGCCGGCATGGCTGCCCTACGTCGTCGTGTCGGCCTTGCTGGGCCTTGTATTCGTGTGGGGTCATGCCGAGCTGTCCTACCGCTGGTGGCCCTGGGCGCTGGTCGCTGCCCTCGCCCTGGGGTTGGTCGAATGGTTCTCTTCCGGCCGCGTGGCGTTGACGCCCCAGATCCGTCGCGAGCTGCCGCTCTGGATGCTGCTGTTCCTGCAGCCCTTTGCGTTTTCCTTCGGGACCAGCAATTCGGTGCTCTGGCACAGCCAGGCCGCCGGCGTTTTCGTCGTGCTGGCCCTGGTGGCGCGACTGGACGGACTCGGCCGAGCGGGCCTGTTGCCCCGACCTGCGGTCGGCCTGGGCCTGGCCTGTCTTTGCCTGACGCCGCTGTGGTTCCAGCTTCATGCGGTCATCGACGTGAAGGGCACCTACCGGCTGGCTGATTCCCTGCTGGCGCAGACGCAGCCGGTGCAGACGCCCGTCGGCGAAGTGCTGGTCGACCCAGTCACGCATGCCGACCTGGTAGCCCTGCAGACATCAGCGAAGCAGGCCGGCCTGGCCGCCGGCGACGCGCTGCTCGACTTCACCGGCGACGGCCCGGGTCGCGTGCTGGCGGTGGGCGCACGGCCGCTGGGATTGCCCTGGCTGGTGGGTGGCTATCCGGACAGCCCGCGCTGGGCCGAGCGGCTGGTGGGCCTGCTGGCGGCGGATGCCTTGCGGTCGGCGTGGATCTTCAGCTCGCCTGACGGGCCGCGCACGATTGCCGGTTGGGAGCCGGCGCTGGTTGCCAAGCTGGGCGGGTCGTCACATGAAGTCGCTGCGGTCATTCGCTTGTCGCGCTCGGCGGCGTTTGGCGGCAAGACCGCCAGGCCCATCACGCTGTGCCTGTGGCGCCCGCGCGGCGCAGCGCCCGGCGCGGTCGTTCAGCCCGCCGATGCACAGGTCTGCATGCCTGCGAAAGCTCCGGCCAGCTGAGGGGCGGCTGGCCAGACAGGCGTCAGAGACGCCAGTCCGGCGCATGCCGGCGCAGCCACTGCTCCAGCATCATCAGGATCCAGACCATCTCGCCGTAGTAGCCGGCGTGCTCCCTGAGGCGCTGGGTCAGCAGGCTCTCGACGAACTCGGCGCGCACGATGCCCCGTGCCGCGATGCCGCGCAGCGACTCTGCTGCCAACGCGTTCAGCGCCGCGTCCTTCACGGCCCAGGGCCCGAAGGGCAGGCCGAAGCCGTGCTTCTTCTTGGTCAGGATCTCGTCCGGCAGGAAGCCCCGCAGCGCCTCCTTGAAGAACCAGCGCAGCTTCAGGCCCTTGAGCTTGTAGCTGGTGGGCAGCCGCATCGAGAAGTCCAGCAGCCGCGTGTCCAGCAGCGGGAAGCCCACGTCGATACCGGCGAGGCCCGTCGTGCCCACCACCTTCGGCAGGTCGTTCTCGGCGAGCGTGTAGCGCCAGTCGAAGGCCAGCATCTGGTTGACGAGGCTGGCGTCGTGCGGGCCGCTGTCCCAGGTGGCGCGCTGGTGTCCACGCGGGGCGCCGGTGTCCACGGCTGCGAGGAAGGCCGGCGTCAGCACGTCGGCCATGCCGAGCCGATCGAGCAGGTTGTAGCTCTGCATGCGGTCCGGCATGGGCACGCGCGCCTGCTTGATGTAGCTGGTGCCCTTCTTCAGCAGCGGGATGCGTCCAGTGACGGGGTTGGCAAACAGCGGGTTCAGCACGCCGGTGCGCAACGGCGACGGGATCTGGCTGTAGACGTGGAAGACGCGCTCCTTGGCGTAGCGCGTGTTGCCGCCGAAGAGCTCGTCGCCGCCGTCGCCGGCGAGGATGCGCGTGTAGCCGTCGTCATGCGCCTTGCGCGCGCAATAGAAGGCGGGCACGGCCGAGGAGTTGCCGAAGGGCTGGTCGTAGTGGGCCGCGACGCTGGGGATGGCGGCGACCAGGTCGGCCGGCGTCACGTAATACTCGTGATGGTCCGCGCCGAAGGCCTTGGCGGCGATGCGGGCGTACTCCATCTCGTCATAGCCCTCGGAATCGAAGCCAATGGAATAGCTTGCCGGCGCCTGGCCGGTGGCTTCGCGCAGCAGGCCGGCGACTGTCGAGCTGTCGGTGCCGCCGCTCAGGAAGCAGGCGGTCTTGCCGTCGCCCGTCAGGCGCTCACGCACTGCCGTGCGGAGGATCTCGCGGAACTCGTCGCGCAGCTGCTCGAAGCGGGGGCTGGGCTGCTCGTCGAATCGGGCGGTCCAGTAGGGCGCGACCGTCAACTGGCCGTTCTCGAACAGCGCGTAATGGGCTGGCGGCAGGCGCCGGATGCCGGCGTAGATGGTGCGCGGCGACGGGATGCAGTGGTGGAAGAGGTAGTCGAAGACAGCCTGCGGGTCGATCTCCGTTTGCCCCAACTGGCGGGCCAGCGCGTCGGCGCGCGTGGCAAAGTGCAATTGCCCGTCGCGCACCGCGTAGCACAGGCTGTGCACCGCGAAGCGGTCCACGGCGAGGTAGCTGCCGCCGCCGGGCAGGGCCAGCGCCACTGCAAACTCGCCGCCAACCGTGGCCGCGCAAGCCGGGCCGTGGACGGCATACGCCTGCTGCCAGCCGGCGAGCCCGTCGGTGGCTGGCACCGTGAAGCGGGGCGAGCCTGAGGCGAAGGGAGTGTCGGGCGGCTGGGCGTTGGCGTGCATGGTGGCGGGGATGTCGGGGTCAGGCGGCGGCATTGTCAGCGGCCGCCGGGGTGCTGTGCGAAGCCGGCGTCGCGTTGTCGACAGGCGTTCTGCGGCTGCGCAGTGAACGCCAGGCCTCACCGACCGCCTGGCGCGCCAGGCCCAGCAGGCCGCGCAGCGTGAGCGGGTCGTAGGCGACCAGGCCGAAGCGCTCGCGACGGTGGCTCATCCAGGTTTTCTTGTAGGCGTCGTCGCCGATCAGGTAGTCGACTTCGGACACGCCGTCCCGGTCCAGCACGTGCTCCAGCAGCAAGGCCGTCACCAGCGTGCCGGGTGCGATGGCCTTGAAGGCCTCGTCATAGGCGACCTTGTAGATGTGAGCGCGTCGACCATGGACGATCCACAGCTGGGCAGCGATGGGCTGGTCGCCGATCCAGGCCACGCCCAGGCGCAGCCAGCCCCGCTGCGCGCACAAACGGACCAGCCCGGGAATGAATTCCGCGAAGGGCTCAGGCACTTTCCAACTGGCGCCATAGACGGCCTCGTAGGCGGCGATGCCCCGCTCCGCGTCGACCGGGTCGGAAATGATCTCCAGCCGCCCGGATTCGGCCGCCAAGCGCTTGGTCATGCGCTTGATCGTGCTGCGCAACTGCCCGCTACGCTGCTTCAGATATTGCTGCCAGTCGCCTTCGGCCTGGAGGTACCAGTTGCCAAAGGCGAAGTAGGCATGGGGTCGCAGACCGGCCAGGCGCAGTGCGTCGCGCAGCAGCGCGAACTCGTTCGAAGCCGGGTCAAGCGGCGCGAAGCGATAGGTCGGTATGCCCCGGTTGGCCGCTCGCAGCGCCAGCGTCAGAGGCAGCAGGTCCTCGGCCGCCAACCCGGCCGCAAGCACGGGTGAGTAGAGCGTCGTGTAGTAGTTGGCGAGAGCCGCCACTTCGCGGCCATTCGAGCCGTTCTGCGTGACCGTGGGTAGCACGGCAAGCACCTGGCCTTGCCGACGCAACACATAGATGCGCACCGTCGGGGTGTCCTTGAACACCGCGTCCACCAGCAGCTTGAACCAGTCGGCGCCGAACTCGACGTAGTCCCGCTCGCGCTCCTGCATCAGCGCCAGTGCGTCATCGGGTAGTTCGGCCGGATGGCTGAGGGTGTCGACCGTGGCGCCGCTGCGCTGGGCCATGGTGGCCGCGTCCATCCGGCGGCGCCTGCGGCGATGTGGCCAGCCGCGATTGCTTTGACGCAACAGCCCGAACAGCGTCCGCAGCCCGGCATGCCGGTAGACGCTGACATGGTTGATCCAGCGCTGTGAGGTCGACCAGGCCAGCAGGTCTGACTCGGCATTGGTGTAGAACTCGACGACGCCGCCCGGCGTGCGCGCGAAAAGATCTTCCAGCACACGCAGCAGCAGGATGCGCCCCGGTGCGAAACGCTCAAACGCCTCGTGGAAGGAGGTCTTCAGCATGACCACCATGCCGTCGCGCAGCAGGAGCATGCGCGAGGCAAGCAGGTCTTCGCCCAGCCACAGTTCATAGACCAGGGCCTCGCCGCGCACGGCAAACGCCTGCATCACCTCGTCGTAGAAGCGACCTTGAACGTTGTCGCTGCCCACGGCCGTGCCCTCACGGCCCTTCCAGCCACTGCTCTCGAGGGCTGCGTAGCGGACGACTGCATCGCCAACGTCCTCGGGAGCCGAAATGACCCTGAGTTGGGTCCCCCCGGGTTCGGCCTGCAGGCGCCGCAGATAGCGGCGCATGTTCTGGATCAGCTTGCGCGGTCGCTGGGCCCAGTAGTCATCAAAGCTGCCATGCAGGCTGACGCTCATCGTCAGCGCATGCGGCAGGCTCTGCAGCGGCAGTCCGCCCAGGTTGCGCAGATCACCGAAGCGAGGATCGTTGCAGAGCATATCCAGCTCACCCGCATAGCCGGGTAAGACGGCCAACAGGCCGCGCAGGCTCACGCCGGGCGAAACGAGGCTGGGGCCGATCTGAGCCTGGGCCGGAAGGAAACTCGCCCAGACGCCCAGCCCCGGCGCGTGCTGGCGAATCAGCAGCATGGCCACCGGCTTGCCGTCGCGAAGGGCCGTGGCAAGCCAGACGCCCCCTGGTCCGAAACAGCGCAGCAGCGAGTCGATGAAGTCGCTGTCCAGCATCACATGCCGACTCATCAACTGCTGATTGAGGCGATCCCACGAGGCCCGGTGCATGCCCAGCCCTTGATCCGGTGCCAGCTTGTCGAGCTGCCAATCCAGCGGGTCAGTCATTTGCGCCGCCCGATCAGGCGCCGGTACACCTCCGCATGCCTGGCGTAGCTCTCGCGCCACTGAAAGCGCTCGGCCCAGCGTCGCGCCTTCTGTGCCAGCTCGGCGCGGGCGTGTTCGGGCAGTTCGACGGCGGCTTCCAGTGCCGCCACCCAGGCGGCCAGGTCATCGGCAGGCACCACGGTAGACAGCGGTCCGATCAGTTCCTTCAGGCTGCCCAACGGGCTGAAGATGACCGGCACGCCGGCCGCCTGCGCTTCAACGGCGGGAAAGCCGAAACCCTCGTAAAGCGTCGGGTAGAGCACGGCTCGGGCGCCCTTGTACAGCGCCAGCAATTCGGCGTCAGAAAGGAATGGCGCGAACAGCACGCGATCCTTCAGCGCCGCCGGCACGGCGGCGGCCGCCTGCTCGGCGCCCTTGCTGCCAAAGCCGCAGGCCACGAGCTTGAGGCCTGGGTCGGACTGCGCCGCAAGCACTTCGAGCGCCCAGCCGAAGCGCTTGCGTGCCAGCGGCCCACCGAGGTAGACCGCATAGGGCGAACCGCCCAGGCCGGTCTGCATCACGGCCGGCAGCGGCGCGGTCCCGGCACTGAAATAGGCCGGGTCTATGCCATGCGGGATGACCGTGAGCTTGGGTGCCAGATCGGGCCAGCGGGCCAGGATGTCGTCGCGCGAGCAGTCGCTGATCGTGATCACGGCGGCTGCCTTGGCCAGCGCCGCGGGCATCAGCCGCTCCCAGTAGAAGCGCGACACCGCGTCGGGCGGGTATTCCTCCCACATCAGCGTATCGTGCAGCGTGATGACAGTGGGCAGCGGTTGCCACCACGTCATGGAACCTTCGGTGCAGTGCAGCACGTCCACGCCCTCGGCGCGGGCGCGGCGCGGCAGGCCCCACTGCTCCCACAGATGCAGGCGGTCGCCGCGCTGTTCGAACAGGTCCACCTTCAGCCTCGGGTGGGGCGGGTGGGTCAGCGGATGGCGGGCATCCTGGCCGAACAGCACCCAGCTCAGATCGGCTTCATCACGCGACTGGCCGAGCAGTTCATAGACGTAGCGGCCCATGCCGCGGATGTGCGGGGTGTTCAGGCAGCGCGCAACCAATCCGACCTTCAATCGCAATCCTCGATATCGCTGGGTGAACACCGCTGTCGACCCCGAAACGGGGGTGTCTCGGGCGGCGCGCAGTGTAGCCTCAGCCTCACCTGTGCCAGCCTGCGCCGCCCTGGGCGGGCACTAGAATCCGCCACCTTTCTGCGCCCTGTTTCGACACCGTCGAGCGGGCCGCCCAAACACAGGACACAAGATGAAGACAACTGGCTTGAGCAAGCGCATCCTGGTTACCGGAGGCGCCGGCTTTCTCGGCTCGCATCTGTGCGAGCGGCTGCTGGGCCAGGGCCACGACGTGCTGTGCGTGGACAACTACTTCACCGGCGCAAAGGCCAACATCGCCCATCTGCTGCCGAATCCGCACTTCGAGCTGATGCGTCACGACGTGACCTTCCCGCTCTACGTCGAGGTGGACGAGATCTACAACCTGGCCTGCCCCGCCTCGCCGGTGCACTACCAGTTTGACCCCGTCCAGACCACCAAGACCAGCGTGCATGGCGCCATCAACATGCTTGGCCTGGCCAAGCGCGTGAAGGCCAAGATCCTGCAGTCGTCGACCAGCGAGGTCTATGGCGACCCCAAGATCCATCCGCAGACCGAAGACTACTGGGGCCACGTCAACCCCATCGGCATCCGCTCCTGCTATGACGAAGGCAAGCGTTGCGCCGAAACCCTGTTTTTCGACTACCACCGCCAGCACCAGCTGCGCATCAAGGTGGCGCGCATCTTCAACACCTACGGCCCGCGCATGCACCCGAACGACGGCCGCGTCGTGTCCAACTTCATCGTGCAGGCCCTCAAGGGCCAGGACATCACGATCTACGGGGACGGCTCGCAGACCCGTTCCTTCTGCTACGTGGACGACCTGATCGAAGCCATGATCCGGCTGATGAACACGGGCGACGACTTCACCGGCCCGGTCAACATCGGCAACCCCGGCGAGTTCACGATGCTCCAACTGGCCCAGAAGGTCATCGCGCTGGTCGGCTCGGCATCCCAGATCGTGTACCGCCCCCTCCCCAGTGACGACCCGATGCAGCGCCAGCCCGACCTGACGCTGGCGCACGCCAAGCTCGGCGGATGGGCGCCTAGCACCCAGCTCGACGAAGGTCTGCGCCGCACCATCGAGTATTTCGACAAGAAGCTCTCCGCCAGCGCCGAGGAGGCCAAGGCTTGACCTCGGCCCGCCCGGAGCCCGTCCCGGGACTTGCCTCGGTCATCATCCCGGCCTACAACGCGGCGGCCTACGTCGCCGAGGCCATCGACAGCGTGCTGGCCCAGGACTATCCGGAGGTCGAGATCGTCGTCGTCAACGACGGCTCCAAGGACAACACCCTCGACGTGCTGCGCGGCTACGGTGATCGCATCCGCGTCATTGACCAAGCCAACGCCGGCCCGCCCAAGGCGCGCAATGCGGGGCTGGCTGCGGTGCGCGGAGAGTTCGTGGCCTTCCTGGACGCTGATGACATCTGGCTGCCCGGCAAGCTCGGCGCCCAGATCGCGCATCTGCGCGCCCACCCCGACGTCGGCACGGTCTTCACCCGCTGGCATGTGTGGCCGGCGGATGCCGACGGCGTCTTTCGCATCCCCGAGGTTTCGCCGGTGCCACGCCCAGGCGTGGGCGTGGTGGCCGACCGGTCGGGCTGGATGTACACGCGGCTGCTGCTGGAATGCCATCTGCTGACGACCACCGTGATGATGCGGGCCAGCCTGGTTCGCTCCCTGGGCGACTTCGACATCAACCTCTACAACGGGGATGACTACGACTACTGGCTGCGCGCCTCGCGTCTGGCCAAGGTCGACAAGCTGGACTGCATCGGCGCCTACTACCGTGTCGTGCAGGGTTCGGTTTCGCGCAAGGCGCGACCGGTGAACGACGAGCGTGTGGTCATCGAGCAGGCGCTGGGCCGCTGGGGCCTGACCGACCCGCTCGGTGGCGATGCGCTCGACGCGGGCGTCATGCGCCGCCACCTGGACCATCTCATCATCCAATACGGGTACGCCCACCTCGTGCTGGGCGATCCGGCCGTGGCGTTGTCCAACTATGTCGAAGTGCTGCGCCGGCGCCCCTGGGTCGTGAGCCTGTGGCCAGCCGCCGCCAAGGCGCTGAGCAGGCGACTGTCCGGCGCTTGAGCGCGGGTCAGGGCGCCGAAGCGGCTGCAGCGGCTGAGGCAGCGGGAGCTGGTTCTGAAGGCGGCTCGGCCCAGCGGCCGATCTTGCTCAGGCGGTCGCGCAGATCAGGCCGAGGAAAGCCCAGCGCCGCCGCCTTGTGGGCCTGCTCCAGTGCCCGGTCGTAGTTCTTCATGTCGAAGTACAGCATGCCGACGTTGAACTGGGTGAAGGGGCTGTCCGCTGCTGCCTGGCTCACATAGTCAAGCTGCTTGGTGGCGTCATCGCTCTTCCCGCCTTCGATCAGGAAGTTGGCGTACAGCAGTCGCACCACATGATCATCGGGCCGGAAGCGCAGCGCGCGCTCGTAGTAGCACTCGATGGTGTACACCGCGTCCTGGGATGGGTTGCGCTTCTGGCTTGCCACCAGGCGCTGCATCGTCAGCAGGGCCCGGTGGTGGTTGGGGAAGGCGCGCAAGGTGTAGCCGATGTCCCAACCAAAGGTGCCCGTCTTCGTCCGGGTCAGGGTCTCGACACCGCGCGTGAAGTGGGCGTTCTCGACCAGATCGCGCTGCTGCTTGTTCGCTCTCCGGTAGTCGAACGGGCCATAGACCGGGTTGGCGAGGTCGCCGCAGCCGGACTCGGCGTCGACCGAATCTGCCCGGGCGGCACTGAAAACGGCTGTCAGGCACAGGCAAAGTGCAAATAACGGCAGGCGACGTGAATTCGACATAGCGCGTGCGAAGGTTCTTATAGCGTGGCCAGCCAATTGTGCGTCTCGGCCTCGACGCGAGCGGCCTGGGTGAGGTCGGAGAAGGTGTGGTCTGCAGCCGCAAGGTCCACCCGCTTCAGCCGCCGTTCGTCCAGCAGCCCGGCCCAGGCTTGAGCGGTGGCGCAATGGCCGAGGAACTCCTTGGCAGTGTAGTCATCGCCGCTAAGGACCAGCAGCGCCGGTGCCTTGGCGTCGCGCAGGCCGGCAGCCATACGGTCCTGAAAGTTGCGCGTGTCGCTTGCCTTGCCAGCCCCGCGTGCCAGACGCAGATTGCGGGTCAAAGTGCGCAGCGCCCTCAGCCCCACACCGCCGCCGAGCAGCTTGCGCCAGAACTCGCCCTGGCGCACGCGCCGCCAGTAATAGTGCTTCACATGTGTCTGCGCCAGGCTGGCGGCCGAGCGCACCCAGGGGTTCAGCAGGGCGACACCGGCGACGCGCGGGTCGCGGGTCGAGTCGAGGTAGAGCAGGGCGGCCGAGGCGGCGTCGCACAGGCCCCAGAGCGCGACGCGCCTGAGCGTCGGGCGGGCGGCCAGCAGGGCGGTGATGGCGGCGGCGATGTCGGCATCGACGCCCAAAAAGTCGCGCACGTCGCCGCCGCTGTCGCCCATGCTGCGGTAGTCGAAACGCAGTGCCGCGAATCCGTTGCTGGCCAGGTGGCGGGCCAGCAACGTGAACTGCCGGTGGCTGCCGGCGCGGTACTGCGGGCCGCCGACGATGATGAGCACGCCGACCTCTGCGGGCGTTCCTTCGGACGGTTCGGCCAGGATGCCGACCAGCGGCTCGCCCTCACAGGCGAAGCTGAGTACCGATTCCTTCACGACAGCACCTCCAGGGTGCGGGCGATCAGTGCCGGCGCGAGTTCGATCTCGGCCGTGGCCCAGAAAGCAGGGCCTTGGACGATCTGCGAGCGTACGGTCCAGCCGGCGTCCTGCCAGGTCTTGATGGCCTGCTCGCTGACGGGCGTCAGCGTGGCGTCCTCGCGGCTGCTGACTTCCAGCCATTCGACGCGGCCCGGCACGCCCGTTGGCATGAGCTTGGCGGCTTCCAGGCCGAGGGCGAGCGTCGAACCCAGCCGGTAGCCGGCGATCTCGACCGACCGGCCGGCGGCCAGTTCGGTCTTCATCTGTTCCATCAGGCCCTTGCTGGCGCCGCTGGCCATCTCGGCGGCCAGCTTCAGGCGCAGGAACTGCTGCAGCGCCAGCTTGCCGCTGGTCATCGGCTGCCAGAAGAGGTGGTTGACCGGCCGGCCCCAGTCCGCTGTGGCCAGCAGGGCGCCGGCGCGCAGGCTCCAGAGCCACAGTGGCGCGTCGGGCGCCCGGGCGTCCAGCCAGCCAAGGCCCAGGCGCACGTCGGCCTGCCAGTCGGCCCAGCTCGCGTCGCCAAAGTCTGCCGATGAATCACCGCATCCGCGCAGGTCGATCTGCAGCACGGCGTGGCCGGCCCCCGCCAGCGCGCGGCAGGCCAGGGCGGCCATGCGGCGCGACTTGTTCATCTCTTCCGCGAACGGGTGCACATAGAGCAGCTTGCTGCGCGGCGTGCCAACCGGTGCGTGGAACAGGCACAGCCGCTGCTCGCCACCGCGGGCGGGCAGGAAGAAGACGTCGGGATGAGGGATCAACCGAGGCGGGCGGCGACGAAGTCCGCCAGCGAGCCCACGGTGGCAAAGGTGTCGCCGTCGATGTCGTCATCGTCGACGACCAGGCCGAGCTGTTCCTCCAGCCCGGTGATGAGGCTGACGACGGCCATCGAGTCCAGCTCGGGCAGGGCGCCGAGCAGGGCGGTGTCGCGGGTGAAGGTCTGGGCGCGGCCGCTCAGGCTCAGCACATCGTCGAGAAGCCTCAGCACATGGCCGAGCACCTGTTCTTTATCCATTCGGGGGCGTCCAAAAATTCAGCCGCGCAGTTTAGCCGGGCGCCCCCTTGGCTCCGGGGAGGCGACCCCTTGGCCCCGGGGTCGCGTGAGATACTTTTTTAACGGCTTCTTGCGCGTGAACCGTTGATGCGCCAGGGGTTGTCGGTCGCGTCCAGCCCCACGGCATGAACCAACGCACAAGAAGCCTGCTCACTCTCACCCGACCCGTGTCCATGCCCGAATCCACGTTGTTGAACGAGTTGGTGGCCGTTGCCGCCGAGCGCACGCCCGAGGCCCCGGCGCTGACCTACGGCGGCGTGACCTTGAGCTACGGCATGCTGGACGCGGCCGTGACCGCCTTCGCCAGCGGCCTGATGGCCCTGGGCCTGGCGCGCGGCGAGCGGGTTGCGATCTATCTGGAGAAGCGCTTCGAGACCGTCGTCGCCAGCTTCGGCGCACCGGCCGCGGGCGGCGTGTTCGTGCCGCTGAACCCGCTGCTCAAGCCCGAGCAGGTCGGCTTCATCGTTCGCGACTGTGACGTGCGGGTGCTGGTCACATCGCCCGAGCGCCTCAGCCAACTGGGCGACGTGCTGACCCAATGCCCGTCGCTGCGGCACATCGTGCTGACGCGGGGGACGGGCGACGCGCCGGTGCCCGTGCATGACTGGCTCGAACTGCTGGCCACGCCGACGCGTGCCGGCCACCGCGTCATCGACACCGACATGACGGCCATTCTCTACACGTCGGGCTCCACCGGCCGGCCCAAGGGCGTCGTGCTGTCCCACCGCAACATGGTGGCGGGTGGCAAGAGCGTGGCGAGCTACCTGGACAACCGCGCCAGCGACACGCTGCTGGCCGCGCTGCCGCTGTCCTTCGACGCCGGTTTCAGCCAGCTCACGACGGCCTTCCACAGCGGTGCGCGCGTCGTGCTGCTGAACTACCTGCTGCCCAAGGATGTACTCAAGGCCATGGAGCGCGAGAAGGTCACGGGCCTGACGGCCGTGCCGCCGCTCTACATCCAGCTGACCCAGCTTGAATGGCCGTCCGCCATCGATGCCAACCTGCGTTACTTCGCCAACACCGGCGGGCGCATGCCGCGCGCGACGCTGGACCTGCTGCGTGCCAAGGCGCCGTCGGCCAAGCCCTTCCTGATGTACGGCCTGACCGAGGCTTTCCGCTCGACCTACCTGCCGCCCGAGGAAGTCGACCGCCGGCCAGACTCCATCGGCAAAGCCATCCCGAACGCCGAGATCCTCGTGCTGCGCGAGGACGGCAGCGAATGCGCGCCGGATGAGCCGGGCGAGCTGGTGCATCGCGGCGCCCTCGTCGGCCTGGGCTACTGGAACGACGCCGAGAAGACGGCGGAGCGCTACAAACCGCTGCCGGTCGGTGTCGGTGGGCGCGAGGGCGGCCTGCAGCTGCCCGAGTTCGCCGTGTTCTCGGGCGACACCGTCAAGCGCGACGCCGAAGGCTTCCTCTACTTCGTCGGCCGCCGCGACGAGATGATGAAGACCTCGGGCTACCGGGTCAGCCCGACCGAGGTGGAGGAAGTCCTGTACGCCACCGGCCTGGTGGGCGAATGCGTGGCCTTTGGCGTCCATCACGACACCCTGGGCCAGGCCATCCAGGTGATCGCCACGCCGCCCGAAGGGGCTGCCGAGCTGGACCTGGCTGCGCTGACCGCTGCCTGCAAGGCGCGCATGCCGGCCTATATGGTTCCGCACGGTGTGGACGCCCGCACCGGTCCGCTGCCGCGCAACCCCAACGGCAAGATAGACCGCAAGACCCTGTCGACCGACTGGGTCGAACGCCAACCCACATGACCGACTCTCCGACTCCGAAGCGTGCCCTCGAACACGCGCCCGTGCTATTTCCCCGCGACGCGAACGGCGAGCTGCTGATCGGCGGTCAACGCCTGTCCGTGCTGGCGGAGCGCGTCGGTCAGACGCCGTTCTATGCCTATGACCGCGGGCTGCTGAAGGCGCGGGTTGCGGAGCTGCGTGCGGCGCTGCCCAAGGGCATCGAACTGCATTACGCGATGAAGGCCAACCCGATGCCGGCGCTCGTCGGGCTGATGGCCGGGCTGGTGGACGGCATCGACGTGGCCTCGGCCGGCGAGTTGCAGGTGGCGTTGAACTGCGGTGCCGACCCGCACGAGATCAGCTTTGCCGGCCCCGGCAAGCGCGACATCGAACTGGGCCAGGCGGTGGCGGCCGGCGTGCTCGTCAACGTCGAGTCGGCGCGCGAACTGGCGCCGCTGGCGCGTGCCTCGCAGCGCCTGGGCTTGCCGGCCCGGGTCGCTTTGCGCGTCAACCCGGACTTCGAGCTCAAGGGCTCCGGCATGCGCATGAGCGGCGGCCCCAAGCAGTTCGGCATCGACGCCGAGGCGCTGCCCGAGGTGCTGGCCGAGGTCGGTCGGCTGAGCGGCGACGGCATCGCTTTCGAAGGCTTCCATCTGTTTGCCGGCTCGCAGAACCTGAAGGCCGAGGCGATCTGCGAGGCGCAGCTCAAGAGCTACGAACTGGCCCTGCGCCTGGCCGAGGCGGCGCCGTCGCCAGTCAAATTCCTGAACCTGGGCGGCGGCTTCGGCATCCCCTACTTTCCGGGCGAGTCGCGCCTGGATCTCTCGTCCATCTCCGACAACCTCGCCGGCTTGCAGCAGCGCGCGCGGGCCGACCTGCCGCAGGCCAAGCTGGTCATCGAGCTGGGCCGTTATTTCGTCGGCGAGGCCGGCGTCTACGTCAGCCGCATCGTCGACCGCAAGGTGTCGCGCGGCCAGGTCTTCCTGGTGGCGGACGGCGGCTTGCATCACCACCTGTCGGCGTCCGGCAACTTCGGCCAGGTGCTGCGCAAGAACTACCCGGCCTCCGTCGAGCCTCAAGGCCGCAACGACGCGGCGACCGAGCCGGCCAGCGTCGTCGGCCCGCTGTGCACGCCGCTGGACCTGCTGGCCGACCGCATGGACATGGCCCGCGGCGAGATCGGCGACCTGGCGGTCGTCTACCAGAGTGGCGCCTATGGCCGCAGCGCCAGCCCCGAGGGCTTTCTGGGCCATCCGGCCTGCGTCGAGGTGCTGGTCTAAGCCTCGCTATCGACGGCGTCTTCCCACTCGCCGTTGCGCAGGATTTGGTGCGGCCTGAACGTGGCCTTGTAGGCCATCTTCGGGCTCTCCTCTATCCAGTAGCCCAGATAGAGATGGCTCAGGTTGAGCTCCCTGGCCTGCTGGATCTGCCACAGCACGCCGTAGGTGCCGAAGCTGCCTTCGATGTCCGGGTCGTAGAAGGTGTAGACCGCCGACAGGCCGTCGCTGAGGATGTCCAGGATGGACACCATGCGCAGCGGCCCGGGACCGGATTGGCCGTCGGGCACCGGTTCGCGGAACTCGACGAGGCGGGAGTTGATGCGCGACTGCAGCAGGAACTGCGTGTACTGGTCGACGCTGTCGTGGTCCATGCCGCCGCCCGAGTGCCTGCCGGCCTGGTAGCGCAGGTAGAGGGCGTAGTGCTCGGGCGAATAGCCCAGGCGCATGACCTTGGCCTGGAGGTGGCGGTGAGCCTTGAAGGCCCGTTTCTGGCTGCGGCTGGGCTGGAAACTGTTCACCGGCACGCGTAGCGCGATGCAGGCGCGGCACTGGTCGCAATAGGGGCGGTAGGTGAACAGCCCGCTGCGGCGAAAGCCGGCGGCGACGAGGTTGGAGTAGGCGTCGGCGTGGATCAGGTGGCTGGGCGTGGCGACCTGCGAGCGCGCCTGGCGGCCGGCCACGTAGCTGCACGGGTAGGCGGCCGTGGCATAGAACTGGATCTGCGCGAGCGGCAGTTCTTTGGGGTGAGTCACGTGGGAGCCCGGAAGCGGCGGTTGGACGCGCCCGAGCAGGCCGACAGCGGCCGCGCGGGCAAGGCGCAAAGCACAGCGATAGCTGGGACTATCGCGAGCATTTGCAACGCCGCCAGCGTGGTCGAGGGCGGCATGAGCGGGCGTGTAGCGCTGTCGCCGGCAGGCCGGCGTTGCTCGTGGGTCCAGGTCTCTGCACTCATCGGAGGTTCAAGCGAATGGCAAGCGGTCAACCGCCGTTTCCGGGCTTAAGTAGCCTTTGCCAGTAGGCCGGATGATAGGTCCACGACCCTGGGGCGGCTTCACCGACATGGGTGGCGAGATGGGCTTCGAACACGCTTCGCGGCACGTCGGCAGCGCCAAGCGAGGCCAGATGCCCGGTGTTCTGCTGGCAGTCGATCCAGGGGATGGCGAACTCCCGGCACAGGCAGATCAGCGCGCACAGGGCGATCTTCGAGGCGTCCGTGCGGCGCATGAACATCGACTCGCCGTAGAACATGCGGCCGAGGTTGACGCCGTAGAGCCCGCCCACCAGTTCGCCGTCCATCCAGGTCTCGACGCTGTGCATGGCCGGCCACGCCAGATAGGCGGCCTGCAGCTCGGGCACGATCCAGGTGCCGTTCTGGCCTTCGCGCGGCGTGCTGGCGCAGGCGTGCAGCACCGCAGCGCGGTCGTGGTCGATGCGGATCTCACAGCCGGGCGTCGCGGCAAAGTGCTGCACCGTCTTGCGCAGCGAGCGCGACAGCCTAAAGTTGGCCGTCTGCAAGACCATGCGCGGGTCGGGCGCCCACCACAGCGGCGGCTGGCCGGGGCCGTACCAGGGGAAGATGCCGCGCCGGTAGGCCGCTTCCAGGCGTTTGGCGGTCAGCGTGCCGCCGGCGGCCAGCAGGCCCGGCGCGTCGGTATCGGGGCCAAGCGCCTTGGCGCTGGGCGGGAAGGCCAGGGACGCTTCGTCGAGCCAGTCGATCATGAGCGACAACTTAACATGCCGCCCATGATCACCGTCTATGGCATCCCCAACTGCGACACCGTCAAGAAGGCCCGGGCCTGGCTGGCCGAACGGGCCCTGGAAGTCGCCTTCCATGACTTCAAGAAGCAGGGCGTGCCGGCCGAGCTGCTGCCGGCCTGGCTGGCGGCTTTCGGGCGCGACAAGCTCATCAACCGCGCCGGCACGACCTGGCGCAAGCTGGATGACGCGACCAAGGCCGGTGTCGTCGACGACGCCTCGGCCACCGCGCTGATGCTGGCCGAACCCAGCGTCATCAAGCGCCCCGTGGTGCGCTGGGCCGACGGCCACCTGACGCTCGGATTCGGTGCACATTCGTTCGAAGAGGGTGCGTTGAACGCACCAAGATAAGCCGTATGGATTGGTTTTGGTGCCAGGCGTGGCGATGCTGATGCATTAAAACCGGGCATTGAATTTGCTGTTTCGGTGCGATCCGGTTCGGCTTGGTGCGTGTCGCCCAGGTCTGGAGCCGGCACACGGAGACGGCGTTGGAGACTTCGATCAAGCAGGGCGCGGATGCGCTCTTCATTTTGTTGGGCGCCATCATGGTGCTGGCCATGCATGCGGGCTTTGCCTTCCTGGAACTGGGCACCGTGCGCAAGAAGAACCAGGTCAATGCCCTGGTCAAGATCCTGGTGGACTTTGCCGTGTCCACGCTGGCTTATTTCCTCGTCGGCTATCTGGTCGCCTACGGCACGCACTTCTTCATCGGCGCCGAGCAGCTGGCGCAGAAGAACGGCTACGAGCTGGTCAAGTTTTTCTTCCTGCTGACCTTCGCGGCGGCCATCCCGGCCATCGTGTCAGGCGGCATCGCCGAGCGCGCGCGCTTCGGCCCGCAGCTGTTCGCGACGTCGCTCATCGTCGGACTGGTGTACCCCGTCTTTGAAGGACTGGCCTGGAACCAGGGCCTGGGCGTCCAGGCCTGGTTGAAGGCGACCACCGGCGCCGAGTTCCATGACTTCGCCGGCAGCGTCGTCGTCCACGCCGTGGGCGGCTGGATCGGCCTGGCCGCCGTGCTGCTGCTCGGCCCGCGCCTGAACCGCTACCGCAAGGACGGCGCGATGAGCGCGCATCCGCCGTCCAGCATTCCCTTTCTCGCCCTGGGGGCCTGGGTGCTGACGGTGGGCTGGTTTGGCTTCAACGTGATGAGCGCGCAGACGCTGGACAAGCTGTCCGGCCTCGTCGCCGTCAACTCGCTGATGGCCATGGCCGGCGGCACGGTGGCAGCCGCACTGCTGGGCCGCAACGACCCGGGTTTTGCCTACAACGGGCCGCTGGCCGGCCTGGTGGCCGTCTGCGCAGGGTCGGACGTCATGCACCCGCTGGGCGCGCTGGTGACCGGCGTCATCGCCGGCTGGGTGTTCGTCAAGTTCTTCACCCTGACGCAGAACCGCTGGAAGATCGACGACGTGCTGGGCGTGTGGCCCCTGCACGGCCTGTGCGGCGCCTGGGGCGGCATTGCCTGCGGCGTCTTCGGGCAGAAGGCGCTGGGCGGCATCGGTGGCGTGTCCTTCGGCGCGCAGCTGATCGGCACGCTGGCCGGCGTGGCCTGGGCGCTGGCAGGAGGCTTCGTCGTCTACGGGTTGATCAAGCGCTTCGTCGGCCTGCGGCTGGATGCCGAGCAGGAGTTCGAGGGCGCCGACCTGTCCATCCACAAGATTGGCGCGACGCCCGACCGCGAGGCCAACTGGTAAGCTGGCCGCTCACCTTCCAAATGGCCCTTCGGGGCCTTTTTTCATCATGTTCACAGGCATCGTCCAGGGCGTCGCCCGAGTCGAATCGATCGACGCCCGCGCAGGGCTGCACACGCTGGCGCTGAAGCTGCCGGCTGGCTTCGACGAGGAACTGGCCATTGGTGCGAGCGTGTCCTGCGACGGTGTCTGCCTGACCGTCACCGAGCGGCCATCACCCGACGTGGTGCTGTTCGACGTGATGGGCCAGACGATGAGCCTGACGACGCTGGGCGGGCTGAAGGTGGGTTCGGGCCTGAACGTCGAGCGTGCGGCAAAAGACGGCGCCGAGATCGGTGGCCATCCGCTGTCCGGTCATGTCGACGTGTCGGCCCGCATCGCCGAGATCCGCCGCCCCGACAACAACCACGTCATCCGCTTCGCCGTGCCGGCGCCGTGGATGCGCTACGTCTTCGCCAAGGGCTATATCGGGGTCAACGGCTGCAGCCTGACCGTGGCCGAAGCGCAGCGCGAGCGCGACGGCTCGGGTTGGTTCGAGGTCTGGCTCATCCCCGAGACGCTGCGCATGACGACTTTCGGCGACAAGATCGTCGGCGACGCCATCCACATCGAGATCGACCGCAGCACGCAGGTCGTCGTCGACACGGTGCGCGACGCGCTGGACGAGAAGCTCGGGCCGCTGCTGCCGGTGCTGGAAGCCATTGCGCGGGAGCGCGGCATCGAGCTGACCCAACTGGCCTTGCCCAAATCTTGATGCGTTCTTGATGCGCCCCAGCTCGATCTTGTTGAGGCTTTGAGGCGCTGATTTCCAGAATCGCTTCCATTGCTATGGAGGTGTCATGGACATCATTTTTCTGGGTCTGGGCGCGGCACTCGCGCTGTTGACCGGGCTCGCGGCCTGGGGCTGCGACAAGCTGGGAGGGGCGAAGCCATGAGTGGCTTTGAACTCACTGCGGCTGTCTTCGTCGTCGCGCTGATCGGCTATCTCTTCTGGGCCTTGCTGTTCCCGGAGGACTTGTCATGAGCGCTTCCGCATGGGGCCAATTGATCGCCTTCCTGGCGGTGCTGCTCGTGCTGGCTTGGCCGCTGGCGCACTGGATTCACGCGGCGATGGAGGGTCAGGTCGGCTGGCTGCGCCGTGTCGAACGCGGCCTGCTGAAGGTCTCCGGCGTCAACCCCGACGGCGAGCAGGGCTGGCTGCGCTATGCGCTGGGCCTGCTGATGTTCAACGCGTTGGGCTTCGCGGCCGTGTATGCCTTGCAGCGCTTCCAGCACGTGCTGCCGCTCAACCCGCAAGGCCTGGTCGCCGTGTCGCCCGACTCGGCCTTCAACACCGCCATCAGCTTCGTCACCAACACCAACTGGCAGGGCTATGGCGGCGAGACGACGATGAGCCACTTGACGCAGATGCTCGCGCTGACGGTGCAGAACTTCCTGTCCGCCGCCACCGGCATCGCGGTGGTGATGGCCTTGCTGCGCGGCCTGTCGCGTCACAGCGCCGCCACGGTCGGCAACATCTGGGCCGACCTGACGCGCGCCACGCTGTGGGTGCTGCTGCCGCTGTCCTTCGTGTTTGCCCTGGCGATGGCCAGCATGGGTGTCGTGCAGACGCTGGCGGCCAACCAGCCGGTCACGACGCTCGAAGGCGCGTCCCAGACGCTCTCCCTCGGCCCGGTGGCGTCCCAGCTGGCCATCAAGATGCTGGGCACCAACGGCGGTGGCTTCTTCAACGCCAACTCGGCGCATCCGTTTGAGAACCCGAGCGCCGTGACCAACGCGTTGCAGATGCTGGCCATCTTCCTGATCCCGGCGGCGCTGTGCTTCGTCATGGGCCGGCAGGTGGGCGACATGCGCCAGGGCTGGGCGGTGCTGGGCGCCATGACGGCGATGTTCATCGTCGCTGTCGTCATCGCGATACCCGCCGAGCAGGCCGGCAACCCGCTGCTCAGGCCGCTCGGCGTGGATGCACTGGCCAGCGCCACGCAGGCCGGCGGCAACATGGAAGGCAAGGAGGTGCGCTTCGGCATCAACGCCTCGTCGCTGTTCGCCGTCATCACCACCGCCGCCAGTTGCGGCGCGGTGAACGCGATGCACGACAGCTTCACGCCGCTCGGCGGCGCGGTGCCGATGGTGATGATGCAGCTCGGCGAGGTCGTCTTCGGCGGCGTCGGCGCAGGCCTGTACGGCATGCTGGTGTTCGCCATCCTGGCCGTGTTCGTGGCCGGCCTGATGATCGGCCGCACGCCCGAATACCTCGGCAAGAAGATCGCGGCGCACGAGATGAAGATGGTCTCTCTGGCCATCCTGCTGACACCGCTGGCGGTGCTCGTCGGCACGGCCATCGCCGTCGTCGCCGAGCCCGGCAAGGCCGGCATCGCGGCGCCAGGCGCGCATGGCTTCAGCGAGGTGCTGTATGCGCTGTCCTCGGCCGGCAACAACAACGGCAGCGCCTTCGCTGGCCTGTCGGCCAACACGCCCTTCTACAACCTGCTGCTGGGCGTCGTGATGTGGATCGGCCGCTTTGGCGTCATCGTGCCGGTGCTGGCGATGGCCGGCTCATTCGCGGCCAAGAAGCGCCTGGCCGCCGGGGAGGGCACGCTGCCAACCCACGGCCCGTTGTTCGTCGCCTTGCTGATCGGCGTGGTGCTGCTCGTCGGTCTTCTGAACTACGTGCCCGCCTTGGCCCTCGGCCCTGTGGTTGAGCACCTCATCCTCTGGAGCAAGTCATGAGCCGCGCTGGCTCTTCCCTCCTGGACACCAAGCTGGGCCGGCGGGCCTTGAGCGAGTCGTTCCGCAAGCTGGACCCGCGCACGCAGTTGCGCAACCCGGTGATGTTTGTCGTCTACCTGGGCAGCCTGCTGACGACGGCGTTGTCGGTCGCCCAGCCGAACAGCTTCGTCGTGGCCGTGACCACGTGGCTGTGGTTCACCGTGCTGTTCGCCAACTTCGCCGAGGCGCTGGCCGAGGGCCGCAGCAAGGCGCAAGCCGCGTCGTTGCGCGGCTTGAAGAAGGAGACGTGGGCCAAGGTCGCCGAGGGCTGGAAGTCCGGTGTCGCCCGTGAGGCCGTGAAATGGCATCCGCGCGAGGCCGGCACGTTGCGCAAGGGCGAAGTCGTGCTGATCGTGGCAGGCGACATCGTGCCGGCGGATGCCGAAGTGGTCGACGGCGTTGCTTCGGTCGACGAGAGCGCGATCACCGGCGAGTCCGCCCCCGTCATCCGCGAGAGCGGCGGCGACTTTTCGGCGCTGACCGGCGGCACGCGCGTGCTGTCCGACTGGGTCGTGGCCCGCGTGGCCGTCAACCCGGGCGAGACCTTTGTCGACCGCATGATCGCCATGGTCGAGAACGCCAAGCGCAAGAAGACGCCCAACGAGGTCGCGCTGACCATCCTGCTGGTGGCGTTGACGCTGGTGTTCCTGGGCGTCTGCGCCACGCTGCTGCCGTTCTCGCAGTTCAGCGTCGCGGCGGCCGGCTCGGGCGAGCCTGTCAGCCTGGTGGTGCTGGTCGCGCTGCTGGTCTGCCTGATCCCGACCACCATCGCGGGCCTGCTGTCGGCCGTCGGCGTGGCGGGCATGAGCCGCATGCTGCAGGCCAATGTCATCGCCACCTCGGGCCGCGCGGTGGAGGCTGCGGGCGACGTGGATGTGCTGCTGCTGGACAAGACAGGCACCATCACGCTGGGCAACCGCCAGGCCGACGCCTTCTGGCCGCTGGACGGCGTGAGCGAGGCGCAGCTGGCCAATGCGGCACGGCTCGCCTCGCTGGCCGACGAGACGCCCGAAGGCCGCAGCATCGTCGCGCTGGCCGACCGCAAATTCGGTGCGGCTGCGGTGAGCGAGCGCGGCGAGTTTGTGCCCTTCACGGCGCAGATGCGCATGAGCGGCGTGGACCTGGGCGCGCGCCTGATCCGCAAGGGCGCCGGCAGTGCGGTGCGTGCCCACGTCGAGGCGCTGGGTGGCCGCTGGCCCGCCCATGTGCAGGCCAGCGTGGACGAGGCCGCGCGTCGTGGCAGCACGCCGCTGGTCGTCGCCGACGGCGTGCAGATCCTCGGCGTCGTCGAGTTGAAGGACATCGTCAAGCCCGGCATCAAGGAACGTTTCACTCAGCTGCGCCGCATGGGCATCAAGACCGTCATGGTCACCGGCGACAACCGGCTGACGGCGGCCGCGATTGCCGCCGAAGCAGGCGTGGACGACTTCCTCGCCGAAGCGACGCCCGAGGCCAAGCTGGCATTGATCCGAGAGCACCAGTCGCAAGGCCGGCTGGTGGCCATGACCGGCGACGGCACCAACGATGCGCCTGCCCTCGCGCAGGCCGACGTGGCCGTGGCGATGAACACCGGCACCCAGGCGGCGAAGGAGGCCGGGAACATGGTCGACCTCGACAGCAACCCGACCAAGCTCATCGAGATTGTCGAGACGGGCAAGCAGATGCTGATGACGCGCGGGTCGCTGACGACTTTCAGCATCGCCAACGACCTGGCCAAGTATTTCGCCGTGCTACCGGCGGCCTTCGTGTCGACCTATCCGCAGCTGGCTGCGCTCAATGTCATGCACCTGGCCAGCCCCGACTCGGCCATTCTCAGCGCCGTCATCTTCAACGCGCTGATCATCGTCGTGCTGATCCCGCTGGCGCTCAAGGGCGTGGCCTACCGCGCCATCGGCGCCGCAGCACTCCTGCGCCGCAACCTGCTCGTTTACGGCCTGGGCGGCGTCATCGCGCCCTTCATCGGCATCAAGGCTATCGACCTCCTCATCTCCGGCTTCTTCGCATGAACACCCAACTCCGCCCCGCGCTGACCCTCTTCCTGCTGCTCAGCGTCATCACCGGCCTGGCCTACCCGCTGGCCGTCACGGGCATCGCGCAGGCGCTGTTCCCGCATGCGGCCAACGGCAGCCTGGTCGGGGCCAACGGCAGGCCCGTGGGCTCCGAGCTGATCGGCCAGGCCTTCAGCGACCCCGGCAACTTCTGGAGCCGCCCGTCGGCCACCGCGCCCGCGCCCTACAACGCGGCCAATTCCGGCGGCTCCAACCTCGCGCCCACGGCGCCGGCCCTGGTCGCTGCGGTCAAGATGCGCATCGAGGCCTTGCGTGCCGCCGACCCCGGCAACTTGGCGCCGGTGCCGGTCGACCTCGTCACGGCGTCGGCCAGCGGCCTGGACCCGCACATCAGCCGCGCCGCAGCGGACTACCAGGTCGTTCGCGTCGCCCATGTGCGGAGCCTGCCGGTGGCAATGGTGAGGGGGCTGGTGGACGAGCACACCGAGACGCGCCGACTCGGCTTTCTCGGCGAGCCACGCGTCAATGTCCTCGACCTCAACCTCGCGCTGGCGCATGCGACGATGACCAGAAGATGACACGGAGCGGAGCGACATGCTGATCAACAGTGCCGTTTACGAGGATGGCCGCATCGTTGCGGAGCCGGGGCTGGAGGGCATTTCCGACGCACTGGCTGCGCGGGCGGGCTTTGTCTGGATTGCGCTGCGCGACCCGAGCGACGACGAGCTGACGTTGCTTCAGCGGGAGCTGAACCTGCCGCCGCTTGCGGTGGAGGATGCCCGCAAGGGCCACCAGCGACCCAAGGTGGAGGAGTACGGCGACATGCTGTTCGCCGCCATGCACCTGCTCGAAGCCGGACCCGACGGGCTGGAGGTCGGCGAGGTGCATGTCTTCGTCGGGCCGCGCTTCGTCGTTTCGGTGCGGCACAACAGCCAGCAGGGCTTCCTCGGCGTGCGCGGGCGGGCAGAGCGCGAGCCGCACCTGCTGCGCCAGGGCCCCGGCTTCGTCTTCTACGCACTGATGGACGCCGTCGTCGACCGTTACTTCCCACTCATCGACAGTGTCGAGGCCGAGCTGGAACAGCTTGAGGCCACCATGTTCCAGCCCCGCCAGGACCGCCAGGCGGTCGTTCAGCGCCTGTTCGCCCAGAAGCAGCGCCTGGCCACGCTGCGCCATGCCGTCACGCCGCTGCTGGAGGTGACGTCCAAGCTGCACGGCGGCCGCGTGCCCATGGTGTGCACGGCGCTGCAGGACTATTTCCGCGACGTGTACGACCACCTCGTGCGCATTCAGGCCAGCATCGACGCCGCGCGGGAAACCATCATTGCGGCCACGCAGGTCAACCTCACGCTGGTCACGGTGGACGAATCCCTCGTCACCAAGCGCCTGGCCGCCTGGGCCGCCATCTTTGCCGCGTCTACCGCGCTGGCGGGCATCTGGGGCATGAACTTCGAGAAGATGCCCGAGCTGAAATGGGCCTTCGGCTACCCGATGGCGCTCGGCACGATCGCTCTCGTCAGCGGCGCGCTGTACTGGCGCTTCAAGCGCCTCGGCTGGTTGTGAGCTCCGATGCATGACGAGCGCCCCGACCCCGACGCGCTGCTCGCCAGGGTCCAGCGCGACGAGGCCGCCGCAGGGCGCGGGCGGCTGAAGATCTTCTTCGGCGCCAACGCCGGCGTGGGCAAGACGTTTTCGATGCTTGCCGCGGCCCATGACGCGCAGAAGCAGGGCCGGGCGGTGCGCATCGGCGTCGTCGAGACGCATGGCCGCGTGGACACCGACGCAATCGCCCGCGACATGCCCCGCATGGCGCTGCGCGAGATCGCGCACAAGGGGCAGACGCTGCGCGAGTTCGACCTTGATGCCGCGCTGAGCTGGGGCGCGGCCGAGCCTGGTGGCGTGCTGTTGCTGGATGAGCTGGCCCACAGCAACGCCCCTGGCTCCCGACATTCAAAGCGCTGGCAGGATGCCCAGGAGCTGTGCGAGGCCGGCGTGGAGGTCTGGACGACGCTCAACGTGCAGCATCTTGAGAGCCTGAACGACGTCGTCGGCGGCATCACCGGCATCCGCGTCTGGGAGACGCTGCCCGACAAGGTCTTCGACGCGGCCGACGAGGTCGTCGTGGTGGACCTGCCGCCCGACGAACTGCTGCAGCGGCTGAAGGAGGGCAAGGTCTATCTGCCGGCCCAGGCCGAGCGCGCGGCGAAGAACTTCTTCCGCAAGGGCAACCTGCTGGCGCTGCGCGAGCTGGCACTGCGCCGCACCGCCGACCGCGTGGACGAGCAGATGCAGGCCTGGCGGCGCGACCACGGCGCGGGCACGGTGTGGCCCAACCGCGAGTCCCTGCTCGCCTGCGTTGGCCCCGGCGCGGCCTGCGACAAGGTCGTGCGCAGCGCCGCGCGGCTGGCGCAGCAGCTCGGGCTTGACTGGCATGCCGTGCATGTGCAGACGGCGCGGGCCTTGAGCGACGCGGCCCGCCAGCGCGTGCAGCGCACGCTGGAGCTGGCGCAGTCGCTGGGGGCGCGCACGGCCGAGCTGTCGGCGCCCGAGGTCGCGGCAGCGCTGGTGGGCTATGCGCGTGAGCACAACCTGGCCCGCCTCGTCGTCGGCCGGCGCGAGCAGGCCTGGCGCTGGCGCTGGCCCGGCCGGCCGTCGCTGGCCGAGGCGCTGAGCCGGCTGGCCGACGAGATGGATGTGTTGCAGGTGGCGCTGCCCACCGGCGCGCGCGAGCGGCCGCAGCCGGCGCCGCGCAGTGGCGTCGCATGGCGCGGCTATTTGGCCGCACTCGCCGGCATCGCGTTGACGACCGCCATCGCCCAGCTGCTGCTGGCCTTCATGGCGCCCACCAACATCGCCATGCTCTACCTGCTCAATGTCGTCGGCGTGGCGCTTCGCTTTGGCCGCGCGCCGGCCGCGGTCGCGGCGCTGCTGGGCGTGGCGGCCTTCGACTTCGCCTTCGTCGAACCGCGCTGGTCGTTCGCGGTGGGCGACGCGCAATACCTCGTCACCTTTGCCGTGCTGCTGCTGGTGGGCCTGGTCATCGGTCAGCTCGCGGCCGGCCTGCAGGCGCAGGCGAGGGCTGCGCAGGAGCGCGAGCGGCGCGTGCGCGGCCTTTACGCGATGTCTCGCGACCTCGGTGCGGCGCTGGTGCCGGAGCAGGTCGCCGAGATCGCCACGCGCTTCCTGCGCGCCGAGTTCGGCGCCGCGTCTGCCGTGCTCGCGCCGGCGCTCGGTGCCACGCCGGGCCGCGAGGTGCTGGCCGTCTTGCCCGGGGCGACCGCCCAGCCCGACCTCGGCGTCGCCCAATGGGCTTTCGACCACGGCCAGGCGGCCGGGCAGGGTACCGACACCTTGCCCGCCAGCGCCTGCCTGATGCTGCCGTTGACCGCGCCGATGCGGCTGCGTGGCGTGCTGGCCGTGCAAGGGCAGGAGCGGCGCTGGTCGCCCGAGCAGCGCGAGCTGCTGGACACCTGCGCGGCGCTGCTGGCCATCTCGCTGGAGCGCATCCACTACATCGAGGTGGCGCAGCAGAGCACGCTGCAGATCGAGAGCGAGCGCCTGCGCAACTCGCTGTTGACGGCCATCTCGCACGATCTGCGCACACCGCTGGCCGCGCTGGTAGGCCTGGCCGATGCGCTCAAGCTGACGCCGTTGAAACCCCCACAGACCGACGTGGCCGACGCGATGCGCCGTTCCGCGCTGCGCATGAGCGCGCTGGTGGGCAACCTGCTCGACATGGCGCGGCTGCAGTCCGGCACCGTGCGGTTGAACCGTCAGTGGCTGCCGCTGCAGGAAGTCGTTGGCAGCGCGCTGGCGAACCTGGACGAGGCGCTGGCCGGCCGGGACGTGGTGGTGGACCTGCCCGCCGAGTTGCCGCTGGTTCAGCTGGACGCCGTGCTCATCGAGCGCGTGCTCGTCAACCTGCTGGAGAACGCCACCAAGTATTCGGCGGGCGCCATCCGTATCGCGGCGCGCACGGCGGGGCGCCAGGTCGAGATCGATGTGAGCGACACGGGCCCCGGCTTCCCGGCCGGCCGCGAGACGCAGCTCTTCGACAAGTTCGAGCGCGGCGACCGCGAGAGCGCCACGCCCGGTGTCGGCCTGGGCCTGGCGATTGCCAAGGCCATCGTCGAGGCGCATGGCGGGCGCATCAGTGCCCACAATGGTTCGACGGGCGGCGCCTGTGTTCGAGTGGAACTCCCGCTCCGCCAGCCGCCGAAGGAGAAACCGGAGTGAGCGCCGCACGCGTGTTGATGATCGAGGACGAGCCGGAGATCCGCCGCTTCGTGCGCATGGCGCTGGAGAGCGAGGGCCTGGAGGTCTACGAGGCGGCAACGCTGGAGCGCGGCCTCATCGACGCCGCCACGCGCCGGCCCGAACTGGTGGTGCTGGACCTGGGCCTGCCGGACGGCGACGGGCTGGACTTCATCCGCGAGTTCCGCGGCTGGTCGCAGGCGCCCGTCCTCGTGCTGTCGGCCCGCGAGGGTGAGGCCCGCAAGGTGCAGGCCCTGGACGCCGGCGCCGACGACTACCTCGTCAAGCCCTTCGGCGTCGCCGAACTGCTGGCCCGCGTGCGCGTGCAGCTGCGCAGGCACGGTGCCGGCCAGGATGCCGACCCCGTGCTGCGCTTCGGGCCCATCGCCGTGGACCGCGCGCTGCGCATCGTCACGAGAGGCGGTGAGGAACTGCACCTCACCCCCATCGAATACCGCTTGCTGCAGGAACTGGCCACCCAGCCCGGCCGCGTGCTGACCCACCAGCACCTGCTCAAGGCCGTCTGGGGCCCGGGCCATGCCGAGGACGTGCACTACGTGCGCGTACACATGGCCAATCTGCGCAAGAAGATCGAGGCCGACCCGAACCGGCCACAGTGGCTGGTGACGGAGGCGGGTGTCGGGTATCGGTTGAGGGTTTGAAGGGGCTGGATTCGTCCCGTTCAACCGAGCGCGCGTCGAAGGCGCTAGCTGGCACACTGGCGTGATGAACCCGGAAGACCTGCTCAAACTGGTCACCACCGAGATGCCCTTCGGCAAGCATCAGGGCACGCTCATCGCCGACCTGCCGGGCAACTACCTGGGTTGGTTCGCCCGCGAGGGCTTCCCCAAGGGCGAGATCGGGCGGCTGCTGGCGCTGATGTACGAGATGGATCACAACGATCTTCGCGGGCTGCTCCAGCCGCTGCGGGGTCAGCGGCGATGAAGCGCCTGCTGGGTGTGCTGGCGCTGATGTTCGCCAGCTTCGCCGCGCAGGCCGAGGGCAACGATCTCTTCACCGTCGTGCGCGTGGACGCCGACAAGCTGCGCCTCTTCTGGAAAGACGACAAGGGCCAGCCGCTGCGCCGCCTGGACCGGCTTGCGGGCTGGCTGAAGACCCAGCGCAAGACGCTCACCTTCGGCATGAACGCCGGCATGTACCACGCGGATGGCGGGCCGGTCGGCCTGCTCGTCATCGACGGGCGCGAGGTGGCGCCGCTGAACCTGGACGACGGCAAGGGCAACTTCTTTCTCAAGCCCAATGGCGTGTTTCTTATCGATGCGTCAGGCCCGCGCGTCGTCGATGCGGTGGACTACGCGGCCTCGCACGACGGCGTGCGCTACGCCACGCAGTCCGGACCGCTGCTGCTGAAGAACGGCCAGATCCACCCGGCATTCCGTGCGTCGTCGGCATCGCGCTACATCCGCAACGGCGTCTGCGCTGTGGGCGGGCAGGCGGTCTTTGTCATCAGCGAGCGGCCTGTCAGCTTCCACGAGTTCGCCAGCTTCTTCCGCGATGAGCTGCATTGCCAGGATGCGCTCTATCTTGACGGCGCCGTGTCCAGCCTCTACTCGCCAACGCTGGGCCGCAACGACCGCTGGCATGAGCTGGGCCCACTGTTCGGCGTGACGGAGTAAGCCGCGCTTTCAACCGCCCAGGCCTCGCCCACGACGGCCTGTCGGAAGCGCGTTTGCGGCGCTGCAACGCCTGTCTAACCTGCGTGCATTCGCATACAGGAGGCGGCCATGCTGCAGATGGACAACGTCGTCAAGACCTTCGGAAAACTCACCGCCGTGGACGGCGTTTCGCTCGACCTCAAGCCCGGTGTCGTGGGCCTCATCGGCCACAACGGCGCCGGCAAGAGCACGCTGATGCAGGTGCTCGCGACGCTCACCAAGCCCAGCAGCGGCCGCATCCTGCTGGACGGCAAGGACATCGTCGCGAGACCTGAGCTGATGCGCCAGCGCCTGGGCTATCTGCCACAGGACTTTGGCGTCTACCCGCATCTCACTGCGCTGGAGTTCCTTCAATACTTTGCCGCGTTGAAGGGCGTGCGCGACCCAAAACGCCTGCAGCACCTGCTGGAGCTGGTGAATTTGCACGAGCAGGCCCACCGGCCGGCCGCCGGCTTCTCGGGCGGCATGCGCCAGCGCCTGGGCATTGCGCAGGCGCTGCTGAACGACCCCGACGTGCTCATCGTCGACGAACCCACCGCCGGCCTGGACCCGGAGGAGCGCCTGCGCTTTCGCCACCTGCTGGGCGACCTGGGGCGCCAGCGCCTGGTGATCGTGTCAACGCACATCGTCTCGGACGTGGAGAACATGGCCGGCCACCTGGCCATCCTGCGCCAGGGCCGGCTGGTGGCCTTCGAGACGCCCGACGCGGTGCTGGCGCGTGCGGCGGGCAAGGTCTGGACGGCCTTGCTGGCGCCCGCCGCCTACGAGGCACTGCGCGACCAGGTGCAGGTGCTGCAGGCCCAGCCGCAGGGCGGGCGCGTGCAGGTGCGCATGGCCCATGCGTCGCGGCCTTGCGCGGGGGCTGAGCTGGTGAATGCCAGCCTGGAAGAAGCCTTGATGGCGCAGCGCTATGCCGATGCGCGGGTGGCCGCATGAACGCCGCGTTATGCAAGGCCCTGGTGGTCAACGAATGGCGGCTGCGCAGCCGCCGTGTCAGCACGCTGGTCATCCTGCTGGTCGTGGTGGCCGTGAGCTGGTTGATGGTGCTGGACCCGAAGACCGGCGCGGCCATGATGGTCACGCACAAGCAGCGCTTTGCCTACGAGAGCCAGGCGCTGGCCTTCGCCACCACGCTGATCGCCTCGCTGCTGTTCGGCCTGGCAGGCTTCTACCTGGCGCGCGGTCGCAGCCAGGAGGACCTGCGCTGCGGCACCGCGCAAGTGCTGGCCGCCACGCCGGTGACCAACGCGCAATTGATGGGCGTGCGCTGGCTGGGCGCGTTCGGCTTTCTGTTCTCGCTGGGCACGGTGGTGATGCTGACGGTCTGGGTGCTGCAGCTGGTGCGCGGCGAGGGGCCGCTGCGGCCGCTGCCCTACTTGCAGATGCTGGTCCTCGGCCTGGCGCCGGGGCTGATGCTGTGTGCCAGCCTCGCCGTGCTGGCCGACGCCTGGGCGCCGTTGATGGGCAAGCGCGGCGATGCGCTGTACTGGGTCTTGTGGATGGTGCAGTTCGCCTTCATCCCGGCCTCGCTGGGCAACGGCGCCATCCAGCTGAGCGGCTGGCAGGTGTTCGACATCAACGGCGTGTCGCCGCTGCTGGTGAGCCTGAGCCGACTGCTCGACGTGACCAGCGTGCAGGTCGGCGGCGGGCCGTTCGACGCGACGCTGCCCGTGCTGCACATGCCCGAGGGCCTGTGGAGCCGCGAGCTGGTGGCGCTGCGCCTGGGCTCCATGATGCTGGCGCTGCTGCCACTGGTGCCGGCGGTGTTGGCCTTCCACCGCTATGCGCCCGACCGTGTGAAGGCGCGCAACCCGTCCGGCCGCTGGCAACTGGTGGGGGCGCTGCTGTGGCTGTTGCAGCCGGTGATGCGCCCCTTCAGCCGCATGCTGGGGCTGCTGATGCGCGTTGCGGCGCGCCTGCCCGGCATGCCGGGCCGCTGGCTGGCCGACGTGAGCCTGGTGCTGCTCAGCCAGCCGCTGCTGGCGCTGGTGATGCTGGGCTGCGCGGTGGCGTCCGCCTTCGTGCCCGCGCCTGCGCTGATGCCGCTGCTGGCCGTGACCCTCGCCGCGTGGGGCATGGCGGTGGCCGACGTGAGTTCGCGCGACCTGCAAAGCGGCACGTTGGCGCTGGCCAGCGCCGTGCCCGGCGGCGCGCAGGAGCGCGGCTGGCGCCAGCTGCTGGCAGCGCTGGGCCTGGGGCTGGCGTTGAGCGCACCGGCGCTGTTGCGCTGGGCTGGCAACGCGCCGTTGCGTGCGGCGGCCTGCGTCGCCGGCCTGCTGTGCCTGGGCGCGGCGGCAGCGCTGCTGGGCCGGCTGACCCACGGCTCGCGCACCTTCCTGGCCTTGTTCCTGTTCGGGCTCTATCTGAACCTGCAGGACACCGGCGTCGCGGCGCTGGACATGCTGGGCCTCAGCGGCGCCGCACAGCCCGGTAGCGTGGCCGGGTTTGCGGCGGCAGGAATCGTCGGCTGGGTGACGCTGGTGAGGCTGTCGCGTCGGACGTGAGGGCAGGGTCTTCGCCTACAGCTGCTGTCGGTTGCATGGCGCAAGCTTTGTTCATCATGAATGCGCCATTTGCCATCATCCTGATTGCTGCGCTGCTCGGCGGCGTGGCCCAGGCCGACGAGTTGCCGAAGTCGCCGGCCTGCAACACGGCGCTGAAGGCACTGGAAGATGCAGAGGACGCCCTCGCGGCGGCCAGGGCGACCGAGTCGCCCATCTCCCAGCCGGACGTGCAGCGCAGGGACGCCGTGGCTGCTCGCCTGCAGCCGCTGCGCAAGCGCGTGGCCGACGCCTGCCTGGGTGGTCTCACCACGTCGCCGCCGCCGTCGCAGCGCACCTGGGCTGCGCCGTCGCTCCCCCGTCAGGCGCCGGTCGTACCCCAGGTTCGCGCGCCCGCCAAGCCGCTGGGTTCGGAACCGCTGTTGCGCTGGGAGGCGCCCGCGACCGTGACGCACTGCAATGGCGCCACCTGCACGGCCAGCGACGGCTCGACGCTGACCCGCGTCGGCCCCAACCTCGTCGGGCCGCGTGGCGCGTGCCGGGTCGAAGGCGCCTTCCTGCGCTGTCCCTGACGCGGCTGCGGCCTCAGCCTTGCCGCCACGCTGGTGGCGTCTCGTTGGTGATGTCCACGGCCTTCGCACGCTCGGGCTCGAGCGGACGCAGCTCCAGCATCAGGCCAAAGGCCAGGCAGGGGTTCTGCAAGGCCAGTTCGGCGGCTTCGTCCAGGCTGGCCGCGACGATGAACCAATACCCGCCCACCAGCTCCTTGGTTTCGGCGTAGGGGCCGTCGGTCACCACGCCGTGGGTGATGAGCTTGCCCTCTGGCGTCAAGCGGCTGCCGGGCTTCATGCGCCCGCTGGCGAGGTGGCTTTCGTACCAGACATAGAACTGGTCGATGGCACGCTGGACGTCGTCGAGGCTGGCCCGCTCGTCCCACTGGCCGCGCGAAATGACGAGGTAGTCGTGCTTGGGCTTGTCCATAGCCGGATGCTAGCCGTGTCACAAACGCGGCGGCTGTTTCGTCCAATGGAGACGAGACTCATCACACAGCCATGACCGACTCCCCCACCGCCCGCGCGTTGCGCTACGACCGCGACCACGCTCGCCGCCTGCGTGCGCTGGCCTACCGCATGCTCGGCTCGCGTGCCGAGGCCGAGGACATCGTGCAGGAGGCCTGGCTGCGCTGGGCCGAGGTGGATGAAGCGACCATCGTCCACGCTGGCGCCTTCCTGTCGCGACTGGTGACCAACCTCTGCCTGGACAAGCTGCGCTCCGCCGCCCGTCAGCGCGAGCAGTACGTGGGCGTGTGGCTGCCCGAGCCCATGCTGGAGGACGAAGCCCTTTTCGGCTGGGCGCCCGCCCCGGAGAAGCAGGCCGAGTTCGCGCAGGACGTGTCCATCGCCTTCATGCTGGCGCTGGAGCGCCTGTCGCCGCTGGAGCGCGCCGCCTTCCTGCTGCATGACGTGTTCGACCTCGACTACGACGAGATCGCCAGCCACCTGGACCGCAGCGAGGCCGCCTGCCGCCAGCTCGTCAGCCGTGCGCGCAAGAACGTCAAGGCCGACTACGCGCGGCGTGAGGTCGCCAGGGAAGAGGGCGAGCGCCTGGTGGCCGCCTTCATGAAGGCCGTGCGCAGCCAGGACGTGTCGGCGCTGGCACAGCTGCTCGCCGAGGACGCCGTGATGATGGCCGACGGCGGTGGCAAGGTGGCCGCCGTGCCGCGCCCGCTGCACGGTGGCGCCGAGATCGCGCGCATCTTCATCGGCTTTGCGCAGATGCCCAGCAGCCGCGCCTGGCACATGGTGCCGGCGCTGGTCAACGGCCTGCCGGGGCTGCTCGTCATCGACACCGCCGCTGGCGGCCGCCTGGTGCAGACCATTGCGCTGGCACCGGCCCAGGCGGACGGTCAGGTCGGCGCGGTTTACATCCAGCGCAATCCCGAGAAGCTGGCCGCCATCGCAGCGCGTGTCACAAGCATCCCGGCTGATCCGTCTTTCTCCTGAGGCTAGCGAATCCGCCGGCCCGACACCTCAAGGACGCCATCATGAGCACGCATCAACCCCGCCTCGACTACTTCCGCCAGTCCGCCGACTTGTCCAAGAAGTACATGGACTTCGGCATGGCCTTCCGCATGGACAAGGGCCTGGCCCTGCTGGTGGACATCCGCGCCTCGCAGCTCAACGGCTGCGCCTTCTGCCTGGACATGCACATCAAGCAGGCCAAGCTCCACGGCGAACGCGAACTGCGCCTGCACCATGTGGCCATCTGGCGCGAGTCGCCACTGTTCACGCCCAAGGAACGCGCCGCGCTGGCCTGGACGGAACTGCTGACGCGCATCCCGCCCGAAGGCGTTTCCGACGCCGCCTATGCCGAGGTTCGCGAGCATTTCCCCGACGAGGAGCTGTCCGAGCTGACCTGGCGCGTCGCCGCCATCAACGGCTGGAACCGCATGAACGTGGCCTTCCGCAATGTGCCGGGCTCACTGGACAAGATGTTCGGGCTTGAGAAGGCCGGTTTGGCCTGAGGAATGGAGCGAGCGCCGACATGGCCCCTCGCGCGGATGCGTGCCTTGGCGCCGCTGACGCGACTGATGGGGGCGTTCGGCGCTGTGCGACCGTTGCCGCTAGCCCGGCAAGTCCGCTTCAGGTTGGTTGGGGTCGCTCGAGGCCGCTCGAGGCCGGCCAGGCGAAGCACTCAGAGAGGTTCGCTTAGCCGCAAGGCCGGCTGCAGACTGGGGACATGCCCGCACAAGCCACCGATCCAGTTGCCGTCTTACTGTCGGCTTGCTGCCGCCGGGGTAGGCTGGACCCGTCTACAACGGCAAGAGCCGCATCGGATAGCCGCTCCGGGCGGCACGGAAGCCACTGAAATGACTTGCCTTTTGTTCTTCGGTCGGGGCAGCTCAGCCCCACACGCTGCGTTTCTCGAAGCGCTGCTAACCGCCGCTGATGTGCGGATCAAAGGATGTTGACGTGAGCAACGCACTCTGGTTCCTCTTGGTCGGCGCATTGATGTTGACTCGGGGTATCACGAGTACCGTCCTGAAACGCTTGCCTGTGACGCCAGCGATTCTCTACCTGTGTGTTGGGCTGGTCATCGGCCCGAGCGTGCTTGGGTGGTTCAGGTTCGACCCCATCGCGGAGGCACCCTTGCTGGAGGTGCTGACCGAAATCGCGGTTCTTGTGTCCCTATTCTCTGCAGGGGTCAAGATGCCGGTGCCAGTGACGTGGGAGCGTTGGCAACCACCCGTGCGTTTGGCGTGGGTTTCAATGGCGATCACCGTTGGCCTCGTCGCTGCCTTTGCGCATCTGGTACTTGGGATGGCACTGGGCGCTGCGATCCTGATCGGCGCCATCCTGGCGCCTACTGACCCGGTGCTTGCGACCGATGTGCAGTCGCGGCACGCCGGTGACAACGATGCCCTTCGGTTCACGTTGACCTGCGAAGCTGGCCTCAACGATGGAGCCGCCTTCCCCTTTGTGCTGCTCGGCTTGGGCCTGCTAGGCGTCGACGCCTTTGAAAGTTCGCTTTGGCAGTGGGCGATGGTCGACGTCGTGTGGGCTACCAGCGGTGCAATCGCCATTGGTGTGACCCTGGGGTGGATCACTGCCCGGCAGGTCTGGCGCTTCCGCAAGGCAGGCAGGGGGCATGAAGTGCTTGACGACCTTGTCGGCCTCGGCCTGATCGCGGTGGTCTACGGCACCAGCCTGCTGGCGCACACGTGGGGTTTCCTTGCCGTGTTTGCGGCGGCGGTGGCGCTGCGACAGCAGGAGCTCAGGCTAGCCCGATCGGCCGGCGTGCCAGCCGAGCAGCTCAACGCCGACGTGGAAAAGCCCGTTGAGCCGCCGCCGGACGCACCGCCGCCTGCGACCGTGAGCGCAGAAGCCTTGATCTTCAAAGAGCACCTAGAGCGGCTTTCCGAACTTTTGTTGGTGCTTTTGCTCGGAAGCATGCTGACCGTCTCGGCTTTGAACTGGCGCACCATCGGCCTCGCGCTGTTCCTTTTCGTTGTCGCCCGGCCGCTTGGCACGATGATCGGACTGGCCGGGTCATCTACTCCAATGCGTATCCGCGGTATTGCCAGTTGGTTCGGTGTGCGGGGAATCGGATCGCTCTACTACCTTGTCTTCGCGATCCAGCATGGCTTGCCCGCGTCTCAAGCGCGCGACATCGTCCAGCTCACGTTGGTCGCTGTCGCCTTGTCAATCCTCTTGCACGGCACCAGCGTCAAGCCGCTGATGGAACGGCTATGGCTTCGAAGAAGGAAGCCTTAGCTGGCGCAGATCACAGGACAAAGACGTGAGTAGCACGATGAGGTAGGACTCCCGCTGTCGCGCGGATCGGTCGGGCTGGACTGCTTCATGCCAACTGGGTGAACTCGGCGGCTGATGGCCGATGACGGCAACCGCTGCCTTGCAGTCTTTGCAAATGCCCTGGCGTCCCCGCGTCAGCGCGGCGCCCCGCACAGCTAGCATCGCTCGCGCGTTTGCCAGGAGCTTTGCCATGCTGGAAGTCCAAGTCGTCCGAACCCTCTCCGTCGAGGCAGACGAATCCGCTCTGAGCCACCTCAGCGCCGCCAGCGGCTTGGTTCAGGTCGGGCAGCGGCTGTTTGTCGTTGCCGATGACGAGCACACGCTGGCCGTGATTGACTTGTCGGGTGACCGGCCTAGCCGGCTGCATCGCCTCTTCCACGGCGAACTGCCCGACAAGCCGAAGGCCCGCAAGGCCGCCAAGCCTGACTTGGAGGCGCTGGCCCACCTGCCGCCCTGGCCGGGCTGCCCGCAAGGTGCGCTGCTGGCCTTGGGTTCGGGGTCGCGGCCGCAGCGCCAGCGCGCGGCGCTGCTGGCTTTCAACAAGGCAGGTGAGATCGAGGGTGTGCGCGAGGTTGACCTTTCGCCCTTGTACGCGCCGCTGCATGCCCGGCACGAGCAGCTGAACATCGAGGGTGCCTTCGTCGCTGCCGGCCGCTTCTGCATGCTGCAGAGGGGCAACCAGGCCAGCCCGGTCAACGCGCTGATCAGCTACGACTGGCTGGCGATCCAGACCTGGCTGGATGGCGCGGCGCAGGCGCCCGAGCCGCTGTCAGGCAACCAGTACGAACTGGGCAACATCGACGGCGTGCCGCTTTGCTTCACCGATGGCGCGGCGCTGCCCGATGGTGGCTGGGTGTTCTGCGCGGCGGCTGAGGCGACCGATGACAACTACCTGGACGGCCCATGCCGTGGGTCGGCCGTCGGCGTCGTGGCCGCAGACGGGCGCTTGCTTGACGTGTGGCCACTGTCCTTGCGCTGCAAGGCCGAGGGCGTCGCGGTGACCGTGGAGAACGGCGGACTGCAACTGCTGCTGGTGACCGACCCGGATGACCGCGACGAGCCGGCTCTGCTGCTGTCGGCGACGCTCTCAGATCCACGCCGTTGACTAGGATGCATGGCACCCGACTTCAAGCATCCCACCATGGCTTCCAAGAACGCTTTCGTCGCCGCCGCACTGGCTGCCGCCAGCCTGACCGCCTTTGCCCAGCTGGCACCCGTCGATGCGGCCGACCCTGTCGCCCCGCTCGTCAACCAGCTTGAGCTGAACAAGTACAAGGCCACCATCAAGGGCCTGACCCAGTTCGGCGACCGCCGGCAGGGCACGGCGCGCAACCGGGCGGCGCTGGACTGGATCGAGGCGCAGCTGAAGAGCTATGGCTGCACGAACACCGAGCGGCTGCGCTATGACTTCACCGAGCCGGTCAAGCGCGGGCCGGTGCAGTTGCAACCGGTGCGGGCCGGCGGACCTGCTGCTCAAGGCGGCGGCACGCTTTTCGGCAAGCGCGCGGCCACCGGCGTGAACACCGACCCCATGGCCCAGCCCGACGAGAAGCTGCGCGCGCTGAACACCGAGCCGACGCCGCTGGGCACGTCGCCGCGCGAAAGCGTCTATTGCACGAAGGTGGGCACGAGCAAGCCCGACGAGATGTACATCGTCTCCGCCCACATGGACGGCATCGGCTTTGGCGAAGCGGCCAACGACGACGGCTCGGGCACGGCGCTGGTGATGGAGCTGGCGCGCGTGTTCAACGCACCGGGCGTGACGACGGAGCGGTCCATCCGCTTCATCCTCTGGAACAACGAGGAGACCGGCCTGAACGGCGCCTATGCCTATGTGGCCCAGCGCAAGGACTTGCAGGGCGTCGAGTCGCCCAAGGGGTCGGGGCTTTACCCCGAGCCCAAGTGGCTGGGCATGATCCAGCACGACATGATGCTGTTCGACCACGGCATGCCGATCCCGAAGCTGGACGCCGCCGGCAAGCCGGTGCTCGACTCGCGCGGCCAGCCGGTCTACATGGCACCCAAGGAGCAGCGCGCCGAGGCCGACGTGAACATCGAGTTCCAGGTCAACGCCAGGCAGGCCGAGGGCGCCGCCAAGCTGGCCTGGGCCCTGCGCGCCGCCAACGAGAAGTACGCGACGGACTACCCGGCCGCTGTGGGCAACCGCATGACCAACACCGACTCCACGCCCTTCATGGACCTGGTGCCGGCCGTCTCGCTGCGCGAGAACGAGCGCGGCATGCAGATCGGCGCCGGCTGGAACCCGCATTGGCACCAGCCCACCGACCTGTACTCGACCTACTCGGACAAGGACTTCCTGCTCGGCCTCAACGCCGCGCAGACGACGCTGGCGGCGGTGGCGCAGCTCACAGGCGCGCGCGGCAAGCCCTGACCCCCGCGACCTGCGCAGTAGTTCACGAACTGTCCAAAGCTGCCTCTCGTTTTCCCGCATTCGCGGGGATGTGGGTAAGTTTCACCTCGATACAGTTGCGTTCACTGCGCGGTGCTAACGGCTTCATGCGCAGGCTAGAGATGACGCGGGGCCCAAGGCAACGCTGAACAAGTCCCTCGCGCGCAGCGCATCCCTGCTTTGGGCGGCCTGCAGCGTTGCAAATCCTCGCCATAGCCAAGCTATGGCTGCGGTTTGCGCCTTGCAGTCCGTCCCAGACCAGGGTGCGCTGCATCGCGAGGACCTTTTCAGCGTCGCCTCAGACCCACAGCGCACACAGGGGGAGCGAGGCCAATGGAAGCTCGTGTCCATTGGTCGTTTCAAGGGTCCATTTCGGTGGACTTTTTCAGTTCCTGATGTCGTGCGGACACGCCGGTGCCAGCTGCCCCAAAGCAGCTGTGCCGCAGCCGTCGCGGTGTCCTTCGCCTACCGCCTGCCGACTGCTGCCCCGTGGAATCAAACACTGCTCTCGCCCCTTTCTATTCCGAAGCGCCCGACCCGGCGCGCGAACCCGCCGCCCGTGATGCCGCCGACCTGCTGGTCGAGGCGCTGGAAGCCATCGGCGTGGAGTACGTCTTCGGCGTGCCGGGCGGCGCCATCGAGCCGCTTTACAACGCGCTGGCACGCAGCGGCCGGCGTGGCGGCCCGCAGGCCGTGGTGGCCCGCAACGAGCAGGGTGCGGCCTACATGGCCGACGGCTATGCCCGCGAGACCGGCAGGATCGGCGTGTGCATCGCCACCTCGGGGCCGGGCGCCACCAACCTGATCACCGGCGTGGCCTGCGCTTATGACAACAACGTGCCCATGCTGGTCATCACCGGCCAGCCGCCGATCAAGAACTTCGGCAAGGGCGCGTTGCAGGAATCCAGCTGCACGGGCATCAACACGATGGCGATGTTCCGCCCCTGCACTCGCTACAACTCGCTTGTCTCGCATGCCGAGCAGCTGCCCATCAAGCTGTTCAACGCGCTGATGCACGCCCAGCGCGCGCCGAGCGGCCCGAGCCACCTGTCCATCCCGGTGGACATCCTTCGGCAGCCGCTGCCCGACGACCTGGAGACACCCGACTTTGCCGGCCTGCTGCGCCGCGCGCCGGCCCTGGTGGACCTGCCCGCCGTGCGCCAGCTGGCCCGCCTGCTGTTCTCGGCCCGCGCACCGGTCTGGCTGATCGGCGACGGCTGCGGCGAGGCCGGCAACGAGCTGATGCAGCTCGTGCAGCGTACCGATGGTCATTTCATTTCCACGCCGGACGGCAAGGGCTTCATCAACCCGCGCCACCCGCGTTTTCGCGGCGTGTTCGGCTTCGGCGGCCACGCCAGCGCGGCGGAGCTGTTGTCCAGTGAGCCCGATCTCGTCATCGCGCTGGGCACGGGCTTCGGCGAGTTCAACAGCGGTGGCTGGTCCACCTCGCTGCTGAACAGCCGCCTCGTCCATGTGGACGACAGCGACGAGAACCTGATGCGCTCACCGATGGCGCGACTGCATGTGCGCGGCCATATCAAGTCGGTGTGCGAGCAGTTGATTGCGCTGCTGGCCCCATCGAGCAGCGGGCAGGACGGCCAGCTGCTGCCCTTCGTGCACCCGCAGATGGCGCGCCAGGCCTATGAGGCCATGGTGGACAGCCCCCAGGCCATCCACAGCGACAGCGCGCCGGTCAAGCCGCAGCGCCTGCTGGCCACGCTCTCCGAGCGCTGCCCGCCGCAGACGCGCTTCGTCGCCGACGCGGGCAACAGCGCCGCCTGGGCCGTGCACTACCTCGCGCCGCATGACCAGCGCAGCGGCCGCCTGCCGGGCGGGCCCTTTCTGCCGGCCGGCCAGGAGAGGCGCACGCGCCCGTCCAGCTGGCTGCGCGTGACCATGGACTTCGCACCCATGGGCTGGGCCATCGGCTCGGCCGTCGGCATTGCCATGGCCAACCGCCGCTGCCCGGTCGTCTGCCTGACGGGCGACGGCAGCTACCTGATGAACGGCCAGGAGATCACGGTGGCGGCCGAGCTCGGCCTGCCGGTGCTCTACGTCGTGCTGAACGACGGCGCACTCGGCATGGTCAAACATGGCCAGCGCCTGGCGGGCGCGGAGCCCATCGGCTTCGAGCTGCCCAAGGTCGACTTCGCCATGATGGCCGCAGCCATGGGCATCCCGGGCCATGTGGTCCGCTCGCCGGCAGACCTTGACGCGCTCGACTTCAACGCGCTGCTGTCGCGCCGTGGGCCGACGCTGCTGGACATCCGCATCGACGGCGAGGAAGTGCCGCCGATGAACCTTCGAATGAAAACCCTGGGGACTGCGAAATGAGCGCAATGACCGACACGAGAACGCTTGCGGGCAAAACGGCCCTGATCACCGGTGGCAACAGCGGCATCGGCCTGGCCACGGCCAGGCTCTTCATGGCGCAGGGCGCCAGCGTGATGATCACCGGCCGCGACGAAGCGACGCTGGCGGCCGCGCGCGACAGTCTCGGCCACGACCTGCTGGCCGAGCGCAGCGACGCCGGCAACCTGGCCGACATCGACCGCCTGATGGCGCAGGTGAAGGCCAGGTTCGGCCACCTCGACGCGCTGGTGCTGAACGCCACCGGCGGCTCGCCCATGCCCATCGAGCTGATGACCGAAGACCAGTTCGACGCGATGAACAACGTCGCCTTCAAGGGCGTGTTTTTCGCCATCCAGCGCGCGCTGCCGCTGCTGCGCCCGGGCGCGTCCATCGTCGTGACGACCTCCATCGCCAACCAGGTCGGCGCGCCGGGTTTCTCGGCCTACGCGGCCTGCAAGGCAGCGGCGCGTTCGCTGGTGCGCACGGCAAGCCTGGAACTGGCTGGGCGCGGCATCCGCGTCAATGCCGTCAGCCCCGGCCCCATCGATACACCGGGCTTCGGCCGTTGGGACGGCGTGCCCCGCGAGGCGGTGGACGCCGCGCGCGCCGACCTCACGCAGCGCTCGCCGGCGCAGCGCTTCGGCACCGCCGAAGAGGTCGCCAACGCGGTGCTCTACCTCGCCTCGCCGGCCTCGTCCTATGTCGTCGGCACCGAGCTGGTGGTGGACGGCGGCTTCAGCCAGTTGATGTGAGCCAGGCCATGACCGATCAGGTTCGCACGAGCATCTGGCGCGAAGAGGCGGAACCCGCCGACCGCTTTGCCACGCGCTCGGCGCATTGCCGTGGCTACGACGTTTATGGCGACATGCTGGGCCGCGCCCGCTGGGTCGACATGCTGTGGCTGTTGTTCCGCGAGGAAGCGCCGACCGAAGCGCAGGCCTGCCTGCTGGAGGCGCTTGCCGTGGCCCTGGCCAATGCCGGGCCGCGCGACGCTGCCGTGCATGCGGCGATGTGCTCGGGGCTGGGCCGCTCGCCTGCAGCAGCCGCCTTGATGGCCGCGCTGGCCGTGGGCGCCGGGCGCCATGGTGGCGCACAGGAAGTGGCCGCAGCCATGACGATCTGGGACAGCCGCGCGGCGCCGGAGAGCGTCGCGCTGTGGGCCGCTGGCTGGCTTGCCGCAGCCGCTCCCACCTCGCCCATCTGGCCCGAGGCCGATCACCCGCCGGGCTTCGAGCCCAATGGCGTGGTTACCCCCGGCATCGTCTGTGATGCCTTGCTGCGGCTGGCCGACATGGCCGGCGGCCCGCGCCTGCGCTGGCTGGCTGCGCACCGCCCCGAGATCGAGGCGGCGGTGGGCTTGCCGCTGGCGATGTCGGGCGTTGCGGCGGCCGCCCTGGGCGACCTGGGCTTCACCCCTGAGCAAGGCGAGATGCTGCACCTGCTGCTCCGACTGCCCGGAGCGGCCGCCCATGCGCTGGAGCAGCGCGCCGGCAGCTACAAGGACTTCCCCTTCTTTGCGCTGGACCTGCAGGACGACCCGTTGAAGGTGGCGGCATGAACAACGGCATGACATCGCCACTTGAACACCATGCCGGCCGGCTGCGCACCCGCATGGGCGGCGCCTTCGTCGGCCAGCGCGCCGTGTTCCGCGGCCATGACCTGCATGCCGATCTGGGCGACATGGACTGGCTGGCGCTGTACGCCTTCGGCATCACCGGCCAGCGCTACACGCCCGCGCAGATCAAGGTGCTGCACGCCATCTGGGTCTTCACCAGCTACCCGGACGCACGCATCTGGAACAACCGTGTCGCCGCCCTGGCCGGCAGCGCGCGCAGCTCGGGCACGCTGGCCGTTTCTGCGGCGCTGGCCGCGTCCGAGGCCGAGATCTATGGCCGCGGCATCGACATCCGCGCCGCCAGCTTCATCCAGCGGGCCCGGCAGGCGCTGGCTGCCGGCGAGGGCGTGGATGCCTGCGTGCGCGAGGAGCTGAAGCGCCACCGCGCCATTGCCGGCTATGGCCGGCCCATCGCGGCGGGCGACGAACGCATCGCGCCGATGCTGCGCGTGATCGAGCAGCAGGGGCTGGCCGATGGCGAGCATCTGCAGGCTGCGCTGACCGTCGAGAAGCATCTGCAGCAGGGGCGCTGGCGGCTGCGCATGAACTACGCCGCGCTGGCCGCCGCGCTGACGGCGGACATGGGCTTCACGCCGCGCCAGCACTACCAGTTCACCTTCCCGGCCTTCCTGGCCGGCATGCAGCCCTGCTACATCGAGGCGAGCGAGCAGCCGGCCGGCACGCTGCTGCCGCTGGCCTGCGACAACGTGACCTACGAAGGCCCCGCTTCTCGAAGCTGGCCCTAGAAGCGATAGAGCAACTGCACGTCCACCCCACGGCCGGCCATCGGCAGGTCGTAGGGAATGCCGGTGCTCGCCAGGCTCGGTTCGCGCACATCGGCGTTGAACAGGTTGCGCACCGACACGGCCAGGTCCCAGCCGGACTGGCGCGATGAGGTGCGCAGCGTGAGGTCGGCGCTGGTGTAGTCGGGCACGGCGGGGCGGTCATCGCCCGCCGCGCGCATGCGGCCGGCCACGCGCTTGACCTGGCCGCTCAGCGCCCAGCCCCTGTCGAAGTGCCAGTCGGCACGCACGAAGGCCATCTGGTGCGGCGCATAGCCCGCGTCGCGGCCGGTGCTTTCGTCGACCGCGCGCTGGGAGGCGTAGTGGCCGGCCAGGCGCAGGTTGCGTGCCACGTCGGCCACCAGTTCCAGCTCGAAGCCATGGCCGCGTTGCGTGCCCAGGTTGGTGTATTCGCTCGTGCCGCCGCCGATGCTGGCCGCGCGGATGATGTCGGTCATCGTGTAGCGGAAGGCACTCGCCTGCAGCTGCACCGCCGCGCTCAGCTGCCAGCTGAAAGAGGCCTCCGCCGTGCTGATGCGCTCCGGCTTGAGCAGCGGGTTGCCGCGGATGACCGGGTTGTTGATGCTGTATTCCTCAGAGAACGACGGCGCCCGGAAGGCGCGGCCGATCAGCAGCTTGGCCGTCAGGTCCAGGCTGGCATCCCACACCAGCGCCAGGCGTGGGTTGGTGGTGGCGCCGAAGTCGCTGTAGTTGTCGCGCCTGATGCCGGCGGTGAGCGTCCAGTCGGGTGCCACGCTCCATTCGTCCTGCACATAGGCATAGCTCACGCGGCGGCGCTGCGGCGCGACGAAGGACTTGTCGACCGGGAACTCGACCAGCTGCCCGCCCGGCAACGGCACAGGGACTCCCTTGGCCGGGCCGGAGTCGATGATGGTGAAGTTCTTGAACTCCTGGCTGCGGTACATGTCCAGGTCGTCATGGCCCACGCCCAGGCGCAGCTGGTGGCCGGCCCAGCCGGTGTAGCCCAGCACGGCGGCCACGCGCGTCTGCCGCTCCCAGGTGTTCGGCGCGCCGAACATGCCCTGCGGGAAGCTGCCGCCGAAGGCCCCGGGCGGGAAGACCTGCAGCGGCTGCGGGAACTGGTTGATGAACTGGAAATAGCTGGCCGAGAGGTTCAGCAGCAGCTGCGGCGCCAGCTCCAGCTCGGACAGGGACGCGCTGGCGTTCCAGCGCTGGTTGCGCCCCTGGCCGATCGGGTCCAGCGCGCCGCCGGCGCCGGCGCCGGTGCCGATGTTGTCGCGGAGCATGTAGCCGGCGCGCAGGCGCAACTTGCCGTAGTTGCCCTCGACGTGAGCGTCCACCGCGTCATAGCCCGTGTTCACCGGCCCCGGGGCCAGGCTGGCCTTGGTGCCGAACAATGCGTCCAGGCCGCTTTGGGCATCGGCCTGCACGGTTTCCTTGAAGCCGTCGGTATGGCCGGCGTAGAGGTAGGCGGCCACCGCCAACGGGCCCACTTCGCCGCCGTACTGGACCCAGCCGTTGCGGCTGCCGAACGAGCCGGCACGCGCGCCCAGCTCAACGCCCGGCGTGTCTGCCGGGCCTTTGGTGACGATGTTGATGACGCCGGCATAGGCGTCGGCGCCATACAACGCCGAGCCCGGGCCGCGGATGACCTCGATGCGCGCGATGTTGGCCACCGGCAGGCCCGACCAGAGCGTGCCGCGGTTGCCGATGAACATCGTCGTCATCGGCACGCCGTTGTAGAGCACCAGCGTCTGCGCATTGAACTCGCTGTAGATGCCGCGCACGATATACAGCGGGTTGTAGCCCTGGTTGTTGCGGCCCACGTGGATGCCGGGCACGGTGGCCAGGACCTGGTCGATGTCCGTCGCGCCCATCAGCGCGATGTCCTGCGCCGTGATGACCGTGGCCACCGCGGGCGCGCGGCGCAGCGATTGGGCGGCGCCCGTGGCAATGCTGACGGTCGTCTTGTCGCCGTAGACCTGGGCCAGCTCTTCTTCTTCGCTCGGTGCCTGCGCGAACGCGAGCGACGACCCCACCGTGAGGCAGACGCCGCTGAGGAACACCTGGCCAAAGAAAGGTCGCATTGCCAGCTTCTCCGAGGTGGATGGTGGTGGGCGCGTATTGTGCTGTCGCCAACCGGCCGCCCGAGTGAGGCCGCGGGCGGGCAGGGTGGCGCGATTCGTGAACTCTGCACGCGCGCGTGCGATGCGCCGGCCGGTGCTCGAAGGTGGGCTGCCGCCATCTAAGGCGAGCAGGCGCTGCCCGTAATCACCCGGTCCCGTCCGCATAATGCGCCGCGCACAGATTGCCGGTCGGTCACGGGGGCGCTCATGCGCAGGCCGATGCCGTCGGCCGCAGCCCTGCGCCTTTGCATAATGCCGCCCACACGTCACAGCCCTTCCTGGACCTTCACGCAGCAACATCCACTTGACCGAGCCTCGCTGCCCCACCCGAGCCACGCGCCGCGCCTTGTTGCGACAGGCCCTGGGCGGTGCCATGGCGCTGGCCGGAGGCGGTGCTGCTGCGGCGGAGTTGGGGCGCTCGCTCGCCGTGGTCTACCCGGAACTGGGTGAGCCTTTCCGCCAGGTCTTCGCCAGCATCCTGGACGGCATCGAGGACAAGCTCGGCGGCTCGGTCGCCAGCTTTGCCATGGCGAGCAACGCCAATCCGGCCCAGGTGGCGGATGACATCCGCAAGCGCGACCTGCAGGTGCTCATCGGCCTCGGCCGTGGCGGCATGCGCATCGCCAGCGCGATGGCGGGGGAGATGGCGGTGCTGGTGGGTTGCGTCGTGTCGGTGCAGGAGGCCGAGGCGCGCAACTTTCCCGTGCACACGCTGGCGCCCGACCCGGCCTTGATGCTCGCCCGCCTGAAGCGGCTGCGGCCCGGCGCGCGGCGCGTGCATCTGGTGTACGACCCGCGCCTGAACGCCTGGCTCGTCAGGCTGGCGCGCGAGGCGGCGCGCGCCGAAGGGCTGGAGCTGCTGGCCCAGGAGGCCGCCGACCAGGCCGGGGCCCTGCGCGCCTACACCCAGCTGCTCGCCGCCGCCGACCCCGCGCGTGACGCGCTCTGGCTGCCTCAGGACCCGACCACCGTGGACGACAACGCCGTGCTATCGCTGGTGCTCAGGGAGGGCTGGAATCGCAACATCGCCGTGTTCTCCAGCCATGTCGCCCATGTCAAGCGCGGCGCGCTGTTCTCGCTCTACCCCGACAACCGCGAGCTTGGCCGCTCGCTGGCCACGTCGGCCCAACGCCTGGCCGCAGCGCCCAAGGCTGCCGTGGCCGGGGTGATGCCGTTGCGCCAGGCCCTGGCCGCCATCAACATCCGCACCGCGGCTCATCTGGGTATCGACGCGGCTGCAGTGCAGTCGAGTTTCGACCTGGTCTACCCCTCCAACTGAGATGACACAGCCCATCGACAGCCAATCGCCGGTCAGCATCCTGCCGGGTGAAGCGCTGCCTCCGCCCGGGCCGTTGCCGCGGCCGTGGCTGCTGCGTGTCTATGTGCGCTGGCTGCGCGAGACCTCCTTCCGCCGCCACCTGAGCATGGCCGTTGCGCTGGGCGGGCTGAGCCTGGCCCTGCTGATGGCGGCCGTCAACGCCTGGCAGGGCGGCCGCCAGGTGCGCGCCATGCTGCTGGAGCAGGGCGGGCGCGTGGCGGGCACGTTGGCCTCCAACAGCTCGCTGGCGCTGATCTATGCGGCAGCCGACAACGCCGAGGAGGCGGTGCGCGCGTCGCTGAGCTTCCCTGATGTCACCGGCATCGAGATCCGCGACACCAGTGGGCGGCTGCTGCTGGCGCTCGGGTCCGGGCGCGACGGCCAGCCGGCGGTCACGCCCCCGGCGCGTGCTGCCAGCGAGCCCTGGCTGGACGAGGAGACCGAGGACAGCTGGGCCTTTGCTGCGCCGGTCTGGACGCGCCCCGAGCCTTCGCCCTTCGACGTCACGCTGCGCCCGGCCCAGTTGCTGGGCCATGTGCGCATCATCCAGAGCAAGGCGACGCTGCACCGAACCCAGACCTCGCTCTTCATCGCCAACTTCGGCGTGGCCCTGCTGTTCGCGGCGCTCTTCCTGTTCGCCATGCGCTACCTGGCGCTGCGCCTGACGCGGCCGCTGGCGGCGCTGTCTGACGCGATGGAGAAGGTCGAGGGCGGCGACAACGACGCGCGTGCGCCGGCCGGCGGCCCGCGCGACATCGCGGCCATGGCCCACACCTTCAACCGCATGATCGACGCGCTGCAGGAGCGCGAAACCGAGCTGGGCGCCCACCGCGACCATCTCGAGGAACTGGTGCGCGCGCGCACGCTGGAGCTCAGCGACGCGAAGGAGCGCGCCGAGGTGGCCAACGGTGCCAAGAGCCAGTTCCTGGCGCGCATGAGCCACGAGCTGCGCACGCCGCTGAACGCCGTCATGGGTTATGCGCAGATCCTGAAGATGGATGCCGGCCTCACGCCCAAGCAGCGCAACGGCCTGGACATCATCCACAGCAGCGGCCAGCACCTGCTGACGCTGATCGTCGACATCCTGGACCTGTCCCGCATCGAAGCCGGCAAGGCCGAGCTGCGCATCGGGCCGGTGGAGCTGGCCACGCGCATGCATGCGGTGGCCGACATCGTCCGCGTGATGGCCGTCGACAAGCAGATCTCCCTGGACCTGCACCTCGACCCGGCCTTGCCGGCCGTCGTGCTGGCCGACGACAAGCGGCTGAGCCAGATCCTGCTCAACTTGCTGGGCAATGCGGTGAAGTTCACCCACGTCGGCGGCGTCACGCTGCGCGCGCTGACGCTGCCGTCCATGGAGACGCTGCCGGGCCACGCCATGCTGCGTTTCGAGGTCGAGGACACCGGCGTGGGCATTGCCGAGGACCAGAGCGAGCGTCTCTTCGAGCCGTTCGAGCAGGCCGGCAATGCCGAGCAGCGCGTGGGTGGCACGGGCCTGGGCCTGGCCATCAGCCGCCAGCTGGTGCGCATGATGGGTGGGGAGATCCAGCTGGAGAGCCGCTTCGGCGAGGGCAGCCGCTTCTGGTTCGACATCAGCGTGCCGGTTCAGGCATAGGGCCTGTCCTACAAAGGCACGGGCCGCGTTACACCTTCGCCGCGCCCCGCAGGCTTACACCCGGCCTGACCGCGCAGGCGCAGAGTGACTTCCATGCTGTCGTCACTCTCACTGGAGGCCGCGATGTTCTCGATACCGACTCAATCGAACGGCGTTGATGCCGCTCAGGCCACGCATCTGCTGCACTTCGAACCGCTTACGGTCGGCGAGGCCGGCCTCGACATCCCCTGCGACCCTCAGGGCCGCGTTGGCCTGGACGCCTTGGGCGACAAGCTGCGCAACGACTATTTCTTTGCCCGCACCCTCATCGGTCGCCTGTTCGCTGCCCCGACCGTGCGCCACGCGCCCGCACACTGACGCCGACGCTTCCCCTGCATCTACGGCGTCGTCCTACGCAGTCGTGGCAGCGCGCCCGATGGTGGCTGTCACATGCGTTCTGCATCATGGCCTGCCATGTCCAAAAACCCATCCCTCTTTGTGCTGCCACTGCAAGAACTGCCGCTGGCCTCCGATGACACCGTCGACGCCGATCTTGATCTGCGTCTGAGCACGCCGTCCACCGTCGTCGTCAATGCCCGCCTCGAAGTCGAGGCTGCCGATGCCAGCGGCCCCAGCAGCATCGATCTCGCCCTCGTCATTCCGCGCTCGCAATGCCGGGGTGAACGGCCCAGCCTGGCCGCACTGCTCGCCGCCGCCCGCACTGCCGTGGCCCGCGCCCTGCGCAGCGGTACCACGCCGTTGCTCTGCCTGCCACGCCGCGTCGTCACGCTGGTGGCCGGCCGCCCGCATCTGATCCCGGTGTTTGATTGAGCTTCAACAGCGAGCCAGCGGCGCCAGCGTCGGCCCCTGGATCAGCAGCGACAGCAGCACCACCAGGAAAGCGACGTCGAACAGTCGCCACGCGCCGGGGATGCCCGCCAGGACCGGGTAGGCGGCCAGCACGATGGGCACGCCGCCGCGCAGGCCCGACCAGGCAACGAAGCGCTGCGAACGCCAGTCAAAGCCCGGCGGTGCCGGGCACAGCACGGGACGACACGGCAGCGCCGAGCAGCAGGCCCTGCGCCCATGGCACGTCCACCGCCGCTATGGCCATCGTCAGCCCGCCGCCGTCACCGGGTCCGGACCGCGGCGGTTGGCGGCCCGCTCGGGCGCGTTCGGCGGCGTGCCACCTGCGACTTGCTGCTGGCGCCCGTCGACCAGGTTGACCGTCTGGACGGGGAAGGCGAAGCGGATGCCGCGTTGCTGCAGGCCCTGCATCAGCGCCAGGTTCAGCGACTGCTGGCGGTCCATGTAGAGGTCGTAGCTCGGGTCCTTGACGAGGTAGACCACTTCGAAATCCAGCGAGCGTTCGCCGAAGGCCTTGAAGTGGGCCCTGCCGAACTGGAGCTGTGAGTCGGCCTCGATGATGGCCTTGATCATCGGCGGCACCGCGGCCACCTGTTCGGCCGTGGTGTCGTAGGTGACGCCGAATGTGAACGCGACCCGGCGGGTCTCCTGCCGCTTGAAATTCGCCACGGTGCGCTTGAGCAGTTCGGCGTTGGACATGACGATCTGCTCGCCGCCCAGGCTGCGGATGCGTGTCGTCTTGAGTCCGACACGTTCGACGGTGCCGTTGACGTCGCCCACCGAGATGGCGTCCCCCACCTCGAAGGGCTTGTCCACCGCGATGGCGAGCGACGCGAACAGGTCGCCCAGGATGTTCTGCACCGCCAGCGCCAACGCAATGCCGCCGATGCCGAGGCTGGCGACGAAGGCGGTGATGTTGACGCCCATGTTGGACAGCACGGCCAGCAGCACGATGACCCACAGCGTGCCACGCAGGCCCCAGCTCAGCAGCGTGGCCGAGGCCGACAGCGCGCCCCCGCCGCCATGCCTCTGCTGATGCGTGACCAGCACCTGCGACAGCGCCTGCTGGCACCAAAGGCCGATCTGCAGCGCGACCACGGCGAACCACAGTTGCGACACACGCGCATGCCAGCGGTCGTCCAGCGGCAGCACGGTCAGCCCCACGAGCAGGCCGACGAGCCAGATCAACGCCGGGTTCGTGCGCTCCAGCACGCTGACGAGGCCATCGTCCAACGCGGTATCGGTGTGAGTGGACAAGGCCCTCAGGCGCCTGACGACGATCTGCAGCCCGAACTTGATGGCGACGACGGTGAGGGCGCCCGCCAGCACGGCGGGCAGCACGTCGGTCCAGTCCACATCGGGCATCGAGGCCGCGGCACGGTTCAGAAATTCATTCAAGGTCATCGCAACAGCTGTTTGGCGGGCATGCCGAGACCCTAGTTGCCTGCGCCTCGTGCGTCTGTCAGCCGGCGGCCCGTCGAGCTTGTGGGCCTGGGCCGACAGAGACCGACGGCTCAGCGGCGAGAAGCTGTCTCAACACGAACGGCAGGATGCCGCCATGGAAGTAGTAGTCCACCTCGATGGCCGTGTCGATGCGCAGCGTCAGCTTCACGGCCACCTGGGTGCCATCCGCGCGGGTGATGGTCATCACCGCATCGTCCTGCGGCTTGATTTCATCGGCCAGCGTGATGTCGATGGTTTCCGCCCCTGTCAGGCCCAGGTTCTCCCAACTGGAGCCGGTCTTGAACTGCAGCGGCAGCACGCCCATGCCGATGAGGTTGCTGCGGTGGATGCGCTCGAAGCTCCTGGCGATGACGGCCTTGATGCCGAGCAGCTGCGTGCCCTTGGCGGCCCAGTCGCGACTTGACCCGGTGCCGTACTCCTCGCCCGCGAAGATGACGGTTGGCGTGCCCTCGGCGATGTAGGCCATTGCGGCGTCGTAGATGGTCGTCTGCTCGCCGTCCTTCAGCGTGTAGCCGCCTTCGGGGCGCGAGCCGTCGGCGCCGGCGGGCAGCATCAGGTTCTTCACGCGCACGTTGGCAAACGTGCCGCGCATCATCACGTCGTGGTTGCCTCGGCGTGCGCCGTATGAGTTGAAGTCGGCCTTGTGAACGCCGTTGGCGATGAGGAACTGGCCGGCCGGCGTCGTCTCCTTGAAGGAGCCGGCCGGGCTGATGTGGTCGGTGGTGATCGAGTCGCCGAACAGTGCCATGACCTTCGCGCCCTTCACGCCCGACACCAGCTGCTTCGGCTCCATCGTGAAGCCCTGGAAGAAGGGTGGCTGGGCGATGTAGGTGCTCTTGGGCCAATCGTAGACCTGGCCCTGGGTGCCCTTGATGGCCTTCCAGAGCTTGCCGGGCTCCTTGGCCACCTTGTCGTAGTTGGCCTTGAAGGCGTCGGCGTCCATCGCGAACTTCATCAGCGCATAGATTTCGTCGCTGCTGGGCCAGATGTCGCCCAGGTAGACCGGCTGGCCTTTTTTGCCGAAGCCGACCGGCTGCGTCATCAGGTCGCGCGTGACGTTGCCGGCAATGGCGTAGGCCACCACCAGTGGCGGGCTGGCCAGGAAGTTGGCCTTCAGGTTGGGGTGAATGCGCGCCTCGAAGTTGCGGTTGCCTGACAGCACGGCCGCGCAGACGAGGTCGTTGTCCTGGATGAGGCGGTTCAGCTCAGGCGTCAGGTCGCCGGCGTTGCCGATGCAGGTCGTGCAGCCGTAGGCGGCGACGTTGAAACCCAGCTTCTCCAGATAGGGCAGCAGGCCGGCCTTGGTCAGGTACTCGGTGACGATGCGCGAGCCGGGCGCCAGCGAGGTCTTGATGTGGGGCGAGACTGTGAGCCCTGCCTCGACCGCCTTCTTGGCCAGCAGGCCGGCGGCCAGCAACACGCCGGGGTTGCTGGTGTTGGTGCAGGAGGTGATGGCTGCGATCAGCACGTCGCCGTTCTTGACCGGGAGGCCTGAGTCGGTCACGTAGGGCCGGTCCAGCTTCTCAGCCGGCTGGTTGAAGCCGTTCTCGGCAATCGGCTTGCTGAACAGCTCGCCGAATCGGGCCGACAGGTCGTTGATGGCGATGCGGTCCTGCGGGCGCTTCGGGCCGGCCAGGCTGGGCACGACGGTGCCGAGGTCCAGCGAGACGACCGAGGTGTAGTCGATGTCGCCGGCCTTGGGCACGCCGAACATCTGCTGCGCCCGCCAGTAGCCCTCGAAGGCGTCAATCTCGGCCTTGCTGCGGCCCGTGCCCTTGAAGTAGGCGACGGTCTTCTCGTCGACCGGAAAGAAACCCATGGTCGCGCCGTACTCGGGCGCCATGTTCGCAATCGTCGCGCGGTCGGGCAGGGCGAGGCTGGCCGTGCCTTCGCCAAAGAATTCGACGAACTTGCCGACGACCTTGTGCTTGCGCAGGATCTCGGTGACGGTCAGCACGAGGTCGGTCGCCGTGACGCCCTCGCGCAACTCGCCGGTCAGCTCGAAGCCGACGACGTCGGGCGTCAGCATGTAGACCGGCTGGCCCAGCATGCCGGCCTCGGCCTCGATGCCACCCACGCCCCAGCCGACGACGCCGATGCCGTTGATCATGGTGGTGTGGCTGTCGGTGCCCACAAGCGAGTCGGGATAGAAGATGCCGTCCTTGTTCTTGTGCACGCCGCGCGCCAGGTATTCCAGGTTCACCTGGTGGACGATGCCGAAGCCCGGTGGCACCACGCCGAAGGTGTCGAAGGCCTGCATGCCCCACTTCATGAATTCGTAGCGCTCGCGGTTGCGCTCGAACTCCAGCTTCATGTTCAGGTCCAGCGACTTCTTCGTGCCGTAGTGGTCGATCATGACGCTGTGGTCCACCACCAGGTCCACCGGCACCAGCGGCTCGATGGCCTTCGGGTTCTTGCCCATCGCGGCCGCCACGTTGCGCATCGCGGCCAGGTCGGCTAGCAGCGGCACGCCGGTGAAGTCCTGCAGCACCACGCGGGCGACGACGAAGGGGATCTCATCCACGCGTGCCGCAACCGGCTTCCAGCTGGCGAGCTGCTCCACATGCTCGGCCGTCACCTTCTTGCCGTCGCAGTTGCGCAGCACGCTTTCCAGCACGATGCGCATGGAGATGGGCATGCGCAGCACGTTGGGGAAGGTCTTGGCCAGCTCGGGCAGGGAGAAGAGCTGGCCGGGCTTGGCTGACGCGATCTTGAACGGGACCCGGGTCTGGGCAAACGCATGGGCTGCGTGTTTCGGCATGGTTACTCCTATACGATTTCGGTCCATTTTGGCGAGCTTGCCGTGACTTATGTGAATTCCGTCGAGAGGCCTTGGTTTTGACCGCCTCCTCCGCTCGCCCGCGCCTCTTTCCGCTCACCTGGCCGCTGCTGCTGGAACTGCTTCTCGGCATCGGCATCGGCATCATCGGCACCGCGCTGGCGGCCCGGCTGTCGGACAACAGCGGCGCCGCCTTCGGCCTGGCCAATCAGGTGTTCGCGGCCCTCTTCGTGCTCTTCCGCGTCGTCGGCGCCGGTGTCAGCGTGGCCGTGACCCAGGCGCTGGGCGCCGGCCGGCGCGACCAAGCCGACGCCGTCGCCCGAGCCTCCCTCGGCGCGAGCGTCTGGCTGGGCGTGGGCGGCGCCATCGTGGCGCTGTTGGCCGCAGGGCCCTTAATGGGGTTGGTCAACGCGCCGCCCGAGGTGGCACCGCTGGCCAGCACGCTGCTGCAAGCCCTGGCCCCGGCGCTGCTGATCGACGCGCTCAACTCGACGATGTCCAGTGTCATGCGCGCCCACCTGCGCAGCCGCGAGGCGCTGGCGGTGGTGATCGTCATCCAGCTCGTCACGCTGATCGTCGCCTTGCTGGCCATGCCGCACCTGGGCCTGGTCGGCTTCGCGCTGGCCTGCTTTTGCGGCCGGGGCACGGGCCTGGCCCTGCACATCGTGCTGTGGCGCAGCCGGCTCAACCTGCGGCTGCGCGCGCCGGACTGGTGGCGGCTGGAGCGCGCGCCGCTGGCCACGGTGCTGCACATCGGCATCCCGGGTGCGGCCGAGAACATCTCCTGGCGCCTGGCCTTCATGACCAGCCTGGCTGCTGTGGCCCAACTTGGTGCGCTGGCGCTGGCCACGCACGCCTACACGATGCAGTTCCTGCACGTGATCCTCATGTTCGGCCTGGCCGTCGCCTTTGCGGTGGAGATCCTCGTGGGTCACATGATCGGCGCCGGCCAATTGCATGCGGCGCACAAGCTGGTGCGCAAGTCGCTGGGGCTGGGCCTGGTGGTCGCCCTGGTCGTCTCCACCAGTTTTGCGCTGGCCGGGCCGTGGCTGCTGCGGCAGTTCACGTCCGACCCGGCCATCATCGAGCTGGGCTGCACGCTGCTGTGGTGGACGGTGCTGGTGGAGCCGGGGCGCGTCTTCAACATGGTCGTCATCAACGCGCTGCGGGCCACGGGCGACGCCCGCTACCCGGTCATCGCCGGCTCGGCCTCCATGGCCATCGTGCTGGCCGGCGGCAGCTGGTTTCTCGGCGTGCACCTGGGCTGGGGCCTGGTTGGCGTGTGGATTGCTTATGCAGCGGACGAGTGGATTCGAGGCCTGTTGATGTGGCGCCGTTGGGCGACACTGGGCTGGCTCCCCCACGCCCGGGCCGCGCACCGCAGGTTGCGTCACCGCAGGGCAGGGTGAATCCGTATTTTTCAGGTCAGTAAAACTTTGGGGATGTTTTCTACAATGCGCCCCTTTCGCCAAGACTCAAGCCATCCCATGAACTTCGCGCTGCCTCGTCTTTCCCTGGCCCTGATGCTTGCCTGCGGTACCGCCCAGGCGGCCCAGCAGCCTGCGGTGATCTTCGACATGGGCGGCAAGTTCGACAAATCCTTCAACCAGGCCGGCTACCAAGGCGCCGAGCAGTGGAAGAAGGAGAGCGGCAAGACCTATCTCGAGTTCGAGATCAGCAACGACACCCAGCGCGTGCAGGCCATCCGCCGCATGGCCGAGAAGGGCGCCAGCCCCATCATCAGCATCGGCTTCGCCCAGGCGTCGGCTTTGCAGCAGGTGGCCAAGGAATTCCCCAAGACCCAGTTCGCCATCATCGACGCCAAGGTCGACCTGCCCAATGTGCAGTCCCTGCTGTTCAAGGAGCATGAGGGCAGCTATGTCGTTGGCGCCATGGCCGCGCTGGTCAGCAAGACCGGCAAGGTCGGTTTCGTCGGCGGCATGGACATTCCGCTGATCCGCAAGTTCCAGTGCGGCTACGAGCAGGGCGCCAAGGCCACTTCGCCCAAGATCGAGGTGTTCTCCAACATGACGGGCACCACCTCCACGGCATGGAACGACCCGACCCGTGGCGGTGAGCTGGCCAAGAGCCAGTTTGCCAAGGGCTCGGACGTCGTCTTCGCCGCGGCCGGCGGCACCGGCGTGGGCGTCTACCAGGCGGCCAAGGACGCCGGCAAGCTGGCCATCGGCGTGGACAGCAACCAGAACCACATCCAGCCCGGCACCATGCTGACCTCCATGGTCAAGCGCGTGGACGTGGCCGTCTACAACGTGCTGAAGGCCTGGAAGCCTGGCGTGAGCGTGCTGGGCCTGAAGGAAGGCGGCGTGGATTACGCGGCCGACGAGAACAACGCCAAGCTGCTGAACCCGGCGCTGAAGGCCAAGGTCGACGCGGTCAAGGCCGACATCATCAGCGGCAAGATCAAGGTCGCTGATTACATGGCGGACAACGCTTGTAAGTACTGAGCGTCGCCATGACGCCCGCCGTCCGCCTTCAGGGCATCTCCAAGCGCTTCGGCGCCGTGCAGGCCAACCGCGAGGTGTCGTTCGACATCGCTGCGGGTAGCGTGCATGGCCTCGTCGGCGAGAACGGCGCCGGCAAGAGCACGTTGATGGCCATCCTGTACGGCTACTACCACGCTGATGCGGGAATGATCGAGGTCAACGGCCAGCAGGTTCACATCGCCAACTCGCAGCAGGCGATCCAGCTGGGCATCGGCATGGTCCACCAGCACTTCATGCTGGTGGAGACGCTGACCTGCCTGGAGAACATCATGCTCGGCGCGGAAGGCGGTTTTTTCCTCGCGCCTTCCAAGGCCAAGGTGCGCGCCAAGCTGCTCGCGCTGATGCAGGAAACCGGTCTGCATGTGAAGCTCGACGCCGTCGTCGCCGACCTGCCCGTGGGTGAGTTGCAGCGGCTGGAGATCCTGAAGGCGCTGTACCGCGGCGCCAAGATCCTGATCCTGGACGAGCCGACGGCCGTGCTGACGCCGCAGGAGACGGACCAGCTCTTCGTCACGCTGCGCCGCCTGAAGGAGCGTGGCACGACGTTGATCCTCATCACGCACAAGCTGCGCGAGGTCATGAGCCTGTGCAGCGCCGTGACGGTCATGCGGGCCGGCCAGGTCGTCGAGACGCGGCCTATCGCCGAGTGGAGCGAAGAGGCGCTGGCCGAGTCCATGGTCGGCCGCAAGGTCAAGCTGGGCCGACCTGACGGCATGGAGGTCCACGCGGGCGAAGTGCGCCTGCAAGCGACCGGCCTGAGCCTGAGGCATGCCAATGGCGTGCCGGCCCTGAAGGATGTGAGCCTGACGCTGAAGGCCGGCGAGATCGTCGGCGTGGCCGGCGTGTCGGGCAACGGCCAGAGCGAGCTGCTGGAGGTCTTGTCCGGCCTGCGCGCGCCCGAGGGCGGCCGGCTGGAGTTGGGCGGCGCGTCGTTCACGCCGGGCACCTGGCTGGACACGGCACAGGCCCGCCCATTGCGGCTGGCCCATGTGCCGGAGGACCGGCATGCGGTCGGCCTGGTCATGAGCTTCCCGGCCTGGGAATCCGCCGTGCTGGGCTACCAAGGCCTGCCCAAGTACCGCAAGGGCGCCTCCATGAATCACGCCGCGATGCGTGACGCGACGAAGCAGATGCAGGAACGCTTCGACGTGCGCCCGCGCGACGAGCACCTGGGCTCCAGCAAGTTCTCCGGCGGCAACCAGCAGAAGCTCATCCTTGCCCGCGAGATCGGCGAGCAGCCGACTGTGCTGCTGGTGGGCCAGCCGACGCGCGGCGTTGACATCGGCGCCATCGAATTCATCCACGGCCAGTTGCGCGCGCTGCGCGACGCCGGCTGCGCGGTGCTGCTGGTCAGCAGCGAACTGGACGAGATCCTGGCGCTGGCGGACCGCGTCGTCGTCATGAACGCGGGCCGCATCACCGGAGAGTTGGCCATCGACGAGTGTGATGAGCGTCGTCTCGGCCTGTTGATGGCTGCACAAGAAGAACGAGCGGCCGCATGAGTCAGCCTTTGACCCTCCCTCGCTGGATCGACATCGGCTTGCTGCCGCTGTGGAACCTGGCCATCGCGCTGGTCGTCGCCGGCCTCGTCGTCATGGTCATCGGCCACAGCCCCTGGCAGGCGCTGACCGTGCTGCTGAACGGCGCCCTGGGCAGCGTGCGTGGCCTGGGCTATTCGCTGTACTACGCGACCACGTTCATCTTCACGGGCCTCGCCGTCGCCGTGGCCATCCACGCCGGCCTGTTCAACATTGGTGGCGAAGGCCAGGCGACGCTGGGCGGCGTGGGCGTGGCGCTGGTCGCGCTGTGGCTCGGCGCCAAGCTGCCGGCCGTCGTCATGCTGCCGCTGCTGGTGATCGCCGCCGCCGCCTTCGGCATGCTGTGGGCGGCACTGCCAGCCTATCTGCAGGCCTGGCGTGGCAGCCACATCGTCATCACGACGATCATGTTCAATTTCCTCGCCGCTGGTTTGAACGGTTATCTGCTGGTCAACTGGCTGCGCCCGGCCGGCAGCATGGCGGTCGAGTCTGCCGAGTTCGCCGAGAGCGCCCGCATGCCGGCGCTGCATCAGATCGCGGCTGCCGTTGGCGTCGAGCTGCCCTCGTCGCCGCTCAATCTCAGCCTCGTCATCGCGCTGGTCGCCTGTGTCTTCGTCGGCTGGTTCCTGTGGAAGAGTGCCGCCGGCTACGCGGTCCGCGCCGTCGGCAGCGCGCCGCGCGCGGCCCACTACGCCGGCATCCGCCCGCGCGCCCAGGTGCTGCTGGCCATGGCCATCTCCGGCGGGCTGGCCGGCATGGTCGGCATCAACGAGATCTCCGGCGTGCAGGGCAAGCTCACGCTGGACTTCGTCGCCGGCGCCGGCTTCACCGGCATCGCCGTGTCGCTGATGGGCCGCAACCACCCGGTCGGCATCGTGCTGGCGTCGCTGCTGTTCGGCGTGCTGTATCAGGGCGGCGTCGAGGTCAGCTTCGAGCTGCAAGGATTCAGCCGCGAGATGGTGGTCACCGCGCAGGGCCTGATCGTGCTGTTCTCCGGCGCGATGGCCACGGTCAGCGCGCCGCTGTTTGCTCGCGTCTACGCTGCTGTGAAGGGAGGCCGCTGATGGATGAAGTCCTGATCGCCTCGGTGCTGGCCTCCACGCTGCGCGTCAGCGCGCCGCTGCTGCTGTGCGCGATGGCGGGTGTGCTGTCCGAGCGCGCCGGCGTCATTGACCTCGGCCTGGAAGGCAAGATGCTGTTCGCCGCCTTTGCGGCGGCTGCGGCCGCCTCGGTCACGCACTCCACCGGCTACGGCCTGCTGGCCGCAATCGCCGTCGGCTGCGCCGCGTCGTTGCTGCACGGCTTTGCCTGCGTGACGAATCGCGGCGACCAGGTCGTGTCCGGCGTCGCGCTGAACATGATCGCCGCCGGCCTCACCGTCGTGCTCGGCATCGCCTGGTTCCAGCAGGGTGGCCAGACCCCGCCCATCGACCCCGACGTGCGCCTGACGGCCCTCGCCAAGGGCTTTGCCGAACCACAGCCGGGCAACTGGTTCGCCTCCGTCATCGGCCACGGCCTGCTGAGCCACAACGCGCTGGTCTACGTCGCCTTCCTGACGGTCGCGGCGGTGTGGTTCTTCCTGGAGCGCACCCGCCCGGGCCTGCGCCTGCGCGCCGTTGGCGAGAACCCGGCGATGGTGGAAGCCGCCGGCATGTCCGTGCAGGGTCTGCGCTACCAGGCGCTGCTGATGAACGGCGTGCTCTGTGGCCTGGCAGGGGCCTATCTGACGCTGGCGCAGAACGCGTCCTTCTCACCGAACATGACCGCCGGCCGTGGCTTCATCGCGCTGGCCGCAATGATCTTCGGCAAGTGGAAGCCGCTGCCGACGCTGGGTGCCTGCCTGCTGTTCGGCTTCCTGGACGCGATGGCCATTCGCATGCAGGGCGTGCAATTGCCAGGCATCGGCGAAGTACCCGTGCAGCTGATCCAGGCATTGCCGTATATCTTGACGGTCGTGCTGCTCGCTGGCTTCATTGGTTCTGCCATCGCCCCCAAGGCCCTCGGCCGACCCTACGTGAAGGAACGCTGATGGAACTCTCCCAAGACCTGCTCGACCGCCTGCTCGCCGAATCCCTGCGCGCCCGCGAGTTCTCGCATTCGCCTTACTCAAAGTACAAGGTCGGCGCCGCCGTCCTCGACGAGCAGGGCCGCTTTCATCTTGGCGCCAACATAGAGAACGCGTCCTATCCGCAAGGCTGGTGCGCCGAACCGTCGGCACTGACGGCCATGCTGATGGCCGGCGGCAAGCGCGCCGTGGCCGTCCTCGTGACCGGCCCCGGGCCGGACATCATCACGCCCTGCGGTGGCTGCCGTCAGAAGCTCCGCGAGTTCTCCGTGCCGGAAGAACTTGTCATCATTGCCGGCGATCCTGGCGGCATCCGCCAACGCTGGACCCTGGCCGAACTGCTCCCCCACAGCTTCGGACCCAGCCATCTAAATATCTGAGGTTCCCCATGATCGACAACAAGACCCTCGACCTCGCGATCACCGTGAGCGTCGAGAAGCTGCAATCCCTGTTCGGTGACGCTCCCGCAGTCGCTGTCGTGCTCGGTTCCGGCTGGGCCGGTGCGGTCAGCCATGTGCAGGACGCGAAGAGCCTGCCCTACACCGCACTGCCGGCCTTCCCGCAGCCCAAGGTGGAGGGCCATGTCAACGAGATCGTCGTCGGCACTATCGGCGCACAGCGCGTCATCTTCCTGCGTGGCCGCGCGCATACCTATGAGACCGGGGACTGCACCGGCATGGCCGGCGCACTGCGCACGCTGAAGCGCTGGGGCGTGCGGGTTCTCCTGCAGACCAACGCCTCCGGCTCGCTGCGCGCCCACATGCAGCCCGGCAGCCTGATGCTGATCGCCGACCACATCAATGCGCCTCAGCGCAGCCCGCTCGTCGGCGAGCAAGGCAGCCATCGTTTCGTCGACATGAGCGCGGCCTACGACCCGGAACTGCGCAAACACGCGTTGGCGCTGGCCAAGCGCGAGAACCTGATGCTGGGCGAGGGCACCTACTGCTGGGCGCTGGGCCCGCAGTTCGAGACGCCCGCCGAGATCCGCATGTTTGCCGCGTGGGGCGCCGACGCCGTCGGCATGAGCACGGTGCCCGAGACCATCCTGGCCCGCCACGCCGGCCTGCGCGTGTTGGGCATCGCGCTGATGACCAACATGGCCGCCGGCCTGTCCGCCGAAGCGCTGACGCATGACCTGACCCTGAAGCAGGCGCAGCTGTCGGGCGAGCGCGCGTCCGCCTTCCTGGCGGCGCTGATCGCCAGCTTTGCGGACCTGACGCCATGACCACCGACCTGAAGTCAGCGGCCCGTACCGCGCTGGCCTGCTTGGACCTGACCAGCCTCAACGACGCCGACACGGCTGCCGACATCGACGCGCTGTGCCGCCGCGCCCGCACGGCGCACGGCGATGTCGCCGCCGTCTGTGTCTGGCCGCGCTTCGTCGCCCAGGCGCGCGCTGCGCTGCCTTCGTCGATCAAGGTTGCCGCCGTCGCCAACTTTCCCGATGGGGCGCTTGACGTGCAACGCGCGCTGGCCGACGTCGCCGAGATCGCGCTTGCCGGTGGCGACGAGGTCGACGTCGTGCTGCCCTACCGCACGCTGCTGGCCGATCAGGCCACGGAGGTCGCGGAGTTCCTGTCCGAAGTCCGCTTCGCCAGCCGGCCACTGACGCTGAAGGTCATCATCGAATCCGGCGAACTCGGCAGCATCGACCGCATCGCCCAGGCCACGCGGCTGGCTCTCGCGGCGGGTGCCGATTTCGTCAAGACCAGCACAGGCAAGACCAAGACCGGCGCCACTGCCGCCGCCGCCGCCGTGATGCTGAAAGAGATCAAGGCCAGTGGCCTGTCCGCTGCCGGCTTCAAGGCCTCGGGCGGCGTGCGCTCGGTGGCCGACGCCGCCGGTTTCATTGCCCAGACGGAAGCCGCGCTCGGCCCCGACGCGCTGAACCCGCAACGCCTGCGCTTCGGCGCCAGCGGCTTGCTCACCGACATCGAAGCTGTCCTTGCGGGCTCCGACTCTGTCGCCGTCACCGCAGCCTATTGACACATGCTTGCCCAAGAAATCATCCGCGCCAAGCGCGACGGCCACTCGCTCAATGAAGCGCAGATCCAGAACTTCGTCGACGGCCTGACATACAACTCCTGGAGCGAAGGCCAGGTCGCCGCCCTCGGCATGGCCGTCTTCCTGCGCGGCATGGGCCGCGACGAAGCCGTGCTGCTGACGCGCGCCATGATGAACTCCGGCCGCGTCATGCGCTGGCCCGACATGCCCGGCCCGGTGCTCGACAAGCACAGCAGCGGCGGCGTGGGCGACAAGGTCAGCCTGATGCTGGCACCCATGGTCGCCGCCTGTGGTGGCTATGTGCCGATGATCGCCGGCCGGGGCCTTGGCCACACGGGCGGTACGGTGGACAAGCTGGAAGCCATCCCAGGCTACACGACCACGCCCGACCCGGCGAAGTTCGACCAGATCGTGCGCTCGCTGGGCTGCGCCATCATTGGCCAGACGGCCGACCTGGCCCCCGCCGACAAGCGCTTCTACGCGACGCGCGACGTGACGGCCACGGTGGAGAGCGTGCCGCTGATCACCGCCAGCATTCTGTCCAAGAAGCTCGCCGCCGGCCTGGAAGGCCTGGCGATGGACATCAAGTGCGGCAATGGTGCCTTTGCCTCGACGCCCGAATTCGCGCGCGAACTGGCCGAGAGCATCGTCGCCGTCGCTGGCGGCGCAGGCCTGAGGACGCGCGCGCTGATCACCGACATGAACCAGATCCTGGGCAGCGACGTCGGCAACTCGCTGGAAGTGATCGAAACGATCCGCTACCTGACCGGCGAAGCCCGCGAGCCGCGCCTGCACGAGGTGACGCTGGCGCTGTGCGCCGAGATGCTGGTGCTGGGCAATCTCGCGGCCGACACCGCCGCCGCCCGCGTGAAGTTGCAGCACGCGCTCGACTCGGGCGCCGCCGCCGAAAAGTTCGCGAAGATGGTCGTCGCCCTCGGCGGCCCGGCCGATCTGATGGAACGCCCGTCGGCCTACCTGACGGCTGCGCCCGTCGTGAAGCCCGTGGCTGCGCCGCGCGCCGGTGTCGTCACCACCATGTCGACCCGAGACCTTGGCGTGGCCATCGTCGAGCTGGGCGGCGGCCGCCGCAAGGCCGGTGACGCGATCGACATGCGCGTCGGCTTCTCCGAGGTCCGCCCGATCGGCACCCGCGTCGCCGCCGGCGAGCCGCTGGCATTGATCCATGCGGCCGATGACGCCGCCGCCGACCGCGCCATTGCGTCCTACCTCGCCGCCTGCACGCTCGGCGATACCGATGTGGTTGCCACGCCGATGGTCATGGCCGAGGTGGGCTGATGACCGACGAGACGCAAGATCCGCAGCAGCCGCCACGCCGCGCCATCAAGAGCTTCGTGACCCGGCCTGGCCGTATGGGCACGGGCCAGATCAAGGCGTTGACCGAGCTGGGCCCCAGGTTCGTGCTGCCCTACAAGGTCGAGCGGCTCGACACGGCCGCGACCTTCGGCCGCAGCGCACCGCTGGTGCTGGAGATCGGCTTCGGCATGGGTGCCGCCACCGCCGACATCGCTGCCACGCTGCCGGACCATGATTTCATCGGCTGTGAAGTGCACCAGCCCGGCGTCGGCGCACTGCTCAAGCTGATCGGCGAACGCGAGCTGGGCAATATCCGCATCGTCCAGCACGACGCCGTCGAAGTGCTGCGTGACATGGTCGGCGAAGCGGCACTCGATGGCGTGCACATCTTCTTTCCCGACCCTTGGCACAAGACGCGCCACAACAAGCGTCGCCTGATCCAGGCGCCGTTCGTGGCCAACCTGGTGCGCCACATCAAGCCCGGCGGCTACCTGCACCTGGCCACCGACTGGCAGCCCTACGCGGAGCAGATGCTCGAGGTGCTGTCGGCCGAGCCGGCGCTGCACAACACCGCGAACGGTTACGCTGACAAGCCCGCCTACCGACCTCTGACCAAGTTCGAAGCCCGTGGGCTGAAGCTGGGCCACGGCGTCTGGGATCTGGTGTTCAGGAAGCGTTGATGACAAGTCCCTTGCACGGCAAACACATCCTCCTCGCCATGACCGGCGGCATCGCCGGCTACAAGATCGCCGAGCTGACGCGCCTGTTCGTGAAGGGCGGCGCGACCGTGCAGGTCATGATGACCGAGGGCGCCCAGCAGTTCATCACGCCGGTGACGATGCAGGCCCTGTCCAACCGGCCCGTCTTCACCGATCAGTGGGACGCGCGGCCCGACAACAACATGGCCCACATCAACCTCAGCCGCGAGGCCAATGTGATGCTGGTGGCGCCCGCCAGCGCCGATGCCATCGCGGCCTTGGCGCAGGGCAGAGCGGACGACCTCGTCAGCCTGACCGCGCTGGCCCGGCGCATCCACGAGTGCCCGCTGCTCGTCGTGCCAGCCATGAACCGCGAGATGTGGGCCCACCCGGCCACGCAGCGCAACGTCACGCAGATCGCCGCTGACGGCGCCACCGTCGTCGGCCCTGCCAATGGCGACCAGGCCTGCGGCGAGATCGGCGACGGCCGCATGTTGGAGCCACGGGAGATCTTCGATGACGTGGAGGCCTTCCTCGCGCCCAAGACCTTGCGCGGCAGGAAGCTGCTCATCACCGCCGGCCCGACCTTCGAGCCCGTCGACCCGGTGCGCGGCATCACCAACCACAGCAGCGGCAAGATGGGTTTCGCCATCGCCCGCGCCGCTGCCGAGGCCGGTGCCGAAGTGACGCTGATCGCCGGCCCCGTCCACCTGCCCACGCCGCGCGGCGTGCAGCGCATCGACGTGCAGAGCGCACAGCAGATGTTCGACGCGGTGCTGCCGTTGGCCTCGCATCAACACGCCTTCATCGCCACGGCCGCCGTCGCCGACTGGCGCCCTGCGCAGACGCACGAACACAAGCTGAAGAAGGCCGAAGGCGGCGCCACGGCGCCAACGATTGCGATGACGGAGAACGCCGACATCCTCGCCGCCGTCGCCCGGCTGCCCCAGCCGCCCTACTGCGTCGGCTTTGCGGCCGAGAGCGAGAAGCTCGCCGAGCACGCCGACGCCAAACGCCGCCGCAAGGGCATTCCGCTGATCGTCGCCAACCTCGGCCCGGCCACCTTTGGCCGTGACGACAACGCGCTGCTGCTCATCGACGAGCAGGGCCAGCGTGAACTGCCCCGTGCAGACAAGCTCAGCCTCGCCCGCGAGCTGATTGCCGAACTCTCCAAGCGACTCTGATGACTCCCATTGACCTGCAAGTGCTCGACGCCCGCATGGCCGAGCGGATCCCCGCCTACGCCACGCCCGGCAGCGCCGGCCTCGACCTGCGCGCCTGCCTGAGCGAAGCCATCACGCTGGCCCCAGGTCAGACGACGCTGATCCCGACAGGTCTTGCCATCCACATCGCTGACCCCGGCTTGGCGGCCATCATCCTGCCGCGCTCGGGCCTCGGCCACAAACACGGCATCGTGCTGGGCAACCTCGTCGGCCTGATCGACAGCGACTACCAGGGCCAGCTGATGGTCAGCTGCTGGAACCGCGGCCAGACCGAGTTCACCGTCCAGCCCTTCGAGCGCATCGCCCAGCTCGTCATCGTGCCGGTCGTGCAGGCGCAGTTCCGTCGCGTGGACAGCTTTGATGCGTCCGAGCGTGGTGCTGGTGGTTTCGGCTCCACCGGCAAGGCGTAAGCGACCGCTGAACGAGTCCCTCGCGCGCAGCGCATCCCTGCTTTGGGCGGTCTGCGGCGTTGCAAATCCTCGCCATAGCAAAGCTATGGCTGCGGTTTGCGCCTTGCAGCCCATCCCAAACCAGGTCCCGCTGCATCGCAGGAACTCATTCAACAGTCCCAAAAGGCGCCGTCAGGCGCCTCATGCTCAGTGAATCGGCGCGTCCGGCGGCGCGCCGGTCTGCACCATGAAGATGGGCTCACCGACGGAGCCAGCCTCGACCTCCGCTTCCGTCGCAGCGCGCACATCCAGCAGCGTCACATGCATGCGCAGGCCTATGCCCGCCAGCGGGTGGTTGCCGTCCAGCACCACGTGCTGGGGGTAGACCTCGGTGACCGTGTAGACCACGTCCGCCGGCATCCCTTCGGTGGCGGCGCCTTCGGGCAGGCCCTCGATCTGCAGGCCCGGTTCGACGCCATCGGGGAACAGGCTGCGCGCCTCGAAGCAGACCAGGGCGGAGTCGTAGTCGCCAAAGGCCTCCTCGGGCTGCAGCGCAAGAGCGGTCTCGAAGCCGACCTCCTGGCCTTCCAGCGCTTCCTCCACCTTGGCGAAGAGGTCGTCCCCGCCGTGCAGGAACTCCATCGGTTCGGCCAGCTCGCCGATGAGCTGGCCCTGGGCATCTTCAAGTCTCCAACGCAGGGAGACGACACAGGGGCGGGTCACTTGCATGGGCGAGATTTTCGCACGCGGCTCTCGGCACAATGACTCCATGCAGATAGACCTCCCCACCCCCCTGCTGGCCGGCATGAGCCCGGCGCAGTTCATGCGCAAGCACTGGCAGAAGAAACCGCTGCTCGTGCGCCAGGCCTTCGCCAATGCCACGCCGCCCGCTTCATTGAAAGACCTGGCCACGCTGGCGGCCAGCGACGGCGTCGAATCGCGGCTCGTCACGGCTTTCGACGGGGAATGGAAGCTCAAGCAGGGCCCCATCGCCCGCCTTCCAGCCATGAGCAAGTCTGGCTGGACACTGCTGGTCCAGGGGCTGGACCAGCACCTCGACGAAGCGCGCGCGCTGCTCGACCAGTTCCGGTTCGTGCCCGATGCGCGGGTTGACGACCTGATGCTGTCTGTCGCCAGCGACGGTGGCGGCGTCGGCCCGCATTTCGATTCCTATGACGTCTTCCTGATCCAGCTTGCCGGCAAGCGGCACTGGCGCATCGGTGCCCAGCGCGACGCGGTGCTGCGCGACGATGTGCCTTTGAAGATCATCGCCAACTTCAAGCCCGAGGAAGAGTTCGTGCTGGAGCCGGGAGACATGCTCTACCTGCCGCCGGGCTGGGCGCACGACGGCGTCGCCGTCGGCGGAGGGTGCGTGACGGGCTCTGTCGGTTTCCGCGCCTCGACGGCGGACGCACTGGCGGCCGAATTGCTGCCGCGTCTGTTTGACGAGGTTGATGTGGCGGGCAAGCTCTATGCCGATCCACGCCAGGAGGCATCGACCGAACCGGGCCGCGTGCCGCCAGCACTGCTGGACTTCGCACGTCGTGCCGTCGAGGCTGCCGTGCAGCGCCCGCAAGCACTGGAGCGCGCCCTCGGTGAGGCGCTGACCGAACCCAAAGCCCAAGTCTGGTTCGAGCCTGGAGAGCCGTTGCCGGTGGGGCAGGGCGCAGCGCTCGACCGCCGCAGCCGCATGCTCTACGACACGGCGCATGTGTTCCTGAACGGCGAGAGCTTTCGCGCTGGGGGCCGCGACGCTGCGCTGATGCGCCGGCTGGCCGACTGCCGCCTGTTGACGGCGGCCGAAGTCGCGAGGCTGTCTCCCGAGGCGCGCGAACTGCTTGATCAGTGGACCGAGGACGGCTGGGTGCAGCCACACAACGCGTAAACGCCATGAACGCACAAAAGTTTGAAGGCCGGGTCGACTTCCAGCGTCTGCTCGTCGAGACGCTCGCCTGGGCAGCAGAGCAGGACTGCCGCGAAATGCATGCCTGGGATGCCAGCTTTGTCGACTGGCCACTGTCCGACGCTAGCGCTCTTGCTGCGCTGACCGCCTGGGCCGGGCACGGTCGTCAGCTACATCTGCTGGCGCTGCAGTACGACGATGTGGTGCGCCGCCATCCGCGCTTCGTGCGTTGGCGGCGGGATTACTCGCACTGTGTGACTGCGCGCGCCGTCGAGCCGGAGCTGAAGCTGGGCGCCGCGCCGGAGAGCCTGTTTCTGGCCATCGGCGCCGACGGTCCCTTGAGCCTGCGCCTCTTCGACCGCCGCCTCTGGCGCGGTGAACTGAGTCGTGATTTCGCCGAGCGACTCAGTGGTCTGGAATGGTTTGATGCCATCGCGCAACGCTCTGGCGACTCATTCGCTCCCACGACTTTGGGACTATGAGTATTTGTGACTACCAAACCCCTATAATCGCTGGCTAGGCGAGGGAAGCGCTCGAGGTTTTCCGCGTCTTTTCTGTCGGGGTCTGCAATCAGCATTCAAACGCTGGGGCACGACCCCAAAATTATGGTGTGCACCGTCGTTTAAACGTTTGAGGACAAGTAATGAACAAGTCGATCCTGTTGGCTTCCCTGCTGGCTGCTGTTGCTCTGACTGCTTGCAGCAAGAAGGAAGAACCCAAGGTTGAAACGCCCCCGGTCGTGGTCGCTCCGGCTCCGGAAGCTGCTTCCGCTGCTGCCAGCGCTGTTGCCGACGCTGCTTCCTCTGTTGCCGACGCCGCTGCGTCCGCCGCTTCGAAGTAATCGCTTCGTCCCCATGGAAAAAGCCGCGCTGCGCAAGCAGCGGCGGCTTTTTTCTTTTTCAGCTCGACGACGAAGCTGATTCAGCTTCGGCAGCTTGAGATACAAAACTTTGCGCTGCGGCCAGCCTTCAGGTGACGGCCAGCCATTCGAAGCCAATGGCCGGGTCGGCGACACGAATATCGTCTGTGGCGCAGTTCAATATCGCTGCCAACGCCCCTCGGGCCAGGGCCGGCGAGTTGTTCTTCTCGCTCAAGTGCGCTGCTACAACGGCGCCGAGGCCTGCATGCCGACAGCGCGACAGCAGATCCGCTGCCGCTTCGTTTGAAAGATGGCCGTGCGTGCCCAGGATGCGCCGCTGCAATGACGGCGGGTAGGGCCCTGACCTCAGCATGGCCTCGTCATGGTTGCATTCCAGCAGCAGGGCGTGGCAGCCACGCAGTGCCTGAGCCACGGCCGCTGGCGCGCTGCCCAGGTCGGTGACGATGCCAAGCCGCACGGCGCCGTCACTCAGGACAAGCTGCAGCGGCTCGCGGGCATCGTGCGGCACTGCGAAGGGCTGCAACTCCAGGTCGCCCAGGGCGATGGCCTCGCCACTTCGTGCCAGGCACAGCAGGCTGGCCTCGAAATCGTCGCAGCCGATGGCACGCCAGGTGCCACGGCTCGTGATCAACGGGATGCGATGACGGCGCGCGAACGAGACCGAGCGGCCGACGTGGTCGCCATGCTCGTGCGTGATGAAGATGGCATCGATGTCGGCCGCCGTGCAGCCGGCCAACGCGAGGCGCCGTGTCAGCTCGCGTTCGCTGAAGCCCGCGTCGATGAGGACGCGGGTGGTCGTGATGCCCTGGCTGGCTTCGACGAGCGTCGAATTGCCACCGCTGCCACTGCCCAGGTTGCGAAAACGCATGGCGGCAGCCCCTCGCCGCTGCGAGACCCTATTTCAGGTCGTCCATCAGCAGGCCAAGGATGCGCTTGGCGTTGTCGTCGGTGATCGGCTGACCGCGGTCGTCGAGGACGCGCACGGTGCTCTTCTCGCCCTCGGCCTTGACGGACACGCGGTAGCGCGTCGGCGTGGAGCCCTTGGCGCCGAACAGACGCTGGAAGAAGTTGGGTTCTTCCTGGCCGGCCTTCTCAGGGTCGGCATAGCGAAGGTAGAACAGGCCGGCGGCGCGGTCGCGGTCTTCGATGGTGAAGCCATGGCGATCCAGCGACAGGCCGACACGGCGCCAGGCGCGGTCGAAACCGTCGTTGATGGCCAGGCTGTCCGGCACTTCAGACAGCGGACGGCGGGTGCGCGGGCCTTCGCCGCCCGTGGCCAGCGGCGAGGGCTTGGCCGTGGGTGCCGGAGCGTCGGCAACGATGGCCTTGGCCGCGGTTTCCTGGCCGCCAAGCTTGAGCATCAGGCGCGACAGCATTTCGGCTTCCAGCGACGGGTCGCTCGGGCGCGGCTGCCAGGCCGTGGAGTCACGCGCCGAGGTCGTGTAGACCTCCTGCATGCCGCGGTGGCTGATGAAGATGTCGGTACCGTTGGCACCGCGCTCGATGCGGGTGCGATACATGTCGCGCTCGCCGGTCGAGTACAGGCCGTCGAAGACCTTGCCGATGGCCGAGCGGATGAAATCCTGAGGCAGCTTGGCGCGGTTCTCGGCCCAGTTCGTCTCCATGATGCCGACTTCGGGCTGCTCCTTGGTGAGCGAGAGGCCACGGTCCTGCCAGAAGGTGCGCAGCTGGGGCCAGATCTGCTCCGGCGTCAACGAGGTATGCAGCCAGCGTTCGGTGCCGCTGCGCTCCAGCCGGATGTCGCCGGCCGAGTTTGGCGCGACGCTGTTGGCGGCCATCGTCGAGGTCGGGGAGGCGGCAGGCCGGGTGGCGGACAGCGCCGAGGCAGTGATGGAGCCGCCTTGCACCTGGGCGCGGTTGTCCTTGGCGAGCTGGGTCAGGTCGGGCGGGACATCCAGGCCTGCCGTTTGGCGCGACTGGGTCTTGTAGTCGACCTTGTCGGACGAGAACATGCCGTCGAGGGTGCCGCAGCCAGCGAGGGACAGGACAAAGGCCGTGCAGGCCAGGCGGGTCGCCGACTGGCGATGCGAGCGAATCGGGGAAAGGGACGTCACGCTGGAAATCTCCGAGGGAACAGGTCGCCCAGCTAGGGGCAGCGGCGCATTAGACCAGAGGACTCAGAGCAATCCGGCTTCGACCATCGCCTGGCCGACAGCGGTCTGGCCGGCCGTCGTCAGCGGTGTGATCGGCAGGCGCAATGCGGCGCCGCAGCGGCCCAGGCGCGACAGGGCCCACTTGGCCGGGCCGGGGCTGGGTTCGCAGAACAGCTGCTTGTGCAGGCCGAGCAGCTTGAGGTGGACCTTGCGGGCCTCGACAGCATTGCCTTCCAGCGCCAGGCGGCACAGCTCGGCCATCTGGCGCGGCGCAACGTTGGCCGTCACGCTGACGTTGCCGTGGCCGCCGAGCAGCATCAGCGCGATCGCCGTGCCGTCGTCGCCGGAGTAGATGTGGAAGCCTTCCGGCGCGTGCTTGATGAGGAAGGCGGCCCGCTCGATGTTGCCGGTGGCCTCCTTGATGCCGAAGACGCCAGGCAGCGTGGCGCAGCGCAGCGTCGTCTCGGGCAGCAGATCGGCGACGGTACGGCCGGGCACGTTGTAGAGCATCATGGGGATGTCCACGGCCTCGGCGATCGCCTTGAAGTGCTGGTAGATGCCCTCCTGAGAGGGCTTGTTGTAGTAGGGCACGACGGAGAGCGTGCAGTCCGCGCCGACTTCCTTGGCGTAGCGGCTCAGCTCGATGGCCTCGGCGGTCGAATTGGCACCGGTGCCGGCCAGCACGGGGACGCGGCCTTTCGCATGTTCGACTGCGACGCGGATGATTTCGCGGTTCTCCGCCATGCTGACGGTGGGCGACTCGCCGGTGGTGCCGACGACACCGATGCAGGCCGTGCCTTCCTCGACATGCCAGTCGATCAGGCGGCGCAGGCCGGGGTAGTCGATGCTGCCGTCTTCGTTCATGGGCGTGACGAGGGCGACGATGCTGCCGAGGATGGGCTTCATGGTGGGAATGTCTTGAGGAATCCGGCGATTTTAGGCCGCCGGTGGAGGCCGGATGGCCGCAACGCGCTGGACGAAGCGCGGGTTGACCCCGTCTTCGAACAGATCTTCGTAAGCCACGACGTGCCAGCTTTCGCAGACACGCAGCAGTTCACCCCGCTGCAACAGGAAATCAGGCCGCGCCGGCCGGCCGATGGTTTGCTGGCCATCGGCAAAGGTTTCCCAGATCAGCCAGCCGCCTGGCTTGACGGCGGCGCGGATGTCGTCAAAGAGCGGGCGCCAGAGGTAGTTGCAGACGACAACCAGATCGAACTGTTGCTGCGGCAAGGGCCAGGGGCCGTTCTCGATGTCGGCATGCACGATCCTTGCGAGGCTTTGCAGAGGCGCCGTTGCGGCCTTGTCGCGGTCCACGCCGGTGACCTGCCAGCCGGCAAGCGCCAGCCAGCGCAAGTTGCGGCCGGAGCCGCAGGCCACGTCAAGCGCCGTGCCGGGCTGGGCAGGTGCAAAGCGCTGCAGCCACCCGGATGGATTCATCCGAAGCAGGACCAGATCTGCTCGCCGAGCTGGATCATGACCGCCGGGTGGCGGTAGGCCGCCACGGTGGCTGCAAGCACGGCGACGGCCAGTGTGGGCCAGATCCAGCGGCGTGGCTTCATGCTGGCTGGGGCCGCAGGATCGCCGTCTCGCGAACCGGCAGGTTGGCCAGCATGGCCATGACGCCCAACGCGATGGACAGCCACCAGACGACGTCGTAGCTGCCGGTCGCGTCGTAGAGCTTGCCGCCCAGCCAGACGCCCAGGAAGCTGCCCACCTGGTGGCTCAGGAAGACGAAGCCGCCCAGCATGGACAGGTGCTGGGCGCCGAAGATCTGCGCGACGACGGCGTTGGTGGGTGGCACGGTGGACAGCCACAGGAAGCCGATGACCGCCGCGAAGACGTAGACGCTGATGGGCGTCAGCGGCACGGCGATGAAGATGCCTATGGCCACGGCACGCAGGCCGTAGATGGCCGACAGCAGATGACGCTTGGGAAAGCGCTGGCCCAGCATGCCGGCGGCATAGGTGCCGAAGATGTTGAACAGACCGATCAGCATCAGCGCGCCGGTGGACACATCGATGCCAAGGCCGTTGTCCTTCAGATAGCTCGGCAGGTGCACGCCGATGAAGACGACCTGGAAGCCGCAGACGAAGTAGCCCAGCATCAGCAACTGGAAGCTGCGGTAGCCGAAGGCCTCGCGCAAGGCCTGGCCGATGCTCTGATGGGCGCCACTGAATGCCGCCACGCTGCGCTCGCGCACGCCGAGCGCCAGCGGCACGATCAGCAGCGCAGCGCCGGCCAGGAGATACAGCGCACCCTGCCAGCCGACGTGGCTGATGAGCCAGGTCTCGATGGGAATCATGACGAACTGGCCGAAGGAGCCCGCCGCTGCCGCGACGCCGAAAGCCCATGAGCGCTTTTCGGGCGACACGGTGCGGCCCAGCACGCCGTAGATCACCGCGTAGGTCGAGCCGGACTGCGCGATACCGATCAGCACGCCGGCGCCGAGCGTGAAGGTCACGGGGTGGCTGGTGACGGCCATCAGCACCAGGCCCAGGGCGTAAGCCAGGCCGCCGCCGATCAACACCCTCCAGGCGCCGAAGCGATCGGCCAGCATGCCGGCAATCGGCCCGGCGATGCCCCAGGCGAGGTTCTGGATGGCCAGGGCGAAGGAGAAGGTCTCGCGCGTCCAGCCCCGCTCCGTGATGATGGGCTGCAGCCAGAAGCCGAAGCCGTGGCGTATGCCCATCGACAGTGTCACGATGAGTGCGCCGCAGAGCAGCACCTGCTGGACGGACAGGCCGGGAGCGGCGGAGCGGGCAGTGTTCATCCGCTGACTGTAATCAGCGCCGCTTGGCCTTGCTGGCCGTCTTGCTTTGCGCTTTGGATGGCGCTTTGGCCTTGGCTTTGCCGCCCTTCTTCTTCGCGGTCGCCTTTTTCGGCGGATCTGCCGTCGAGGCGCTGGCTTGCGAGCTGGATGCTGCGACGTCGGCCAGGCGGGTCAGCAGTCGGCCCTGCTTGACGCGCAGCATCGGCATGTCGATCTGTGCCAGGTCGGCAATTGGGTCGCCGCCCAGCACCAGAAAGCTGGCTTCGCAGCCGGGCTCGAAGCAGCCGAGCTTGCGACCAGGGAAGAGGGCGCGCGGGGTCTCGATGGTGGCCAGGCGCAGCAGCGTGATGCGGTCGACGCCGAGTTCGTCCAGTGCGTGCAACTCGGCGCGGGCCGTGCCGATGAAAACGTCGGAGCCGACGAGCAGTTGCACGCCCGCCGCCTGCAGCCGGGCCAGGTTGGCGCGCTGCACCTCGCGCAGCGCAGCCAGCGGGGCGCCGTCCAGCTTGAAGAGGGCGGTGGCGGCCGTCGTCGTGATGACGGCGGTGCGCTGGCGGCCGGCCTGGGCGGCTGCGGCTGCGGTGATGGCGAAGCGCTCGGGTGGTGCATCCAGCGTGTTGGCGTAGCCGGGCAGGTGGGCGATCACGTCGACACCGGCGGCCAGCGCGGCGTCGAAGTCGGCCGCCGTCTCGACGTGGGCGACCACGCGGCGACCATCGGCATGGGCCAGGCGGGTGAGCGCGCTGGCGGTCTCCGGGCTGAGGCCCAGGCGGCCGAAATGCTCGGCCTGCCGCCGCAGCTCCGGCCGCTCGCTGTGGGCCAGCACGATGCGCAGCCACGTACCGCCACGGGCCTTGATGGCCGGCCATTGCCGCGCAGCTTGCTCGGGGCTGTCGACCAGCGCGATCTGCTGCTGCGCTGCAGCGGCCTCGGCGGTGAGCTCGGGCAGCACTGCGGCCAGCGGATAGCCGTCGCTGGACGTGATGCAGGCGGTGACGAAGCTGACGTCCGGTGCGGCGGGCGAGGCAGTCAGCGGCGTGACGTCGGCCACGCTGACCGGGTCGCCGCACAGCATGGCGGCGTAGAACACGCCTTCGTCGATGTACTGGTCAGCGAACTTGCCCCAGCCCCAGGCGGTCTGCAGGTTGTGGTTGTGCGCCTCGGCCAGCGGGTTGATGAGCACCTGGCCACGCATGTCCATCTTGCGGTTCACCTTGGGCGGCTTCTTCGCGACAAAGACGCCGTTCTCGACGTAGAGGTTGCCGCGCTGGATCGCCCGGCCGTCGAACCAGCGGGCGTTCTTCAACTCCCAGGACAGCGGGGCGCTGGCCTGGTAGGGCTGTTGCTGAGGCGGGGGCGTCTGGGCCTGTGAAAAACTACAGGTCAGCGCCAAGCAGGCGATCAGGAATCTCAAGCGGTAGAACTCGGTCTTCGAGGGCCGCGAATCCTACTTCTTAGAATCGCGCCCCTATGTCGAGCCGTCCGTCTTCCTCTCCCGCCGCCAAACCTGCCGCCAATCCCGCCGAATATGGCGAAGCCTCCATCCGCGTTCTGAAGGGCCTGGAGCCCGTCAAACAGCGGCCCGGCATGTACACCCGGACCGAGAACCCGCTCCACTGCATCCAGGAAGTCATCGACAACGCCGCGGACGAGGCGCTGGGCGGTTTCGGCAAGCGCATCGACGTGACGCAGCACGCAGATGGCTCCGTTTCGGTGGCCGATGACGGCCGCGGCATTCCCTTCGGCCTGCACCCGGAGGAAGGCGTGCCCGTCGTGGAAATCGTCTTCACGCGGCTGCATGCCGGCGGCAAGTTCGACAAGGGCTCGGGCGGCGCCTACAGCTTCTCCGGCGGCCTGCACGGCGTCGGCGTATCGGTGACGAATGCGCTGGCGAAGCGGCTGGAAGTGGCCGTGTGGCGCGACAAGCAGGTGGCCGGGATTGCCTTCGAGCATGGCGACGTGGTGCAGCAGGTCGTCTCGCGGCCCGCCGCCAGTGGCGACCGCAAGCAGGGCACGACCGTGCGCGTCTGGCCCGAGGCCAAGTATTTCGAGAGTGCCGAGCTGCCCAAGCATGAGCTGGTGCACCTGCTGCGCTCGAAAGCCGTGTTGATGCCCGGTGTGACGGTGACGCTGAAGGTCGAGAAGACCGGCGAGACCACAACCTGGCTCTACAAGGCCGGCCTGCGCGACTACCTGGCCCAGGCGCTGCACAGCGACCCGCTGATTCCGCTGTTCGAGGGCGAGGGCTTTGCCACCGCGGGCGAGAGCGAGAACTTCGCCGAAGGCGAGGGCGCCGCCTGGTGCGTGGCCTTCACGGAAGACGGCTCGCCGCTGCGCGAAAGCTACGTGAATCTGATCCCGACGGTGGCCGGCGGCACGCATGAGTCGGGCCTGAAGGACGGCCTGTTCGGCGCCGTCAAAGGCTTCATCGAGATGCACTCGCTGCTGCCCAAGGGCGTCAAGCTCATGCCCGATGACGTGTTCTCGCGCGCCAGCTTCGTGCTGAGTGCCAAGGTGCTGGACCCGCAGTTCCAGGGCCAGACCAAGGAGCGCCTGAACTCGCGCGACGCGCTGCGGCTGGTGACGGCCTATGTGAAGCCGGCCTTCGAGTTGTGGCTGAACCACCATGTGGACCACGGCAAGAAGCTGGCCGAGCTGGTCATCAAGCAGGCCCAGACCCGGCAACGCGCCAGCCAGAAGGTAGAGAAGCGCAAGGGCTCAGGCGTGGCCGTGCTCCCCGGCAAGCTGACCGATTGCGAAAGCCGCGACCTGCTGCACAACGAGGTCTTCCTCGTCGAGGGCGACTCCGCCGGCGGCAGTGCCAAGATGGGTCGCGACAAGGAGACGCAGGCCATCCTGCCGCTGCGGGGCAAGGTGCTGAACTCCTGGGAGGTCGAGCGCGACCTGCTGTTCAAGAACAACGAGATCCACGACATCTCGGTGGCGCTGGGCGTGGACCCGCACGGGCCCAACGACACGCCGGACCTGACCGGCCTGCGCTACGGCAAAGTCTGCATCCTGTCAGACGCCGACGTGGACGGCTCGCACATCCAGGTGCTGCTGCTGACGCTGTTCTTCCGCCATTTCCCCAAGCTGGTCGAGACCGGCCACGTCTTCGTCGCCCGCCCGCCGCTGTACCGCGTGGACGCCCCGGCGCGTGGCAAGAAGCCCGCTGCCAAGCTCTATGCGCTGGACGACGGCGAGCTGACCGCGACGCTGGACAAGCTGCGCAAGGAAGGCGCGCGCGAAGGCTCGTGGAGCATCAGCCGCTTCAAGGGCCTGGGCGAGATGAATGCCGAGCAGTTGTGGGACACGACGCTGAACCCGGACACGCGCCGCCTGTCGCGCGTGGAATACGGTCTGCTCGACTTTGCAGCCACGGTGGAATCTTTCAACAAGCTGATGGGCAAGGGCGAAGCGGCATCGCGTCGTGAGCTGATGGAACTGCATGGCGATTCGGTAGAGATTGACGTTTGATGAGCCACGCTGCGCCACGCAACGCCTTTGACTTCCTGCGGGTTGTTGCGGCATCGGCCGTGCTGCTGAGCCATGCGTTTGCGCTCTATGGCTTGCCCGAGCCCAAGGTGCTGAATGGCCAGTATTTGGGGGGCACGGCCGTCAAAGTGTTTTTTGCCGTCAGTGGCTATCTGGTCATGCAGAGCTGGGTCAACGATCCCCATCTTGGCCGCTACCTGCAGAGGCGGGCGTTGAGGATTTTCCCCGGCCTGATCGTGGCCTCGCTTTTCGTGACTTTCGTCATTGGACCCACAGGCACGGAATGGGGATGGGCGCCGTATTTGGCACACGACGGGCCATGGCGCTATCTGGCAGGAACGATTTCCCTGCAAACCACTCCGGGCGGACTACCAGGCTTATTTGAAAGCAATCCACAGGCGGGCGCCGCTAACGGTTCGCTCTGGACGCTTCGCTACGAGGTGACGATGTACTTCATCCTCGCCGCAGTTGGCATGGCGCTCTGGCATCTCCCGAAGCGCCTGTTGGTATGGGCGACGGGGCTGCTGGTCGTGGGTTTCGCTTATGGATTCATGTGGCTGCACATGCAAGGGCGCCACGCGTTTGATGGAGGGGTGCCGGTGTTGTGGCGGCTGGAGCCTTGGCGCTTTGGATACAACTTCCAGACGAAGGATTTTCTTGACCTCGGTGTCTATTTCTTCGTCGGTGCGGGGCTATTTTTTGCGCGCCATTCGCTGCCGATGCGTCTCTGGATCGGCGTGGCGGTGCTTTTGCTTGCGAGCTATGTCCCGTCGGATGCAGTGCAGAAACTGGCGCTTTGGGTCGGCATCCCCTATGCGGCCATTGCTTTTGCGATGCGGGCGCCTGTGATATTCCGGGATATCAAGGGCCTGGACTATTCCTACGGTATCTACATCTACGCGTGGCCTGTCCAGCAGTTGCTGAGCCAGTGGGGCCTGTCACGGGGTGAGCCTCTGGTGTTGGTGCTGATTCTGTCGGGGATATCGACCGTCGCGCTTGCTGCGTTGTCGTGGCATTTCGTTGAGCGGCCCAGTTTGAGGTTCAAACCCACCAAGGTCCCACCGGTGCAAGCCCAGGCTGTGGCTGTTGATCATGGCTGAGGTCGTGCGCCTGCGCCCCACCATGCTGTCCGACCTCGACTGGGTCGTCTCGGTCGAGCGCGACGGGGCCAACCTGCCTTTTATCACGCCCTGGGAACGGCCGCAGCACGAAGGCGCCATCCGCTTTCCGGACTCCCGCCATTTCATTCTGGAAGAGGGCGACGCGCTGGAACGCATCGGCTTCGTCATCCTGCAGGGCTGTCGCAACCCCAACAACTCCGTCGAGTTGAAGCGGCTCGTGCTGCAAGCCAAGGGCCGGGGCCTGGGCCGGGCGGCTGTGCGGCAGCTCAAAGTCATGGCCTTCAACCAGTTGAAGGCGCACCGCTTCTGGCTGGACGTGAAGGCGCTGAACACGAGGGCTTTCGAGCTGTATCGCAGCGAAGGCTTTATCGAGGAAGGGCGGCTTCGCGAGAGCGTTCGAGTGACCACCGACGGTGCAGATGGCTACGACTCCCTGATCGTCATGTCGCTGCTGGAGCGCGAATACCAGGCGCGCGTCGCGCTGGGCCTGGAGACCGCATGAAGCTGTGGCTGCCGCTCCTGCTGCTGGCGTTCGCGCTGCCCGCGCGGGCCGAGCTGTGGGGGTTTGTCGACGCCGCCGGCATGGCCCACTTTGCGCCCCGCCAACTGGACGCTCGCTACAAGGCCGTTCTGGGGAGCGTCGGCATGCGGCGCGTGCCCGGCAAGACGGACGCCGGCCTGGCCCTGCTGAACTGGCTGGACATCGCCCCGGAGGTCAAGGCCGTGCAGCCCTGGGTGCGTGAGGCGGCCGAGAAGCACGGCGTGGACGCCGAGCTGCTGAAGGCCATCATCGCCGTCGAGTCCGGCTACCAACGCGGTGCCGTCTCGCCACGCGGCGCGCTGGGGCTGATGCAGATCACCCCGGAGACGGCCAGCCGCTACGCCACGCCAGCCGACGCTGCGCGGCTGATCGAACCGCGCATCAACATCCACACCGGCGCACGCATGCTGGCCGACCTGATACGCCGCTTCCGCTCCATCGACACGGCCCTGGCAGCCTGGAATGCCGGCGAGGGCGCCGTGCGCCGCGCCGGCAACCGCGTGCCCGACATTGACGAAACCCAGGCCCATGTGCATCTCGTCCTCGAGCTGTACTGGGCCTTGCTGCAGCAGAGCCAACCGGCCCGCGCGCAGCGCCTGACCCTGCACCCATGAGTTCCCAGACCACCATCGACTTTTCCGGCCCCACCGACGGCGGCGGCTCCCCTGGCGACGACAGCAACGCGCTGACGTTGGCCGCCTACGCCCAGCAGGCCTATCTCGAATACGCCCTCAGCGTCGTCAAGGGCCGCGCGCTGCCGTCCTATTCCGACGGCCAGAAGCCGGTGCAACGCCGCATCCTCTACGCGATGCATCGCCTCGGGCTGGGCTGGAGCGGCAACTCCGGCGCCAAGCCTGTCAAGGGCGCCAAGGTCGTCGGCGATGTGCTCGGCAACTTCCATCCGCACGGCGACCAGTCGGTCTACGACGCGCTGGTGCGCATGGCGCAGGACTTCTCGCTGCGCTACCCGTTGATCGACGGCCACGGCAACTTCGGCAGCCGCGACGGCGACGGCGCTGCGGCGATGCGCTACACGGAAGCGCGCCTCGCTCCCATTGCCCGCCTGGTGATGGACGAGATCGACGAGGGCACGGTGGACTTCCGTCCCAATTACGACGGCACGACGCAGGAACCGGTCGAGCTGCCGGCGCGCCTGCCCTTCGTGCTGCTGAACGGCGCGAGTGGCATCGCCGTGGGCCTGGCGACCGAGATCCCCAGCCACAACCTGCGCGAAATCGCGGCTGCGGCCGTTGCGCTGCTGAGGGACGACAAGCTCTCTGATGACGCGCTCTTCGACCTGGTCCCCGGCCCGGATTTCCCTGGCGGTGGTCAGCTGATCAGCGCGCCGGAGGAAATCCGTGCCGCCTACCTCTCGGGCCGCGGCAGTCTCAAGGTGCGTGCCCGCTGGAAGATCGAGGATCTGGCCCGCGGCCAGTGGCAGCTCGTCGTCACCGAACTGCCGCACGGCACCAGCGCGCAAAAGGTACTGGAAGAGATCGAGGAACTGTCCAACCCCAAGGTCAAGGCAGGCAAGAAGACGCTCTCCGCCGAACAGTTGCAGCTCAAGGCAGGCCTTCTGGCAGTGTTGGACGGCGTCCGCGACGAGTCCAGCAAGGATGCGGCCGTGCGCATCGTCTTCGAGCCGAAGAGCCGCACCGTCGAGCAGCAGGACCTGATCAACACGCTGCTGGCTCACACCAGCCTGGAAAGCAGCGCACCCGTCAACATGACGATGATCGGAGCCGACGGCCGACCGACGCAGAAGAGCCTGCGCGAGATGCTGGTCGAGTGGGTGGGCTTCCGCCAGGCGACTGTGCGCCGCCGCACCGAGCATCGCCTGGCCCACGTCAACGACCGCATCCATGTGCTCGAAGGCCGGCAGCTCGTGCTGCTGAACATCGACGAGGTCATCCGCATCATCCGCGAGTCGGATGAGCCTAAGCCTGCGCTAATCGCCCATTTCAAGCTCAGCGACCGCCAAGCCGAAGACATCCTCGAGATCCGCCTGCGCCAGTTGGCGCGGCTGGAGGCGATCAAGATCGAGCAGGAGTTGTCCAAGCTGCGCGACGAACGCGCGAAGCTGGAGGACATCCTCGGTTCGGCCTCGGCGCTGCGGCGCACCGTCATCAAGGAGATTGAGGCCGATGCCAAGCAATACGGCGACGACCGGCGCACGCTGATCCAGGCCGAGAAGCGCGTCACCGCCGAGGTCAAGGTCGTCGATGAGCCCGTCACCGTCGTCGTCAGCCAGAAGGGCTGGGTGAGGGCACTGAAGGGGCACGAGATCGACGTCGCCGCGCAGACCTTCAAGGCCGGCGACGCGCTCTGGGGTCATTTCCGCTGTCGCAGCGTCGATCCGCTCATCGTCGTGGGCAGCAACGGCCGGGTCTACTCCGTGCCGGTCTTCGCGCTGCCGGGCGGCCGTGGCGACGGTCAGCCGATCACAACGCTGATCGAACTGGAAAGCGGCACACAGATCGCCCACTACATCGCCGGTGCGTCGACCCAGCGCTTGGTCATGGCCGGCTCGACCGGTTACGGCCTGATCGCCCAGCTCGGCGATCTCGTCGGCCGCCAGAAGGCCGGCAAGACCTTCCTGGCACTGGACGAAGGTGAATCACCGCTGCTGGCCGTCGTGCCGAGCGATGCCGTCGCCCTGCAACTCGGCGTGCTAAGCGCCGCAGGCCGGTTGCTGACTTTCCCGCTCGACGAGCTCAAGCAGCAGCCCAAGGGCGGCAAGGGTCTGACGCTGATGGATCTGGAGCCCAAGGACAGCGTCGTGTCGCTGGCCTGCTTCACCCAACAGTTGCGCGTTGAAGGCAGTGGTCGAGGTGGCAAACCCCGCGAGGAAACGCTGAAGAACCAATCGCTGGGCGCTCACGCCGGAAAGCGCGCCCGCAGGGGGAAACCAGTAGAAGGTCTTCAGAAGGTTCTTAGACTGAGTGTTGCGTGAACCTGACCCCGAAGTTGGGCTCAGCTGCACCGGTATGGTTAAACCCTTGTCAGTTCGGTGCAAATCTTCCGAGGGTTACCACCATTTACAAACCTGCCTACCCATTCAGGGGGGTGCCCCCTAGCACTTGGGACGGGGAGCGCTTTTAAAACTTTCGCTGCAGTGCACAATTACTCCGTCGCCCATCTTTTTGTTGGTCCAAGGAGTTCTTATATGAAATTCAAGTCCCTCGCGGTTTCCGCCGCTATCGCCGCACTGAGCGCCACCGGCGCCCAAGCTGTGACCGTCGTCGACACATTCGGTGGCGCACATGATGCGTTCGAGCTTGCCGCTGAGACCGCAGTTGTCGCTCCGTTTTTCGAAACCTATGCATTCACGCTGAGCACGCTGTCCAACGTGCAGGCAACTTTTGCCTCTAGCAACATCCTCGGCGCAGTGAGCCTGTACAAGGCTGACATGACTCCGCTGGACAGCTGGGGCGTGGGCGGTGTGCAATTTAGCGGCTCCGACTCGTGGACCCTGGCCGCCGGCAGCTATTTCTACGGCGTTTCCGGCACGGGCATGTCCGGCTCCTACTCGCTGACCTCCACGGTTGCGGCAGTGCCGGAACCCGAAACGTACGCGATGCTGGCCGCTGGCCTGGGCATCGTCGGCTTCGTCGCTTCGCGTCGTCGTCGCAACGACTGATCCTCAACAGGATCTGCGGGATCTCGCGATTCCGCCAACCAGTGTCTCCGACTCGCCCCGGCGCCAAAAGCGCCGGGGCGTTTTTTCGGCTCAGTCTTCCATGCCCGGAAACCGGCTGGGAAACACCATGCTTTGCGTGGTGCGCAGCACCCGGCCGTCCTTGAAATGGACGTTGAAGCGCAGGCCATAGCTGCCGATCTGGTCCGGCTCGACGGTCCAGTCCCAGACGTCTTCGCCGCTGAGCGGGAAGAAAACCCGGCTGCGCTCGGCACCCAGCATGCGGCTGACCTGCTCCGGCGTCATGCCGGGCTCGATGCGGGTGCGGTTGGCGGCCGAGAGGCCGTCTTCGATGCTCACCAGCCGGCCATCGGCCGCCAGGCGCACCATGTAGCAATGCCGGCCCATGGGCTGGCTTGAGTATTCCAACGTGCGGCCACCGTCGGCCTCGGGCCAGATGCGCCTGGGTTGGCCGTAGGCGGCGATGACATCCTCGCTGCGGCTCGTGCCTGGCAGCAGGGCAGGTGCCGTTGCACAACCGGCGAGCAGTGCGGTACAGAGGGCGAGGACGGCGAAGCGCATGGTGTTTCAGCGTTTGGCGAGGGCTCTGGCGCAGTCGCTGACGAGAGCCGGGCCCTTGTAGATGAGGCCGGTGTAGACCTGCACAAGATCGGCGCCCGCTTCGATCTTGGCGCGTGCGTCGGCACCGCTCAGCACGCCGCCCACGCCGATGATGGGGTAGCCCGCTGGCAAGGTGGAGCGTAGCAGGCGAATGACGCGGTTGCTGGCCTCGAAGACCGGCGCGCCGGACAGGCCGCCCATCTCGTTGGCGTGCTGCAGGCCTTGCACCTTGTCGCGGGCAATGGTCGTGTTGGTCGCGACGACGCCGTCGATGTCGTTGGCCTTCAGCGTCTGGGCGATGACGGCGACCTGCGCCTCCTCCAGATCAGGCGCGATCTTGACGAACATCGGCACCTTGCGGCCGGTCTGGCTTTGCAGCTGCAGCTTGCGTTCCTGCAGTCGTGACAGCAGCGCGTCCAGCGCCTCGTCGCTTTGCAGCGCGCGCAGATTCTTGGTGTTGGGGCTGGAGATGTTGACGGTGATGTAGTCGGCGTGTGGGAACACCCCTTCCAGGCCGAGCAGGTAGTCGTCGGCCGCGTTCTCAATGGGCGTGGCGGCGTTCTTGCCAATGTTCAGGCCCAGGATGCCGCCAGCCTTGCGGAAGCTGTGGGCCCGCTGCACGTTGGCGATGAAGCTGGCGAGGCCTTCGTTGTTGAAGCCCAGGCGGTTGACGAGCGCATTGGCCTCGGGCAGGCGGAACATGCGCGGCTTGTCGTTGCCGGGCTGGCCCTTGGGCGTGACCGTGCCCACCTCGATGAAGCCGAAGCCCATGGCACCCAGGCCGTCGATGCAGCGGCCGTTCTTGTCCAGCCCGGCGGCCAGGCCGATGCGATTCGGGAAGCGAAGGCCGGCGATGGTCACCGGGTCGCTGATGCGTTCACCGCACCACAACAGTTGCGCGGGCGTGTTCTGCAGCCTGGCGATGCTGCTCAGCGTCAGCTCGTGGGCGTGCTCGGCGTCCAGGCCGAACAGGAAGGGGCGGGTGAGGGCGTAGGGGATCAGCGGCATAGCCGGCAATTCTCTCAGCCGACGCTGTCGCTGCGCTCCCAAGGTGGCACGTCGCCCATCTTCTGCAGCATGAAGTCGATCAACGCGCGCACCTTGGGTGCCGGGTGGCGGCTGGGCAGATAGACGGCGTAAAGCGTGTCGGCATCGGCCAGGCCGCCGATGGGCTGCCAGCCGGGCAGTACGGCCTGCAACCGCCCGTCGCGCAAGTCGGCACCGATGGCGTAGGTGGGCAGCACGGCCAGACCCATGCCGGCCAGGGCGGCGACGCGCAGGGACTCGCTGCTGTTGGCCGTCAAACCGCTCTCGAAACGAAGCGCGCCGCGTGTCTCGACCTCAGTCTCGCCGTGGTCGGCATGCCGGAAGCGCCAGCGGTCGGGCGACTGCAGATAGCCGAAGCGCAGGCAGCGATGGCCGGCGATGTCGGCCACGGTTTGCGGTTCGCCGTGGGCGGCGAGGTAGGCGGGCGCGGCGCACAGCACGAAGCGGATGGCCGCCAGCCGCCGCGCCACCAGCCCTTCGGACGGCTTGTGCGTCAGCCTCAACACGACGTCGAAGCCTTCCTCGGCCAGGTCGACGTAGCGGTCGTTCAGCCCGAGCACGACATCGATCTGCGGATGGCGGGCGCAGAACTCCGCCATCAGCGCGGTGAACTGCAGGTTGCCGAAGGCGGTGGACACCGACAGCCGCAGCACGCCGCGCGGCTCATCACGGCGGCCGGCGAGTTCGGTCTCCAGCGCCTGCGCCTCGTCCAGCAGGCGCAGCGCACGGTCGTAAACGCTGCGACCCTCGGCCGTGGGGCTGACGCTGCGTGTCGTGCGGTGCAGCAGCCGGGTGCCGAGCTGGTCTTCGAGCCGAACGACCTGCTTGCTGACGGCGGACTTCGTCGTGCCAAGCAGCCGCGCGGCGCCGGAGAAGCTGCGCGCGTCGACGACGCGGGCAAAGGCTTGCAGGTCTTCAAGGCGGCCCATGAGAACTGTGCTCCGTTTGGAAACTCTGAATCTACTTTGTGCGTGATTGTGTCTTGGATGTTTGGTTTCTAGAGTCGAGGCCTGTCCTCCAAGGAGCCGCCATGTCCACCACCTTGTCGCCCTGCATGGCCCGGTCGTACCGGCCCAGCCGATTCGACCAACTGCTGTCCGCCGTGGCGGCGTCCAGCCTGCCGCTGCTGTTCATCCTGTTGTGGAGCAGCGGCTACGTGGCCGGCAAGCTGGCCTTGCCGCACACCGGGCCGCTGACGTTGCTGACGCTGCGCTTTGGCCTGGCGGCCGTCGTGCTGCTGACCGTCGCCGCCGCCACCGGCGCGCCCTGGCCGCAGCGCGTTCGTGGCTGGGCGCATCTCGCCGTCGTCGGCCTGCTGATGCAGGTGCTGCATTTCTCCTGCATCTACTTCGCGCTGCGCGCCGGCCTGAGCGCTGGCGTCGCCGGACTGCTGATCGGCCTGATGCCGTTGGCGACGGCGCTGGGTGCTCACCTGTGGCTGGCCGAGCAGTTGAATGGCCGGCAGATGCTGGGCCTGCTGGGTGGCCTGGCCGGTGTCGCGCTGGTCATCGCCGACAAGCCGCTGGGCGGCGCCTGGACAAGCTACGCCATTGCCGGCCTGGGATTGCTCGGCCTGGTGGCTGGCACGCTCTACCAGAAGCGGTTCTGCGCCCACATGGACCTGCGCAGCGGCGCCGGTATCCAGATGGCCGTGTCGGCGCTCGCCGTGGCGGCCTTCGCCGGGCCGATGGAAGGTTTCGCCATCGACTGGACGCCTGATCTGATCAGCTCCTGGCTGTGGCTGGGCCTGGTCAATTCCATCGGCGCCTTCAGCCTGATGTTCATCATGATCCGACGCGGTCAGGCGGGACAGGTGGCACGGCTATTCTTCCTGATTCCAGGCGTGTCGGCGCTGATGGGCTTCGTGCTGTTGGGAGAGCACCTGGAGCCGCTCGCCATGGCCGGTTTTGCGCTGTCTGCACTGTCGGTGTGTGTGGCAGCTGGCAAGCGGTGAACAGACGGCGCGGCAGAGCCGGCAAAATGTCGGGCTCAGCCGGAGCCCGCACATGAAACCCCTCGACGACCCCCAGCACGACCGCGAAGCCGGCTCCCGCGACGAAACGCGCGACACGACGCGCACCGACGACACCCGCATCGGCGCCGTGCGTGCGCTGATCAGCCCGGCGCTGCTGCTGGAAGAGCTGCCCATCCCCGACGCGACGCTCGAGCTGGTCGAGAAGGCACGCCAGGAGATCAGCGACGTGCTGCACGGCCGCGACGACCGCCTGCTCGTCATCGTCGGCCCCTGCTCCATCCACGACCACGGCCAGGCGATGGAGTACGCCCACCTGCTCAAGGCCGCGCGTGAAGAGTTGAGCCGCGACCTGCTGGTCGTCATGCGCGTCTACTTCGAGAAGCCGCGCACGACGGTGGGCTGGAAGGGCTACATCAACGACCCCCGCCTGGACGGCAGCTTCCACATGAACGAGGGTCTGCGCCTGGCGCGCCAGCTGCTGCTGGACGTCAACGGCCTGGGCCTGCCGGCGGGCACCGAGTTCCTGGACCTGCTGTCGCCGCAGTACATCTCCGACCTGATCGCCTGGGGCGCCATCGGCGCGCGCACGACCGAGAGCCAGAGCCACCGCCAGCTGGCGTCGGGCCTGAGTTGCCCGGTCGGCTTCAAGAACGGCACGGACGGCGGCATCAAGGTCGCCAGCGACGCCGTGCTGGCCGCCAGCTCCCCGCATGCCTTCATGGGCATGACCAAGATGGGCACGGCCGCCATCTTCGAGACGCGCGGCAACGAGGACTGCCACGTCATCCTTCGTGGCGGCAAGGCGCCCAACTACGACGCACCTTCGGTCAACGCCGCCTGCGACGCGCTCAAGAGCTCTGGCCTGCGCGAGCAGGTCATGGTCGACTTCTCGCATGCCAATTCCAGCAAGAAGTACGAGCGTCAGATCGACGTGGGCCAGGACGTGGCCGGGCAGATTGCCGGCGGCGATGCACGGATCACCGGCGTCATGATCGAGAGCCATCTGCAACCCGGCCGGCAAGACCTGGCCGAGGGCCAGACCAAGGCCGACCTCAAGCCCGGCGTGTCCATCACGGATGCCTGCCTGGGCTGGGCGCAGACCGAGCCCCTGCTGCGCGACCTGGCTGCCGCCGTTCGCAAGCGTCGCGGCTGAAGAGAGGTTGGCGCCGCCGGCGCACCGCTCGCGCCGCCTGGCGCTCAGTCGTCGCATCGTGCTCGCGCCGGGGCGGGGTGGTTTCCAGAATTCAGCCATTGCCACTGCTGAACCTGGAGACCATGATGAAGAAAACACTGGCTGCTGCCGCTGCGTCCGCCCTTGTCGCCTTGCTGCCACCGAGCAGCCACGCGGCCGACATCACCCTTGATGTCGAGGGTCTGCAAGCCAACGCGGCTGCCGGCTCCGTGCTCAGAGTCGGTGTGTTCACCGAGTCCGTCCAATGGCTGAACAAGCCGCTGATCGGCCGGTCGTTCGCCGTCGCTGCGGCGGTCAACGGCAAGCTGACGGTCGTGTTGACGGATCTGCCGAGCGGCCCCGTGGCGATCAGCCTGCATCACGATGCCGATGGCAACGGCCGGATGGACACCAACCCCATCGGCATCCCGTCCGAGCCTTACGGCTTCTCGAACAACGCCGTTGGCAACTTCGGCCCGCCGCGCTTCGAGCAGGCAGTGTTCACGCCTGCGGCTGGTGCCCCGGTCAAGGTGCGGATGCGGTGAAGGCCCGGCCATGACCATGAGTCGCGGCGCCGTCCTCGCCGCGCTTATGGCCTAGCGACTTCGGCGCGCCAAGCCCGGCCCGCAGGGCCTGTTGGCCGTGAGGGGCCGCGCCGTGCCCTTTCGATCCAACGCAACGTCCATCCGGCCCCTGAGTGCCGGCCCCCTGTTTCCCCTAGGGGCAGGGCACGCCCACATTGACAGCCTTCTGCAAGCCACCTAATGTCGCGCCGTTTGCTGAAAGCGCTTTCAGAAAGCGCTTTCACTTTCGGCGATGACAGCAGTACGTCGTCGCCTCGCACGGGATGAACCCGTACCCAAAACCAAGGAGACGACATGCTGAATTTGAAGACAACTGCGGCGGCAGCCGCGTTCCTGCTGGCCGGTGCCGCCGGCGCAGCCACGGTCAACGGCTTTGCCAACGGCGGTTTCGAGACCCCGGGTGGTCCCGGCTCGGTTGCCGCCGGCTGGCTGACGGCCGCGACCGCCAGCCCCGCGACGCTGTCCAGCGACGCCCATTCCGGCAGCTTCGCGCTGCTGCTGAGCTCCAAGCCCTTCGACGCCTCCATCGCGCTGCAGGACTCGGTCGGCCACGGCAATCTGCCCATGCTGGGCGCTGCCAATGTGGGCGACACGCCGATGCTCAGCTTCTGGGCCAAGGGCGATGCCAGCACCGAGGGCAACGCCTTCGCCACGGTGCGCTACATGGGCGCCAACGGCATCATCTCGAACGCCGTGCAGGGCAACTTCCAGCAGCAGATCAACACCAGCAGCTGGACGCTGATCAGCTTCCAGGCCGCCGCCATTCCGCTCGGCACGACGGCGCTCTTCATCGAGATCGGCACCGCCCTCGGCCCGCTGCTGGACAACCGGCCCAGCGCCATCCTGATCGACGACCTTCAGTTCTCGCTGACCGTTGCCGCCGTGCCGGAACCCGAGACCTACGCGCTGCTGATCGCCGGCCTCGGCGTCGTCGCCGCCATCGCCCGCCGTCGTCGCGCCTGAGACCCAACCGAGACCTCCCATGAAGATCCACATGCTTTCCAAGACCGCCGCCGCGCTGCTGCTGTGCGGCCTCGCCGCCCATGCCAGCGCGGCCGGCACCGTCGTTATCGATACCTATGGCCCCGGCGATGACGTGGCCGGATGGGCCTCCCTGCTCGGCCCGAATCAGGACCTGGCGGTCGCGTTCGACATCGCCAGCGCTACCACCATCCAGTCCATCCTCACGTCGATCGACGGCGTGGGCGGCATCACCGTCGGAATCCTGGCCCGCAGCGGCAGCGTGCCCACCGGCGCGAGCTGGCTCTACAGCGCCCACCTCACCGACCCTTGGGCCAACACGCCGCTCACGCCCACCAACTGGACACTCGCAGCCGGCAGCTACTGGCTGCTCACGAAGGCCGACGGCGACTTCGCCGGCCAATGGCAGAGCGGCACAGACACGCCCAGCGCCGCCTGGGCCTACTCGTCGTCAGGCGCCTGGCAAGCCGTCAACACCGGCTTCACCGGCGCGCCCGCCGTTCGCATCACCGTCAGCGCCGTGCCGGAGCCGTCCACCTACGGACTGATGTTCGCCGGCGGCCTGCTGCTGGCCGCCGTGGCCCGCCGCAAGTCCAACAACCGCCAGCAAGGATGAACGCCATGAACCGTCAACACATCGTTCGCGCGCTCGCGGGAGCAACGCTGGTGGCCATCAGCGCCGCCGCGTCCGCCAGCGTCACCAGCCCCGTCATCGGCAAGCTGCTCTGGTCGGAGGAGTTCAACGGCGCCAGCCTGGACACCACCCTCTGGACCGCCACCACCGGCAACGGCTGCCAGATCGGCCTGTGCGGCTACGGCAACCAGGAGCTGCAGTACTACAGCCCCAACAACCTCAGCATCACCAACGTGCCCTTCGAGCCCGGCACGCGCGCGCTGGCCATCACCGCCAAACGCGAGGTCATCGGCAGCAACCAGTTCACCTCCGGCAAGCTCGACACCTCCGGCAAGGTGCAGGTCAAGTACGGCATGGTCGAGGTGCGCATGGCCAGCCCCAAGGTCGGCGTGGGCCTGTGGCCGGCCGCATGGATGCTGGGCACCAGCCCGCAGGCCTGGCCGCGCAAGGGCGAGATCGACATCATGGAGCAGGGGGGCCGCCAACCCGCCGGGATGCCGGCGGTCTCGCCGGAGCAGTTCGTCGGCGCCAACGTCATCACCTTCGCGGACGCCGCCTGCGTGCCCGGCAACGAGAGCTGCGCCGCTTCCACCGCGTGGCAGACCAAGAATTGGGTCACGCCGACGCGCTCGCTGGCCAACCGCTTCGTCACCTACCGCCTGTACTGGACCGACACGCAGATCCGTTTCACGCTCGTCGACAACGGCCGCGAGCTGGACATGTACAAGGCGCCCATTTCCACGGTGGGCTCGCCAGCGCTGCAGGAGCCTTTCTACCTGCTGCTGAACCTGGCTGTCGGCGGCAACTTCACGCCCGCCGCCACGCCGGCGCAGGTCACCGCGCCGCTGCCTGGCACGGCCTATGTCGACTATGTGCGCGTCTACGAGCTGGACGGCAAGGGCGAGGTGAAACTCGGCATCGGCATCACGCCGGAGGTCGGCAAGTTCGGTGTCTTCACCGACAACACGCCGGTCAACAACAAGCAGGTGCCGGGGGTGTCGTCGGACATCTACGTCTGGAACCAGGGCTCCATGACCGGTGGCGACCTGCCGCCCTTCGAGGGCTCGGGCGTGATGGCGTTCAAGTACTTCGCACCGGGTCAGTGGTTCGGCGGCAGCATCCAGTCGCGCCAGGTGCACGACATGAGCGGCTTCCGCAACGGCCACATCAAGCTGAAGATCAAGGCGCCCGCCAACGTCGCCTTCAAGATCGGCATCTACGACACCTACACCAACCAGAGCTCCGTCACCTTCCCGGCCAACACCACGGCCTATGGCCTGGTGCGCAACGGCGAATGGGGCACGGCCACGATTCCCGTCGCCGAGATCGCTGGGCCGCTGGTCGCGCTGCAGTCCATGCTGGACCTGTTCCAGTTCTTCAGCGTCGACGGTGCCTTGCCCGGGCAGCAGTTCCAGATCGCCTTTGACGACATCATCTGGGACTCGGGCACGGCTGGCGTGCAGCAGGTGGCGCTCGCCAAGGTGGCCGCACCAGCGACGGCCAGCGGTGATGCGGCGCAGAGCGGCGCCGGCACGCTGGACTTCAGCGCCACGGCATCGGGCTGGGTGGATGTGCACTACACGGTCAACGGCGGTGACGCCCGCACCGTGCGCATGCGCCAGGACGGCACAACCAGCCGCTACACGGCCGGCGGGCTTCAGCGCGGCGACGTCGTCGAGTACCGCTTCACGGCCTGGGACGCCCAGCGCCAGGTGGCGGCCGATTCGGCGACGAAGAGCGCCGTCATCAAGTAGCCGTTGACGGGATGGGTGGCGGTGCCACCTGTCCCGGCAAAATCGCGGCCATGAACCAAGACCAGCTCAAACAACTCGTCGGCCGCGCAGCGCTGGCCTATGTCACGCCGGGTGAGATCCTCGGCGTCGGCACCGGCTCCACGGTGGACTGCTTCATCGATGCGCTCGCCGCCAGCGGGCTCGCCGTCGCCGGCACGGTGTCCAGCTCCGAGCGCTCGACGCTGCGTCTGCAAAGGCACGGTTTCAAGGTGCTCGACGCCGCCGAGGTGAGCGGCCTCGCCGTTTACATCGACGGTGCAGACGAGATCGATGGCAAGGGCTTCATGGTCAAGGGTGGCGGTGCCGCGCTGACACGAGAAAAGATCGTTGCCGACCTGGCCGAGAAATTCGTCTGCATCGCCGACGCCTCCAAGCTTGTGCCCACGCTGGGCAGGTTCCCGCTGCCGGTCGAAGTCATCCCCATGGCCGCCGCGCAGCTGGCGCGGCGCTTCGCCAAGCTGGGTGGCGACGCCAAGCTGCGGGCCGGCGTCGTCACCGACAACGGCTGCCACATCCTCGACGTCACGGGCCTTGCCATCACCGACCCGCTGGCCTTCGAGGCCGAGGTCAGCCAGTGGCCCGGCGTCGTCACGGTCGGCGTGTTCGCGCGCCACAAGGCCCAGGTCTGCCTGCTGGGGGGCGTGGACGGCGTGCAGACGCTGACGTTCTGAACAAGCGCCGAATGCCGCGCAAGCCGCTCGATTTCGACGCGGCTTCGCACGAACGCCATCACTGGTGGCGGGCGCTGCTGTTGCGCGTGGCCGTCTGCTCGGCCGTGAGCGGTTTCGGGTGGTGGGCAACCGGCTGGGTGGGCCTGCTGGTCAGCCTCATGCTTTGGGCGCACGTCATGGCGGGCGACCAGATGGCCTTCTTTGCGACGGTCTGGCGCGCCGCGCGAGGCCTGGCCTTTCGGCCCGTGGAAGGCCACTTCTACCAGTTCAAGGGCCACCGCATCCGTGTCGTCGATGACGAACTCGAGGCCCGGCGCTGGCTGGCGTTGGATGACCTGGCCACCGCGCTCGGCACGCGCGTTCCGGCATCCCGGCTGCGCTTGCGCTGGCCGCAGGGCATGCGCGAGCTGCCCGATGGCATCTACCTGCTGGACGACGCTGCGCTGGCCTGGCTGGGCGAACAGCGCAATGACGATGCTGGCCGGCTGCGGCACTGGGTGGAGCGCGAGGTCTGGTACCCCGCGCGCGGCCGCAAGGCGAGCTACAAAGCAAAAGGGGCGCCAACTGGCGCCCCTGCTGAAGACTGAACCGGCGCGGCCGGCTTAGAACGTTTCCCAATCGCCATCCGCAGCCGGTGCGGCCGCTGGTGCGGCGCGGGGCGCCGGGGCGGGTGCGGAAGGCGCCGGCGCCTTGGCGACCGGGCGAGGGGTGGCTTTGGCAGCCGGTTTCGCGGCGCTGGAACCGCTGGAGGCGCTGCCGACAGGCTTGGAAAAGTTGCTGGGCTTGGCGGCCAGCGGCTTGTGCGCGGGCGACCTGGCCGGCGCGGTCGAACGCTGGCCGGCGTTGCTCAGCTTGAACACGCTGATGACCTCGGCCATGCGGGTGGACTGTTCGCGCAGGCTCTCGGCGGCGGCGGCGGATTCTTCAACGAGCGCGGCGTTCTGCTGCGTCATCTGGTCGAGCTGGACGACCGAGCCGTTGACGACGCCGATGCCTTCGCTCTGCTCGCGGGCGGCAGCGCTGATCTCGCCAATGATGTCGGTCACGCGCTGCACGCTGGCGACAATCTCGGTCATCGTGGCACCGGCGGCCTGCACCTGCTGGGTGCCGGAGTCGACGCGCTCGACGCTGGCGCTGATGAGGCTCTTGATCTCCTTGGCAGCCTCGGCGCTGCGCTGAGCCAGCAGCCGCACCTCGCCGGCCACGACAGCGAAGCCGCGGCCTTGCTCACCCGCGCGGGCCGCTTCAACGGCCGCGTTCAGCGCCAGGATGTTGGTCTGGAAGGCGATGCCGTCGATGGTGCCGATGATCTCGTTGATCTTGCGCGAGCTGTGGCTGATCTGGTCCATGGTCGCGACGACCTGGGATACGGCGTCGCCACCGCGCTGGGCCACCGCAGCGGCCGAGCTGGCAAGCTGGTTGGCGGTCATCGCGGCATCGGCGGTCTGCTTGACCGTGCCGGTCAGCTCGGCCATCGACGAGGCGGTGTTCTGCAGGTTGCTGGCGGTCTGCTCGGTGCGCTGGCTCAGGTCCAGGTTGCCGGTGGCGATCTCGGCGCTGGCCGTGCCGATGCTGTCGGCCGCGCCGCGCACTTCGCCGATGAGCTTTTGCAGTGAACGCTGCGTGCCGTCCAGCGCCGTCAACAGGCGGCCGACTTCGTCGGAGCCGCCAGAGGGGATGGGGTGGGTCAGGTCGAAACGGGCCAGCGCCTCGGCGGCCTCGGTGGCGGCATGCAGGCTGGAGCCCTTGCCGCTGCCGGTCGTCAGCAACGCGAACAGGCTGACCAGCCAGGTGATGACAAGGCTGGCGATGAGCCAGGTCTTGGCCGAGCCCGCGTTGTCGCCAAGACCGGAGAGCGCCACGCCAACCCCCACGGTCACCACGCCGAGCACAACGCCCAGCGACACCTTGAGCCGTTGCGAACCGCTGCCTGAACCGAACATGCCGTCGTCTCCATCAATATTGGGAAAGCCGGGCAGGCCCGGCAACACGGCGCAGTGTGCGCCCGTGCCTGTTGTGGCGGAAGCGCGATGAAGCGGGCAAAGCGGCAATAGTTGCCCGAACCCCTGGCTCAGCGCCCAGGCCGGCGCTGACGCCGCAACGGGAAGCGCAGCGGGTCGACGGCATCCAGCAGTTCGGCCTCCAGCGGCCGTGGTGAGCCCAGCGCCAGCGCCGCCACCAGGCGCCCGGCCAGCGCCGCCCACGTGATGCCGCGCGAGCCTAAGGCGGTGCAGACGAGCAGGCCCGGCCGGCGCGGCAGCAGGCGCAGCTGGGCGGCCAGCGGGCCCGGTGCGGCCAGGGCGCCGATGAGGGGCAGGCGGTCTGCGGCAACCAGGCGCCAGGCGACGCGGCCGGCGAGCGGCGCCAGTGGCGCCTCGCTCAGACCGGCAAGGCGGGCGTAGCGTGCGAGGTTTTCGGCCTGGTCGGCCTCGCGCAGCGCGGGGTCGAGGTCACCGTCCTGCGCCGTCGCGCCGCACCACGCACCGCCGTGGCCATCGGCAATCGCATAGCCGTCGCCGGCCACGGGCAGGCCGGGCTGCCAGGGCGCTTCGGCCAGGTGGGTGAGCTGGCCGCGTTGCACGACGAGGTCGTCGGCGAGCTCGCCAAGCAGCGGCAACTGGGCATGGCCGCCGGCCAGTACGACGAGGGGTGCCTGGGCAATGAGCTGGCCGCGGGCATCCAGCAACTGCCAGCCGACGGCCATCTCGAACAGCGTGGCGACGGGCGTGTTCAGCCGCAGTTCGGCACCGCTCGCCGCCAGCATCGCCCGCGTGTAGGCGGCCGGGTCCAGCGCACCGCCACCGGGGTAGAACCAAGCCGGATGGCCGAGAGGCGTGCCGGCCCGCGCCGAAGCCTCTTCGATCGACAGAGCCTGCACATAGCCCGGCGCGCCCTGCATCTGCGCCAGCGCCAGCCGCGTCTCCAGCCTCAGCAGGCCCTGGCTGTGCGGCAGGCCCAGTTCGGCCAGCAGGCTTTGCGTCCCCAACGCTGCCGCGCGGTTGAAGCGCGCGTGCGGGCCGTCGTCCGGGTTGAGCGTGCCGTGGAAGAGGCCGGCCGGGTTGCCCGAGCTGGCCTGCGCCGGGCCGGGCAGGGCGTCGACGACGGTGCAGGCCACGCCGGCCCTTGAGAGCGCCAGCGCGCAGGCCGCACCTGCGAGGCCAGCGCCGAGGATGATGGCGTGCCTTGCCCCCGGCGCCACCGCCTCGCGCCCGACCGGCCGCTGCGGTGTGTGGCGCGGCGCAAAGCGGGCGACGGTCATCTCCGGCTTGCTGTCAAAACCGGGCGCCGGCGCCACCTCGAAGCCCTGCGCGGCCAGCGCCCGGCGCATGGGCCGCGAGATGCTCGTGGTCGCGGCCGTCGTGCCGGGCACCGAGTTCCGGGACAGGCTCTTCAGCAGCCATTCGTCCCACAGCTCCGGGTTGCCTTGCGGCGCAAAGCCGTCCAGGTAGAGGGCGTCGGCGTCCAGCACCAGTTCGCGCAGCAGCTCGCGGGCGTCGCCCAGGCCGAGCAGCAGCTCGACGCGGCCGCCCTCGAAGCTCAGCGTGTGCAGCCCGGCCGTCAGCGGCGGCCAGCGCTCGACGAGTTCGGCGGCCAGTTCGGGCAGTTCGCTGCCGGCGTGGACGACAGCCAGATCGTCGCGCGTCAGCGGGTGCTTCTCCACGCTGACGAACACCAGCCGCTCGCAGCGTGCCGGGTCTTGCCGCCAGGCGTCCCAGGTGGCGAGGAAGTTGTGGCCCAGACCGAAGCCCGTCTCCAGCACGACGAAGCGCTCGCGGCCCTGCCAGCGGCCGGGCAGCCCGTTGCCGGCGACGAAGACATGGCGGGCCTGTGCCAGCGCCTCGGGGTCGGAGGCGTCGACCTCGGCGGGCGTGACAGCAGGCGACTTCACTTGTGCAACCTTCGCGCTACGCGCTGTCCCGCCGAGCGGGAGCGAGCTTGCTTGGGGCGGCCCGGCGCTGCGCTCATGCGCCCAGGCGCTGCATCTCGCCGGATTCGATGACGCGCACCGCAGGGCCGGGCGCATCGAGCACGAGGCGCATCGCCCGCGCGATGCGCTGTGGCGAGATCGGTCGCCAGGTGGCCGGGATCAAGCCGGCCAGCGGGCGCACCAGCTTCAGCGTCCAGGCCTCCGCGGTACGGTGGGGTTGGTTCAACTGCTCGCGTTCGCCGTCCAGCAGCGAGGGCCGGGCGATGACGAGGCGCTCGAAGCCCAGCCCGATCAGTGCGTCCTCGGCCTCACCCTTGACCTGGTTGTAGAAAACCTTGGATTGCGCGCTCGCTCCCAGTGCCGAAACGAAGCCGCAGTGCGCGGCGCCAGCCTCTCGTGCGGCGCGGGCCACGGCCAGCACGGCGTCGAAGTCCGCCGCACGAAACGCCACGCGTGATCCGGCCTGGGCCATCGTCGTGCCCAGAGCGATGAACAGTTGGCGAGGTGCCGGCAGCGCGGCGAACGATGCGGGTTGCGTGTAGTCCACCGGGGCGGTGTGCAGGCGCGGCCCCGAAGCCAGGCCGGGCACCGGCCGGCGCAGCAGGGCCAGCAAGGGGCGGCCCGCCAGTTCGGTCAGCAGCGCGCGGCCCACCAGGCCACTCGCGCCAGCCAGCCAGGTCAGGTCATCCGTGTGCGGCATCGGCGTCTCTCAAAAGTGTGTCGCAGGCTTGCGCAAGCAGTCGGCCGAGTTGCGACTGCACCTGCGGCGGATTGCCCTGAAAGGCATGGTTCCAAGCCAGCGCGGCGAGCACGTCCTGGACCTTCGCGGCTGGCAGCCTCAGACCGATCAAAGTCAGCCAAATGTTCAGCACCTCGCCGATCAGCAGCGGCGCAGCCTCTGCCAGCTCTATCTGCAACGTGGCTGTGCGTCGGCCCTGGCGTCGGTTCAACCAGTCCGTCAGCCCGCTGCCGGCCACCCCACCGACGACGGCGCCGATCAGCGCCCCGGCGCCCAGCGTCAGGCCGCCGGCGGCGACATCCGCAGCCAGGCCGGTGGCGGCACCGCCTGCGACACCGCCCAACACCGAATTGCGCGCGACAGGCCTCGGGCGCAGAACCTGGTGCGGCCAGTGCTCTGCTGCGGAGGGCACCGCAACGGTCGCTGCATCCTGGCCGTAAAGCTCGCGCAGCTTGTCCGCCAGCAACTGCAATTGCTGCTCCACCGCCTTGCGCAGCTGCGCCCGCGGATCGGCGCCGGCCGGCAGGTGCAGCGGCTGCAGGCACAGGTTGGCCAGGGCCAGGGCCATGAGCTGCTGCGCCTGGCCCTCGCGCGCCAGCATTGGCGCCTCCCAGGCTGCGAGCAGGCGCTGCCAGGCCGGCTGCAGGGCGGTCGGCCACAGCATGCCGAGCGCGCGCAACTGGCGCCGCTGCGCCTGCCAGCCCGGCGATGCGGCGGGCAGGCTGTCGGCCAGGATGGACAGGTCGAACGCCGGCGCCGCAACCGGGGCGGCACTCAGCAGCGCCAGTGCGCGGCTGCCCCAGGTGGCGGGCAGACCTTCGGGTCCGGTGTCGGCCAGTGTCACCAGCAGGCGGTCGCCCTCCGGGCTGCTCAGCCGTTCGCCGGCCTCGCCCAGCAGGCTGCCGGCCAGGCGGCGCTGCGGGTCGATCACCCGCAGACGCAGGTCGGCGGGCCCGCTGGCCACGTTCAAGGGCAGGGCGCGCGCCAGCCGCCAGCCGCGCTGGGCCGCGTGCAGCACCAGCAGCAACCGGGGCAGGGCCACCAGCGCCACCGTCGCCGCCAGCAGGTGCAGCCAGTCCGCCGCCAGCGCCTGCGGCCCGTGCAGCGCGCCGTGGCGCAGCGGGGCGACGTCCGGCACGGCGAGACCCGTGAGCCAGGTTGCGGGCGCGAGCACCACTTTGGCGAGGCGCTGCACCTGGGCCGCGTCGAGGTAGGTGCTTTCCCAGCCGATCAGGATCTCGAGCCCGAGGGCGCGCAGGTAGAGGCCGGCGATCAGCCCCAGGTTCAGTCCGAGCAGGGCGAGGTGCCAAAGCAGCGCGCAGCGCGCCGCCTGCAGCGGCAGGCTGAGCCGCCACCAGTGCGCCAGCGCCTGGCTGGCGCGACCTCGGGCGCCCGGCGTCAGGAGCCGCTGCCACAGGCGCAGGATCAGGCCGTCCTTGGCCGGTGCGTAGGGCCGCCTGAAAGCCAGCACGGACAACAAGCCGTACGCCAGCAACTGCACCGCCAGCACGCCCCACAGCGGCAGCGCCAGCAGGTTCAGCTGCTGGCCGCCGAGCCGGTCCATGCCCAGGCCCAGCGCCAGGCCCGCCACCCCGGCCGCCACTGCCCAGCTGCCCGACCACAGGCGCCTTGCCAGCAGTTGGGTCAGCCGGTCATCGCGCTCGCCCAGGCGCTGGGCCGCGTGGCGCGCCCGTGCCAGCCGGAAGTCCGCCGCGCCCTCGGCGCGCGCCTGCTGCGTGGCCCAGCGCGCGTCGTCGGCAGACCACAGCGCGCCGAGGTCATGAGTTTCCGCCCAGTCGAGCAGCGCCACTCGCCGTGCGTCGGGCTCGGGCGCCACGAGTCGAGGCGGCTGGTTCAACGCGTCAATCCTCCAGCAAGGCGGCCAGCGCCTGCGCGTCCAGCGGGCTGGCCTGCTCGTGGCCTTCCAGCATCCCCTCAGCCAGGCCGCGCTTGCTGCGGTGCAGTTCGATGATGCGCTCCTCCACCGAGCCGGCCATCACCAGCCTGTAGACCGTCACCGGCCGCTGCTGGCCCATGCGGTGGGCGCGGCCGCTGGCCTGGTCTTCGGCGGCGGGATTCCACCAGGGGTCGACGATGAGCACGTAGTCGGCCATTGTCAGGTTCAAACCGAACCCGCCGGCCTTCAGGCTGATGAGGAAGACCTCGCCCTCGCCGCGTTGGAAGGCGGCCACGCGCCTGGTGCGCTCGGCCTGCGGCGTGCTGCCGTCCAGGCGCTGGTGGGGCACGGCCATCTGCGTGAGTCGCTCGCCGAGCAGGTCCAGGTAGTCGGTGAACTGGCTGAAGACCAGCGCCTTGTGGCCGCCGTCCACCAGCTCGCGCACGATGCGCTCGAACTCGGCCATCTTGCTGCCGATCAGGCCCAGCTCGGGCGACACGAGGCGGGGGTCGCAGGCGGCGCGGCGCAGGCGCATCAGCTCGGCCAACACCTGCATGGGCGCACCGGCACCGGCAGCGGCCGCCTTGGACACCGCCTCGCGGGCATCGCGGCGCAGGGCTTCGAGGAAGTGGCGCTCCTGCTCGCTGGGCTCCACGCGGTGGACGATCTCGGTGCGTGGGGGCAGGTCTTGCAGCACCTGGGTCTTGGTCCGGCGCAACAAAAAGGGCGCCACCAGGCGGCGCAGCCGGGCGCGCACGGCGGCGTCCTGCTGGCGCTCGATGGGGCCGGCAAAGCGCTCGTTGAACTGCTGCGGCGTACCCAGCAGGCCGGGGTTGATGAGGTTCATGACCGACCACAGGTCCGCCAGCCGGTTCTCGACCGGCGTGCCCGACAGCGCGAGCCGGAAGTCGGCATCGAACTCGGCCACCGACTTGGCCCGCTTGGTGGCGGCGTTCTTCAGCGCCTGGGCTTCGTCCAGCACCAGCGTGGCCCAGCGCCGCGCGGCAAAGCGTTCGGCGTCGATCTGCGCCAGCGCATAGCTGGCGACGATGACATCGCCCGGCCCGGCTTGCGCGAGCAGGGCGTCGCGGTCGCCTGTCTCGGCGTAGAGCTTTGCAGTCAGGCCGGGCGCGAAGGCCTGGCACTCGCTCAGCCAGTTGCCGCAGACCGAGGTGGGGGCCAGCACCAGCGCCGGCCCGGCGGCGCAGCGTTCGATCAGCAGGGCCAGCGTCTGCACGGTCTTGCCCAGGCCCATGTCGTCGGCCAGGCAGGCGCCGAAGCCTGCGGCGGCTAGCCGGCTCATCCAGGCGAAGCCTTCCATCTGATAACCCCGCAACTCGGCGCGCAGCGCGCGCGGCAGCTGGGGTTGCAGCGCGGCGGCGGCCGCAAGCTGGGCCAGGCGCTCGCGCCAGGGCTTGTCGCCGCTGAGCCGGGTGCCGGCCAGGCCTTGCTCCAGCCAGGCGGCACCGGCCTTCGGAACTTGCAGCTCGCCCTTCCTGGTCTGGGCCAGCGCGTCCAGGTCGCGCAGCTGCTGGCGCAACTGCTCGGACAGCGCCAGGTAATGGCCCTCGGCCAGGCGCACGAAGCGGCTCTTGCTGGACCGGCTCAGCGCCAGCAGCTCCTGCAGGCCCAGCACGCGGCCTTCGTCCACCTGGACCTCGCCGGTCAGGCCCAGCCAGTCGCGACCGCTGCTGACCTCGATCTGCACGGCCGCGCTCTCGAGCGGCTTCACGCGCACCGGCTTGCCCTTCGGCCAGTCCAGCGCGGCTATTGCCTCCAGCCCGGGCAGGCGCTCGACGGCCGCCAGCGCCTCCTCGGCATCGGCCAGCAGCCAGGGCTGGTCGGGCGGCTGCTCGGGGTCGAGAAAGGGCAGGGCGTCGATGACGTCGGCGCGGTGCTGCGCCTCCACGGCCAGGTCTCGCTCGGTCGTCAGGCTCACGCCCTCGTGCAGGCACATCAGCCGCGTCCGGCCCGCGCCCGGCGTGACGACGGGGCCGAAATCGCCGAAGGGCTGGGCCACCAGCAGCAGGCTCAGGTCGTCGCCCTGGGGCGTGAGGCGGGCGCGCAGGCGGCTGTCGCCCGACACACGCTCGCCGGCCTCGGCATCGCTGTGCAACTGGAAGTGGCCGGTCAGCACCTGCAGCGCTCCGGCCAGCTCCTGCGTGGCGGCGGCCGGCACGGTCCAGCCCTGGGCGACCAGCTCGGCCACGCGGCGCTGCGTGGGCGTGATGCGGATGAGACGGGCGCGCGTCGGGCCCTCGCGCAGCACGCGCTGGGTGTTGCGGCGCTCCCGCTCCGCCTCGGCCTGGGCCCCGTAGAGCATGCCGGCGTGCGCAGGGTCGGCGGTGGTCAGCGGCGGGTGCAAGTGGAACTCGAAGGCGGCAGCGGCGTCGGCGCCGACCCGCCGGATCTCCAGCTCGGGCAGGCCCTCTGCGAGCTCCACCCACTGGCCCGGCGCATCGGCAAACATCAGGTGCGGGTGGCCGATCAGCGCGACCATGGCCTGGCTCACGTCCAGGCGCAGGTCGTGCACGCCGGCCCAGGCATCGCGCTCGATGTGACGCAGCACCAGGTTGTCGCGGCTGCGTTGGGCGCCCTGTTTCTTGAGTTTGGCCAGCGTCACGGCCTTGAACTTGGTGACGCCGCGCGCGCTGGTGCTCATCTCAAGTGGCTCCAGCGTGTGGACGCGCCCGGCGGCGTCCAGGCTGAGCTGCCAGGCCAGCTCCGGCTTGGTCGCGGTACCGGCGGCCTTGCCGTCGTCGCTGAGGGCAGCGATGGCCGCGAGCGCGTCCTGCCAGGCCTGGCGCGGTTGACCAAGGAAGTTGGCGACGCTCTGTGGCCCCTTGCCGCCCAGTTCGAGGCGCTGGAGGGCTGCGCTCAGATAGTCGGCCAGCAGGGCTTCGTCCGGGCCGAGGTTGGCGAGCAGGTCTTGCGCGAGCTGGGGCGTCCATGCCGGTGCGGGCTTGCCCAGCCAGGCAGCAAGCAGCAGGCGGTCCGGCAGCGCGGCATCGCCCGGTGCGCGGGGATGAAAGGCGGCTTCGAGAAAGCTGTCCTCGCCCAGCTTGACGCCGATGCCGTGGGCCCACAGGCCCCAGGCCTCGTAGGCAGTCGGGCTGCGGCTGCCAGATTCCGCAATCGCGTATTTGCGCGCCTGCGCCCAGGCCTTGGGGTCGTCCTGAGCCAGCAGGCTGAGCAGGTACAGGCGTGCGGTGTCGAGCGACAGCGCGTTGCGGCGGCTGCGGCTGGCGGTGTGGATGGCCTTGATGGCGGCCTCGAAGGTCGCGCTCGCCTCGGCCCAGCGGCCGGCCACCAGGGCGCGCGTGGCAGCCAGCAGCGTGACGCCGGGGCCGGCGAGGCCGTGCAGATGCTGCTCGGCACGGTCCAGTTGCAGCGCCAGCATGTCGGCCTCGGCCAGTCGCGCGCGCATGGGAATGCTGAGGGGCTGGGTGGCGGCCTGCAGCCCGGCGCGCACTTCGGCGCGAATGGGATGGCCTGCGGGCAGGATGTCCAGCAACTGGCCCAGCAGACCGTCGCGCAGATCGGCGTCGATCTGGCCCAGCAGCCTGGGGCACCAGGGGTCGATCAGCGCCTGCACTGCCAGCATCGGAGGGCTCAGCTCGGGCAGGCGGGTGGCAAGCACCTCGCGGAACTCGGCGGCCGGCATGCCCGAGAAGATCATCAACCGCAGCACCGTGCGCATGTCCTCGGCGTTGCGGAAGTTGACCCAGGCGATGGGGTCCTCCCAGTCGCCCCGGCCCGAGCCCAGCAACCACAGGCGCTGACGCCAGTAGCGTGCAGCGCCGGGGGCGGCCAGCAGGGTCTGCAGGCGCTCGACGTGATCGACCAGCGAGGCGCGCGTGCCCTTGCCCGTCAGCCCCTCGGCGCGGCCTTGCAAGACGAGGGCCTGCAGGCCGTCGCGGGTGGCGTAGTGGTCGAAGGTCTCACCATTGGCGCGCTCGCGGCCGGTCAGCGACAGCCACTGCATGACGGCATTGATGCTGGCGGTGCCGCCCAGCAGCAGCAGGGCGTCGAGCAGCGTCTGCAGGTCGCTCTCGGGCAGGGCGCCGGGCGCGGCGAGTTGCTGGGCGCGCTCGGCGGCCTTGGCCTCCTGGATCTTGCGCAGCATCTCCTGGGCGGTGACGACCGTGCCATCGGGCAGGTCGAACTTGAGCGAGTTGTCGAGCGGGGAGCGGGCCATGGCGCGGGATTAGATCAGCCAATAAAAACGGCCCGCACAGGGCGGGCCGCTTGGCAATGCGCTGGTGATCAGCGCTTGGGCTGCGTCAGGCGCGGGCCGTTGGTGTGGCGCGGGGCGCCACCGCCGTTGCCGCGTGCAGGCTGGGCACCGGCTGCGCGAGGTGCGTGCTCGGCGTGCGGCTTCGCGGCCGTCTTGGCGCCGCCCACGCCGGTGTGGCCGGCGGGCTTGCCGCCGCCGGAGCGGCCGTGGTTGTCACGGCCACCGTCGCGCGAACCGCCACGGCTGTCGCCACCTCGGCCACCACCACCACCGCCGCCACGGCCACCACGGCCATTGGCACCGGCCGGCGGGTTGGGGTTGCGGCCCCGGCTGCCGTTCGGGTTCAGCACGGTGCGGCCCAGCACGATCGGCTCGGCACGCTCGTTCGGATCAGGCGCGAAGCCGGGCACGATTTCGCGCGGGATCTCGCGCTTGATGAGGCGCTCGATTTCCTTCAAGAAGCCGTTCTCGTCGACACAGACCAGGCTGACCGCCTCGCCCGTGGCGCCGGCGCGGCCGGTGCGGCCGATGCGGTGCACGTAGTCTTCGGCCACGTTGGGCAGCTCGAAGTTGACGACGTGCGGCAGCTGGTCGATGTCGATGCCGCGGGCGGCGATGTCCGTCGCCACGAGGCAGGTCAGGTCGCCGGTCTTGAAGTCGGCCAGCGCCTTGGTGCGCGCACCCTGGCTCTTGTTGCCGTGAATGGCCATGGCGCTGATGCCCTGGTCGTTCAGGTAGTCGGTCAGGCGGTTGGCGCCGTGCTTCATGCGCGTGAAGATCAGCACCTGCTGCCAGGGCGCGCCGTCCTTGCCGCCCTTGATCAGGTGAACCAGCAGCTCCTTCTTGCGCTCGCGGCCAACCGGGTGCACCTTCTGCTCGATGGCCTCGGCGGTCTGGTTGCGGCGGGCCACCTCGATCAGCGCCGGGGCGTTGAGCAGGCGGTCGGCGAGGTTCTTGATCTCGTCGCTGAAGGTCGCGCTGAACAGCAGCGACTGCTTCTTGGCCGGCAGCAGGGCCAGCACCTTCTTGATGTCGTGCACGAAGCCCATGTCGAGCATGCGGTCGGCTTCGTCGAGCACGAGGATCTGCACCTGCGACAGGTCCAGCGTGCCTTGCTGCGCGTGGTCGAGCAGGCGGCCGGGCGTGGCGACGAGGATGTCGACGCCGTCGCGCAGCTTGTTGATCTGCGGCTGCATGCCGACGCCGCCGAACATGACCATGCTCTTGAGCGGCAGGTACTTGCCGTAGGTCTGCACGCTTTCCTCGACCTGGGCGGCCAGCTCGCGGGTGGGCGTCAGCACGAGGGCGCGGATGGCGATCTTGCCGCGCTTGTTGAGCAGCTTCTCGCCGGTGGACAGGCGGTGCAGCAGCGGCAGCGTGAAGCCGGCGGTCTTGCCGGTGCCGGTCTGGGCGCCGGCCAGCAGGTCGCCACCGTTCAAGACGGCGGGAATGGCCTGGGCCTGGATGGGCGTGGGGGTGGTGTAGCCAGCGTCAGCAATGGCCTTGAGCAGCGGCGCTGCCAGGCCGAGGGAATCGAAACTCATTCGGTAGGGGAGTGAGCACGCCTGGTCGCATCGCCTGCCGCGTCGCGGGGAGCGACGCCAGTCTTCGGGCAGGGCGGGCAGCGTGCAGGGGCTGAAAAGAGAACGCCGCGCAAGACTGAGAAGCGCGGCGGATGGCCGGCATTCTAACGGGCCGCGCTACTTGCCGACCGTGACCCAGTCCATGCTTGCCCAGTTGTTGGGCGAATGCGGGATGCTGATGTTGCGTTTCATGGCCCAGGGGATGACCTGGCGGTGCAGCGGGATGATGTTGACCTGGTCACGGTAGGCCTGCAGAGCGCCCTTGACGAGGGCCTCACGCTTCTTGGCGTCGGGCTCGATGGTGGAGGCGGCCGCCAGCGCGTCGCCCTCGTTGTTGACGATGCCGCCGTAGTTGGCCACGCCCACACCGTGTTCGCCGCGGTTGCGCAGCACGGGTGTCAGCATGACGTCGGCGTCGGTTGAGCCACCGCCCCAGCCGGCCAGGAAGAGGCTGGTGTCGAACTTCTCGACCTTGGGGAAGAACATCGTGCGCGGCATCGCGTTGACCTTCACGCGGACCTTGACCTGCGCCCACATGCTGGCCAGCGCGATGCAGATGCGCTCGTCGTTGACGTAGCGGTTGTTGGGGCAGTCCATCGTGATGTCGAAGCCGTCGGCGTAACCGGCATCGGCGAGCAGCTTCCTGGCCTGGGCTGCGTCATAGGGCAGGCGGGTTTCCAGCTTCGCATCGCTGTAGGCGCCCCGCGGCGAGGAGGTCAGGCCTCCGGTGGGCAGGGCATAGCCCGACATCAGCTTGGTCTTGATCGCCTCGATGTCGATGGCGTGATACAGGGCCTTGCGCACGCGCAGGTCCTTCAGTGGGTTCTTGTCGCCCGGCGCTTGGCCGTAGAGCAGCTTGTCGCGCGTCTGGTCCATGCCGATGTAGACGATGCGGTTCTCGGCGCCGTCCAGCACCTTCAGGTTGGGCATGGTGCGCAGCCGGGCCACGTCGCGCGGCGCGGGGTCGAGCACGAAGTCGATTTCGCCCGAGATGAGGGCCGCCGTGCGCGTCGCGTCGTTGGAGATCGGCATGTACACGAACTCCTGCAGGTTGCCCTCGAACCTGTTCCACCAGTTGGGATTGCGCTTGAAGACCGTCTTCACGCCCGATTGGCGGCTGACCAGGATGAAGGGGCCGGTGCCATTGGCGTTCTGGCTGGCATGGGACTCCTCCTGCTGTTTGAAGTTCAGCGGCCGAGTGACGCGGTGCTCCTCGCACCAGCGCCGGCTCATGATGAAGAGGTTGCCCAGCAGCTCGGGGACGATGGGGTTGGGCTTGTCGAGGGTGAAGACGACGGTCAGCGGGTCCAGGGCCTTCGGTATCCCGACCGCGTTGGCGTAGACGCGCTGCGGCGCGTTGTCGTCGCGCAGGCGCTGCATGGAGAACACGACGTCCTCGGCCGTGAAGGGCGTGCCGTCATGGAATTTGACTCCGGGGCGCAGCTTGAACCGCCAGATCAGCGGCGTGACCTGGGTCCACTCGGTCGCCAGCGCCGGCGCCATGCTCATGTCCTTCATGCGCCGGGTCAGACCCTCGTAGACCTGGTTGTTCAGGCTGTTGGTCATGACCTCGTTCTGCGAATGCGGATCAGTGGTCTGCATGTCGCCCTGGCTGGACCAGCGCAGGGTCTGGGCGGTTGCCGGCAGCGCGCCCAGCAAGGTCAGGATCAGACAGACGGAGCGCAGAAACGACATGGCCACCTCATCGATACGACGGGTGGCCAGTCTAGGGGTGCAGGCGGCCGGTTCGCCGCCCTTGGTCAGTCGCGCTTGCGCTTGAGCAGCATGACGCCGCCCGGGCCCAGCAGCATCAGCGCTGCGCTGGCCGGCTCGGGCACGGCGGCCGTCAACGTGACGTTGTCCAGGATGGCGCCCTGGTTGTCGCCGCCGAAGTTGGCGAAGCTCAGCGTGTACGAGGTGGTCACGCCAGGCGTGAAGGCGAGTGACAGGTGCTGGTAGGGGGCAGCGCCGCTGCTGTCGGCCAGGCTGTAGTTCAGGCTGGCGGTGCCGAAGCTGACAGTGCCGGTCTCGGTGCCCGCGCTGCGGCGGTTGCCGGCGAGGTCGAAGCTCAGCGTGTAGGTCGTGCCGGCCGTCAGCGTGACGCTGCGGCTGAGCACGCCGGACAGGCCGGTGCTGCCGTCCAGGTCAATGCAGGTGCCGCTGCCGGCGCACAGCTCGCCGTACAGACCGGCGCCGATGACGTCGACCGTCCCGGCGTTGGTGACGGTCCAGCCGGTGGGCACCGTGTTCAGGTTGAGCACATTGGCTTCGAAGCTGTCGCTGAACACGGTCTGCGCCTGGGCAGCGGTGGCGAGCAGGGCGGCACTGAGGATGGCAAGGGTTTTCATGCCTTGCATTGTGTTGATCCGCGGCTGGCAGCTCATCCCGCGAGCGCGGGGACTCGGCAGGCGGAATGTGCAATCCGCACGGGTCGATGCGCGCTGCGGCGACAATCGCGCCTTTCGCGGCAGCCCGCCGCGCATCACCTCAGCATCGCAGCCATGGCCCAGTACGTTTTTTCGATGAACCGTGTCAACAAGACGGTTCCCCCCAAGCGCCACATCCTCAAGGACATCTCGCTGAGCTTCTTCCCCGGCGCCAAGATCGGCGTGCTGGGCGTGAACGGCTCGGGCAAGTCGACCATCCTGAAGATCATGGCGGGCGTCGACAAGGAGTACGAAGGCGAAGCCACGCCGATGCCGGGCATCAAGATCGGCTACCTGGAGCAGGAGCCGCGCCTGAACCCTGACCAGACCGTGCGTGAGGCGGTGGAAGAGGGCATCGGCGGCGTGCTGGCGGCCAAGAAGCGCCTGGACGAGGTCTATGCCGCCTACGCCGAAGAAGACGCCGACTTCGACGCGCTGGCCGCGGAGCAGGGCGAGCTCGAATCCATCATTGCCGCTGCCGGCTCCGAGAACACCGACCTGCAGCTGGAAATGGCTGCCGATGCGCTTAACCTGCCGCCGTGGGACGCCGTGATCGGCGTGCTGTCCGGCGGCGAAAAGCGTCGTGTGGCGCTGTGCCGCCTGCTGCTCAGCAAGCCCGACATGCTGCTGCTCGACGAGCCCACCAACCACTTGGACGCCGAATCCGTCGAGTGGCTGGAGCAGTTCCTGCAACGCTTCCCCGGCACCGTCGTGGCCATTACCCACGATCGCTACTTCCTGGACAACGCGGCCGAATGGATTCTTGAACTGGACCGTGGCCACGGCATCCCCTGGAAGGGCAATTACTCCGACTGGCTGGACCAGAAGGAGAAGCGCCTGGAAGGCGAGCAGAAGAGCGAAGACGCCCGCGCCAAGGCGATGAAGGAGGAGCTGAAGTGGGTGCGCTCGAACGCCAAGGGTCGACAGGCGAAGAGCAAGGCGCGTCTGGCCCGCTTCGAGGAACTCTCAGACGTCGACTACCAGAAGCGCAACGAGACCAACGAAATCTTCATCCCCGTGGCCGAGCGTCTGGGCAATGAAGTTATCGAGTTCGAGAACGTCAGCAAGAGCTTCGGCGATCGCGTTTTGATCGACAACCTGTCGTTCAAGGTGCCGGCCGGCGCCATCGTCGGCATCATCGGCCCCAACGGCGCCGGCAAGTCGACGCTGTTCCGCATGCTGCAGGGCGTGGAGCAGCCGGACAGCGGCACGGTCAAAATCGGCAAGACGGCCAAGATGGCTTTCGTCGACCAGAGCCGCGAGAGCATGGAGGCCGACAAGACCGTGTGGCAGGACGTCTCCGGCGGCCTGGACAACATCATCGTCGGCAAGTTCATCATGCCCAGCCGCGCCTATCTCGGCCGCTTCAACTTCAAGGGCAACGACCAGCAGAAGCTCGTCGGCGCGCTGTCCGGCGGTGAGCGCGGCCGCCTGCACCTGGCCAAGACGCTGGCCCAGGGCGGCAACGTGCTGATGCTGGACGAGCCGTCCAACGACCTGGACGTGGAAACGCTGCGCGCGCTGGAAGAAGCGCTGCTGGAGTTCGCCGGCTCGGCCATGGTCATCAGCCATGACCGCTGGTTCCTGGACCGCATCTGCACGCACATCCTCGCCTGCGAAGGCAATTCGCAGTGGTTCTTCTACGACGGCAACTTCCATGAGTACGAAGCCGACAAGAAGAAGCGCCTGGGCGAGGAAGGCGCGCGTCCGAAGCGCATGCGTTTCAAGCCGATCAAGTGAGCGGCGCTGTCGCGAGGCTTACGGGTGGCTTCATCCGTAAGCCTGGCGACGACAACGCGACACAGTTCTTTACCCCACCCCCAAAGATCCCACACAGGCTGCTCAGAAGATCACGTCACTCCCTCTTCCTTCCAGGAGACCCGTGATGAAGACCTTCCAGATCCAGAACCTGTTTCGCGTTGCCACGGTGGCTGCGGCGCTGGCCATTGGTGGTGTTGCTGCCCATGCCGAAGCGGCGGGTCATGGCGGGCACCACCGCGGTGGCCCAGCCATGATGGCGCCCGGCGGCCTGTTCGGCGGCCACATCGAGCACATGCTGGACGTCGTCAATGCGACGGACGCGCAGCGCAGCCAGATCGAAGCCATCTTCAAGGCCGCGCGCCAGGACCTGTCCGGCCAGCGCGAAGCGGGCAAGAAGCTGCATCAGCAGATGGCCACGCTCTACACCGCGACCAACATCGACGCTGCCGCCATCGAGGCCACGCGTGCCCAGATGAGTGCCCAGCATGAGGCCGCCTCCAAGCGCCTCAGCCAGGCCAGCATCGACGCCGCCCGCGTGCTGTCGCCCGAGCAGCGCGCCAAGATCGCCGAGGTCATGAAGAAGCGCCAGGCCCGGGCAGCCGCGCATCGCCGCGCTGGCTGATTGCCCCACAGCGAGGAGTTCTGCGATGCTTGAGCCCCGACCCACCGGCGCCGAAACGCGCCGGCCCCCGTTTACCTCGCCAGCCCCGCCGATGAGTGCCCGACTGCTGTTGATCGACGACGACACCCGCCTGACCGGCATGGTGGGTGACTACCTCCGCGCTGCCGGCTTTGAAGTCAGCACGGCCGGCAGCCTGGCGCAGGCGCGTGATGCGCTGGCGCACGGCCGCTACGAGCTGCTGGTGCTGGACCTGATGCTGCCCGATGGCGACGGCCTCGACTTCTGCCGCTGGCTGCGTGGCGATGCGCGCTGGCGCCACCAGCCGGTGCTCATGCTGTCGGCCCGCGGCGAACCCATGGACCGCATCCTCGGCCTCGAGCTGGGTGCGGACGACTACCTCGCCAAACCCTTCGAGCCGCGCGAGCTGCAGGCCCGCATCAAGGCGCTGCTGCGCCGGCTGGAGCCCAAGCTCGATGGCGACGAGGTGCTGCGCTTCGGCCGACTGGAGATCGACCTGGCTGCCCGCGTGGCGCGCCTGGACGGCAAGATCTGCGACCTGACCAGCCACCAGTTCGACCTGCTCGTCGTGCTGGCGCAGAGCCCCGGCCGCGTGCTGAGCCGAGACCAGATCATGGACGCGCTCAAGGGCCATCCGCTCGAGGCGTTCGACCGCTCCATCGACGTGCACATTTCGCGCATCCGGGCGGTCATCGAGGACGATGCCAAGAACCCGCGCCGCGTGCTGACGGTTCGCGGAGCCGGCTATGTCTTCGCCCGCAAGCAGGACGCCGACGCGGACAACGCGTGAAGTTCCCAGCTTGAAGTCGCTTTACGTTCGCATATACCTGACGCTGGTGGCGCTGCTGCTGGCGTTTGCCTTCGGCTCGGCCTGGCTGTTCCAGCGCCACATCGAGCAGGAGCGCGGCAACGTCGAGCTGGCGGCGGGTGAGCGGCTGAATGCGATGGCCGGGCTGCTCAAGCTTGCGCTGCCTCCGGCCGATGCGCCGCGCGAGGCCCAGGCTGCTGCCTTCGCCGACTGGGGCCTGCGCCTGCGCATGCCGCTCGCGCTGGAGGATGCCAATGGCAAGCGCATTGGCACGACGCAGATGTACCAGCGCCGCGCCGACGATCCCGGCGCCATCATCGTCAGCGCCAACCTGGGCGATGGCCGCAGCCTGGAGATGGTGCGCAGCGTGCGCCCTCCGAATTTCCAGGGTGGCGGCCCCGCTGCCTCGGCGCCGGGCGGCTCTGGCCAGGGCGTCCGCCCGCAGCGTGTGGACGAAGGCCCCTGGACCAGCCCCTGGCTGCACCGCCCGGTGTCGCCCGGCGCGCCGGCCGTGTCGACGCTGGCCGTCGTGCTGCTGCTGCTCTTCGTCGGCGTGGCAGTGGGGGCCTATCCGGTCGTGCGCCGCCTGACGCGCCGGTTGGAGGCACTCAAGCGCGGCGTGGAGCAGTTTGGTTCCGGTCAGCTGGCCCATCGCGTCGACGACAGCGGTCGTGACGAGGTGGCCGCGCTGGCCACCAGCTTCAACCAGGCGGCGGAGCGCATCGAGACGCTGCTGCGCTCCCACCAGACCCTGCTGGCCAACGCCAGCCACGAGCTGCGCTCACCCCTGGCGCGGCTGAAGATGGCCTTCGCCATGCTGGACGACGCCGCGCCGCCCCAGCGCGAGCGCCTGGCGCGCGAGATCGACGTCAACATCGCGGAGCTGGATGCCCTCGTCGAGGAGGTGCTGCTGGCCAGCCGCCTGGAAGCGGGCAGTGCCGTCGGCGAAACCCATGTGGTGGAGCTGCTGGCCCTGGGCGCCGAGGAAGCCGCGCGAGCCGAGGCGGCCTTCGAGCCCGAGACCGACACCGCCCGCGTCGACGGCCAGGAGCGCCTGCTGCGCCGCGCCTTGCGCAACCTGCTCGACAACGCCCGCCGCTACGGGGGGCCTGAGGTGGAGCTGTCGCTGCGCCCGGTCGCCGGCGGCTATGAGCTCGCCGTCGCCGACCGCGGCCCTGGCGTGCCAGCCGAGCTGCGCGAGCGCATCTTCGAGCCCTTCTACCGCCTGCCCGGCCACGCCGAGATGGCGGGCGGCGTGGGCCTGGGGCTGAGCCTGGTCAAGCAGATTGCGGAGCGCCACGGTGGCAGCGTGCGCTGCCTGGCGCGCGATGGCGGCGGCAGCCGTTTCGTCATCTTCCTGCCTGCCGCCACGCCCCAGAGCTAGCGGTTCGCGTCGAACACGCGCTTCAGCAGCAGGCTGAGCAGCAGCGCTGCCGCGAGCAGGCCGCCAGTTGCTGCCTGCCAGAAACCCACCGCGCCGTTGCCGTTGGTGCCGAAGGCAAGGAAGTAGCCGCCGCCGATACCCAGGCCCCACAGCGCGATGACGTAGATGATCATCGGCAGCGTTGCCACCTGATAGGCGCGCAGCACGTGGGCCGCCACCGTCTGCAATGCGTCGCCGAGGTGGAAGAACCACACCCACACCAGCAGCGGCAGTGCCGCCGCGGCGGCGTCGGGGTTGGACGTGTACAGCGCCACGATGGGCTCCCGCGCCAACGCCACGACAGCGCCCACGGTGGCCGCCACGAGAGCCCCGAGCACCATGGCATGTCGACCGACGATGCGCGCCTCGCGCTTCTGACCGGCGCCCAGGTGCTGAGCCACCAGCGTGAGCGCCGCCATGGCCAGGGCGAGCGCGATCATGAACATCATGGCCACCAGGTTGACCGCGATCTGATGGCCGGCCACCGGCGTCGCGCCCAGGCGTGCGATGAAAAACGCCATGAAGGTGAAGCCCGTCACCTCGACGAGGATGGAGCCGCCCATCGGCAGGCCCAGGCGCACCAAGCCCGCCAGTTGCCGCCAGTCGGGCCGCGTCTGCCACAGATGGGGCACGCGGAAGGGCAGGTAGAAGGCGTCTCGCCGCAGCAGCCACAGCGCCACCAGAGCCTGCGCCGTCATGGCGATGGCCGTGGCCCAGCCGCAGCCGGCCACCCCCATCGCAGGAATGGGCCCCCAGCCGAACACGAGCACCGCATTCAAAGGCACCTTGGCCGCCAGGCCGGTCAGCTGCATGGCCATGACGGCCTTGGGCCGGCTGACCGAGGTCGAGAAGCCGCGGAAGGCTGTGAAGAGCAGGGCGGCGGGCAGTGCGAAGGCCTCGGGGCGGGTGTAGGCCTGCACCTTGGCGGCCTGCGTCGCATCCAGCTGGGCCAGCCAGATGAAGGGATCGGGGAACCACAGCGCCAGGCAGCCCGGCACGCACAGCAGCACCGCCAACCACTGCGCCTGCACGAAGGTCTGGCCCGCGCCGGGCAGATCATCGGCGCCGAACTGGCGGCCGGCGATGGGGCCGACGGCCAGCACGACGCCCATCAGGCCGACGAAGATGGTCACGTAGGCGGCCGAGCCGACCGCCAGCGCGGCCAGGTCCGCCGGGCCGACGCGGCCCATCATCAGCGTGTCGATGGTGCTGAACATCATCACGGCGATCTGGCCGACGAGGACGGGCCAGGCCAGCGGGACGAGGCGGCGGACGCTGTCGACGAATCTGATTCGGGTCATCGCGTGACCCGTTCCGCGTAGCGGTTGAAACGCCAGGCCGTCCCTTCCTGAACGATGCGATGCCAGACGATGCGCTTCTCGAACGGGTCCAGCCCGGGCCAGTGCTGCACTTCGTCAAAGGTGCGGCCGCAGCCCTTGCAGATGGGGTCGCCCTGGGCGGTGGAACAGATGGCGATGCAGGGCGAGTCCGGGGTCGTCGTGTACCAGGCGAGCCAAGCATCCAGCGCCTTGTCGCTCAGCGAGGCGACGTCCAGCTCGGTGGCGCGGTTCCAGGCGAGCAGTGCGTAGGCGGTGGCCAGCGCACGTACCTCGGGTGCCGCGCTGATGCCGTCTGGCGACGGCGAACGCTCGCGCCACCAGTTGATGGCTGCTTCGAGATCCGTCACATGAATCGTGGAACTCAAATCACCAGCCCCATCGCCCCGCGCACCTCGCGCAGCGTCTTGCGCGCCACTGCGCGGGCGCGTTCGGTGCCGACCTCCAGCGTCCATTGCAGCTGCTGTGGGTCCAGCGCCGCAGCACGGTCGCGCCAGGGCGCCTGCTCGCGCTGGATGGCTTCGATCAGTGGCTGCTTGCAGTCCAGGCAGCCGATGCTGGCCGTGCGGCAGCCGGTGTCGCAGGCCGCGCGCGCGGCTTCGTCGGTGTAGATCTGGTGCAGCGGCCACACGGGGCAGCGCGCCGGGTCTCCGGGGTCGGTGCGGCGCACGCGCCGCGGGTCGGTGGGCATGGTGCGGACCTTGGCGGCGGTGACCTCGGGCGCGTCGCGCATGGCGATGGCGTTGTCGAGGCTCTTGCTCATCTTCTGGCCGTCCAGCCCGGGCACGCGGGCGGTCTCGGTCAGCAGGGCTTGCGGTTCGACGAACACGGGTTGATAAAGGCGGTTGAAGCGCCGCGCGACCTCGCGGGTCACCTCGACGTGGGCCGCCTGGTCCTCGCCCACCGGAACGCCGGCCGGCTTGTAGAGCAGGATGTCGGCCGCCTGCAGCAGCGGGTAGCCGAGGAAGCCGTAGGTGGCCAGTTCGGGGTCGGCGGCCACCTGATCCTTGTAGCTCGGCATGCGCGCCAGCCAGCTCGACGGCGTGCACATGGCCAGCAGCGTGAACAGCTCGGCGTGCTCCGGCATTCGGCTTTGCAGGAACAGCGTGCAGCGCTCGGGGTCGACGCCGGCGGCCAGCCAGTCGGTGACCATCTCGTAGGCATTGCGCGCCAACGTCTCGCCGCTGGGGCGCTGCGTCGTCAACGCATGCCAGTCGGCGACGAAGAAGAAGCAGTCGTGGCTGTCCTGCAGCCCCACCCAGTTCTTGAGGGCGCCGTGGTAGTGGCCGAGGTGGAGTGCGCCTGTTGGGCGCATGCCCGACAGAACGCGCTGTCGGGAAAGGACGGGTGTCGTCATGGGGCGCGGATTGTCGTTCAAGGCCGGTGCCCTGCCGAATGACAGGGGTGGGGTCCTTACACTGCGGGCCCATGGAACATGACCCCCACGCGCCCACACTTCGTGTGGCCACTGCCCCCCGAGGGGGCGTTCTTCATCTTGGGGCGGCCCGGCGATGAAGAGACTGGTGATTCTGATTTCGGGGCGGGGCTCCAACATGGAGGCCATCGTCAAGGCCTGCGCGGCCGAGGGATGGCCGGCCGAGGTGGCCGCCGTCATCAGCAACCGGCCCGACGCAGGCGGGCTGACCTTCGCTGCCGCGCACGGCATAGCCACCGCCGTGGTCGACCACAAGGCCTATGCCAGTCGCGAGGAATTCGACGCCGAACTGGCTCGCGTCATCGACGGTTTCTCGCCCGACCTCGTCGTGCTGGCGGGCTTCATGCGCATCCTGACGCCCGGCTTCACGGCCCGGTACGCGCGCCGCATGCTCAACATCCACCCGTCGCTGCTGCCCGCCTTCACGGGCCTGCACACGCATGAGCGGGCCATCGAGATGGGCTGCAAGATCGCTGGCGTGACGGTGCACTTCGTTACCGCCGAGCTGGACCACGGCGCTATCGTCGTACAGGCCGCCGTGCCCGTGCTGCCGGGAGACGACGCCAAGGCGCTGTCCGCCCGCGTGCTGACGGCCGAGCACCGCATCTATCCGCAATCGGTGCGCTGGTTCGTTGAGGATGCGCTGGTGTGGGATGGCGAGCGGGTCGCCCACCGCGACGGCGCCGCGCAGCAGCTCTTCGTCAACTGATCAGGCCGGCGAGGATGTTGACCGTCAAGGCCAGTACGACGGTATTGAAGATGAAGGACAGCAGCCCCTGGGCCAACACCAGGCGGCGCATGGCCCGCGAGCTGACGCTGACGTCCGAGGTCTGCGACGTGGCTGCCACGGTGATCGAGAAGTAGAGGAAGTCGCCATAGTCCGGCGGCCCGTCGTCGCCAGGAAATTCCAGCCCGTGCGCGGCCTTGCCACCGCCGTGATACAGGCTCGCGTAGGCGATGCCGAACTCCACCGGCAGCAGCAGCCAGGAGCTGCAGACCGTGGCGATGGCGAACGTGAGCGTCAAGCCATCGGCCGTGTGGCTGCCTTTTGCTGAGCCCAGCTCCAGCGCAATGGCGGCGAAGCTGGCCAGCGCGCCACTGACAGCCAGCAGCAACATCACGGGCAAGCCTTCCACCAGCCCCTTGGCGCGCTGCTGCACATTCACCGCGCCGGCCCGGCCCAGCATCATCCACAGCACCAGCGGCAGGTAGATCCAGAGCGTGAAGTCCCAGCCCAGCAGCAGCCGCGTCGTCATCGGCAACTGACCCGGCCAGATCGCAGCGAGCGCGCTGCCGGCGAAGATGGCCAGCAGCAGCCGGGGGCGCAGGCGCAACTGGGTCCAGAGATTCATTCAGGGCAGGCGATGCGGCTTGGGATAATGGGGCGATGCATCCTAATGCCCTCCTGGAGCTGAGCGCCGAGCTGATCGCCGTCGTGAACCAGCTCGAATTCCCGGCCGACTCCACCGTCTCCGCCTTCTTCCGCCAACACAAGAACCTCGGCCAGCGCGAGCGCGCCGTCCTTGCCGAGACCGTCTACGCGCTGCTGCGCGAGCGCATCAAGTTCCAGAACCTCGCTCAGAGCGGCAGCGGCTCCATGCACCGCCGCCTGGCCATGCTGGCTTGGCGCGGCAATGCCGCCTTCCTGCGCGGGGCTCTCAGCCCACAGGAGCAGCATTGGCTGGACCAGGTTCAGGCCATCGACCCGATGAGCCTTGCATCCAAGATGCGCCACAACATGCCGGAGTGGCTGGCGGAGCCTTTGCTGGCGCGGCTGGGTGATGACGAGTTCTGGAAGCTCGCCACCGCGCTGAACGAGGCGGCGCCGCTGGACCTGCGCGTCAACGCGCTGAAGCTCAAGCGAGAGGAGGCTCAAGCCCAGTTCAAGGCCGCCGGCATCGACGCCGTGCCGACGCCGTATTCGCCGCTCGGCCTGCGCATCGACGGCAAGCCGGCGCTGCACAAGCTGGAGCTGTTCACTGGCGGCGGTGTCGAGGTTCAGGACGAAGGCAGCCAGTTGCTGGCTCTGCTGCTGGCGCCCAAGCGCGGCGAGATGGTGGTGGACTTCTGCGCCGGCGCCGGCGGCAAGACGCTGGCGCTGGGCGCGGCCATGCGCAACACAGGCCGTCTTTATGCCTTCGACACCTCAGGCCACCGGCTTACCGCGATGAAGCCGCGGCTGGCGCGCAGCGGCCTGTCCAACGTCTACCCCGCCCAGATTGCCCATGAGCGCGACGACCGCATCAAGCGCCTGGCCGGCAAGATCGACCGCGTGCTGGTGGACGCTCCTTGCTCGGGCCTGGGCACGCTGCGCCGCAACCCCGACCTGAAGTGGCGCCAGTCCCCCAAGGCAGTGGCCGAGTTGCAGGACAAGCAACGCGCCATCTTGGCCAGCGCCGCGCGGCTGGTGAAGCCGGGCGGTCGGCTGGTCTACGCGACCTGCAGCCTGCTGGACGACGAAAACGAGGTCATCGCGGCGGAGTTTTCGGCCGCCCATCCGGGTTTCAGGCCGCTAGCGGCTGACGAGGCGCTTGCCAAGTCGCAGGTCGACCGCGCGGGCGAACTTGTGGAAAACGGCGCACTCCGCTTGTGGCCCCACCGCCACTCGACCGACGGGTTTTTCGCCGTCGCGTGGGAGCGGGCGGATTGATCGGCGTCAAAGACTGCGTCGCAACGCACGTCTACGCTTGAATGCGGTGCCTCCAACCCCCTGTTTTTGGGGGCGCTCCCCTACAATTGACTTTCCTTTGCATGCCCTTCACGGGTGAGGTCTCGGACGAATGAACGAAATTCTGAACATGCTGGTGAATTGGCTGAGCGATGGCTTGCTCGGCGCCAGCGGTTGGCAGGTGCTGGTCTTCACGCTGGTTGTGACGCACTTCACGATCCTTTCAGTGACGATCTTCCTGCATCGCGCGCAATCCCACCGCGCGCTGGAGCTCGGTCCGATTCCCTCGCACTTCTTCCGTTTCTGGCTGTGGCTGACCACGGGCATGGTGACCAAGGAATTCGTCGCCATCCACCGCAAGCATCACGCCAAGTGCGAAACCGAGGAAGACCCGCACAGCCCGCAGACCCGCGGCCTCAAGGCCCTGCTGCTGACCGGCGTCGAGCTCTACCGCGCCGAATCGCGGAACATGGAGACCATGCGCAAGTACGGCACGGGCACGCCGGACGATTGGATCGAGCGCAACCTGTACACCCGCTTCTCCTGGCAGGGTGTGGCGCTGATGCTGATCCTGAACCTGCTGGCGTTTGGCGCCATCGGTGCAACGGTCTGGGCCATCCAGATGGCCTGGATCCCCGTCTGGGCGACCGGCGTCATCAACGGCATCGGCCACTACTGGGGCTATCGCAACTTCGAAGCGCCCGATGCGTCGACCAATGTGGTGCCCTGGGGCATCCTAATCGGTGGCGAAGAGCTGCACAACAACCACCACACCTACCCGACGTCGGCCAAGTTCTCGGTCAAGAAGTACGAATTCGACATCGGCTGGGGCTATATCCGCGCGATGGAGATGATCGGCTGGGCCAAGGTCCGCAAGACGACTCCCAAGCTGAGCCTGGGCGAAATGAAGCCGGCCGCCGACGCGCGCACGCTCGAGGCGCTGATCGCCAATCGCTATGAAGTCATGGCCAGCTACGCGCGCAGCCTGAAGGCGGCCTGCGCTGCCGAACTCGCCAGGGTCAAGGCCGAAGGTGGCCACCAGAGCGAACGTCTCACTCAGTTCAAGCTCGCCCAGCGCTGGTTGCATCGCGATGAAGATCGCATTCCGGCCGACATCCATGGCGACCTGGCCCATGTGCGCGCCGCCAGCCCGGTCATCGACAAGCTCGTGACCATGCGCGAGGAACTGCGTCAGATGTGGACCCGCACGAATGTGTCGGTCGAGCAACTGGTTGCCGACCTGCAGGCCTGGTGCCGCCGTGCCGAGGAAAGCGGTATTGCCGAGTTGCAGGCCTTTTCGATGCGTCTGCGCGCCGCCCACGCCTGAGGGTCGTTTCGCCGGTGTAAAGGGCGCCCCTGGTGGCGCCCTTTTTCTTTGCCTGGCCTAGACTTGCGGGATGCAGTCTTTGACTTAGGAGGTTGCCATGAACCATCGCTGGATCGCCCTCGGCCTTGTTGCCCTCACCACCGCCGCGCAGGCGGATGTACAGGTGAATTTCGTCAAGCCCGAGACTTTTATCGATATCAAGGACAACAACGGTTTTCAGCAGGCCGAGGTCCTCAAGGACATTGAGGCGCATTTCGTCACGCAGGCGCAGAAGTACCTGCCCGGACGCGACGTCCGCCTCACGGTGACGGACGTGGACCTGGCCGGCCACGTCGAGCCCTTTGGCCGCAGCGGCAACTGGATTCGCGTCATGCGGACGGTGACGCTGCCTACCATTTCGTTGAACTATGAAGTGCTGGAAGGCGGCAAGGTCGTTCAGCAGGGCAAGGCGGTCCTGCGCGACATGAACTACCAAGACGGCTTCAGCAGCTACTTCAACAGCGATACGCTGCGCTATGAGAAGCGGATGATCGACCGCTGGTTCCAGACCGAGTTCCGTACGTCGGCGGCTGCCGTGGCGCCGCTCTGACGCGGCTCCCAAAAAGGACAAAACCCGCCAGCGTTGCCGCTTGGCGGGTTTTTTTAGCGAGTGATTGAGCGGCTTGCGCCGCCGTCATCACTTCAGCTTGATTTCCTTGTACAGGACGTGCTTGCGCACCTTGGGATCGAACTTCATGAATTCCAGCTTTTGGGGCGTGGTCTTCTTGTTCTTGTTCGTTGTGTAGAAGTGGCCGGTGCCCGCAGTGGACTCCAGCTTGATCTTCTCGCGGCCGCCTTTGGATGCCATGGTCGTGTTCTTTCAGTAGGTCAGTGAACGGTGCGCTTTACAGCGCGCCCTTGGCCCGCAGGTCGGCCACGACCTGGTCGATACCGACCTTGTCGATCAAACGCAGAGCGGCGTTGGTGATGCGCAGGCGGATCCAGCGGTTTTCCGATTCGACGAAGAACCGGCGGTATTGCAGGTTCGGCAGGAACCGACGCTTGGTTTTGTTGTTGGCGTGGGAAACATTGTTCCCGACCATGGGCTTCTTGCCCGTGACTTGACAGACGCGTGCCATGACGCTTCTCCAGTTTGACGACGTACACCAGTTGTGGCGAGAAACCCCACCAGCAACCCATTGACCGCAAATGCCTGCTAAACCTGGCCCCTGAGCGTTCATTCAAAGGCCAAGCGCGGTCTATCCGGCAGGCAAGCCGACGAGTATAGCGGTAAACCCGGGAAGCCGTAAGGGCCTTGCCCGGTATGAGCTTCAACCGTTCTCCTGGTCGAGGAAACGCTGGGCATCCAGCGCCGCCATGCAGCCGGTGCCAGCGCTGGTGATGGCTTGGCGATAGATGTGGTCCTGCACGTCTCCGGCAGCAAAGACGCCGGGCACGCTGGTCATCGTCGCGAAGCCGTTCAGGCCGCTCTTGGTGACGATGTAGCCGTCCTTCATTTCCAACTGGCCCTGGAAGATCTCGGTGTTGGGCTGGTGGCCGATGGCGATGAAGCAGCCGTGCACGGGGATATCGGCCTTGCTGCCGTCCTTGACGTTCTGCGTGCGCACGCCGTTCACACCGGAGGCGTCGCCCAACACTTCGTCGAGCTGCTGGAAGAGGTGCAGCACGATCTTGCCGGCGGCCGCCTTCTCCATCAGCTTGTCGACCAGGATCGGCTCGGCGCGGAACTTGTCGCGGCGGTGGATCAGGTGCACGGTGCTGGCGATGTTGGAGAGATACAGCGCCTCCTCGACGGCCGTGTTGCCGCCGCCGACGACGCAGACTTCGCGCTCGCGATAGAAGAAGCCGTCACAGGTCGCGCAGGCGCTGACGCCGCGGCCCATGAAGGAAGCCTCCGACTCCAAGCCCAAGTACTTTGCCGACGCGCCAGTAGCAATGATCAGCGCGTCGCAGGTATAGGTGCCGCTGTCGCCGAAGAGCGTGAAGGGGCGCTTGGAGAAGTCGACCTTGTTGATGTGATCGAAGACGATCTGCGTGTTGAAGCGCTCGGCGTGTTCCTGGAAGCGCTGCATCAGCTCGGGGCCCTGCACGCCCATCACGTCGGCCGGCCAGTTGTCCACCTCCGTCGTGGTCATGAGTTGACCCCCTTGGGCCATGCCGGTAATCAGCGTAGGCTTGAGATTAGCGCGTGCTGCGTAGATGGCTGCGGTGTAGCCGGCGGGGCCCGAACCGAGGATGAGCAGGCCGTGATGTTGGATGTTGGCGGTCATGTCAGGGAAGGTGAGGGCGGCGAGGGAACTCGCAAGGGCGTTTTAGGGGTATCACCCCGGCCTAACCCGAAGCGGCGAACCGTGCCGCGTGTGCACAATGCACGCCATTTTAGGCAGGCGTCTTTCTGGCCGCCGGCCTGGGGCCCCAAACCTGGAGACTGCATATGGCGATGATTTCCAATCTGGACCTGATCCGGCGAGTTCCGTTGTTCTCGATGTTGACCACGGACCAGGCCCAGTCCATTGCCGACAGCGTCGTCAAACGCCGCTTCAAGCGGGGCGAGCTGATCGTCGAACAGGGCACCAAGTCCAACGCGCTGTTCATCCTTCTGAACGGCCGTGCCCGCGTGCTGACGGCCGACCACCGGGGCCGCGAGGTCATCCTGGCGGTGCTGCAGTCGGGCGACTACGTCGGAGAGATGAGCCTCATCGACAACGAGCCGCACTCGGCCACCGTGCGTGCCGAGGTGCAGACCGACATGCTGGTACTCGGCCGGCTGGAGTTCGCGCGCTGCCTGCCTGAGAGCAGCAGCCTGTCCTACGGCATCCTGCGCGGCCTGGTGGCGCGGCTGCGCAACGCCGACCGCCAGATCGAGTCGCTCGCGCTGCTCGACGTCTACGGCCGCGTCGCGCGCACGCTGCTTGACATGTCCGAGGACGAAAAGGGCATCAAGCTGATCCGAGGCAAGGTCTCGCGCCAGGACATGGCCAAGGTCGTCGGCGCATCGCGCGAGATGGTCAGCCGGGTCATGAAGGACCTGGAGGAGCGCGGTGTCATCGAAACGCTTGAGAACGGTTCGGTGGTCATCAAGGAACGGCTGACCCACGATTGACGGCGACAATGCGGGGATGAGTTTTCCCCTTGGTTCCCTGCTGGGCGGTCAGGACGAATCCAGCGCCGCCAGCGAACCCGTCAGCCCAGCCAAACCCACCCGCCGTCAGGCGCCCAAGCCCGCCGCCGCGCCGCCGTCGGCCGCGTCGCGGCTGCTGCGCACGCCGCTTTGGCTGGCGTTGACGGCCCTGCTGCTCGCCCTGCTTGTGTTGGCGCTCGGCACGCATGACGTGCGCGACGCGGCCTTCAGCACCAGCGGGCAGCGCGATCTGGTCGGCAACCGCGTCGGCTCACTCGGCGCCTGGGTGTCGGACGGCCTGCTCTTCCTGTTCGGCTTCTCTGCCTGGTGGCTGCCGTTGCTGGCCGCGCGAGCTTGGCTGCGCGGCCTGGCCGGGTTGCTGCGGCATGACGCGCCGCAGCCGGTGCGCTGGAGCCGGCGCTTGCGCTGCTGGATCGGCGTGCTGCTGCTGATCGGCGCTAGCTGCGCGCTGGAATGGAGCCGCCTCTATGCCGTCGAACCGCGCTTGCCTGGCCACGCAGGCGGCCTCTTCGGCTACACGCTCGGCCCATTGGGCATGAAGGGCCTCGGCTTTGCCGGATCCGGTGTCGTGTGGATCGTGCTGCTGCTCACCGGCTTGTCCTGGGCGTTCCGCTTCTCCTGGGGGCACCTCGCCGAGCGCATCGGCGAGCGCATCGAGCAGTTCCGCGAGCAGTACCTGGAAAAGCGCGAGATCAAGGCCGACCAGAAGTTCGGCGAGCAGGCGGTGAAGGCGCGCGAACAGGAGGTTGAGGTCGAGCGCCAGATCGAGCGACAGGTCGAGGCGGACCACGCGCCGCTGGTCATCGAGGCGCCCGTCGTCGAATTGCCGCAGTCCACCCGTGTGGCCAAGGAGCGCCAGCAGACGCTGTTCGTCGACGCCGGCGACGCCAAGCTGCCGCAGGTCGACCTGCTGGACGCCGCGCCCGGCCGGCAGGAGACGGTCACGCCCGAGTCGCTGGAGATGACCAGCCGCCTCATCGAGAAGAAGCTGCGCGACTTCGGCGTCGAAGTGCATGTCGTCGCGGCGTCGCCGGGCCCGGTCATCACGCGCTACGAGATCGAGCCGGCCACCGGCGTCAAGGGTTCCCAGATCGTCGGTCTCGCCAAGGACCTGGCGCGTTCGCTGAGCCTCGTGTCCATCCGCGTCGTCGAGACCATCCCGGGCAAGAACTACATGGCGCTGGAGCTGCCCAACGCGCGCCGGCAGACCATCCGCCTGTCCGAGATCCTCGGTTCGCAGATCTACGCTGACGCCGCATCGCAGCTGACCATGGGCCTGGGCAAGGACATCGTCGGCCTGCCCATCGTGGCGGACCTGGCCAAGATGCCTCACTGCCTCGTCGCCGGCACGACCGGCTCGGGCAAGTCGGTCGGCATCAACGCGATGATCCTCAGCCTGCTCTACAAGGCCGAGGCCCGCGACGTGCGGCTCATCCTCATCGACCCGAAGATGCTGGAGATGAGCGTCTACGAAGGCATTCCGCACCTGCTGGCGCCCGTCGTCACCGACATGAAGCAGGCCAGCAACGCGCTGAACTGGTGTGTCGGCGAGATGGAGCGGCGCTACAAGCTCATGTCCAAGATGGGCGTGCGCAACCTGGCCGGCTACAACAAGAAGATCGACGAAGCCAAGGCCAACGGCATCAGCATCCCCAACCCGTTCGCTTTGAACAACGACGAGCCCGAGCCGCTGGAGCGCCTGCCCTTCATCGTCGTCGTCATCGACGAGCTGGCCGACCTGATGATGGTCGTCGGCAAGAAGATCGAGGAGCTGATCGCCCGCCTGGCGCAGAAGGCGCGCGCGGCCGGCATCCACCTCATCCTGGCCACGCAGCGGCCGTCGGTGGACGTCATCACCGGCCTCATCAAGGCCAACATCCCGACGCGGCTGTCCTTCCAGGTCAGCTCCAAGATCGACAGCCGCACCATCCTCGACCAGATGGGCGCCGAGGCGCTGCTGGGCATGGGTGACATGCTCTACATGCCGTCGGGCACGGGCCTGCCTATCCGCGTGCACGGCGCCTTTGTCAGCGACGAGGAGGTCCACCGCGTTGTGACGTACATCAAGTCCCAGGGTGAACCGAATTACATCGAAGGCATTCTCGAAGGCGGCGTGCTTGACGGCATCGACGGCGAAGCGCCTGCGCCGGGTGAGGCCGCCGGCGAGGCCGACCCGATGTACGACCAGGCAGTGGCCATCGTCCTACAGCATCGCAAGGCGTCGATCTCACTCGTGCAGCGCCATCTGCGCATAGGCTACAACCGCGCCGCGCGGCTGCTGGAGCAGATGGAGAACTCGGGGCTTGTCGGCGCGCTGGCGTCCAACGGCAGCCGTGAATTGATCATCCCGAAACGAGACGAATGAAACGCATCCTCTTGAGTCTGACGCTGCTGATTGCGAGCGTCGCCCATGCCGACGCCGTCGACGCGCTGCGCGACTTCGGCCGCGACGTGAAGAGCGGCAAGGCGAACTTCACGCAGACTGTTACGTCGCCCGACGGCAAGCGCAAGAAGGTGTCCTCCGGCAGCTTCGAGTTCCAGCGGCCCAACCAGTTCCGCTTCGTCTACGCCAAGCCTTTTGAGCAGACCATCGTGGCTGATGGACAGAAGGTCTGGATCTACGACGCCGATCTCAACCAGGCCAGCTCTCGAAAGCTGGCCGATGCGCTGGGTGCGACGCCGGCGGCGATCCTGGCTGGCACCAACCTCGAACGCGATTTCACGCTGAAGGCGCTGCCCAGTGACGGCGGCATCGACTGGGTGCAGGCGACCCCGAAGCAGGCCGAATCGACGATCCAGTCGCTCAAGCTGGGCTTCAAGGCCAAGGAACTGGCGGCGATGGAGATCGTCGACGGCTTCGGCCAGTGCTCGCGGCTGGACTTCAGCGTCGTGCAGGCGAATGTGCCGGTCGCCGCTGATCGCTTCCAGTTCAAGCTGCCGGCCGGGGCCGATCTCATCGAGCAATGACGGGTTTGTTCGACGCCGAGCCGCCCGCCCAGCCGCTGGCCGAACGGCTGCGGCCCAAGACGCTCGACGAAGTCATCGGTCAGCGCCATCTGCTGGGCCCGGGCATGCCGCTGCGCGCGTCGTTCGAGGCCGGTCGGCTGCAAAGCATGATCTTGTGGGGACCGCCGGGCGTCGGCAAGACGACGCTGGCGCGCCTGGTGGCCGGCGCCTTTGACGCGCAGTTCATCGCCATTTCGGCCGTGCTCGGCGGCGTGAAGGACATACGCGAAGCTGTCGACCGCGCGCAGATCGCCGCGCAGCAGGGCCGGCGCACGGTGCTGTTCGTCGACGAGGTGCACCGTTTCAACAAGGCCCAGCAGGACGCCTTCCTGCCGCATGTCGAGTCGGGCCTGTTCACCTTCATTGGTGCAACGACGGAGAACCCGAGCTTCGAGGTCAACTCGGCGCTCTTGTCGCGCGCGCAGGTTCAGGTGCTCAAGAGCCTGGACGCGGAGGAGTTGCAGCAACTCATCGAGCGCGGGTCGGCCGAGCTGAGCATCGCGCCGCCGACCCAACCTGCGGCGGACCGCCTCATCGGTTATGCCGACGGCGACGCTCGCCGCCTGCTCAATGCGCTTGAATCGGCAGCGTCTCTCGCCAACGGCCAGCTCATCGATGAGGCACTGCTTGAGCGCACGCTGGGCGAGCAGTTGCGCCGTTATGACAAGGGTGGCGACCAGTTCTACGACGTCATCTCAGCGCTGCACAAGTCCGTGCGCGGCAGCCACCCGGACGGCGCTCTCTACTGGCTCGTGCGCATGCTGGACGGCGGTGTGGACGCCCGCTACATCTCGCGCCGCCTGATCCGCATGGCCAGCGAGGACATCGGCCTGGCCGACCCGCGCGCGCTGCGCATCACGCTGGACGCAGCGGAAACCTATGAGCGGCTGGGTTCGCCGGAGGGGGAGCTGGCGCTTGCCGAGGCCGTCGTCTACTTGGCCATCGCGCCCAAGTCCAACGCGGTCTACAAAGCGTTCAATGCGGTGAAGGCCTTCATCAAGCAGGACCAATCCCGCCCCGTGCCCGTCCACCTGCGCAATGCGCCAACCAAGCTCATGAAGGAGCTGGGCTATGGCAAGGCCTACCGCTACGCGCACGACGAGCCCGGCGGCTACGCAGCCGGCGAGCAATACCTGCCCGACGGGCTGGAGGACCAGCGCTGGTACGAGCCGGTGCCGCGCGGCCTCGAGACGCGCATCGCCGACAAGCTCGCCGAGCTGCGCCGCCTGGACGATGAAGCGGCTGCTCAGGGTTAGCGTGGCGCTAGCCGCGCTTTGCGCAGGCCTCGTCCACGCGGCCGACGGCCCGACGCTGGCCCGCGTGCGCGACACCGGCGTCATCGTCATCGGCTACCGGCCGGCCTCGCTGCCGTTTTCCTATCTCGACGCGCAACTGCGTCCCACCGGCTACACGGTCGAGCTGTGCGAGCGCATCGTTGCCGCCGTGCGCAGCAAGCTGCAGCTGCCCGACCTGGAAGTGCGCCGCGTCGAGGTGGCCTCAGCCACGCGCATGCCGCTGGTCATCAACGGCACGCTGGACCTGGAATGCGGCATCACGACGCACACGGCCGAGCGGGCGCGCAACCAGGCCTTCTCGCTGACCATCTTCGTGGCCGAGACGCGACTGATGACGCGGGCCGCCGAGCGTGTGCAGGGTCTGGCCGACATGCGCGGCCAGACCGTCGCTTCCACCATCGGCACGACCAGCATCCAGCACCTGGCCAGGGTCAACGAGCAGCAGTCCCTGGGCATCCGCATCCTCGGCGGCCTGGACGACCCCGAGGGCTTCCAGATGCTGCGCAGCGGCCGCGCCTCGGCCTTCCTGATGGACGACGTGCTGCTGCGCGCGCTGCTGGCCCAACAAGGCCCGGGCGCGGACGACTTTCGGCTGTCCGATCAGGCGCTGACCGTCGAGCCCTACGCCATCGGCCTGCGCAAGAACGACCCGCAGTTCAAGGCGCTGGTCGACGAGGTGCTGCAGAGCCTCTACCGCAGCGGCGAGATCCACGCGATCTACCGCCGCTGGTTCGAGTCGCCGCTGCCGTCACAGGGGCTGAACCTCAAGCTGCCGATGAGTGCGGCTTTCCGCCGCGTCATCGCGCAGCCGACCGATTCGCCCAACCCGGACAAATATCGCTAGCGAAAGTCATCCAGCACGATGCCGTGCCGGTTCAGCTTGTCGTAGAGCGTCTTCCTCGGCGTGCCCAGCAGCTCCATCGCGGCGGGCACCTTGCCCTGGGTGCGGCGCAGGGCCTGCTCGATCAGCGTCTTCTCCACCAGGTCCATCTGCCGCGCCAGGTTCAGTGCCGGCACGGCCTGCAGCGCGGCCTGCGGGTCCAGATCGTCCAGCGCCAGCACGAAGCGGTCGGCGGCGTTGCGGATCTCGCGCACATTGCCCGGCCAGTCATGGGCCATCAGCTCGCGCAGCTTATCGGGCGTCAGCTCCGGCGCCGCGCGTTCGTAGCGGGCGCAGGCCAGCACCACGAAATGCTCGAACAACAGCGGGATGTCCTCGCGCCGCTCGCGCAGCGGTGGCAGCTTGAGCGTGGCGATGTTGAGGCGGTAGTAGAGGTCGTTGCGGAACTCGTTGCGCTGGGCCTGCTCGCGCAGGTCCGACTTGCTGGCCGCGATGAAGCGCACATTGATCGGCAGCTCCTCGTTGGAGCCCAGCCGTTCGATGCGTCGCTCCTGCAGCACGCGCAGCAGTTTGATCTGCAGCGCGATGGGCATGGTCTCGATCTCGTCCAGCAGCAGCGTGCCGCCGTTGGCGTGTTCGATCTTGCCGATGCGCCGCTTGGCCGCGCTGGTGAACGAACCTGCCTCGTGGCCGAACAGCTCGCTCTCGAACAGGGCCTCGGGCAGGCCTCCGCAGTTGATGGCGACGAAGTGACGGTCGCGCCGCGCGCTCTGGTCGTGCAGGCAACGCGCCACCAGTTCCTTGCCGGTGCCGGTCTCGCCAACGATGAGGACGTCGGCCGACGTGCCGGCGAGGTTGAGCACCTGGCGGCGCAACTGCTGCATGCCGGGCGACTGCCCCAGCAGCGCGGCCTCGATGCCACTCGCGCGTTGAAGCTGGGCGCGCAGCTCGTTGGCCGAGTGGCGCAGCGTGCGCAGGTCCAGCGCGCGGCGGGCCACGTCCAGCAGGCGCTCGGGCGCAAAGGGCTTCTCGATGAAGTCGTAAGCCCCCGCGCGCATGGACTGCACCGCCATCGCCACGTCGCCGTGTGCGGTGATGAGGATGGTCGGGATGCCGGCATCCGTGGCCTGCACATGGGCCAGCAACGCGCGGCCGTCCATGCCGGGCAGACGCACGTCGGTGATGAGGATGACGGGTGCACCGGGCTGCAGGTGGGGCAGGGCTTCCTCGGCGCTGCGGCAGGGCAGGACGGCGAAGCCTTCCAGCTCCAGCGTCTGCGTGAGGCTGACGCGCACGGGCATGTCGTCCTCGACGAACACGACCTTGTAGCCTTCAAACATCTTCAGACTCCCATGATTCAGCGCCGAGGTCGAACTCGAAACTCATGCCGTGCGCCAGCCGCTCGGCACGCAGCCGGCCGCCGAATTCATTGACGATCTTGGCCGAAATGACCAGGCCCAGGCCAAGGCCTTCGCCCGCCGGCTTGGTCGTGAAGAAGGGCTCGAAGAGGTGCTGCATCTGCTCGTCGCTGACCCCCGCGCCGCTGTCCTGTACCTGGACCAGCACGCGCCGCCCAGCGTCCAGCGACTGGGCCTGCACGCGCAGCAGGCGATGGTTCTCGCCCTGCATCGCGTCAATGGCGTTGCCGAACAGGTTGACCAGCACCTGCTCCAGCCGGTTCGCCTCGGCCCGCACGCGCAGGCCGGCGGGCAGGTCGATCTGGGCCTGCACGTCGAGCGTGCGGGTGCGGTGCTCCAGCAGCAGCAGGGCATTGCGCACGCAAGCCAGCAGAGGCGTGCTGCCCGCGACCTGCTCATCGGCCTTGCGCGCAAAGCTCTTCAGCTGGCGCGTGATCTGGCTCATGCGTTCGACCATGTCGTCGATGAGCTGCAGATTGGTGGCCACCGCATCCTGTCGGCCGCCTTCCAGCAGTCGCATGGAGTTCCGCGCCAGCGCACGCAGCGCTGTCAGCGGCTGGTTGACCTCGTGAGACAACCCGGCCGACATCTGCCCCAGCACGGCGAGCTTGCTGGCCTGCAACAGCTCGCCTTCGGTCTGCAGACGCTGGGCGATCTGGGTCTTCAGCGCCTCGTTGGTCTGGCGCAGTTCGGCGGTGCGGCTGTCCACCAACTGCTCCAGCTGGGCGTGGGCAAGGCGCAGGTCGGTCTGGGCTTGCGTGAGCTGGCGCAGCGCACGCCGGCGTGAAGACAGGTAGAGCACGAGCAGGCCGATGCTGGCGCCAAAGGCCGCGCCGCCCCAGGCCGCCAGCTGGGCGCGCTGGCGCACCTCGCTCAGGTCCGACAGCGCGACCAGGCGCAGGCCCAGCGGCACGATCTGGCGCTGCTGGGCCAGCATGGCGTGGCTGCCCGGCAGGGGGAGCCGAACCTGCTGGCCCTGGTGCACCTCCAGCGAGGCCGGCAGCTCCAGGTCCGGGCCGATGACCTGCGGGTAGCGCGCACTGGCCTGCAGAGCCTGGCGGCGCGAGGGGTCGGCATGGCCCAGCACGGTGTATTTCCAGGCCTGGACCGAACTCATGATGACCACGTCCTGGTCGTCCGCGACGAGGATGCGTTCGCCCTGCGAGCGCAGCCCCAGGTCCACCCAGGTGGCCTCCAGCGGCGCCAGGTTGAAGCGCACGACGATGACGCCCGCCGGGCGGCTGGCCTGGCGCAGCGTGTGCAGCAGGTAGAAGTCGGTGCTGCCGGTGTTGGCGTCGGCGGCAAAGAAGTGCGTGCGGCCCTGGGCGAGCGCCTCGCCCAGGCGGGCGGGCGGCGTCAACGGCTCACTCGCTGACAAGACCTGGCCCTGCGGGGTGGCGACGAAGATCTGGTGCGTGCCGGCGCGCACGTTGACGCGGGCCAGCATCTGGTTCGCGGCGCTGCGGGCTCGCGCGTCATCCGGCGCCTGCATCAGCGCCTGCAGGGTGGGCGCGATGGCGAGCAGGCTGGGCAGGGAAGCGTGCCGCGCCAGCTCGGCGGCGAGGTTGGAGGCGTAGAGCTCCAGCCGCTCGGTGCTAAGCGCCGACAGCGCCTCGCGCCCGCTGCGTTCACTGAAGCGGTGCGCGAGCACGAAACCGAGCACGATCAGCGCACCGGTCAGGAAGAGGTGGAAGCCCGGCCGGCTCAGCAGCCGGATGAGGCGCAGCGCGCGCGGGCGAAGGGCGTCGGACACGGGCGCTAGTTTGCCCACGCCAGGGCGGCCGTTGCGACGCCCGCGGCGGTTTTTTCGGGTCTGGCGGAGAACCGCCTGCGGCGCGTGCGGTTTGTGCGGATTTCCGCCCACGAAACGAGGACCGACACTCGTGAAATCAGACCTTGACCGCAGCCGTGGGACGGATCAAACGGCGGGACGTTTCAGACCGTCGGTGAATACCCTTGAACGGCCGCTGCCACCGCGTTTTGGCACGAGGGTTGCGGTTTGTCCATGTCGCTTGGCGCATGCTGCGCCCAACCAAATAGCAGGGGCCCTCCATGGAGACTCTCATTCAACAGATCATCAACGGCCTGGTGCTGGGGGCCATGTACGCCCTCGTCGCACTGGGCTACACGATGGTCTACGGCATCATCAACCTCATCAATTTCGCGCACGGCGAGATCCTGATGGTGGGGGCCATGGTCAGCTGGACGCTGGTCACGCTTCTGGCCGACACGGGCATGCCCGGCTGGCTGCTGATGCTGGTCGGGCTGTCCGCGGCCATCGTCATCTGCGCGACGCTGAACTATGCGGTCGAGAAGATCGCCTACCGGCCGCTGCGCAATGCGCCTCGACTGGCGCCGCTGATCACCGCCATGGGCGTGTCGCTGCTGCTGCAGGTGCTGGCCATGATCATCTGGAAGCCGAATCCCAAGCCCTTCCCGCTGCTGCTCCCCACCACGCCCTTCGACCTGGGCGGCCCGGTCATCACGGTCACGCAGTGCCTGATCCTGGGCCTCACGGTGGTCATCCTGTCGGGCCTGATGTACTTGGTCAACTTCACCCGCCTGGGCCGCGCGATGCGCGCCACCGCCGAGAACCCGCGGGTGGCCGGCCTGATGGGTGTGAAGCCCGACTTCATCATCTCCACCACCTTCGTCATCGGCGCTGCACTGGCTGCCGTGGCCGGCATCATGTGGGCCGCCAACTTCGGCACCGTGCAGCACACCATGGGCTTCATGCCCGGGCTGAAGGCCTTCACGGCGGCGGTGCTGGGTGGTATCGGCAACCTGGCCGGCGCAGTGCTGGGGGGCGTGCTGCTCGGGCTCATCGAGTCCATCGGCGCCGGCTACCTGGGCGAGCTGACGGGCGGCGTGCTGGGCAGCCACTACGCCGACATCTTTGCCTTCGTGGCCCTCATCCTCGTGCTGACGCTGCGGCCCTCGGGCCTGCTCGGCGAACGTGTCGCAGACCGCGCCTGACGGAGCAACACCATGCAATCCAAGAAGCTCTTCACCTTCCTCGCCGCCGCCGTGGGGCTGCTGCTCGTGCCGCTGTTTGCGCAGCAACTCGGCAACGGCCCGGTGCGCATCATCGACCTGGCCCTGCTCTACGTCCTGCTGGCCCTGGGCCTGAACATCGTCGTCGGCTACGCTGGCCTGCTGGACCTCGGCTACGTCGCCTTCTACGCCGTCGGCTCCTATGTGTTCGCGCTGATGGCCAGCCCGCACCTGAGTCAGAACTTCGAGGCCATCATGGCGGCCTTCCCCGAGGGGCTGCACTCGCCGATCTGGCTGGTCATCCCGGTGGGGGCCGGCATCGCGGCGCTGTTCGGCGTCGTGCTCGGTGCGCCCACGCTGAAGCTGCGCGGTGACTACCTGGCCATCGTCACGCTCGGCTTCGGTGAAATCATCCGCGTCTTCCTGAACAACCTGGAGGACCCGGTCAACCTGACCAACGGCCCGCGCGGCATCGGCCAGATCGACTCCTTCCACTTCTTCGGCGTCGACCTTGGCAAGTCGTGGGAGGTGTTCGGCTTCACGCTGCCGTCGGTGACGCTGTACTACTACCTCTTCCTCTCCCTCGTCGTGGCCAGCGTGGTGATCTGCTACCGGCTCGAGAACTCGCGCATCGGCCGCGCCTGGATGGCCATCCGCGAGGACGAGATCGCCGCCAAGGCCATGGGCATCAACACCCGCAACCTCAAGCTGCTGGCCTTCGGCATGGGTGCCACCTTTGGCGGCGTGGCCGGCACGATGTTCGCGAGCTTCCAGGGCTTCGTGTCGCCCGAGTCCTTCAGCCTGCAGGAGTCGATCATGATCGTCGCGATGGTGGTGCTGGGCGGCATCGGCCACATCCCTGGCGTCATCCTCGGCGCGCTGATGCTGTCGGCTCTTCCCGAGGTGCTGCGCTACGTGGCAGGTGACATCCAGAGCATGACCGATGGCCGCATCGACGCCTCCATCCTGCGTCAGTTGCTGGTGGCCTCGGCCATGATCATCATCATGCTGGTTCGCCCGCGTGGGCTGTGGCCCGCGCCCGAGCACGGCAAGGTGGCAACGCCCGCCGTGAAATGAGCAGGACGACAACATGACCACACACGACAACATCGTTCTCAACGTCAGCGGCGCGTCCAAGCGCTTCGGCGGCGTGCAGGCCCTGTCCGACGTCGGCATCCAGATCCAGCGCGGGCAGGTCTATGGCCTGATCGGCCCGAATGGCGCCGGCAAGACGACTTTCTTCAACGTCATCACCGGCCTCTATGTGCCGGACGGCGGCAGCTTCACGCTCGGCGGCACGCCCTACAAGCCGCAGGCCGTGCATCAGGTCGCCAAGGCCGGCATTGCGCGCACCTTCCAGAACATCCGCCTCTTCGCCGACATGACGGCGCTGGAGAACGTCATGGTCGGCCGCCACATCCGCACCAAGTCCGGCCTCGTCGGCGCCATCTTCCGCACGCCGGGCTTCAAGGCCGAGGAGGCCGCCATCAAGGCGCGGGCCCAGGAGCTGCTGGATTACGTCGGCATCGGCGAGTATGCGGAGTTCAAGGCGCGCACGCTGAGCTACGGCGACCAGCGCCGCCTGGAGATCGCACGCGCCCTGGCCACCGACCCGCAACTCATCGCGCTGGATGAACCCGCCGCCGGCATGAACGCGACAGAAAAGGTCGTGCTGCGCGAGCTCATCGACCGCATCCGCAAGGACGGCCGCACCATCCTGCTCATCGAGCACGACGTGAAGCTGGTCATGGGCCTGTGCGACCGCGTCACGGTGCTGGACTACGGCAAGCAGATCGCCGAAGGCACGCCCTACGACGTGCAGCGCAACGAGAAGGTGATCGAGGCCTACCTCGGCGCTGGCCACAAGAACCATTGACGGATGACCCACCCACGTAGCGCTTCGCGCTCCCGCTCAAGGGGGCGCACCCAGTGGCCTGGCAAAGCCAGTTCCACGGGCGCCGCCTGGTCAATGCACGATTTGGAGTGATAGGTATGGCAGCAACTCTGCTCAAGGTTTCCGGCCTCAAGGTCGCCTACGGCGGCATCCAGGCCGTCAAGGGCGTCAGCTTCGAAGTGCGCGAGGGCGAACTCGTCAGCCTTATCGGCGCCAACGGTGCCGGCAAGACGACAACGATGAAGGCCATCACGGGCCTGCAGCCGATTGCCGCCGGCAGCGTGGAATACCTCGGCAAGGCCATCAAGGGCCAGGGCGCCTGGGACCTGGCCAAGCAAGGCCTGGTCATGGTGCCGGAAGGCCGTGGCACGTTCACGCGCATGACCATCGTCGAGAACCTGCAGATGGGCGCCTACAACCGCCGCGACGCCGAGATCGACGCCGACATCGACAAGGTCTTCGTGCTGTTCCCGCGCCTGAAGGAACGCGCCAGGCAGCTGGCCGGCACCATGTCCGGTGGCGAGCAGCAGATGCTGGCCATGGGCCGCGCGCTGATGGCCAAGCCCAAGGTGCTGCTGCTGGACGAACCGTCCATGGGCCTGTCGCCCATCATGGTGGACAAAATCTTCGAGGTCGTGAACGACATCCACCAGCAGGGCGTGACGGTGTTGCTCGTCGAGCAGAACGCCAGCCGTGCGCTGCAGCTGGCCAATCGCGGCTATGTGATGGAGTCGGGCGAGGTCACGATGGAGGGCGAGGGCAGCGCGCTGCTGAACGACCCCAAGGTTCGCGCCGCCTACCTCGGCGAGTAGATCGCCCACCCCCGAGGCGCTCAAGCGCTTCCCCCTCAAGGGGCGCCGACAGTGGCCTGGCAAAGCCAGTTCCACGGCGGCTGCTGGATGGAAAAACGCCTGGCATCGCCAGGCGTTTTATTTGATGCTCAGGTGGGCCGCACCAGCTTGCTGCGCGCCCAGTCGTCTGCGACACGTGCCGGCGTCGAGTCAGCCGTTTGCACGCGCTGCAGCAATTCTTCGACGCGCTCGGCAATGCGGCTGACCTCGGCCATCACGGCCGCTTCCTCGCCTTCGCCGCGGTACTCCCGGGCCACGCTGATGATGCCTCCGGCATTGACCAGGTAGTCGGGCAGGTAGCAGATGCCGCGCCTGTGCAGGGCGTCGCCGTCGGCGGGCGTGGCGAGCTGGTTGTTGGCGGCCCCGGCGACGAGGAGGGCGCGGACGGCGGGCACGGTGTGCTCGTTCAGCGACGCGCCCAGGGCGCAGGGCGCCAGCACGTCGACGTCGGCTGCCAGGATGTCGGCGACGCTGACGGCGACCGCGCCGAACTTCGCCACCGCGCGCTCGACCTTGGCCGCGTCGACGTCGGCCACCACGAGCTTCGCGCCGGCCGCGTGAAGGAACTCCGCCAGATGCCAGCCCACCGCGCCCAGGCCCTGCAGCGCGACGCGCACGCCCTCAAGCGAGGAGCGGCCCAGCACAAGGCGGGCGCCGGCCTGGATGGACACGAACACGCCCCAGGCTGTCTTGGGGCTGGGATCGCCACCAAAGGCGCCATCGCGCGGGATGCCGCTCACATAGGGCGTCACGGCCTGCAGGCCGCGCATGTCGGCGGTCGTCGTGCCGACGTCCTCGGCAGTGATGTAGGCGCCGCCCAGCGATTGCACGGCGCGGCCGAAGGCAGCGAACAGGGCAGAGCGGTCGAAGGCGCCGGGTGGCTTGAGGATGACCGCCTTGCCACCGCCGAAGGGCAGGTCGGCCAGCGCGTTCTTCAGGCTCATGCCCTGGGACAGGCGCAGTGCATCGTTCAGCGCGGCGGCGTCGGAGTCGTAGTGCCAGAGGCGGCAGCCGCCGAAGGCCGGGCCGCGCGCGGTGCTGTGCACGGCGAGGATGGCCTTGAGGCCGGTGGCCGGGTCGGTGGCGAGCAGCACGCGTTCATGCGCGGTCTGCTCGGGCAGGCCGAAAAGAGAGGTCGGGTTCATGACGTTCGGCGCTTTTGGCGCGGCAGTGAAAGAAGAACGGCCACGCTTTTGGCGCGGCCGTTGCCAGTGTAGGCGGCGACGTGTCAGGGACCCTGGAAACCGCCGCTTCGCAAGGTGATGACCAAGGTATCGCGCCAGCCGCGCTCGCCTGCAACCAGCGGCTGGATGGGCGTTGTCTCGTGGATGACGCGGGCGTCGTCCAGCAGCAGCAGCGTCCAGGGCTCGGTCATCGTGAAGCGCTGGCCGGCCGGGCCGGTGGCCTGGAACACGCGCGACTCGCCGCCCTTGATCGAATGGCGGGACACCAGCAGCACGGCCACCAGGTCGACGCCGTCGCGGTGCGCGCCTTCCGGCGTCGGCCGGCCGATGCCGTCGCTGGTGTCGATGCGAAACGGGTGGGCCTCGATGAACCAGGGCTGCTCCCCCTTCAGCGCCGATGCGGCCCGGGCCAGGCCCAGCAGCAACGCGGCCCAGGCCGGCGATGTGGCCATCTCCTGGGCCAGCGGCACATACCAGCGCTGGATGCCGCCGTGCAGCGCGTTGTAGTCCAGCGGCTGCCAGTGGGCGCGGTGCGGTGTCAGCGTCAGCGCGCCGCCGTCGGCAACGAAGCAGCCATGGCGGCGGAAGCGATAGCGGCCACCATCCTTGAGATAACCATCGGGCGGCAGATCGTCCCAGCAGGGCTTCAGGGTGTCGAGATCAGTCGCCGACACCCCGAGCGCGCCGAGCGCATGCGGCGCGATGACGGCCTCGCCATCACGTTGCAGCGAACCGACGAGGTCGCTCGGATCAGTCCACGGCGGCTCGAACATCTCAGTGCTTGTCCGCTTCGGACGTGAACGCATCGGCGTAGAACTCGCCCTCCGGCAACTGGCACTGCGCGACGAAGTCCTTGTGCGCCGAGTCGACGACGATGGGCGCGCCGCAGGCGTAGACCTGATGGCCGCTCATGTCAGGCAGGTCCTGCATGACGGCGCGATGGACGAAGCCGGTACGCCCGGTCCAGGCCTCATCGGGTTCGGACAGCACCGGCACATACGTCAGCTGCGGCCATTCCGAAGCGATCTGCGTGATCCAGTCGTTCAGGTAGAGATCGGCCTGCTTGCGCGCGCCCCAGTACAGCACCATCGGCCGTTGCGAGCCGATGTGCCGCGCCCGCTCGACGATGGCCTTGATCGGCGCGAAGCCGGTGCCGCTGGCCAGCAGCACGATGGGTTTGTCGCTGTCCTCGCGCAGGAAGAAGCTGCCGAAGGGGCCTTCCATGCGCAGAATGTCCTTCTCCTTGAGCGCGCCGAAGACGTGGTCGGTGAACTTGCCGCCGGGCATGTGGCGGATGTGCAGCTCGATCTGACCGGGCAGGGTGTGCGGCGCGTTGGCCATCGAGTAGCTGCGGCGCGAGCCGTCGCGCAGGATGAACTCGACGTACTGGCCGGCGCGGAACTGGAAGTTCTGGTTGGCGGCCAGTTGCATCGTCAGCACGGCCACGTCGGGCGCCGGCTTGAGCATGGCGGCCACGCGCGTGGGCAGCTTCAGCACCGGGAATTCGCCGGCGCCGGGCACAGTGCGAGCTTCGACGGTGCAGTCGGTCTGCGGCCGCGCGCAGCAGGTCAGCACGAAGCCCGCGGCTTCTTCCTCGGCCGACAGGGCTTTGGGCTGGTGGTTGCCGTGTATGACCGCGCCCTCGAGCAGCTTGCTCTTGCAGGAGCCGCAGGCGCCGTCCTTGCAGCCATAGGGCAGGCCCACGCCGTTGCGGATGGCCGCCGCAAGCAGGGTGTCATCGCCCTCGGTGTGATAGACGCGGCCGGCGGGCTGGATGGTGATCTGGTGGGACATGGGCTCTGAAAAGCAAGCGGCCCCGCTGAGGAGTCCGGGGCCGTAGACTGCGCCGCATTTTGCCCGAGGCATGAGACAGCGACTTTTGATCATCGGCTGTGGAGATGTCGGCCTGCGTGTGCTGAAGGCGCTGGCGGGCCGCTGGCGCGTGTTCGCGCTGACGTCCAGCCCGGCGCGTGCCGCTGCGCTGCGAGCGGCTGGTGCAGTGCCGCTGCTGGGCAACCTGGACGAGCCCGGGACGCTGAGGCGGCTGGCTGGCTTGGCCGACCTGGTGCTGCATCTGGCTCCGCCGGCGCGCGATGGCAGCATCGACGAACGCACGCGCAATCTGCTGGCCGCACTCGCGCTCAAGCCGCCGCAGGCCCTGGTCTACGGCAGCACGACCGGCGTCTACGGCGACTGCGGCGGCGCCTTCATCGACGAGACCCGCGCGCTGAACCCAGCCACCGATCGCGCACGCCGCCGGGTCGACGCCGAGGCGCAGCTGCGCGCCTTCGGTCGCCGCCATGGCACGCGGGTGAGCCTGCTGCGCATTCCCGGCATCTACGCCCGCGACCGCGAAGGCGGCCATCCGCGAGAACGCCTGGCGCGTGGCACGCCGGTGCTCAGGCGCGAGGACGATGTCTTCACCAACCACATCCACGCCGACGACCTGGCCCGCGCCTGCGTGCTGGCGCTGCTGCGCGGTCTGCCGCAGCGGGCGGTGAACGTTTGCGATGACAGCCAGCTGATGATGGGCGACTACTTCGATCTGGCCGCCGAACTCAGCGGTTTGTCGCGGCCCGAGCGCATCACGCGCGAGCAGGCCGCCGAGCGCATGGGCGCGATGCAGCTGAGCTTCTGGAGCGAGTCACGCCGCCTGAGCAACGCGCGGCTCAAGCGCGAGCTGCGGCTGGCTCTGCGCTACCCCACGCCTCGCGAGGGCCTTTAACTCCGTTTCAGCGGCGCCTGGACGAGCGCCAGTGGCGGATCAGCAGCCACGCGCCCAGCATGCCGCCCAGGTGAGCGAAATGGGCAACACCGCTGGAGCGGCTGAAGCCGAGGATCAGCTCCAGCCCACCGAAGATCGCGACGAAGTATTTCGCTTTCATCGGGATGGGTGGGATCAGCGGCACGATGATGCGGTTGGGGAACAACATCCCGAACGACAGCAGCAGCCCGAAGATTGCGCCCGAGGCACCGACCGTTGGTGAATTGGCGCCGATGGCCCATGTGAACAGCAACTGCACGACGGCCGCAGTGAGCGTGCTGGCCACCAGGATCTGCGTGTAGCGCTTCGGGCCCCAGACGCGCTCCAGTTCCCCGCCGAACATCCACAGGCCCAGCATGTTGAACAGCAGGTGCGTGAAATCGCCGTGCAGGAAGGCGTAGGTCAACAACTGCCACGGCATGAACAGGCCGGAGGCCAGCGGCCACAGCTCGAACCAGAGCGCCAGGCGAGGGAAGAGCTCGAAGAAGCAGAAGAAGCCAACACAAGCCAGCAGGAAGGCTTTGGTGACCGTAGGCAGAGGCGGCATGAATCGCAGCTGTGCGCCCGCAGAGGGCGCCTGCACCGGAGAGGCCGGTGCTTACCGTTTTAAGTATGCCAGGGGCTGCGTGTCCTTTGGTGCCCGGGGCCGGACTCGAACCGGCACACCTTGCGGCGGGGGATTTTGAGTCCCCTGCGTCTACCGATTTCGCCACCCGGGCCATCGGACACTTCTCGCCGTTGCAGCGAGGGGCGGATTATGCACTCGACAAGGCAGAGGTTTCGCTCCCGCTGCCACAATCGCTCGCCATGAACTATCCGACCCTCGAAGACGTCATTGGCGCGACGCCGCTTGTGCGCCTGCAACGCTTGCTGGGTGCCGACGCGCGCGGCAACGTGATCCTGGCCAAGCTCGAAGGCAACAACCCGGCCGGCTCGGTGAAGGACCGCCCCGCCATCAGCATGATCAAGCGCGCCGAGGAGCGCGGCGAAATCAAGCCCGGCGACACGCTGATCGAGGCGACCTCGGGCAACACCGGCATTGCGCTGGCCATGGCCGCGGCCATCCGCGGCTACCGCATGGTGCTGATCATGCCGGAGGACCTGTCCATCGAACGTGCGCAGACGATGAAGGCATTTGGTGCCGAACTTGTGCTGACGCCCAAGACCGGCGGCATGGAATACGCGCGTGACCTGGCCGAACAGATGGCCGGGGAAGGCAGGGGCCGGGTGCTGGACCAGTTCGCCAACGCCGACAACCCGCGCGCCCATTACGAGACCACCGGCCCCGAGCTGTGGAAGGACACCGGTGGGCGCATCACCCACTTCGTCAGCGCCATGGGCACCACCGGCACCATCACCGGCGTGTCGCGCTTCCTGAAGGAGAAGAACCCGGCCGTGCGCATCGTCGGCGCCCAGCCGGCCGAGGGTTCGCGCATCCCCGGTATCCGCAAATGGCCCGAGGCCTATCTGCCCAAGATCTACGACCCGACCGGCGTTGATGAACTGGTGCTGGTGAGCCAAAGCGATGCCGAAGACATGGCGCGGCGGCTGGCGGCTGAGGAGGGCTTGTTTGCCGGCATTTCGGCGGCAGGCGCCTGCTGGGTGGCACTGCAGATCGCGCGACAGGTGGAGAACGCGACCATCGCCTTCATCGTCTGCGACCGCGGCGACCGCTATCTGTCGACCGGCGTGTTTCCTGCATGAAGCCTTACCGCTTCTGCCCGGACTGTGCCGGCGAACTGGCGCTGATCACGCAAGCCGAGGACGGCGGCGACAAGGAGCGCCTGCGCTGCGCTGCTTGCGGCTTTACACACTGGAACAACCCGACGCCGGTGCTGGCGGCGGTCATCGAATGCACGGACCGCGAAGGCCAGGTGCTGCTGGCCCGCAACGCCGCCTGGCCGGGGCGATTCTTCGGGCTGATCACCGGTTTCCTGGAGGCCGGCGAGTCGCCCGAGGACGGCATACGGCGCGAGATTGCTGAGGAGACATCATTGGAGGTTCAGTCCCTGAGCCTGCTCGGCGTCTGGGACTTCCAGCGCATGAACCAGATCATCATTGCGTATCACGCAGCGGCGAGCGGCGAGATCAAGCTGTCGCCCGAGCTGATCGAATACAAGCTCATCGCACCCGAGAAGGTGCAATGCTGGCCACAGGGCACGGGCCAAGCCCTCGCAACGTGGCTGCGGTCCAAGGGCATTGAGCCCAAATGGCTCGACCTGAAGCGAGAATGATTCGATGGACGTCCAACGCGAGATCGACACCCGGGGCCTGAACTGCCCCCTGCCCATCCTCAAGGCCAAGAAGGCCCTGGCCGAGATGCTCAGCGGCGACCTGCTGCGCGTTGTCGCGACCGACCCCAGTTCAATGCGCGATTTCCAGGCCTTTGCGCGTCAGACGGGCAATGAACTCGTCCAGCAGGAGACTGCTGGCGCCGAGTTCATCCATGTCTTGCGCCGGCGCTGATCAAGCCTGATCAGTTGGGGACAGAGCTACTCGCTGCGCTCGATCGGTCTGTTCCGCAAAGCTTTTTGATCAGTTGAGGACAGAGCTACTCGCTACGCTCGATCGGTCTGTCCCGCAAAGCTTTATAGATTCAAGCCCTGCAGGAATTCCTTGAAGCCCGGGCCGAGTTGCGGGTGGCTCAGGGCCAGCTCGACGTTGGCCTGCAGGAAACCTTCCTTGCTGCCGCAGTCGTAGCGCTTGCCTTCGTAGCGGTAGGCAAACACCTTCTCGCGGCGCAACAGGCCGGCGATCCCGTCGGTGAGCTGGATCTCGCCGCCCACGCCGCGCGACTGGTTGGCGATCTCGTGGAAGACACCTGGCGTCAGGATGTAGCGGCCGGCCACGCCGAGGCGTGACGGCGCGTCCTCGGGGGCGGGCTTCTCGACGATGCGGGTGATGTCGACGAGGTTGTCGTTGACCTGCGTGCCGGCGACGATGCCGTAACGGCGCGTGTGTTCGGCCGGCACTTCCTGCACGGCCAGGATGGAAGCGCGCCAGTCGGCGAACTGCTCCACCATCTGCTTCAGGATGCCGCGGCCCGGCGTGGGGCCGACCATCAGATCGTCCGCCAGCAGCACGGCAAAGGCCTCGTTGCCCACCAGTCGCTGTCCGCACAGCACAGCGTGACCGAGGCCCAGGGCCTGGGCCTGGCGCACGTAGATGCACTGCATGTCGTCGGGCTTGACGCTGCGCACCACGTCCAGCAGGTCCTGCTTGCCGGAGTTCTCCAGCGCGACTTCCAGCTCGAAGGTCATGTCGAAATGGTCTTCGATGGGGCGCTTGTGGCGGCCGGTCACGAAGATCATTTCGCGCACGCCGGCCTCATAGGCTTCCTCGACCGCGTACTGGATCAGCGGCTTGTCGACGACAGGCAGCATTTCCTTGGGCTGAGCCTTGGTGGCCGGCAGGAAACGCGTGCCCAGACCTGCGACCGGGAAGATGGCTTTGGTGATCGGCGATTTGGACGAAGAGGCCATGGGTACACTGGTTTGGACAAGAGCAAAACGATTGTGTCACGCGGGGTGTGACGGTTTTGACCCTTGAGTTGGCCACAAAGAGCGCATGTCCGTCCTGATATTGGAACCGTTGGAAGCCGATGTCGTGCAATGGCTTGGCGAGCGGCACGATGCCCGTTTCGCGCCTGAGCTCGTCGGCGATTTCGAGGGCCTGGTCGAGGCCTTGCAGGACGCCCGCGCGCTGGTCGCACCGCCCGAGGTGCGCATCGATGCCCAACTGTTGCGCAGCGCACCTGTGCTGCGTGCCATCGGCCGGGCTAGCGGCGGCATGGAGAACATTGACGTCGAGGCCTGCCGCAAGGCTGGAGTTGAGGTCGTGCGTTCGCAGGCGTCGACTGCCAGCGCAGAGGCCGAGTTCGCCGTCGGCGCGCTGCTGAGCCTGCTCCGGCGCGTGCCTGTGGAGGGCAGCGACGGCCTCAAGGTCGGCCGCGAGCTGGGCTGCTCGACCATCGGCGTGCTGGGCCTGACGCCCGCCGCCCAGGTGCTGACCCAGCTGCTGCATGCCTTTGGCACGCGCGTCGTCGGCTACGACCCCGCCGTGCACCCGAGCGACGCGACCTGGACGCGCTGGGGCATCGAGGCGATGAGCCTGAGCCTGCTGATGGAGCAGAGCGACGGCCTCGCGCTGCTGCTGCCCTACTACGACCGTTACCGCGGCATCGTCGGCGAGCGTCAGCTGGAGGTCGCGCGGCCGGGCCAGGTCATCGTCGGCCTGAGCCAGTCGGGCCTGGTGCACGAGGCGGCGCTGGCGCAGGCGCTGCGCGGTGGCCGGCTGCGGGCGGCGTGGTTCGACAGCCTGGAGCCGGGTTGGCTGGAGTCCGGCCGACCCTTGCATGGCATGGCCAACCTTCAGGTCACGCCGAGGCTGGCCGGCACGACGCGCGAGTCCCGCGTGCGCGCGGCCTGGGCCGTGGCGCGCGGCATCGACGTGCTGCTGAGCCCGCCGGCAGGTGGCGCCAAGCCACCCGCCAAGGCGGACATCTATTACTGAGCGGGCAGCCGAGCCAACTGCTCGCGCAGCCGCGCCACCGTCTCCTTGAAGCCCGCCACGCGGGCGCGCTCCTGCTCGACGACGGCAGCCGGCGCGCGAGCGACGAAGCTCTCGTTGCCCAGTTTGGCCTCGGCCTTGACGACCTCGCCCTCCAGGCGCGTGGCTTCCTTCGTCAGCCGGGCGCGTTCCGCCTCGACGTCGATCTCGACCTTCAGTGCCAGCTTGGCGGCGCCGTGCACCAGCACCGGCGATGTGGCGCTCTGCCGGGCGAACTCCGCCTCGTCGGCGATCAGCTCGACGGCGCTGAGCTTGGCCAGCACCTTGAGCACGGCGGCCGCCTGGGACAGGAAGGAAAGATCGCCGCCCACCAGCAGCGGCACGCGGTCGCTCGGGCTGAGGTTCATCTCGCTGCGCAGGCTGCGCGTGACGCTGACGACTTCCTTGAGTTGGGCCATCCACGCATCGGCGTTGGCGTCGATGCGCTCGGGCTGGGCGATGGGATAACCGGCTTGGCCGATGAAGTCGGTCGTCTTGCGGCCGGCCACCGGCGCGACGGTCTGCCACAGCTCCTCGGTGATGAAAGGTGCCACCGGGTGCAGCAGGCGCAGCGTGGTCTCAAGCACACGGATCAGCGTGCGGCGGGTGGCGCGCTGCTGGCTCTCGTCGCCGGTCTGGATCTGCACCTTGGCGATTTCCAGGTACCAGTCGCAGTACTCGTCCCAGACGAAGCTGTAGACGGCGTTGGCCACGTTGTCGAGGCGGTACTCGGCAAAGCCTTCGGCGACGGCAGCCTCCACGCGCTGCAGCTCGCTGCTGATCCAGCGGTCGGCGGGGCTGAACTTCATGTAGCCCGGCGGGCAGGCGCCTTGCTCGTGCGCCAGGCCGCAGTCCTGGCCTTCGGTGTTCATCAGCACGAAGCGCGTCGCGTTCCAGAGCTTGTTGCAGAAGTTGCGGTAGCCCTCGCAGCGCTTGGTGTCGAAGTTGATGTTGCGGCCGAGGCTCGCGTAGCTGGCCATCGTGAAGCGCAGTGCGTCCGCGCCGTAGGCCGGCATGCCTTCGGGGAACTCCTTCTTCACGCGGGCGGCGACCTTCGGCGCCGTCTCGGGCTTGCGCAGGCCCTGCGTGGATTTCTGGATCAGCGTGTCGAGGTCGACGCCCTGGATCAGGTCCACCGGGTCCAGCACATTGCCCTCGCTCTTGCTCATCTTCTGGCCCTGCGAGTCGCGCACCAGGCCGTGGATGTAGACGTCCTTGAACGGCACCTGGCCGGTGAAGTGGGTCGTCATCATGATCATCCGGGCGACCCAGAAGAAGATGATGTCGTAGCCGGTCACGAGCACGGATGACGGCAGGAACAGCTCCTGCTCCAGCGTCTTCTCGGGCCAGCCCAGCGTCGAGAAGGGCACCAGCGCCGACGAGTACCAGGTGTCCAGCACGTCCGGGTCGCGGGTCAACTCGCCCAGGTAGCCGGCGGCCTTGGCGCGGGCTTGCGCTTCGTCCTCGCTGCGCGCGACGAACAGCTCGCCGCCCGTGCCGTACCAGGCCGGGATCTGGTGGCCCCACCACAGCTGGCGCGAGATGCACCAGTCCTGCAGGTTGCCCATCCAGTGGTTGTAGGTGTTGACCCACTGCTCGGGATGGAACTTGACTGCCCCCGTTTCTACGGCCTCGATGGCCTTGGTGGCGATGCTCTTGCCGTCCGCGCCGGGCTTGGTGGTGGCGACAAACCACTGGTCCGTCAGCATCGGCTCGATGACCTGGCCGGTGCGCTCGCAGCGCGGCACCTGCAGCTTGTGCTTCTTGACCTCGACGAGCAGGCCTTGCGCCTCCAGGTCGGCGACGACGCGCTTGCGGGCGACGAAGCGGTCCAGGCCGCGGTAGGTCTCGGGGGCGTTGTCGTTGATGCGGGCCTGCAGATCCAGCACCGCAATCATGGGCAGGCCGTGGCGCTGGCCGACGGCGTAGTCGTTGGTGTCGTGCGCGGGCGTGACCTTGACGACGCCGGTGCCGAACTCGCGGTCCACGTAGTCGTCGGCAATCACCGGGATCTCGCGGTCGGTCAGCGGCAGCTTGACGAGCTTGCCGATCAGCGCCGCGTAGCGCTCGTCCTCGGGGTGGACCATGACCGCCACGTCGCCCAGCATGGTCTCGGGCCGCGTGGTGGCCACGACGACCGAGCCGCTGCCATCAGCGAGCGGATAGCGGATGTGCCACAGCGAGCCGTCTTCCTCTTCGGACGACACCTCCAGGTCCGAGACGGCGGACTGCAGGACCGGGTCCCAGCTCACCAGGCGTTTGCCGCGGTAGATCAGGCCTTCCTCGAACAGCCGAACAAAGGTCTCGACGACGACGGTCGAGAGCTTCTCGTCCATCGTGAAGTACTCATGACCCCAGCTCACCGAGTCGCCCAGCCGGCGCATCTGGCTGGTGATGGTGTTGCCGGATTCCTGCTTCCAGTCCCACACGCGAGCGACGAAGTTCTTGCGCCCCAGGTCGTGGCGGTTCTGGCCCGCGGCCTGCAGCTGGCGCTCGACGACGATCTGCGTGGCGATGCCGGCGTGGTCCGTGCCGGGCACCCACAGCGTGTTGTCGCCCTTCATGCGGTGGTAGCGCGTCAGTGAGTCCATCACCGTCTGGTTGAAGGCGTGGCCCATGTGCAGCGTGCCCGTCACATTGGGCGGCGGCAGCTGGATGCTGAAGGACGGCTTGGCCGGGTCCAGCGTCGGCTCGTACAGGCCGGCGGCCTCCCACTTCGGACCCCAGTGGGCTTCCAGGGCGGCGGGTTCGAAGGACTTGGCGAGTTCGGTCACGGGCTGTCTCGGCTGGGCGGGCTGTGGGCTGGGCCGACGATTTTACGGGGCGCCCCTGCCGGTCGATACAAAACGAAACCTGGCGATACCGCGTCGAGATGCTCTGCGCAGGGCAGCCCGGAATCATCAGTGCCATCCCAACGAAGGCTCGACGAGCCCCGGAGCACGCCATGAACTTTTTTCGCCGCTGGCACGCGCACCACGAATTTCGCCATCACTTTGGCCACGGCCATCATGGCCATCATCTCGGCCATCATGCTGATGGCTTTGCCCATCTCCTCCTGGCCCGAGTCGGTGCCAAGCTGGAGCTGGACGACGGCCAGCAGCGCCGCTTCGCCGCCTGGCTCGACCAACTCCAGCAGCAGCGCGACGCGCTGAAGAGTCTTGTCGACGGGCCGGAGCTGGCCAGCCTCTTCGCTGAAGAGCAGTTCGCCCGCAGCCCGGCCCAGCAGTTGTTCGACGCCAAACTCGACACGCTGCGCGCCGCCGGCCCGGGCCTCGTTACCGCCTTCGCTGACTTCTTCGACTCGCTGGACGCCGAGCAACGCCAGGTGCTGCGCTTCATGATGCGGCGCTTCAGTCGCGACCCGTATCAGGCCTGATGCGCGTGCCCGGGCACAATCTTTTGCGATGCACCGACTGCTGCTGATTGACGACGACGAAGCGCTGGCCGGCCCGCTGACGCAATACCTGGCCCGCTTCGACTTCAAGCTCGAAGCCGTCACTCGGCCCAGTGCCGCCGTGGCGCGGCTCGCCGCCGAGCGCTTCGATGCGCTCATCCTCGATGGCATGCTGCCGGAGATGGACGGCTTCGAGTTCTGCAAGCGGCTGCGTGCCGGGAGCGAACCCTGGTGCGATATCCCCGTGCTGATGCTGACCGCGCGTGGGGACCTGACCGACCGCGTCGTCGGCCTGGAGCTGGGCGCCGACGACTACCTGCCCAAGCCCTTCGAGCCGCGCGAGCTGGCCGCCCGGCTGCAGACCATCCTGCGCCGCACGCGATTGGCGCCGGCGGTGACCGCCGTTGCGCAAGCTGCGAACAAGCTCTGCTTCGAGGGACTGGAGATAGACACCGCCCGCCGCGAAGTTAAATGCGCGAACGGCTTCGTCGAGCTGACCGGCACGGAGTACGAACTGCTGTTGCTGTTGGCCCGTGAACCCGGCCGCGTGTTCTCGCGCGACGACATCCTGAACCGGCTGCGTGGCCAGGAGGCCGAGCTGTTCACACGCGCCGTCGACATCCTGGTGAGCCGCCTGCGTCGCAAGCTGGAGCCACTGGCGGCGCTGAAGACGCTTCGCAACGCCGGCTACTGCTTTGCCTTGCCAGGGAAATCATGAGGCACCACCCCTACGACCACCAATGGCGGGAGCGCTGCGAGCGTCAGCAGAAGAAGCGCGCCCAGCGCTTCAGCCGCGACCGCGAGTGGCGCTGGCGGGCGCGGCATCGCTGGCACCAGCGCTGGCACCGGCATCACCGTCAGTTCAACCACTCGCTCGGAGCCCGACTGATCGCCGTCTTCTTTCTGCTGGCTCTGGCCAGCAGCGCCATCCTCTGGGGCTCAGAGGGCAGCGCCTATGGCCTGCTGTGGGCCGTGCCGGCGCTGCTCATCGTCACGGGCCTGGCCTTCGGCATGATCCGCCACATGGTGTGGCCCTTGCACGCGCTCGCCATCGGCGCCGAGGCCTTTGGGCGCGGGCAGTTCTCGCACCGCGTACCGGTCATCCACCGCGACGAGATCGGCGACCTCGCGTTGCGTTTCAACCAGATGGCCGCCGACATCCAGGCCATGCTGGACGGCAAGCGTGCGCTGCTGCTGGCCATCAGCCACGAGCTGCGCAGCCCGTTGACGCGCGCTCGCCTGCACGCCGAGATGGTGGGCGAGGGTGAGTCGCGTGACGCGCTGCTGGACGAACTGGCGCAGATGCGTGACCTCATCAGTGCGCTGCTGGAGAGCGAGCGGCTGGGCAGCGGGCATCAAGCATTGCAACTGTCAGACTGCGATGTCGCCGAGCTGGCGCGAGAGCAGGCGCAGCCGGGCGTTGAACTGCACATAGCGCCGGACCTGCCCATGCTGAAGCTGGACCGGCTGCGCGCGCAACTGTGCCTGCGCAACCTCGTGCAGAACGCGCTGCGCCACAACGATGCAGCGCGTGGTGCGGTGCAAGTCACGCTGGCACGACAGGGCAACGGCGTGCGCCTGAGCGTGCGCGACTTCGGTCCCGGCGTGCCGCCGGATGCGCTGCCGCAACTGGGCCAGCCTTTCTATCGGCCCGACGAGGCCCGCACGCGCCATGGTGGCGGCGTCGGCCTGGGGCTTTGCCTGTGCCGGCTGGTGGCCGAGGCCCACGGCGGCCGGCTGGAGCTGCGCAACGCCGAGCCGGGTTTTGAGGCGGCCGTGACGTTGCGCTGAGTTGCCCGCGTTCTGGCTGCGCCCTACGGGCTCGCCGGAACGCGGGCATCGCGCTTCGCGCTCGGTGCCCCTTCGGGTCACATGAACAAATGTTCACCCGCGTTCTCACCCCCCAGCACCACGTAGTTCACTTTTTTCAGGTCAGCCAGCTGCGTACCGCCTGAGTAGGAAATGGAACTCTGCAGGTCCTCTTCCATTTCGCGCAGCGTGTCCACCAACCGGCCCTTGACCGGCTCCAGGATGCGCTTGCCTTCCACGTGCCGGTACTCGCCCTTGTTGAAGTCCGAGGCCGAGCCGTAGTACTCCTTGAAGCGCTTGCCATCGACCTCGACCGTCGTGCCGGGGGATTCCTCGTGGCCGGCGAACAGCGAGCCGATCATGACCATGGACGCGCCGAAGCGCACGCTCTTGGCGATGTCGCCGTGGTGGCGGATGCCGCCGTCGGCCACGATGGGTTTGGTGGCCACGCGGGCGCACCATTTCAACGCGGACAGCTGCCAGCCGCCGGTGCCGAAGCCGGTCTTGAGCCGCGTGATGCAGACCTTGCCCGGGCCGACGCCGACCTTGGTCGCGTCCGCGCCCCAGTTCTCCAGGTCGATGACGCCTTCGGGCGTGCCGACGTTGCCGGCGATAACGAAGGCCTCGGGCAGCTTCTGCTTGATGTGGGCAATCATGCGCTGCACGCTTTCGGCATGGCCGTGGGCGATGTCGATGGTCAGGTAGTCCGCGCCCACGCCCTCGGCCGCCAGGCGGTCGACGAGTTCGAAGTCAGCACCCTTCACCCCCACGCTCAGGGACACGAGCAGCCCCTTGTCACGCATCGCCTTGGCGTAGGCCAGGCTGTCCAGGTCGAAGCGGTGCATCACATAGAAGTAGCCCTCGCGGGCCAGCAGCTCGGTGATGGGCTCGTCCACCACGGTCTTCATGTTGGCGGGCACCACCGGCAGGCGGAAGCGGTGCGGGCCGAATTGCACCGAGGTGTCGCAGTCCGAGCGGCTCTCCACGCGGCATTTGCGCGGCAGCAGCAGGATGTTGTCGTAGTCGAAGATTTCCATGGTTCAAGTTCGCAAGTTACGGCGCGCGTTATTGCAGTGCGCGCCTGGGCTGCGAGCGCTTGACTTGGCTCTGCCGGCTGTTTTTCGTCCGCTTTTCGAGCGGGCAAAAAAACCGGACGCCAAAATTTGGGCCCGGTGATTGATTCTACGCAACTGCAGTGGCAGTCAGGGACTGCAGGCTTTCAAGTCCGTAGTGGACGGCCAGGCCGCGCGCCAATCCGGCCTTGACCATCATGTCCGCGCCGGCCGATTCGCGACCGATGCGCAGCAGCACGTCGCAGCGTTCCAGCACGGCTTGCGCGTGCGGGTGGAAGAAGCGGTCCCAGACGGCATCGCCACGCTGGCCACCGGCGGCCTCGATCAACGGCAGCGTGACCCACTCGCCCAGCAGGGGCACATGGCCCAGTTCGGCGACCTGCACGGCGGCGTCCTGCATGGCCTTGACGTTGGCGGCGATGGCATCTTCGCGGTCGCCCGTGCCGCTGCGGTAGGGGCCCGCGATGAAGACCAGCAGCGGCCCTTGCCGCACCGGCGGGCCGAACACATGCCGCTCGGCCCACCGCAGCAGCATGATCGTCTTGGCATCGACGATCTCCCCGGCCTCGACTTGGCGCATGGCCTCGTCAAAGCCCAGCTCGAAGCGGGCGATGTCCTCGCCTTCGTCGAGCAGCCCGCCACCTTCGCTCACGAGATCGGCATCCTCGTACTCGGCGGCGAAGAAGTGCAGCTTCTCGGTCACCGAGCCCGGGCTCATATAGGCCTCAAAGAGCGCCTGCGGTTCGCGCACCTGCACGCCCGCCTCCTGCTCAGCCTCGGCGCGGATGCAACTGACCGGGTCGGCTTCGTCCAGCAGCCCGGCCACGGCTTCGGTCATCAACTGCTGCCAGCCGTTCACGAACACCGGGTAGCGGAACTGCCGCGTCAGCAGCACCCGGCGGCGCGCCCGTTGATAGAGCAGGATGCAGGCGCCATTGCCGCGGTCGTAGGTTTCGCGGTCCTGGGTCTGCCATTGGCCATCGCTGCGCAGGAAGTCGAAGCGGGTGGTCTTCAGCGTGTACCAGTTGTCTGACAGCAGGTTCACGTGCTGCACGCGGACGCGGTCGGAAAGCGGGAGATTGACGATGCGGGATTCGGGCGATGTGGGCATGGGCTTCCAGGTTTGGCAATCAATGATGCCTGCTCGCCCTCAGGGGTGACTGAAGAACTTGCGGTGGATGCGACGCGTCATCTGCCAGACGGTCAGCAGCACGACCGGAATGGCCACGCCGGCCGCCAGTTCCGGGCTGAACGGCAACCAGCCCTCAGCCTTCAGTGCCTTGAAGAAGTAGAGCAGCAGGCTGACGACGTAATAGGTGATGGCGGCCAGCGACAGGCCCTCCACCGTCGCCTGCATGCGCAGCTGGGTGCGCTGACCGTCGCCCAGCTGGGCCAGTAATTGCTGGTTTTGCGCCTCGGTGGCGATATCCACCCGCGTGCGAAGCAGCGCGCTGGCGCGAGAGATGCGCTGGGACAGGCTGCTCAGCCGCTGCGCCGTCGCACTCACGGTCGCGATGGCCGGCGACAGCCGCCGCTGCATGAACTCGCCCAGCGTCTGTGTGCCGGCCACCTTGCCCTCGTGCAGCTCGCCCAGGCGCGTCTGGACGATGGCGTGATAGGCCTGCGTCGCGCCGAAGCGGTACTGGTGCTCCGCCGTTGCGTGCTCGATGCGCGCGGCCGTCGAGATGAGGTCGTCCAGCAGCTCCGCCTCCGATGCCCCGCGTTGCTCCAGCCGCGCCGTGATGGCCGCCAGCGTCGCCTCCACCTCGGCGAGCGTGGCGCTGAGCGCCTTGGCCGCAGGCAGGCCGCGCAAGGCCATCAGGCGGTAGGTTTCCAGCTCCAGCAGCCGCTGGCAGATGCGGCCGGCGCGCGTCTCGGGCGTGCCCGGCTCGGCCATGACGACGATGTGCTCGAAGCCGCTGGCGCGCAGGCAGAAGTCGGTCACCACCAGCGAATGCCCGCCCATGGTCGACGCGACGACGGCGTGTGCGCCGAACCAGGCCTGCGCCTCGGCCAGCGCGCTGGGCGTGAAGGTCAGTGGCCGCTCGATCATGACCAGCTTGATCGCGGCGAACGTTCGCCCCGGGATGCGGCTCAGCCAGTCGCCCGGCACGCGCAGCGCCAGCGCGTCCAGCGTCTGCGCGCTGGCCTCGGCATCCGCCGGCAGCGGCTGCACGACCGAGTAGCGCGTGAACTCGGCATGGCGCTCCCACTTCATCGAAAACTCGCCGCAGCGCAGGCGCAGGAAGTTGGCGTGCAGCGCGTCCTCGGCCAGTTCGTGCTGGCCGGGAAGGCGCTTCAGGTGAGCATGCTCGTCGGCGCGGCTGATGCCGTCGTTCAGCACGGCGATGTGGACGATGACGGCCGGCAGGCGGATGCGCGCCGGCGGGCGGGCGTGCACCTCGTTGTGCAACGTCAGGCGCAGGGCGTCGTCGGGCGGTAGCAGGCTGTCTTCGTTCATGGTCCCCAGGCTAGTGCGTAGTGAGGGCACCAACCTGGCTCTATAAAATTTGAGGCTTCGTACTTCAACAGGCGGCGGCTTCCGTCATCAATATGCAAGCTTCATTCCCGCCCGTCGTCATCAGCGGCACCGGCCTGTACCGCCCACCCCATGTCATCACCAATGCGGAACTCGTCGAGGCCTTCAACGCCTATGCCGACCTGCAGAATGCCGAGCACGCCGAGGCGATCGCTGCCGGCGAGCGGGCGGCGCTGACGCACTCGAGCGTCGAGTTCATCGAAAAAGCGTCGGGCATCAAGCAGCGCTACGTCGTCGAGAAGGCCGGCGTGCTGGACCCGACGCGCATGTACCCGCGCTTCACGCCGCGCGGCGACAACGAAATCTCGCTGATGGCCGAGATCGCCGCCGACGCGGCCCGCCAGGCTTTGCAGCAGGCGGGCAAGACCGGCGCAGACGTGGACGCCGTGCTTTGCTCGAGCGCCAACATGCAGCGCGCCTACCCGGCCATGGCTGTCGAGATCCAACAGGCACTTGGCGCCGGCGGCTACGGCTTCGACATGAATGTCGCCTGTTCGTCGGCCACCTTTGCGCTGGAGCAGGCCTTCAACGCCGTGCGCTCGGGCGCGAGCAAGTGCGTGCTGGTGGTGAACCCCGAGATCACCTCCGCCCACCTGGAATGGCGCGACCGCGACTGCCACTTCATCTTTGGCGACGTCTGCACAGCCCTCATCGTCGAGCGTGCTGAAACGGCGACCGGCGCCGACCAGTGGGAGATCCTCGGCACCCAGCTCGCCACGCAGTTCAGCAGCAACATCCGCAACAACTTCGGCTTCATGAACCGTGCCGAGGACCGCGACCCGAGCGACCGCGACCTGACCTTCTATCAGGAGGGTCGCAAGGTGTTCAAGGAAGTGGTGCCCATGGCAGCCGCCCACATCGAGGCGCATCTGGGCAAGTTGGGGCTGGAGCCGACGCAGGTGCGCCGCTACTGGCTGCACCAGGCCAACCAGGGCATGAACCAGCTCGTCATCAAGAAGCTTGTCGGCGCCGATGCCGGCAGCGAAGTAGCGCCGCTGATCCTGGACGAGTACGCCAACACGGCATCTGCCGGGTCCATCATTGCCTTCCACCATCACCGTGCGGACCTGAAGCCGGGCGATGCCGGCGTCATCTGTTCCTTCGGCGCCGGCTATTCGATCGGCAGCGTCGTCGTCAAGAAACGCTGACAGTCAACGCGGCAGCCTGAACTGCGCCACCAGGTCAGCCAGCCGCGCAGCCTGGTCCTTCAGGCTTTCTGCCGCCGCCGCGCTTTCCTCCACCAGCGCAGCGTTCTGCTGTGTCATGTGGTCCAGGATGGTGACCGCGGAGCCCACCTGGCCTATGCCCTGGCTCTGCTCGCTGCTGGCCGTGCTGATCTCGGCGATCAGGTCGCTGACCTTGCCGACCTCCACGACGATGCTGCGCACCGTCTCGCCGGCGCGGCCCACCTGCACCGAACCCGCCTCGACCCGCTCGACGTTGCTGCCGATGAGGCTCTTGATCTCCTTGGCTGCGTCTGCTGAGCGGCCGGCAAGCGAGCGCACTTCCGACGCGACGACCGCAAAGCCGCGCCCCTGCTCGCCGGCCCGCGCGGCCTCGACGGCGGCGTTCAGCGCCAGGATGTTGGTCTGGAAGGCAATGCCGTCGATGACGCCAATGATGTCGGCGATGCGCTTGGAACTGGCCGAGATGTCGCCCATCGTGTGGATGACCTCGTCCACTGCGGCGCCGCCGCGCTCGGCAACGCTTGCTGCAGATCGCGCCAGTTCGGTGGCGCGCTGGGCCGTCGCGGCGTTGTTCTTCACGGTCGCCGTCAGTTCCTCCATGGCCGAGGCGGTCTGCTCCAGGCTGCTGGCCTGCTCCTCGGTGCGCTGGCTGAGGTTGGCGCTGCCGGTGGCAATCTCCGCCGAGCCGGTGGCGATGGAGTCGGCGCTGGAGCGGACCTGGCCGACGATGTTGGCGAGGTTGCTGCCCATCTGCTGCAAGGCCAACAGCAGGTGACCGGTCTCGTCCCGTGTATGGCCCTCGATGTGATGGCTGAGGTCGCCGCCCGCCACCGTCTGCGTGTGGCTGACGGCGCGCTCCAGCGGCTGGGTGATGCTGCGCGCCGCCACGAGATTGAAGCCCAGCAGCAGCGCCGCACCTGCGACGGCCGCCGCAATCAACAGCAGCTTCGCCCGCGCAGCCGAGGCCGCACCGGTCGCGTCGGTCTCCTTGGCAAAAGCCTGGATCAGGTCGCTCAAGCGCTCCATGTCCGTCTCCAGCGCCTTGAAGGCCTCGCCAAAGGCTGGCAACCGCGCCTCGGCCGCGGGCAGGTCGCTGCCGGCGAGCTTGACCACCTCGTTGGCGCTGGTGATGTAGGCGTTGAGCCGCGTCTGCGTCTTGGCGATGGTGTCGGAGATGGCCGGGCTGAGGGACAGGGAGCTCAACGCCTCCATGTGCTCGCGGAACTCCTTGGTGTGCTCGGCGATGTCCTTTTGCACGTCGGTCAACTCGGATGCCTGGCCCTTGAGCCCGCCCAGCACCGCACGCAGCACGTCTCCGCGCAGGGCGTCATGCATCATGTCCGCCTCCAGTTGCGAGCGCAGCGCCGCGTTGGTTCTCGCCACCGCCTCGGCCGTGCTCGACAGCGTGCCCAGCGCCAGGTAGCCCACCAGGCCGACCAACAGCACGAACGACAGGCCCATCAGGCTGAGCGCCAGCAGGCGCTGGCGGATGTTGAGATTCATCGTCGCTCCTCGTCAGAAGCGGGCCGACAGGCCCACCGTTAAGCCCAGGTCCGGCGCGTTCTTGTTGATGCCGCGAGACACCGCCACGTCCACCTGCAGGTTGCGCTCCAGCAGATAGGCCAGGCCCGCGTCCAGCGTGACGACGCTGCCGCCGTGGCGCCGTGATGCCAGCTGCTGGCCGGACAGCTCGACGAAGCCGCGCAGTTGTTCCGTCAGGGACTTGCCGACGACGCCGGCCAGGATGGCGCCGACGAAATGCCGGCCGTCGTCGTCGCGGTCCCTGTAAAGGCCGGGCATCAACCCGGCCGACCAGCCACCGGCGAACTCCCACTCGGCCACAAAGCGCAGCGACGGCCGCAGGCCCTGGCCGCGGAAGGCGCCCGAGCCGCTATCCATGTCCACGTGCAGCAGCCAACCCATCCCCGGCATGCCGGCTTCCTCATCACCATCGCGCTGGTGCCACTTGACGCCCACCGACAAGTCAGACCAGCCGCGCTCGCGCGCCGTGACGCCGGCCTCCTCGGAGCGCAGCCGCAGCCGGCCGTCCGTCTCGAAGCGCAGCTCCCAGGTTTCGCCAAGGCCGATGCGCAACAGCGTGGGCGTGCTGGTCAGCCGCGTCTTCACGCTGCCCATGCGGTCGCGTTCCGAGGCCAGGCTCGTCTCGATCTGCCATCGGCCCTTGCCGACCACGTCGCTGGACTCGACGAAGTCCGGACGGTCGGTGGCGATGGGCTCGTCCTCGGCCCAGGCGGGGGCGGTGAGGGAGATGGCCAACAATCCTTGCAGCAGCGCGGCACGGGTCTTCACGGCGGACTCCCTCGTTCGGTTCAGCTAGCGGCCCACTCTAGCGGAGCCTCTTCCGCTTGGCGACAGGCCTGCGCTATCGTGCCGGCCGTTGAACAGATCAAACCCGGGGAGGGTGTCCATGTCTTTCCATCTTGGTCGAGTGATGGCCGTCTGCCTGCTCACGGCCTGCGTTCAAGTCGCTGCCGCAGCGGACCTGCCGCGAAAGCAGTTCGAGCTCCGGGTCGAGGAGACGGGTACCCGCTTCGGTCGCGCGGCGATGACAAGCCAGGGCTTGCCGCTCAACCGGCGCTACGCCGAGCTGGACGCCAAGGAGAAGGCACTCGTGCGTGCGAACTACGAGGGCATGCCCGAGGCCGACGAGCCGCCCTTCCCGGCGAACGGCCTGCTGCCCGTCATGACGACGCTGCACATCGGTGCGGAACGAGGCTTCCCCTTGGGTCGGCTGGCGATCGTGGTCGATGTGGACAGCAGCGGCAAGGTGCAGCACGCGCAGACCTTCGGCAAGGTGGACGCCGACTTCGCCCGCTTCGCAGCCAGCGTGCTGGCGCGCACGCCGTTCAAGCCCGCCGTCTGCGACGGCAAGCCGTGCACCATGCAATACGTGCTGCGCATAGAGTTCGGCGGCGTCTGAACGGCTGCGGGCCTTTCTCTGACTCCCGCAGGGCATCGGCTATCGTCCCGCCCCATGAGCGATCTGACCTTCTTCTGGCACGACTACGAGACCTTCGGCCGCGTGCCGCGCCGGGACAGGCCCGCCCAGTTTGCGGGCCTGCGCACCGACGCCGAACTCAACGAGATCGGCGAGCCGCTGATGCTGTATTGCCAGCCGGCGCCGGACTATCTGCCCGACCCCGAGTCCTGCCTGCTGACGGGCATCCTGCCCCAGCACTGCCTGCAGCGCGGCGTGCCCGAGCATGAGTTCGCCGCCAGCATCGAGACCGTGCTGGCCCTGCCCGGCACCGTGGGCGTGGGCTACAACAGCATCCGCTTCGACGATGAAGTCACCCGCCACCTGTTCTGGCGCAACCTCATCGACCCCTATGCCCGCGAGTGGCAGAACGGCTGCGGCCGCTGGGACCTGCTGGACGTGGTGCGCTGCGCCTACGCCCTGCGGCCCGAGGGCTTCGAGTGGCCGAAGCACGAGGATGGCCGCCCCAGCTTCAAGCTCGAGCACCTGACCATTGCCAACGGCGTGGCCCACGAGGCGGCGCACGATGCGCTGTCCGACGTGCGCGCGACCGTCGCCCTGGCCCGCAAGCTGCGCCAGGCCCAGCCCAAGCTGTGGGACTTCTGCGTCAAGCTGCGCAGCAAGCAGGCCGTGTGGGACGAGATCGGCATCGGCAAGCCTTTCCTGCACATCTCCGGCATGTATGGCCCCGAGCGCGGCTGTATCGCCGTCGTCTGGCCACTGGCGCCGCACCCGACGAACAAGAACGAACTCATCGTCTGGGACTGCTCGGTCTCGCCAGAAGAGCTGCTGACGCTGAACGCCGAGGCCATCCGCGCGCGCATGTTCACCAAGCAGGACGCGCTGCCGGAAGGCGTCACCCGCCTGCCCATCAAGACCATTCACGTCAACAAGTCACCCATCGTCATCAGCAACCTGAAGACGCTGAGTCCCGCCATGGCCGAGCGCTGGGGGCATGACATCGAGGCGCAGCTCGCCAACGTCAGGCTGCTGGCCGATAAGGGCCGGCTGTTGGACGGCCTGTGGGGCGACGTCTTCCAGCGCGAGCCCTTCGAGGCGGCGGATGTGGATGAAGACCTCTACGGCGGCTTCATCGGCAACGAGGACCGCCGCGCGCTGAACCGCGTGCGCGCGACGACGCCCGGGCAACTGGCCGAACGCGCGGCGCAGGGCAAGCTGGCGTTTCAGGACGGGCGGCTGGACGAGCTGGTGTTCCGCTGGCGCGCGCGCAACTTCCCGGCGACGCTGTCGATGGAAGAGGCCGAGCGCTGGCAGCGTCATCTGGCGGCGCGGCTGCACCAGGGCGAGGGCGGTGCGCAGACGCTGGCAGCGTTCATGGAGCGGATCGATCAGCTTGGCGAGAACGCCGACGAGCGAGGCGAAGAGATCCTGTCGGCGCTGTACGACTACGCCGAGCAGATCGCGCCGTAGTTACCGACGCTGCAGGTATTTGTCCCGCAGCGCCGTCTGCCGGTCACTCAGCTCCACCTCACGCCCCTGCATGAACACCCGCTCGATGCGGGTGCTCGACTCCAGCGGGTCGCCATCCGCCACGAACAGGTTGGCCAGCTTGCCCACCTCCAGCGAGCCCAGCCGGTCGGCCACGCCGAGGATCTGCGCCGGGTAGAGCGTCACGGCCTTCAGCGCGTCGTCGTCGCTCAAGCCGAAGGCGCGGGCATGCGCGGCCTCAAAGGGCAGGTTGCGCGCATTCGTCGAGTCGCGGCCGACGTCGGCGATGCAGAAGCGCACGCCGGCTGCGGCCAACTTGGCGGGCAGCGTGAAGAGGGCGTCCGGCGGGTCGTCGCGCCGCAGGGGCAGGCGCAGCAGGCCGCCGATGACGACGGCCACGTCGCGCTCGCGCAGCGTGTCGGCCACGCGCCAGGCATCGGCGCCGCCGACGAGGATGAGCTTCAGCCCATGCCGGGCCGCGAAGTCCAGCGAGAAGCGGATCTGCGCCAGGTCGTCGGCATGCATGAACACGGGCCGCGCCGGCGGCGCACCGGGTGTGGCGGGCAGCACGGCGCGCATCGCCTCCCAGCGCGTGTCGACAGGCGTGGCCGGGTCGGCGGCTCTCGCCAGCGCGTAGGCGCGGGCACTGTCGAAGGCATCGTCGAGCAGCTTGAGCCTGGCCTCGGTAGAACGCCGGATCTCGGCCAGCCGCGCCTCGGGCTGGGTCGGGAAGAGGGCGCCGTTCAGTCGCAGCCGCGGCACGACCACGTGCAGGCCGACCTCGGGCACCAGGGCCATGTCCTGCCAGTTCCAGCCCTCAAGCTGCAGCAGCGCGGACGTGCCAGCGATCAGCCCTGTGCGGCCCGCCTCGGGCACGCTCAAGGCGGCCAGCACACCACCGCCGCGGGTGACGGGGAGCAGCTCGCTGTCGGCATTGAAGGCCACCAGCGCACGGGCGTTGGGGTTGATGGCGCCCGCCTCGCTGGTGTCGTAGGTGGCGCTGACCGACCGAATTTCGGCCAGGCCCAGGCTGGTGTCGGCCGCCACCATGCCGGGGTAGACATGGCGCCCACCCAGGTCCACCGTCCTGGCGCCGGCCGGCGCGGCCAGATCGGCGCCAGCGATCGCGCGGATCCTGCCGTCCTCGATCAGCAGATTGCCGTTGGCGATGACGGGGCCGCTGACCGGGTGCAGCGTCGCGTTGCGCAGCAGCAGCGGCTCGCGCTGCGGCGGGGGCGGCGTGTTGGGCGAGGCGTGGGCGGTGATTGCCGCAGCCAGTAGCGCGGTGATGAGGGCGTGCTTCATTTCAGAACCCGTCCAGAGTGCATTCATGCCAGGCATCGCCGCCGAAATAGCTGTGGCGGTCGCGGTTCATCTCGTGCAGCCAGCGTTGCAGCTGCAGCTGGTCCAGCGCAGCCGCCAGCGGGGTGGCCGGCCGCCCCTCCGGCGGCGCCTTGGCCTTGGCGCGCTCGGGCAGGGCCAGCGCCACCAGACGGGCGCGCTCGGCGCTGTCGCGCTCGCGCAGCTGTGCATCCTCGCCCCGGTCGAAGTAGCGACTGCCGTCGATCCAGGTCTGCTCGACCTTCGCGGCGCCGGACAGCGGATGCCCGCTCCAGAGGACGAAGTCGGCGTCCTTGCCCACCTCCAGCGAGCCCACGCGGCCGGCGATGCCCAGCTGCCTGGCCGGGTTGATCGTCACAAACCGGAGCGCCTCGGCTTCCGTCATGCCCCAGGCCTTGCCGCCATAACGCAAGGCCTTGGCGGCCTCGGTGTTCAGGTGGCGGGCCAGCTCGTCGCTGTCGGAGTTGAAGCTGGTCAGCACGCCAGCCTTCTGCGTCATCGCGCCGTTGTAGGGAATGGCGTCCTGCGCCTCCAGCTTGTAGCCCCACCAGTCGGCAAAGCCCGAGGCGCCCGCGCCCAGGGCGGCGATCTCGGGCGCGACCTTGTAGGCCTCCAGCACATGCTGAAAGGTCGCCACCTCCAGGCCGAACTCCCTGGCCAGCGCAATGAACATCAGGATCTCGTCGGCGCGGTAGCTGTGGATGTGGATGACGCGCTTCTTCTCCAGGAGCTCGACGAGCGTGTCCAGCTGCAGGTCACGGCGCGTGCGCGGGTCGGCCTTGCGTTGCTCGCGGTAGCGCTGCGCCGCCAGCAAGGCGTCGCGCATGAGCTGCTCGACGCCCATGCGCGTGGTCGGGTAGCGCGGGTCGCTGTCCGTTGCGGGGAAGTTGGCGCGCTTGACGTTCTCGCCCAGCGCGAACTTGATGCCCGGCCTGGCGCCTGCGAACTTCAGCGCCTCGCCGTCCAGCCCCCAGCGCAGCTTGATGACCTGGTTCTGCCCACCGATGGCATTGGCCGAGCCGTGCAGCAGGTTGGCAGTCGTCACGCCGCCAGCGAGCTGGCGGTAGAGGCTGATGTCGGTCGGGTCGAGCACGTCGGCCACGCGCACTTCCGCCGCGACCGAGTGGGCGCGCTCGTTGATGCCGCGCTGGATCGCGGTGTGCGAATGGGCGTCGATGAGGCCGGGCGTCAGGTGCTTGCCCGCCGCGTCGATGACGACGGCGCCCGCCGGCGCGGCCAGCCCCTTGCCGATGGCGGCGATGCGGCCCTCGCGCACGAGCAGGTCTGTGGCTTCCAGCGTGCCGGCGGCAGCGCTGGTCCAGACCGTCGCATTGCGCACCAATACGGCGGCCGGCTTTTCGGGTGGCGCCACGCGGCCGAACACGCCGGCAGGGAAGGTGGCGGGCGAGGGCGCCCAAGCCATCGGTGGGCTGGCTGGTGGCGGCTCGAAGGCTGATGTACGCACCGCCGTCCACGCCTGGGTGCGGACGTCGGCCAGCGTCAACGTGCCGGTCAGCGCGTCGCCGCGACCCTCCAGACGCAAGCTCGTGCCGCCGTCACAGGGCCAGCGCAGCAGCAGCTCGCGGCCGTGCTGTTGCAGCTCGCAGCCGCGGCCATCCGCCAGCAGCGTGGGCCTGGCACGGGTGCCGGCGATCTGCCAGGTCTGCACGGGCCCGCCGGCCGGCTTCACGGTCCAGTGGCCGCGCGCGTCGAAGCGCTCCCAGGCCTCGGTCGTCAGCGGCTGGCCGTCGACAAAGGCGATCTCGACCTCGGCCTGATCACTGGTGAAGAGGTCGCCGCTTGCCACCACCACATGCGCCAGCTGCCCTGGGGCGAGCCGGCCCAGGCGAGCTTGACCGAGCAGCCGCGCCGGCGTGGTCGTCAACGCGGCCAGCGCCGCCTCGGGCTTCAGCCCGCGCTGCACGGCCTGGCGCAGCCGCGGCCAGAAGTCCTTGCGCAGGTCCTTCAGCCCCTGCGTGGAGATCGCGAACTCGACGCCCGCGGCCTGCAACGCCGCCGCATTGCCCGGCGCGGCGGCCCAGTGCTGCAACGCGTCCAGTGGCACGTCGAGCGCGCTCTCCGGCTGCTCGACCTCCGGTGCGGCCGGGTAGGCCAGCGGCAGGATGACGGGCAGGCCCAGCGCCTTCAACTGCAACGCCCGGCGGTACTCGTGGCCCGTGCCCTGTGCGATCACCTGCAAGCCGAACTCGTCGCGCAGCTTGCCGATGCGGGCCAGGTCTTGCTCGTCCAGCGCCTCGTGCACGACGGGCTGCTTGCCGCCTGCTGCCGGCGCCAGCGCGGCCAGCCCGGCGTTGAACTCGCGCCGCTCGCCCGACGGCTGCGGGCCGGCGGCCCAGCGCGCGTTCAACCAGGTCTGGCGCAGCAGCGCGACGCTGCCCATCAGCGACGTCGGATAGCTGACGACACCGACGCGGCCGCCGCTGTTGAAATCGACTGGCAGGTACTCGTGCGCCACGTGCTGGGCCACATCGGCCGCCAGCACGAGGCTGCGCGCGTCGCCGCCCTCGCGCAGGCTGATCAGCGCGCTCTGGCCGCGAAAGACGGCGCCCGTCGGTGGCAGCGACAGCGCCGTCGTAAAGCCAAGTTCACGTTGGGCACGCAGCTCGTCCGGCTTGATGTCCAGCGCCGCAGCCTGGTGGAAGTCGGCGCGCACCCAGCGCTGACCGGGCGTCAGCCCCTTGGCCTTTGAGACGTCGATGCGCCCCTGGCCCAGGTTGCTGGCCGCGTCGATGAAGCCGGCATAGACCGTGCGCCCCGGCAGATGCCAGACCCGCGCGCCCGCCGGCGGTTTTGCTTGGGCACCGGCGGCGACGATGACGCCGTCCTTCATGACCAGCGTGCCGTTCTCGACGACCTGGCCCGGCGCCAGCACCAGGCGGGCGCCCGTGACGGCATGCCAACGTGGCGTGGTCTCGCGCAGGCCCTGAGGGATTTCACTGAGCTGCTGAGCCTGTGTGAGGCCGGTGAGCAGGGCGAGCAGGGCGACCGTGGGCAAGCGCATCGCACGGACTCTAACGGCGTGATCTGCGTCATGGCCGAAAGCCGGCAGTCCTGCGATAGTCGGGCCTAGAAGACCGATTCGGAGACTCCCATGAGCAGCGTTGCACCGGCCCCTGCCGACGATCCCACCACCGCCCGACTGCGCGCCTTGCTGGTGAAGGCACCCACCGCCGTCGCCTTCGTTGCCGGCCAGCGTTTCGAGGTCGTCAGCGATGAGTTCAACCACCTGTTCGGCTTCGGCGACGACAGTGATCTGGCGGGCCAGGGCACGCGCTCCGTCCACACCACCGACCTCGCCCACACCGCCCTGCACGAGCGCGCCGCCGCGGCCTTTGCCGCCGGCCGGCCGCTGGACGAAGAGATCGAATACGTGAAGCGCGACGGCCACCGCTTCTGGGGTCGCCTGCAGGCCACGCCGCTGCAATGGGACGCGCCGGCCGGCGAGGCGCTCTGGATCCTCGAGGACGTGACGACCGCACGCGCCCAGCGCCTGCAGCCCACCTGGACGGCCAAGCACGATGCCGTCACCGAGTTGGCCAACCGCCGCGAGTTCGAACGCCGTCTGGGCGAGCACGTCGGCAGCCGCCGCAACGAGCCGGTGTCGGTGCTGTGGCTCGATGTCGACCGTTTCGGCGAGGTCATCAAGGACATGGGTGCCGAGGTCGGCGACCATTTCCTGTACGGCCTGGGCCAGATGCTGATCGGCAAGGTGCGCGCCTCTGACCTGGTCGCACGGCTGGAGGAAGATCATTTCGCCATCCTGCTGCCCGATTGCGACCACCACTACGCCCAGATCATTGCCGAGAAGATCCGCTCCGCCGTGGCCGCCTACCGGCTGCGCTGGGGCATGCACCGCACCCGCGTGAAGGCATCGCTCGGCGTCGTGCAGATCCACGCGACGCTGGCGACGGTGGACGCCGTGCTGGGCGCCGGTGCGCTGGCCTGCACCGAGGCGAAGGCGGCGGGTGGCGACAGCGTCCGCGTCTTCGTATCCGCCGGCGGATATGAAGAACTTGCGGGCTGATTTCACGCTTGGCGGCGTGGCGATCCCCTGAAATGCGGGGTTTTTCGCCGATTGTTCTAAAGTTCACTTCAGCGTGGCCGATGTAGCGGCCATAGCGCTTGAGAACTGAGTCCCCGATGAACGTCGCCCTGTCCACCGCCCTGTCTGGCATCTCGTCCGCGAACGAGCGCCTGCGCGCGTCGGCGTCCAACATCGCCAACCTCGCGGCCAGCAACCAGGCCCGCCCCAGCGTCGAGCCGACGAATGTCGACAAGGTGCCTCAGCGCGAGATCAACCCGGCCAACGAGGTCGTCGAGCAGCAGTCCGCCGCCTATGCCTTCGTCGCCAACATGAAGGTGCTGCAGACGCAGCTCAACACCACCGGCGCACTGCTGGACATCAAGGCCTGAATCCCTTCCCCGCCGAGGGAGGGCGCTGCCGATGCAGCGCCCTTTTTCCTTTTGCACAGGTGCTCGATGGCGCTCAAAGCAGATCGGCGACCTGCTCGGCCAGCGCGAGCGACGCGGTCAGTCCGGGAGACTCGATGCCGAACAGGTTGACGAGGCCGGGCAACGTGTCGATGCGGAAGTCCGCCGCCGCCTCGCCCGGCCCGCTCAGCTTGGGCCGCACGCCGCTGTAGGCCGGCTGCAGGGCACCGGGCGGAAGGGCGGGCCAGTACCCACGCACCTCGGCCTCGAAGGCCGGCGCCAGGGCTGGGTCGACGGTGTAGTCCAGCGCAGCGGGGTCGGTGTCGGCCAGCCACTGCACATCCGGCCCGAAGCGCGCCTGGCCGCCCAGGTCCAGCGTCAGGTGCACACCCAGGCCGCCATCCGAAGGCAGCGGGTAGATCAGCCTTGAGAACGGTGCCCGGCCAGACAGCGAGAAGTAGTGGCCCCGTGCAAAGCGCATCTGGGGCGCCGGCGTGCCAAGCGCTTCGGCGACGTGTGCTGCGAACAGGCCGGCTGCGTTGACGATGCAGCGAGCGCCGATCTCGAAATCAGCGCCGACGCGCAGCCGCCAGCCGTCGCCATCACGCGCGCCGCCCGTCACCGCGCTGGCCAGCGCGAGCATCGCGCCGGCTGCTTCGGCGTCGCCCAGCAGCGCCGTCATCAGGCCATGGCTGTCGACGATGCCGCTGGACGGCGACAGCAGTGCGCCGGCGGCCTGGAGCGCTGGCTCCAGCGCTTGCATTTCGCCCTGGCTCAGCAGGCGCAGTTCGTCGACGCCATTGGCAGCGCCATTTGCCGCCAGCTGTTCCAGGCGGGGCAGGTCCGCGGCCCGGGTGGCGACGACCAATTTGCCGCAGCGCCGGTGCGCGATGCCGCGTGCAGCGCAGTAGTCATAGAGCAGCGCCTTGCCACGCGCGCACAGCCGCGCCTTCAAACTGCCGACCGGGTAATAGAGACCGGCGTGGATGACTTCGCTGTTGCGCGAAGAAATGCCCGTGCCTATGGCGGCAGCGGCTTCGACGATGACCACCTCGCGCCCGCGTTGCGCCAGCTCGCGAGCAACCGCAAGGCCCACGACGCCCGCACCAATGACAACGACGTCCACTTGATCCATGGGGCGCCAGCCTAGGCCATTCGACGTCGCAAGGCGGTGGCTTTGAACGCTTGCGTCAAGGGTTTACCCGTCGTTGGGATGGCGCGCCCTGCGCCTGAATGCAGCGCGCCCCCCAGCTGAGGGGGGCGACTGTCGCCCCTAACGGTGACGGTTGGGGGCGTGCATTTGTCACGCCCAGCGGAAGATCGCTCGCTTGGCACCCGCCCGGTTGCGGCGTGAGCGCGCATGCATGCGCGCTCCGGCCCGGTGGGTGTCCAACGTCAGTGGAGACGGCACATGGCCAAGCGCAAGAATTTCTGGCAGAAGCTTCAGCACACCCTGCGTCCCGACGCAGACAAGGCCGCCAAGCCGTCGACCGCTCCCAAAGCCGAAGCCGCGCTGGCTCGCGAAAAACTCGTCTTCGAGCACCTCGAGCCGCGCCTGCTGCTGTCGGACACCCCCATCCCGCTGGCTGCCTTCGCACCCGCCGGCACGCTGACGATCAACGTCCACTCCGGCGACCTCAAGGTCGAGACGGTCTACAGCGGCGGTGGGCCGCAGATCCGCGTCTGGGACAACACGCTGGGCACCTCGCTCGGCCAGGTGGCGCTGAACCAGAACGTCAAGATCAGCATCAGTGGCCTGCCCGGCATCAGCGACAAGGTGCAGGTCGATCTCGGCTATGACGACGGCGCCGCCGGTACGACGGCCACCTCGCCCTTCGCCGTCATGGTGGAACTGGACGGCGGTACCGACATTCCGCTGATCAGCGACGACACGCTGACCTTCAACAGCAGCGGCCCGGACTTCTACAACCCGGCGACGCTGTTTCTGAAGAGCACGGACGACATCGTCTTCGCCAGCAGCTTCACGACGACAGGCAAGCTCAACGTCGACTCGCAGGAGGCCATCACCGCCAGCGGCGTGACGCTTCAAGCCAGCGACATGTATTTGGGCGTCACCAAGGCCGTGACGGACGGCGTGACGCTGCTGGACGGCTTCAACCTGCTCGGCAATGCCAGCGGCGCCATCAACCTGATCGGCGCGACGCTGACCGCGAGCGACATCGGCCTCATCGTCAACACCAGCGTCAGCGTCAGCACGACGGACTCCAGCTACGCGAGCAACCTGATCAAGGTCGCGTTCGTGCAGACCAGCTCCGACGCGCAGATCACGCTGTCCGGCGCCACCAACCTGAACGCCACCGCAGGCAAGATCACGCTGGCGTCCAACTCCACCGTCACGGCCAAAGCAACGACCCAGCCGGACGCGAACAGCACCGCGGCGGACAAGGACGCCTCCGTCGCGTCGTCCATCGTCAGCAGTTCTGCTGGCGTGACGGTCGGCGGCAGCTCGTCGCTGACGGCCACCGGCGCGGTGATCCTGACCGCGACCAACACGGTCAGCGTCGACACCATCGCCGACGGCACGGCCGGTGCAAATGCCAACGGCGCCAAGGGCGGCACGGTCGCCGTCACGCAGCTCGGTGGCAACACGTCCGTCAACGTGACCGACACGGCGGCCCTGGCCGGCAGCAGCGTCACGGCCGTATCGACTGCTGCGCGCACCGTGCACACGTCCGCCAAGGCCACGGCCGGCGGCGCGACGCAGCCGGGCGCCGGCACGCCCACGCAGGGCCAGCAGCAGCTCGCCAACAACAACGCCCAGACGGGCGACGGTGCACTGAACTTCGGCGCCGCCGTGGCCGTGACGCATGTCGGCGGCGACACCACCGCCCGCCTGGCCGGCGGCAATGTGACCAGCGCCAGCGCCGTCACCGTGTCGGCCATGTCGTCGACGGCCACCGTCGCCGGCGCCGCCGCGACGACCGAGGCTGACGGCAGCGCCGCGACCGGCAGTCCCGGCGTCGGTGTGGCCGCCGCCTTGAGTTTCATCGACGGCACGACGCGCGCCTCACTTGGCGACGGCGCCGCCATCACCGCGCCCAGCGCCACGTTCACCGCCAGCACGACGACCGACGCCAACTTTGGCGCCATTGCCACGTCCGGTGCGGGCAGCACCAGCGGCGTCGCCGTGGCTGGCTCCCTGGCCCTGCACGTCGGTGTACTGGCGACCGAGGCCGTCCAGGAGGTCGGCAGCGCGGCCTCGTCGACCGGCGGCGTGACCTTCAACGCCACCAGCAACACCCACCACCAGGCGCGCGCGCTGCCCAAGGTGGATGGCGCGACCGGCAAGAGCACCGGCATCGGTGCGTCCGTCGCCATCAATGTGGTCGATGAGACGACGCGGGCCCAGGCCAACACCGGCGCCATCTTCACCGGCACCAGCCTGGCGCAAAACGCCAATGCCACCGGCGACGTCGACACCGAGGCCAAGGGCGGTGCCAGCGGCGGAACGGCGATTGCGCCTGTCGTAGCCATCACCGTGGTCAACAGCGACGCCAAGGTCGGCGCGCTGGGCGGGAGCGACATCACGCTGAGCGGAGGCCTGACCAGCGACGCCAAGAGCGCGCTCAACGTGCTGGCCAAGGGCCACGGCGACGCGGTGGGCAGCGACAGCGCCGCCGTCGGCGCCTCCGTCGTCGTCACGCATGTGGCGCCCGTCGTCGAGCTGGCGCTGGACGGCAAGTTGCAAGCCGGCGCCGCCGTGCTGCTGACCGGCCGCAATACCGGCCTCACACGCAGCGAGGCCAAAGCCGCCGCCCGCGGTGCAACAGACAACGGCAACAACGCCAGCCAGCAGGGCACCGCCGCCCAGGGCGCCGGCAACACGGCAGCCGGCAACAACGGCGCACGCGGCGCTTCGGGCGCAGCGCCGCAGGCCAGCAGCGGCGAAGGCCCGGTCACGGTGGCTGCCGCCATCGCCATCCACCACCTCGGCGGCCAGAGCACGGCGCGAGTGGGCGATGCCGCACAGATCACCACCAGCGGCTTGCTGTCGCTGAAGAACGAGACCGACCTCGACGCCCAGTCCGACGCCAGCGGCATCGCCAGCAAGGGCAGCACCAACGTCGGCGCGGCGGTGGCGATCAACGTGGCCGAGGTCAGCAGCAGCGCCCGCGTGGGCGGCAGCGCCACGGGCAGCGTCAGCAGCCAGGGTCTCGCCCTGGGCGCGACGACCGTGTCCGGCCAGCGCAGCGAGGCGACGACAACGGCCACTTCGGGTGCGGCCACCGGCAACACCGGCGTGGCCGGCTCGCTGGCCATCGGCGTGGGCATCAGCAAGTTCGAGGCGACGCTCTCGCCTGCGGCCAAGGTCAACGCCCACAGCGGCGCCGTCACGCTCGACGCCGATTCGACCACCGGCGACACCGTCAAGGCCTTGCCAGACGGCGGCGGCGCCGTGGCCGAGAACACCGGCGTTGGTGCGTCCGTCGCCATCAACGTGGCCGACCACCTGAGCCGCGCCGAGATCGAGAACGGCGCCAAGCTGACGCCAGCCGGCTCGGTCACGCTGAACGCCAAGACCGACTCGGCCATCGCCACGACCGCCGAGGGCGGCGCCAAGGGCGGCACGGCGGTCGCACCGGTCGTGGCTGTGACGGTCGCCAACCAGGACGCAGTCGCCCGAATCGGCACCGGCGACCTGATCGACGCGAGCGGCGCGATTGGCGTCAATGCGACGCTGGTCAGCGCCAACACGACGAAAGCCGAAGGCAAGGCGGAAGGCGCGAAGGACGCCGCCATCGGCGCGGCCGTGGCCGTCAATGTCGAAAACGACAAGAGCCTCGCTAGCACCGCGCGCAGCCTGAAGAGCACGGGCGCCATCGGCATCTCGGCCACCAGCGGCGCCGCCAGCACGGCAGCAGCCAAGGCCAGCGCCGTCGGCGGCAAGGAAGACAGCAATTCGGCGAGCGACGACAAGGCCGTCGACGACCAGAACACCGCCGCCCGCAACAGCGGCAACACGGCCGCGAACTCAGCCGGCGCACGCAACTCGTCCTCCTCGTCGTCGACGCCGTCCGCCCAGGGCACTGGCGGCGGCACGGTCAGCGTGGCGGCGGCCGTCGCGGTCAACGTCGGCTCAGCGACGAGCCGCGCGACGGCGGGCGGCGGCACGCTGACGGCGGGCGGCGCGGTCAGCCTCGACAGCAAGGCCGACACCGACACCAAAGCCATGGCCGATGGCAGCACGCGTGCCAAGGACGCAGCCAACCCGAACGACACCGGCGTGGGCGTCGGCGTGGCCATCAACTCGGTCACCAACATCAACGAGGCGCGCGTGCTGGGCGACGCGGTCGTCGCCAGCCAGGGCGTCAACGTGCGTGCCGGCATGGCGGCCGGTGGCACGCACACCAACGCGGCCGAAGCCAAGAGCGGCGCGGGCGGCGCCAAGACCGGCATCGCCGGCGCGCTGGCCGTCAACGTGGCTGTCGACCGGACGACGGCCGAGGTCCTCACCGGCGCCAACGTCAATGCGGGCGCCGGTGCCAGCACCATCAGCGCCGCCACCAAGCATGCCGACTCGGCCAGCGCCACGCCGACCGACTCCGGCGTGCAGGCCGATGCCAAGAACACCGGCGTCGGTGCGTCCGTCGCCGTCAACGTGCCCGACGTCATCGCCCGTGGCGAAATCGCCGATGGCGCCACCGTCTCCAGCAGCGGTGCGCTGACCGTCAGCGGCTCGCTTGAGAACGCCATCACGACGACGGCCGAAGGCGGTGCCAAGGGCGAAACCGCCGTCGCGCCCGTCGTGGCCGTCACGGTGGCCAACCAGGACGCCATCGCCCGCATCGGCACCAGCCCGAGCGCGATCAACGCGACCGGTGCCGTCAGCGTCGCCAGCAGCCTCAAGTCCACCAACACGACCAAGGCGGAGGGCAAGGCCGAAGGCAGCAAGGACGCCGCAGTTGGTGCCGCCATTGCCATCAACGTCGAGAACGACGAGAGCCGCGCCAGCGTCAACCGCAACCTGACGGGCACGACCAGCGTCGGCATCACCGCCGCCAGCGACACCGACGTCACCGCTCAGGCCAAGGCCAGCGCGGTGGGCGGCAAGGAAGACGACAGCAATTCCGCCAGCGACGACAAGGCCGTCGACGACCAGAACACCGCCGCGCGCGGCCTGGGCGACTCGGCCGCCAGCAGCGGCGGCGCACGCAACTCGGCGTCCTCCACCTCCACGCCATCGGCCGAAGGCTCGGGCGGCGGCACGGTCAGCGTAGCCGCGGCTGTAGCCGTCAACATCGCCGACGCGACGGCGACCGCGACGGTTTCGGGTGCGAACATCAACTCCAGTGGCACCGTCACGGTCGCCACCACGGCCGACAGCGACGCCAAAGCCATTGCCGACGGCAGCACGCGCGCCAAGGACGAGAACAACGCCAACGACACCGGCGTCGGCGTGGCCGTTGCCATCAACGTCGGCCACAGCACGAACGATGCACGCGTGTTGGCCGGCAGCAGCATCAACAGCCAGGGCCTGAACATCACAGCCGGCATGGCGGGTGCGTCGGGTGAAGGCGCGACGCACACGACGTCGGCCGAAGCCAAGAGCGGCGCCGGCGGCGCCAAGACCGGCGTGGCCGGCGCGCTGGCCGTCAATGTGGCGGTGGACCGCACGACGGCCGAACTGGCCGGCAACGCGCAGGCCGGCGCGGGCGCCAGCAGCGTCACGGCCAAGAGCACGCATGCAGACACGGCCAAGGCCACGCCGATGGACTCGGGCGTGCAGGTCGACGCGCAGAACACCGGCGTCGGTGCGTCCGTCGCCGTCAACGTGCCCGACCACATCGTGCGGGCCGAGGTGCTCAACGGCGCGGGCCTGGCCACCGCCGGCGCACTGACGATCTCGGCCGCGTTGCAGAACACGATCACGACGCAGGCCGAGGGCGGCGCCAAGGGTGGCACGGCCGTAGCACCCGTCGTCGCCGTCACGGTGGCCAACCAGGACGCCATCGCGCGCCTGGGCACGGGCGGCCTGCTGACTTCCACGGGCGACCTGACCGTCACGGCCGACCTCCGCTCGACGAACAACACGACGGCCAAGGGCAAGGCCGAGGGCAAGGAAGACGCGGCCATCGGCGCCGCGGTTGCCGTCAACGTCGAGCTCGACCACTCGACTGCCGAACTGGCCCGCTCGGTCACCAGCACCGGCGCCGTCAGCGTCGCCGGCACCAGCCAGGTCAGCACGACAGGCAAGGCCGAGGCCAGCGCGGTCGGCGGCGAACAGGACGACAGCAGCAGCAACGCCGACAACGACGGCGTCAATCAGAAGACCGCCGCTGGCCGTGGCCTCGGCAACTCCGCAGCCGGTGACGGCGGCGCGCGCGATTCCAGCAGCAGCGCCGCCACGCCTTCGGCCGGCGTCGCCAGCACCGATTCCACCAGCGGCGACAGCGGCAGCAGCGAGACCGTCAGCGTCGCGGCCGCCGTGGGCGTCAACGTCACTGATGCCACCAGCCGCGCCCGCATCAGCGCCGGCACGATCACGACGCCGACGAAGAACGTCTCGGTGCAGTCCTCTGCCAACACCGACGTGCAGGCGATTGCCGACGGCAGCGCCACGACCGGCGATGGCGGCACCGCGGTGGGTGCCGCGGTCGCGGTGAACTACGCGGCGACGACCAATGAAGCGCTGGTGAATACCGGCGTCGTCATCACCGCCGACGGCCTGCAACTCGGCGCGACGATGACGAACGTCGGCGGCGACACGACGCACACGACGCTGGCCAGCGCCAAGAGCGGCGCGGGCGGTGGCGACATCGGCGTGGCCGGCTCGGTCGCGATCAACGTCGTCAACGAGGACACGCGCGCCCAGTTCAACGGCGGCGCCACGTTGTCGGGTGCCGATTCCGGCGGCTCGCTCCAGGCCATCACGCAGTCCACGGCCAGCGACACGGCCAAGGCCATCCCCGAGAACGAGGGCGCCCAGGCCGGCGGCAGCGACGTGGGCGTCGGTGCGTCCGTTGCCGTCAACGTTGTCGACCGCAACCTCGACGCCACGATTTCCGACGGCGCGCAGATCGCCGGCAATGTGTCCGCCATGACGGTCGCGTCGACCGCGCAGGACACGATCACCACCGAAACCGAGAACGGCGCCAAGGGCGACACCGGCGTCGGCGTGGCGGCGGCCGTCACGATAGCCACGAACGACACGAATGCCTATGTCGGCACGGGCGCCGGCACGCTGACGGTCGCCGGCGACGCCGCCGTCCGCGCCTTCCGCCTCGACCAGGTCAGCGGCAGCGCCAAGGCCGAAGCGGCCGGCAAGGACACGGCCGTTGGCGCGTCCGTCGTCGTCACCGTTGTCGATGGTGACGTCAGCGCGCGGCTGGCCCGCAACGTCACGGCCGGCGGCGCTGCCGACGTGTCGTCTGGCGCCACGGTGTTGGCCACCGGCACCGCCAAGGCCAGCGCGTCGGGCAACGACTCGGGCGGCCGCAGCTCCGACAAGGAAGCCGACAACCAGGTCAACAACAACCCTAACAACGGCGGCGACCGCACGCTGCCCAAGAGCAACGACCAGACCAGCTCCGCCAACTCCCAGACCAGCAGCGAGACCGGCGGCAGTGGTTCGTCCGGCACCGGCGTGGCCGCAGCCGTCGTCGTGCAGGTGCTCGTCACCGACAACACGGCCAGCGTGGCTGACGGCGTCAAGCTCACGGCCGGCGGCGCCATGACGGTTGATGCGACCGCCGACTACAACGCCATCAACCTGGCGACCGGCGATGCCATCGACTTGAGCAAGAAGACCAACGTCGGCGCCGCCGTGGCGCTGGGCGTCGTGGACGCGAGCAACACAGCGAGCGTCGGCGCGAATGCCGACCTGCGCGGCGCCTCGGTGCTGATCCGCGCCGACCGCCCGGGCGACAGCGGCGACCATGAATTCCGCAGCCTCGGCGTCGCCGCCGCAGGCGGCAAGGACACCTCGGTGGCCGGCAGCGCCGCCATCAACATCGTCACGCTGGACACGGCCGCCACGGTCGGCGCCGGTGCACAGGTGCGCGCCAGCGCTGGCAAGCTCGATGTCGTTGCCGACCAGAGCACCGCCATCCAGGCCATCGCCGGCGCGGCCGCGCTGAGCACGGGCGGCACGGGCGTCGGTGCGTCCGTCGGGCTGAACATCGTCGTCGAGCACACCAACGCGACCGTCGGCGCGGGTGCCTCGCTGGCCGCGCGCGACGCGACCACCATCACCGCCAACGGCCAGGTCATCCCGGCCACGCTGGACCTGCCTGATCCGCTGGGCGGCCTGACGGTCAGCAACCTCGCCATCTCCGGCGGCATCTCCACCGACGGCGCGGCGGGCGCAGGCTCGGCGGCAGTCAACATCTACACGCTGGACACGATTGCGCGTCTGGACAACGGCGCCAAGGTCAATGACGCCGCCATGGGCGTCGCGGCCGGCGCGGCTCAGGACGTCATCGTCGGCGCCAGGAGCAAGACGAACATCGAAGGCGGCGCGGGCGCGGGTGGCATTTCCATCGGCAATGCCGGCGTCGGCATCGGCCTGGACGTGACCGTGCTGGTCGAGAACACCAAGGCCACGCTCGGCACGGGCGTGGCGGTCAAGGCGGGCCGCGACATCACGGTGCGCGCCAACTCGGACCAGGACATCACCAGCGTCGCCGCGACCGCAGGCGTAGCCACCGATGGCACCGGCGTGGGTGGCAGCGTGTCCGTCTACATCATCAGCAACACGACCGAGGCCACGACGGCCGGCGGTGCGGGCTCGGCGCTGCAAGCCGGTGGTGCGCTGGCCGTGGTGGCCGATGCGCCGTTCGACATGACGCAGATCGCCGGGGCGCTGGCCTACGGCAACTCGGCCGGCGTCGGCCTCTCCAGTACGGTGCTGGTCCACAACGACACCGTGCAGGCCCTCGTCGGCCCGAGCACAGCCATCACGGCCGGCACGACCGGGGGTGTGGACGTGGCCGCCACGTCGTACGAGAACCTCGTCACCATCGCCGTGGGCGGTGGTGCGTCCAGCAGCGCGGCCGTGGCCGGCTCGGTCGTCGTCAACGTGCTGAACGAGACGACCCGGGCGCGCATCGACGACAGCGCCACCTTCACCGTCGGCACCGCTTCGGGCGCGACGCAGGCCGCCATGAAGGTGCGCGCCAGCGACGAGACCGACATCGTCTCGGTAGCCGGCTCCATCGCCGCCTCCAGCAGCGTCGGCGTCGGCCTGGGCGTCGTCGTCAACACGGTCAACAAGACGACCGAAGCCCGCCTGGGCTCGGGCGCCACCGGCACGGTGGACGGCGACCTGCTGGTCACGTCTCACTCCGACGAGGACATTTCCACCGTCGCGGCCGGCGTGGCGGCCAGCTCCAGCGTCGGCGTCGCGGCCGATGCGAACGTGCAGGTGCTCAACATCACGACCCGCGCCATCCTCGGCGACGACCCGACGGACGCCAAGGCCAGCGCCGGCGCGGGCGACGTGCATGCCCAGGGCAGCATCGTCGTCGCGGCGGACGAAAACTCGGAGATCGACCTCATCACCGGCTCGGTCGGCGCCTCCGGCTCGGCCGGCGTGGGCGCGGCGGTCGGCGTCGTCACGGCCAACAAGAACACCGTCGGCCTGGTGGGCGAGGGCGCCAGGATCACGGCCGATGGTCTGCGCGCCGGCCTTGTCGTGCAGGACGGCGGCATCGGCGTCGGCTATGGCGCATCCACACCGCAGAGCACGACCGGCCTGCCGAACGCAGCCGCCGGCCAGAAGGGCAGCGCCGCTGCGTTTGAGGTCGGCACGCCGACCTTCAAGGCAGAGTCCGGCGACGGCAAGAAGAGTGACGACCTGAGCTTCACGAAGAACCGCGTCGCCACGCCCAACACGCGCAGCGGCTTCACCGGCGTGGCCGTGACGGCCACCAACCGCGACGACATCGAGACCTTCGCCGTGGCACTCGGCGCCGGCACGGCCGGCATCGGCGTCGGCTCGGCCACCAACGTCGTCAACACGACGACGACGGCCACCGTCGGCGCCAGCGCCAACGTCAACGCCGACACCAGCACGGCCGGCGCGGGCCAGAGCGTCCTGGTCGGCGCGGGCGACGACTTCTCGCATGTGGCGCTGGCTGGCGCGCTTGGCTTCGGCACCGTCGGCGTCGCCCCGGGCGTGGACGTGACCGTGCTGACGCACGACACCACGGCCAGCATCAACGGCAACGCCAGCGTCAAAGCCAAGGACGACATCGTCGTCCAGGCGCACAACGAAGACCATCTGGTGCTGATTTCCGCCGGCATCGCCGCCGGCACGGTCGGCGTGGGCGGCGCGGTCAACGTGCTCGTGGTGGACAACCACACGGCGGCGTCCATCGGCGCCGCAGCCTCGGTGCAAGCGGGCGGCGACGTCGGCGTGCTGGCGAGCGACACCACCGACGTGACCATGATCGCCGGTGCTCTCGGCGCGGGCACGGTCGGCGTCGGTGCGTCCGTCGGCGTCATGAGCATCACCAAGCACACTGACGCCGGCGTGCTGACGGGCGCGTCCGTCGATGCCAAGGGCGCCGGCACCGGCCTGCTCGGCATGCTGGACGGCAGCGTCGGCGCGGGCGGTGTCGGCACCACTGAGCGCCATGGCGTCGTTGTGCAGGCCAACAGCAGCGAAGACTTCTTCCACCTCGACGTCGCGGCCGGCTTTGGCTACGTCGGCGTGGGCGGCGGCGTCGGCGTGACGCTGCTGGACAGCGATACGACGGCCATCATCGGCGCCAACACCAAGATCAACCGCAACGGCGGCAACGCCGGCGCAGACAGTGACCAGGGCGTCTACGTCACGGCGGCGAACGTGGCTGGCGGCACGCACTTCACCGGCGCAGTCGCGGGCGGCTTCGTCGGCGTCGGCGGCGCGGTGCAGGTAGGCAGCCTGCGCAACGACACGGCGGCACGCATCCTCGGCAATGCCGATGTCGCGGCGGCGGGCGACGTGGCCATCAACGGCCTGTCGCAGATCGATCTCGACTCGCTGACCATCTCCGGCGCCGGCGGCTTCGTCGGCGCGGCGGGTGCGGTGACGGTCTGGTCCGTCGGCACGCCGCTGGAGCGCAGCTATCAAAACGACCAGGGCACGTCGGCCGACAGCCTGACCAAGGCCAAGGGCACCGAGGGCGACCACAGCAATGACTCCGGCGACAGCGACGCGGCCCGCCAGGCGACGTTGGCCAAGGGCCAGGTTGGCAGCGTGCTGGGCGGCTTCCAAAACGGCTCGGCCGGCAGCGGCCAGCAGCGCGTGAATCAACGCGCTGGCGCAGCCGGCACTTTCGTCAACGGCTCCGGCCCCAGCCAGGCCGAATGGCTGGCAGCCATCAACGCAACCAACCCGGCGCAGGGCACCGAAGCTACCGTGGCCGGCGGCACCAGCATCACGGCGGGCAACGCGATCACCGTCAACGCCCGCCAATGGGCGGATGTGGACTTCCTCGTCGGTGCCATCGGTGCCGGCGCGGGCGGCATCGGCGCCGGCATCGGCGTCTTCTCGACTGCCTTCAACACCAACGCCAACGCCGGCGGCAGCTACACGGCTGGCGGCCAGTTCAAGGTCAGCTCGCGGCTGGACAGCACGGTCGATGCCATCGCCTTCGCGGGCGGCGCCGGTTTCGTCGGCCTGGGTGCGGCCGTGTCCGTGCTCAGCGACAGCAGCTATGTGCAAAGCGCGTTGGCCGACAGCGCCCGCGTGCGCGCCGCAGCCAGCGTCGACGTGACGGCTGTCTCCAACCGCACCATCCATCTCGACACCGCCCAGGGCGCCGCCGGTGCGGTCGCAGCGGGTGCCTCCTTCACACGCCTGAGCAGCGACGGCCAGGTCAGTGCCGACGTCGGCGCCGGCGCCCGCATCGGCCAGGAGGCCGGCCTGAACGTCGGCGCGCTGCACGTCAGCGCCACCGCCGATTTCGACACCTACGCGCACACGCTGGCCTTCTCGGTCGGCGCGGTCGCCATCAGCGCCAACTTCGCCATCGTCGACGTGACACCCCTGGTGCGCGCGTCCGTGGGCGACGCCTCGCTGATCAAGACGACCGGCGAAGCGACCGTCGACGCCATCACCACCGGCCGCGCCGACGCCGATGTGCTGACCGTCACCGCCGGCGCCGGCGCGACCGGCGTCAGCCTGTCCTCGGCCACGTTCTCGCCCGTCGTGCAGGCGCTGTTCGGCGCCACCTCGGTGCTGAACGCGGGCGGCCTGATCCGCGTGCAGGCGCGCAACAACCACAACGGCACGGCTGCGCTGGCCAACAAGGGCGCCTGGGCGCAATCCACCGCGCCCGGCTTCGGCGGCTTCACCGGCAACGGCGCGGTGCCCACGGCCGAGGCCAATGGTGCCGTCAAGGCCAGCATCGGCTCCGGCTCGCTCGTCAGCGCGGGCGGCCGCGTCGACGTGCTGGCCTACAACAACAACGAGGCCCAGGCCGAGGCGCTGGCCCTTTCCATCGGCGGCGGCACGGTCGGCGTCAGCGTCGGCAATGCGCGGGCCAACGGCGGCACGACGGCCGAGTTGCTCGGCGGCGTCGGCTCGTCCACCGACCTGACGGTGCGCTCGCAAGCGCGCAATCTTGCCAACTCCGACTCCGACGCCTCCGGCGGCGGCATCGTCGGCACCAACGGCGCCAGCAGCACCGCGCGCGCCAACGGCAATGTGCAGACGACGGTCGGCGTCGCGGCGCAGGACGCGACCATCAACGCCAGCGGTGCCATCGTCATCGAGGCCCGCTCCAGCAACGACGCCACGGCCAACACCTTCGGCCTGTCGCTCGGCGTGGCCGGCGCGGTCGGCATCATGGCCGCCAGCGCCGAGGCGTCGCCCGACGTGCGCTCCACCGTCACCGGCAACACCGGCCTCGTGTCGGGCGCCGGCGTGCGCGTGGGGGCTTATCACAACCAGGCCGGCGAGGACGTGCGCGCCACGGCCGACGCGGCCGGCGGCAGCCTGGGCCTGGCGGCGTCGGGCGCCATCGTCAACGCCAGGAGCCTGGCCGGCGCCCAGGCGCTGGTGGGCAACAACACGTCCATCGCCGGCGGCAGCGGTGCCGTGGTCGTCGAAGGCCTGTCGTCCAACGTCGCCATCGCCACCGGCGACGCGCTGTCGGTTGCGGCGGGCATTGGTGCCGGCGCGGTCGTGGCCAACGCCAGCACCGGCGGCACGACGGGCGCCGTCAGCGGCGCCGACGTGACCGGCGCGAGCTATTCCGTGCTGGCTCATGCCGACCAGAACGCCGACGGCACCGGCAAGGCCGCAGCGGGCGGCGTGCTGGCGGGCGCCTCCGGTGCCGGCGGCACCAGCAGCGTCACGCCCACCGTCAACGCCGGCATCGGCGACGGTGCGCAGGTCAGCGTCGGCGGCGCCATCTCCGTCGTGGCCGAAACGAACGCGGACTCCGACGGCATCGCCAGCGGTGTCGCCTTGTCGGGCGGCGTGTCCATGGGCATCTCCATCGCCGACGCGACGCTGAACCCGACGATGACCAACCGCATCGGCACCGGCGCCAGCCTGAGTGCCAACGGCGTGGGCTCGGACCTGACGATTGCCACGCGCGTCAACAACGGCAGCAGCGGTGCCGGCGGCGCCACGGCCACCGCCACGGCGCCGTCCGGGGGCCTGGCGGCGGGGCTCAGCGGCACCGGCGCCTCGGCGCAGACGACCTACAACATCCTGCAAAGCTCCGGCACCGGCGTCACGCTGAACGCCGGCCGCGACCTGAACGTGGAGCTGAAGCTCGGCAACCACGTCGAGTCCACCGCCAACAGCGACACCATCGGCCTGGTCGCGGCCATCGGCGGTGCGGTTTCCAGCGCCACCGTCGACGGCAGTGCGCAAAGCAACTTCAGCAGCGCCAGCGGCACGGTCGGGCGCAACCTGAACGCGCTCGGGGTGTCGAGCCAACCCGTCACCAGCACCGCGCGCGCCTCGGGCGGCGGCCTGGTCAGCGGCCAGATCAACAGCGCCACGGCCAGCTTCACGCCCGTGATGGGCATCGACCTCGGGAGCGGCACGACCAACGTGGCCGGCAGTGCCACGGTGCAGATGCTGTCCAGCACCGACACGACGGCCAGCGCCGTTGGCAGGGCGCTCAGCGTCGCTGCGAGCATCGGTGCGTCCAGCGCCACGGCGACGATGAGCCCGACCGTGTTCGCGCGCACCGGCAACCAGCAGCTGACAGCCGGCGGCGCCATCCTCGTCGAGGCCCGCCACAACCACGACGGCGCTGTGCCCACCGGCCTTAACACCGTCGCCACGGCGCTGGCCTCGGCCGGCAGCGCGCTGGTCAGCGGCACGGGTGCATCCGCCTCCGCCACCGCTTCGGCCAATGTTGATGCGACCGTCGGCGCGGGCAGCAAGCTCACATCGAGCAGCACGGTCAAGGTGCTGGCCGATGCGGCCAACCTGGCCAGCGGCGAAACGGCCGGCCTCGGGGCCGGCGGCCTCATCGGCATCGGCAAGTCCACCAGCTCGGCGGTTGTCGGCGGTGGCACCACGGCCGACCTGCGCGGCGGTGTCGGCGGAGCCACGTCCGTCAACGTCATTGCGCAGGGCAAGAACACGGCCGTGGCCGGCGCCAATGCGACCGGCGCAGCCGGCCTGGCCGGTGCCAGCGGTGGCAGCGCGACCGCGCGCTCCAACAGCGGTGTGTCCGCCGGCCTGGGCGATGCTGGCGTCGCCAGCAGCACGACGACTACCGGCGCCGTTCTCGTCGACGCCATCTCCAGCGCCGATGCCGACGCCAAGGCCAAGGCCTTCTCCTTCGGCTTGGCCGGCGCGGCGGGCTTCATGAGCGCGACCAGCCAGGTCTCGCCTGCGGTCACGGCCGAGGTGCGCGGCACCACCGCCGTCAGCGGCAATGGCATCACGGTGCGCGCCCGCCACAACCAGGCCGGTGAAGACAGCACGGCAACGGCCGACGCCGCCGGCTTGGCTGGCGGCATCTCCATCAGCGGCGCAGACGCCGATGCCACGGCCGCCGCCGACACCAAGGCGCTGACGGGCAACGCGACCAGTTTCAACGCCGGCAGTGGCAGCGTGCTGGTGCAGGCCAATGCCGTCAACACGGTCACCGGCACGGGCGATGCTTTCAGCGGCGCGCTTGGCATATCGGCGGGTGTCGTGTCCGCCACGGCGCGCTCCGGTGGCATCACCGAGGCCACCAGCGGCGCCGACGTGCAGGGCGGCTCGCTGACCGTGCAGTCCACCGCCACGCAGACCGGGCTGGCGACTGCGGAAGGCACGGCCGGCGGCCTGCTTGCCGCCGGCACGGGTGCGGGGGCGACGACGACCGTCAACCCCGACGTGCGCGCGGGCCTGGGCGACGGCGCGGTTATCAACGTCGTCGGCGGCATTAACGTCTCCGGCACGGCCAACACCGATGCCGATGGCACCGCCACCGGCGTGGCCGTGTCCTTCGGGCCTTCGCTCGGCCTGTCCAGGTCCGACGTGACGCTGGCACCGACGATGACGCTGCGCGTCGGCAGCGGCGTCAACGCGACGACGCAGTCCGCCAACACCGGCGACATCATTTTCTCGCTGAGCCACAACGGCGGCAGCAACGAGACCGGCGGCGCCACGTCCACGGCCTTCGCGGCCGGTGGCGGCATCGCGGCCGGCGGCGGCGCCGATGCGACGGCGGCCGTCAACTACAACATCAACGCGACGACCGGCAGCGGCGTCACGCTGAACGCGGCGCGCGGCGTGTCCTTCGCGACGCAGGCCGGTGCGCATGTGGACGCCAACGGCGACGCCCGCGGCTTCGGCCTCGTCGGCGGCATGGGCGGCGCGCTGTCCAGCGCGACCGTCACCGGCACGGTGAGCCAGGCGCTCGGTGCCGTCAGCGGCAACCAGGGCATCGACTTCAAGGTCGAGACTTACGCCAACCACCTCGTCAACGCCATCTCGCAGGCGTCCAGCCTCGGCCTGCTGGCCGCCGGCCAGATCAACTCGGCGACGGCCAACTTCAGCCCGACCATCACGGCCAACCTCGGCGGTGGCGGCAGCATCGGCGTCGGCCGCGACCTCATCGTCACCGCGTTGTCCTCGGCCGACACGACGGCCACGGCCCAGGGCCGGGCGGTCAGCGCCGGCATTGGTTTCGGCAGCTCACTCGCCTCCGCGACGATGAGCCCCAATATCAACGCGCTGACCGGCAACGAGACGGCCAACGTGGGCCGCAACATCAGCATCCGCGCCAGCCACAACCACGACGGCGCAGCCGGCAACGGCCAGGACACCGTGGCGCTGGCGCGCAGTTCCTCGGGTGCGGGGCTGGTCAGCGGCGCTGGTGCTTCGGCCACGGCCAATGCCAATGCGGCGACGACCGCGCGCAGCGGTGCCGGCAGCGTGCTGACGGCGGGCGGCTCGCTGAGCATCCATGCCGACGCGGCCAACATCGGCCACACCGAGACCTCGGGCGCCAGCATCGGCCTGGTGGTCGCGCTGGGCCGCTCGGTGGCCCTGTCCAACGCCAATGGCGCGACGACGGCCGAAATAGCCGGTGGCTCGGGCGGCAGCACCGGCGTCGACGTACGCGCGCTCGGCCACAACTATGCCGACGCGCACGCCAACGCGTCGGGCGGCGGCCTGGGCGTGGGCGTCAACAGCGGCGACGCCACGGCCAAGGCCAACGGCAACGTGACGGCCGGTGCGGGCAACGCCAGCTCGGCCAGCACGGTGACCAGCGCCGGGCTGATCAACATCCTGGCCTTGTCTCAGGCCGATGCCAACGCGCAGTCTCGCGGCCTGTCGGTCGGCTTGGTGGGCGCGATCGGCATCATGTCGGCCAATGCCGAGGTGACGCCCACGGTGACCAATCTCGTGCAGGGCACGACGACGCTGAGCGGGCAGGGCGTCAACATCCTGGCGCAGCACAACCAGGGCGGCCAGAACGCGCGCGCCAAGGCGGACACCGCAGGTTTCAGCGCCGGCATCAGCGGCTCCGGTGCGAACGCGACGGCCAAGTCCGGCGCCAACCTCAACGTCAACGCCCAGGTCAACGCCACGCTGAACGGCAACGGCGGCGTCGTCACCGTGCAGGCCCTGGCCAACAACAACGTGTCGGCCGACGGCACCGCCAGCGCCGTCGGCCTTGGCCTCGGCGCGCGCGGCGCGATGACGGCCACGGCCACCTCCACCGGCACCACGGCCGCCACCAGCGCGGCCAAGGTCAACGGCGGCGGCCTCGTCATCGACGCAACCGCCAATCAGACATCCACCGCCAACAGCTCCGCCGCCACCGGCGGCCTGGTCGTGGCCAGTTCGGGTGCCAAGTCCACCAGCGCCGTGACGCCCACCGTCACGGCCGGCATCGGTGCCGGCGCGGTCATCGACGTGAACGGTGCCGTGAACGTTGGCGCCAATGCGTCGACCCAGGCCACCGGTATTGCCGATGGCGTGCAGTTCGCCGGCGGCGTCGGTGCCGGCGGCTCGGTCGCCGACGTCGACATCAACCCGACGATGACGGCCAACATCGGCAACAACGCCAAGGTCACCACGCACGGCGGCAACGGCAACGTGCAGATGGCCGTGCGCCTGAACAACGGCGATGCCGGCGCCGGCAAGGCGCTCGCGCGCTCCAGTGCCAGCGCGGGTGCGTCGATCTCGGTGTCCGGCAGCAACTCGACGGCGTCGACCGTGGCCAACCTGACCAACAACACCGGCTCGGGCGTCGTTTTCAACACCTCGGGCAATGTCCGCTTCGACACGCTGTCTGGCCTGACGGCCGACGCCAAGGGCGACAGCCTCAACGGCGCCCTGCTCCTCGCGGGCGGCGTCGCCAAGTCCAGCGCCACCATGGGCGGCACGACCAACGCGGTGACCGGCGCCATCTCCGGCACCATCGGCGGCGACCTCGTCATCAACACGGCCAGCAACTACGTCGCGCTTTCCGACAGCGACGCAGCCAGCGTCGGCCTGCTCGGCGCGGGCGGCTCGAACACGGCCAACGCGGTCATCACGCCGACGATCAATGTCGGCATCGGCGCGGGCGGCAACATCAGCGCCGGCCGCGACGTCATCATCAGCAACGTCTCCACCGGCGATGCCGATGCGCGTGCCGATGGCCTCGCGGTGTCGACACTGGGCTCCTTCGGCGGCTCCGACGCGACGGCACGCGTTCGCCCCGACATGGACACGACGGTCGGCGCCGCCGACGTCAGCGCGGGGCGCAATTTCACCGTGCTGGCCAGCCACAACCACACCGGCGCAGGCGCCAGCGGGCAGGACGCGCACGCCTACGCCAACACGTCGGGCGGCTCCGCCGGTTTCACCGGCATCGGCGCCAACAGCCTGGCCCAGTCCTCGGCCGACATGACGACGACGCTCGGCGGTTCGGGCAGCGACCTCGCCGCCGGCACCGGCAACTTCACCGTCACCACCCGCTCCGGCAACGTCGCCAATGCAGAGGGCTACGGCCTGGCCTTTGGCCTCATCATGGGCAAGGGCAATGTGCGGGCGGACAGCATTGCCGGCGGCACGCTGACGAACGCCCAGAACAACAGCTACAGCAACGACAACCAGGCGACGACCATCGCCGCGGGCACGGGCATCGCGGCCGGCGGCAATGTCGCCATCGACAACATCAGCGACCAGGGCGCGGCCACCGACACCACGGCACCGGGCGGCGGCCTGATCGGCGCGGCCTCCAACGACTCCAACGCCATCGTCGCCCGCAACCTGAGCACGTCCATGCTCGGCAGCGGCATCACGGCCGGCGGCAACATCCTGCTCGGCAGCGCTACCAGCGGCGGCGCGCGCGCCACGTCGGAGGCCGATGCCTACGGCCTGCTGGTGTCCGTGGGCAAGGCGCAGGCCAATGCCCAGGTGACGCCGACGGTCGCGACGACGGTGGGCGGCGTTCTCGACGCTGGCGGCCGCATCACCATCCGCGCCGCGCACGACGGCTCCGAGGGCGCCTCAGCCAGGGGCGAGGCGGGCGGTGGCAGCGGCTTTGCCAGCATCAACGGCGCCGACACGTTCGCCTCTACTGCGGCGGCCGTCAGCGCCGAAATCCGCAACGGTTCTTCGGTGAACGCCGACGGCGGCACCGAAGTGCTGTCTGCCGTGTCCGACAAGGCCAGCGCGCGCTCGGACGGTGAGGCCTATTCCTTCGGCGTTGCCATCGGCACCACCGATGCCCGCGCCGATGCCAACTCCAGCAGCCGCGCGACGGTGGGCAACGCCCAGATCACCGGCGCAAGCCTGACCATCGACGCCTCCGGCGGCGGCCGCGGCGCGGCCACGGCGGTGGCCACGACGGGCGGCCTGCTGGTCTCCGGCAACGGCGCGGCACCGGTGGTCAACGTCAACCCGACCATCGCCGCCGAACTCTTCGGTGGTGCCAATGTCGACGTCGGCGGCAACGTGGCCATCCGCGCCCACGGCAATGCCGAGGGCGACGGCGTTGCCGACGGCAGCTCCTTCGCCGGCCTGGGCACGGCCAGCATCTCCAAGGCCGACATCAACATCAACCCGAGCGTGCGCGCCGACATTGGGGCCGGCGCGCGCGTGAAGGCCGGCGGAAGCGTCGAGCTCAAGGCCGACCAGGGCCAGACCGTCAACACCGCCGACACCAGCTTCGGCGCCGGCGGCGTCAACACCGGCGCGAACGTCATCACGCTGAACGGCGATCATGGCCTGGCGACCGGCGACACGGTCACCTACAGCATCGGCCTGAGCGGCAACGGTGCCGTCGGCGGCCTGGGGGACGGGCGCAACTACCAGGTCATCGTGCAGTCGGCCGCCGCCGTCAAGCTCGGCTCGGTGTTCAAGTCGACCACCGTCGATGCGGCCAAGGACGAGATCAAGTTCGACGTCGAGCACGGCTTCGTCGACGGCCAGCGCGTCATCTACCGCGCGGCCGGCAACCCCGGCATCAGCGGCCTGAACGACGGCCAGGCGTATTTCGTGCGCGTCATCGACGCGCAGACCATCAAGCTCGCGACCACTGCGGCCGCTGCCACGGTGGCGCCCAAGACCTTCCTCAGCGGCGCCGTCAACGCGACGACCGAACAGATCACGGTCAACGGCCACGGCTTTGCCGAAGGCCAGGCGGTCACCTACCGCACGGCGGGCGCCGAGCAGTTCGAGGGCTCGGCCGTAGAGTCGGCCGGCGCAGACCAGATCACCGTCGCCGCCCATGGCTTCAACACCGGCGACCAGGTCAAGTACAGCCTGCGTGACATCGTCATCGAGAGCCCCAACAAGCCGGCTGCCGCCATCACCAACCTGGCGGGCGACGGGACTTACTACGTCATCCGCATCGATGACAACCACATCAAGCTGGCCACGACGGCAGCGAATGCCAGCAACGGCACCGCCATCGACATCGCCAACACGGCGGAGTCCGCCGCCAGCGGCCATGTGCTGACACGCGTCGGCGCGGCACCTCTGTCGGGCCTGAGCGCTGGCAACACCTACTACGTCAAGCTCATCGACGCCAACACCTTCCAGCTCGCCGCGACGGCGGGTGGGGCGGCCATCAACCTCGGCGCGGGCGGCGGCAAGCACACCATCGGCGTCGAGGGCATCGAGCTTTCGGGCGCCAGCACCACCGGCATGCATCAGCTGGAGGTCGACATCACCAGCACCGGCAGCGGCAACGGCCATCAGCTCCTGGGCGCTGGCGGTGCGCTGCAACTCGTGAACAGCGTCGTCGACAACGGCGTGTCCAGCGGCAAGACGTCGGGCGCGGCGGGTGCGCTGATCTTTGGCGAGAAGGGTTCGGAATCGCGCGTCGACGTGGTGACCAACGTGCGTGCGACGGTCGGCGACAACGCCGTCGTGCAGGCCGGTGGCGACATCCTGCTCAACGCCTTCTCGGCCGCGAACGGCGCCGGCACGGCGGGCTCCAGCGGTGGCGCCTTCATCGCCGTGGGCTATTCCGAGGCCTATGTCAATGCGACGCAGACGGTGCAGGCCACGGCCGGCAGCGGCGCGCAGCTGACGTCCGGCGGCTCGGTCAGCCTGCTGTCCAAGAGCACGCAGAACGGCACCATCGACGCCAACTCCAAGGGCGGCGGCTTCATCAACTCGTCCGACGTGACGGGCGGCGTGCAGCTCAACCACGACACCCAGTCCGGCATCGGCAACAACGGCAGCATCACGGCCGCGCACAACGTCAACATCAAGGCCGAATCGCAGTTCGACGGCGACGTCAATGGCCGCGCCTCCAGCGGCGGCTTCGGTGCCGGCTCCGATGCCGACATGTACTGGCGCGTGGGCGGCAGCGGCGCCAACCAGCAGACGACGGTCAACGTCGGCAACAGCGCGGTCGTCAAGGCCGGCGATGACATCACGCTCGACGCGGCGATGACGCACGCGAAGAGCCGCGTCGCAGCCAACGCCTACTCGGCCGCAGCCGGCGCCAACCCGGACTCGCATGCCTACCTGCGCATGTTCTCGGATGCCGTCGTCAACGTGCGCAGTGGTGCGCTCGTCAGCTCGCTGGAAAACATCAATGTGCTGGCCTCGCACGGCGGCCTGGACGCCTATGCCAACTCCAAGGGCGAGGCCGATGCGGCCGCTGGCGACACCGATGTCGACCTGATCATCGAGCAGCGCCTGAACACGCTGGTCAACGCCGAGGCAGGCGCCACCTTCGAGACCCATGCACTGGACGTGCGCTCCGAGCTGAAGGGCTACTCCACCGGCTACCGCCTGGTGCAGGACCCCGCCTGGGGCGACATCGGCAGCATCGACCTCGGCACGCCGCACACCTACAACCAGCACATCGACTTCAACGCCGACGCGCGCCTGTCGTCCGGCCCCAACCCGGTGCTGCTGATCGACGCGGCCGGCAATGTCGTCACGGCGCAGAACGTGACGGTCAGCAACCTGGCCGGCATCGTCATCGTCAACGACATCACCAACGACGACATCGGCACGGCCAACTTCCGCGCCAATGGCGTCTACAAGCCTGGCGAAGACATCCAGGCCGGCACCATCGCCGGCACGCAGTCGACCTTTACCTTCGTCCACACCTACAACCGGATCACGCTGACCAACCAGTCGACGAAGGACCTGCGCCTCAACAACATCGCCCCGGTCAACACGACGGCGGTGCCCACGGTGCACATCGACGTGGACAACGTGACGGGGCCGAGCAGCGACACGACGCCGTTCGAGTTCAACATCCGCCACAGCTACGGCGCGACCGAGTTGCTGATCCGCAACACCAGCACCAACAGCTTCTCCGACATCGAACTCAACGGCGTCATCGACAACCCGCTGGGCTCGACGCTGATGGCCGCCGTCGGCGGCAGCATCGTCAACGTCAGCGGTACGCCCATCGTGCGCACCAACACGGCCACCCTCAGCGCCGGCGGCACGATCGGCCGCGGCAGCGGCCTGGACCTCAACCTCGAACTCGTGCAAAGCGAGGGCCGTCCGGCCGCGCTGACGAGCACCTCCGGCGCCAGCACCTACCTGCGCGTCCGCGGTCTGCTGCGCGACCCGGCCGTCACCAATTTCACCCTCAGCCTTGGCAACCTCTCGGCCGGCGGCAGCCTCAACCTGCTGCTTCAGGAAGCCAAGCGCCAGGTCACGGTGGTCGGCACACCGCCCACCTACCAGGTGGCGGTCAACATCGACTACGCCAGCCGCGGCATCGACCTCGGCACGACGAACTGGATCCGCCACTTCAGACCCGATCAGGCGGGCGGTGCCATCGTCGACTTCCCCGTCGGCTTCTTCGGTACGGGCAACGAAGCCATCACTTCGACGACCTCTCTCGGCAAGCTCGATGCGGGCACCGATCTGTCCATCTACACGGACGGGCCGGGCGAGCTCATGGACGTGTTCCAGCGCAACACCTGGTTGGCCGGTGGCAATGCCACAGTGCGCGCCAGCGGCAACCTGACGCTGCCGAGCACGGTGCAGGCCGGTACGGGCAACCTCGACGTGATGAGCCAGGACAGGTCCGTCCAGGCCGACCACCTGATCGCCGGTGGCAACGCCACGGTCAGCGCATCGCTGGACATCAGCAACGTGCTGGCCAGCTACGCCCACACCTGGGTGGCCCTGTACACCGACAACCTGCTGACCGCGGGCGGCACGGCGCTGATGCAGGCCAGCCGGGACCTCACGCTGCCCCGCATCGTGCAAGCCGGCGGCAACGTCGGGCTGCTGGCGGTCAACCAGGTTCTGGCCCCAGCGTCCATCTGGTCGCAGAACGCCGACGTGGCCATCACCAGCCTCGACGGCTCGGTGCAGGTCGACCATGTCGTCGCCGGCAGCGACGTGTCCATCACGGCCACGCAAGGCACGATCTCCAACGTCACCGGTGGCCAGACGGGCAACCGGCTCAACCTCTACCCGAACAACCTCGTCACCGCAGGCGACAGCATCACCATGCTGGCCGGCGGCAACATCACGCTGCCGCGCCTGGTGCTCGCGCAGGCGGGTGCGATCAGCATCACCTCCACCGGCGGCAGCGTGCTGCTGGAGCGCGTCGAGGCGGCCAACAACAACGTCACGGTTTCTGCGGTCAATGGCGGCATCCAGGAGATCGGCAGCGATGCTGACGCCGACGTGCTGGGCATCAAGCTGCGCCTGACCGCCGGCGGCGCCGGCATAGGCACCAATGCCAACTCGCTGGAGATCGATTCTTCGCGCCCCAGCCACGGCAATGTGTGGGCGCTGGCTGCGGGTTCCATCTACATGACCGAGGTCGCGGGCGATCTCAACCTCGACCGCGTGCGCTCCAGCAGCGCCGACGTCGAGCTGACGGTGCTGGGCGGCGACCTGGTGGACGACCTGTCCGACCTGCTCTCCGACATCGACGGCAACACACTGACCTTGACCGTCAGCGGCAGCATCGGCAGCTACTACAACGACGTCGAGATCGACAGCCGCTTCAGCGCGGCGGGCGGTTTCGTCAACGCCACCGGCAACAGCGGCGTGCAACTGACCGAAGTCGTGCAAGCCCTGTATGTGGGTGCCATCGTCAGCAGCGCCGGCCATGTGCGGCTCACGTCGCGCGACAGCCAGGCCAGCGGTGAAAACATCGTCGTCGGCGAGGGCCGCAGCGTCGCCGCCGGCAAGAGTGTCACGCTCAACGCGGGCGACAGCCTGATCGTCACCGGCACGGTCTCGGCCGGTGACCGCCTCTTCTTTGGCGTCGACCATCAAAGCGCGGATGCCGAAGGCGCCACGGCCGCTATCGGCGGCACGGTCACGGGCGACCGCCCCGAACTGGTAGGCGACGACCAGGCCGACGTGCTGAACGTCTCAGCCCAGTCGCAAGGCTGGACGATCTACGGCCGCGGCGGCGACGACGGCCTTGTCGGCGGCTCAGGCGCCGACGACCTCTACGGCGGCGACGGCGTCGACACGATCACCGGCAATGACGGCGACGACCTGCTTATCGGGGGCGCGGGTGCCGGCGGCACGCTGAGCGGTGGTGCAGGGGCCGACCGCATCTTCGGCAGCGACGACGGCGGCGATGGCGCCGTGGGCGATGCCATCTCGGGTGGCGACGGCAACGACCAGATCTGGGCGCTTGGCGGCTCCGACAACATCGACGCGGGCGCGGGCGACGACTTCGTCGACGGCGGCTCCGGGCACGACGACATCACCGGCGGCAGCGGCAAGGACACGCTGTATGGCGGCCGTGGTGACGACACGATTTATGGCCATGCACCGGTCGAGCAGGCCAGCCAGCCGGCCGACGACGACGCGACCGACCGCATCTTCGGCGAGCAGGGCGACGACCAGCTCTACGGCAACGGCGGCGATGACTTCATCGACGGCGGCTTCGGCGCCGACAACATCCAGGGCAACGACGGCAACGACGAGCTGAACCAGGGTTACGGCCAGGGCGGCGTGATCCAGGGCGGCGACGGCGACGACCTGCTGGTGGGCTCTGCCGACGGCGAAGACGCCCTCTACGGTGGCGACGGCGAAGACCGCCTGCAAGGCCTGGCCGGCAACGACAGCCTGGACGGCGGCACCGGTGCCGACACGCTGGAAGGCGGCGCGGGTGACGACGTGCTCGAAGGCGGCGCTGGCGTCGACCTGATGGTCGGCGGTGCCGGCAACGACACGCTGTACGGACATTCGGTCAGTGGCGCGGGCGACGACAAGGCGGCCGACTACCTGTATGGTGATTTCGGCAGCAACGGCAACGAGCCCGGCTCGGGCGCCGACAAGCTCTACGGCCAGGGCGGCAACGATCTGCTCTACGGTGAAGGCGGCGACGACCTCATCCAGGGCGTGGGCGGCATGGCTGTGGCCGAGGCCGGCGGCGGCACGACCAACCTCATCGACTTCGGTGGTGGCGGCGACGACGCCGGCTTCTTCAGCAACTTCCCCGCCACGCCGGCACCGGCCGTCGTGCCGGTGGACGACACCAGCCCGCGCGCGGCCGGCACGCTGCCCGACGGCGTTGTTGGCAGCGGCCGCTGGGCCGACCTGAACGGCAGCTCGGCGGATTCCGCCGTACTGCGCGGTCTCGCGGGTGACCTCGGCCTGTCGCAAGAGCCGGCAGTGGCGGTCGGCCCGAGCGGCGAGCGCTATGTCGCCTGGAGCGACAGCCGCAACGGCAACCTCGAGATCTACGTCGCCAAGCATGACGGCACGCAGTGGGTCACGTTGGGCACGAGCGCGTCGCAGGGCGGCGTGTCCGCCAGCACGGCGGCTGCCTCCGCGAAACCGACGTTGACCGTCGATGGCACAGGTGCGCCCGTCGTGGCCTGGACCGAGACGTTGGCCGACGGCAGCCGCGACATCGTCGTCAAGCGCTGGGACGGCTCGGCCTGGGTCAGCCTGGGCAACGCCACCAACAACGGCAATGCGGTGCAGGCCAAGCTGGTCAACACGACCAATGGCCCGGTCGTCGTCTACACCGATGACTCCGCTGGCAACCTGCGCGTCTACGCCAAGATCTACACCGGCGGCAGCTGGGTCGCCCTGGGCGCGCAAGCCGCCTCCACCGGCATTGGCCTCGCCGTAGGTACCGAACTGCGCGACTTCAGCGTCGCGGTCAGCGGCAACAAGGTGGCCATCGGCTACTCGGCCGTGCAGCCGGGCAGCTCGCTGCGCCAGGTCTACGTCACCGAGTTCACGCCTGGCGGAACGCCCAGCACGGGCACCTGGGCTGGCCTTGCAGGCTCCAACGCGGGCACCGGAGTCAGCGGTGGCGCAGCGGTCAAGACGGCCCTGGGCCTCGACTCGACCTGGCATGCCCAACCCAGCGTCGCCTACTTCGGCAACACCCTCTTCGTTGCCTGGCAGGCCTGGGCCGACCAGGGCGCCACCGTCGTCACCGCGCAGTTGAGCGCGGGCGGCGTCACTGTGCGCGACGTCATCAAGGACCAGAGCCGCCCGGGTCTGCCGCAGCTGGCGGCCGGCGGCAGCTCGCTGCGCCTGGTGTGGGTCAACACGCCCCTGCTGGACGCATCCAGCAGCCTCTACGAGCGCCAGTGGAATGCGACGACGCTGCACTTCGAGGAAGTGCTGCCCGGCCTGGCCAGCGGCATCGGTGCCGGCAGCGGCATCAGCCAGACCGGCGGCGAGCCCCAGCAGCTTGCGCTCGCCGTGGATTCGAGTGGCCGGGCCGTGCTGGCCTGGCAGGACGCCAATATCGGCGGGTCAGCGGGTTCGCCTGAAATCCTCGTCCGCGCCGACGCAGCTCCAGTAGGCCGCGTGTTCAACACGAGCGCCGGCAACTCGGTGCAGGACATCCTCGACAGCCAGACCCTGGCCGCGGGCGACGTCATCGTCGTCAACGGCAGCCAGGGCGGCTTCACGGTCTCGGCCGGCGATGCCGGCGTGACGATCTGGGGCGCGGCGGGCAGCAGCATCACCGGCGCGGTGACGGTCAACGGCGCCAACGTGACGTTGCAGAACCTGAAGATGCAAGCCACGCTGACCATCGCGGGCAACGGCGTGGGGGTCAGCGACTCCAGCGCGACCGGCGCGGTCAGCCTCACCGCAGGGCAGGGCGCCAAGCTCTTCGGCAACACCTTCACCGGCGGCGTCAGCATTTCCGCCGGCGTGCAGAACGCCAGCCTGCGCTTCAACACCATCTCGGGCGTCATCGGCCTGCTGCTGGACAGCGCCACCGGCGTGCAGATCCGCGACAACACCATCACCGGCTTCCCCGCCGCGATGCAGATCGTCGGCGGCTCCAATGCCAGCGGCCGCATCGCCGGCAACACCTTGATCGCCACCAGCAACGGCACGGGTCTGGACCTGCAAGCCACGTTCAACGGCCTCATCGAGAACAACCGCATCCAGGGCGGTGCGCTGGGCATCAACTATGTGGCGGCCAACCAGCTCGCTGGCAACACGGTCAGCGGCGCGACCCTGGGCCTGCAAAGTTACGTCGTCGGTGCGGGTGCGATCGGCTGGGTGGGTGCGTCCGTCGACCGCCCGAACACCTTCGAGGGCAACGCCACCGGTGTGCAGCTGCTGGCCGGCGCGCAGATGCAGGGCCAGGTCGTGCGTGGCAACACCGTCGGCGTCAAGGGCACCGGTCAGCTCGGCGGCGAGACGCTGGCCCACGCCAACCTCATCGAGGCCAATGTCACCGGCGTCAATGCCTTCACGGGCACCATCCAGTTCAACCGCTTCTCGGGCAACCAGACGGCGATCAACGCCAGCAGCGAGCAGCGCATCCTGCACAACCTGTTCTATCGCAACACGCTGGTCGGCGTCGAGATCAACGGCAAGAACGATGTGCGGGTGTTCAACAACACCTTCTACGCCGTCACCGGCGACAACCTGCGCAGCGAAGGCGGCAGCACCGAAGTCGAGGTGCAGAACAACCTGATGTGGGCGATGGCGGGCTACGACCTCTACGTGGCCAACGACAGCCGCTACGGTTTCAATTCCGACTACAACAACCTGTTCACGTCTGGCACCGGCAAGGTCGGCTTCTGGACCAAGGACTTCAGCGACATCCTCGACTGGCAAGCCGACATCGCGAAGTTCGACCTGCACTCCATTGGCGCCACGGTCGTCAACCCGACCTGGGCGCGGCCCGAGTTCGTCAGCATCCTCGGCGACGACTTCCGCCTGCGTGACCCCGTGGCGGGCCAGCGCTTCAGCTCGCCCGGCATCGACATGGGCACCGTGCTGATGGACAACGGCCGCAACCCGGCCGACCAGAACCTCATCGCCAACCCCGGCTTCGAAGGCTCGCTGGCGGGCTGGGAAACCAATGCCGGCTCGTCCTCCTACACGCCCACCGGCGCCGCGCCCAAGGCCTACGAGGGCAACAACTACTTCTTCGCCGGTGGTGTGGCGGGCGGCTTCGCGCGCCAGACCTTCACGCTGGCCCAGCTCGGCCTCACCGCCGCCCAGGCCGACGGCCAGGACTTCGAGCTGCTGTTCGGCGGCCGCATCCGCATGGGCGTGGAAGCGCCCGTGGACAGCGGCGAGGTGCAGCTGATCTTCCGCAACGCCGGTGGCGACGTGCTCGCCACAGCCGTCGCCAAGGCCAGCGGCACCACCAACCGCTGGGAACTCGTCGGTCAGCGCGCCGACGTGCCCTTCGGCACCCGCTCGGTCGAGTTTGTCTACAAGACCAACCGCATCACCGGCGGCAATGCCGACGGCTATTTCGACCAGGCCTTCCTCTACAAGGTCAGCGAGAACCAGGCCAGCGACATCGGCGCCTACGGACACGCGGCCACCGACCTGCCCATCGCGGCCGGCAGCGCGCCGCGCATCAATCTGCGCGGCCCTGACCTCTACCTCGACTGGGAAAAGTTCAAGCCCCTCAACATCACCTGGGAAACCTTCGGCAACGCCGACGACTCCCCGGTGCGCATCGACGTCTACCAGGACACGGCGGACGGCCCGAAGTGGATCGCCAATGTCGTGTCGGCCACGCCGGACTCCGGCCAGTTCACCTGGATCCCGGGCAACAGCGGACTCGACTACAACACGCACGGCCTGCGCATCCAGGTCAGCCTGGTGACCAACCCGGCCGTGCTGGACCGCAGCCAGGAGCCCTTCACCGTGCCCGAGGACGGGCTGACCTACTGGGTCAACGACGGCGGCACGGCGGGTGACGAGTACGCCACCGCCACCGGCGACAACCGCAACACCGGCAAGTCGGCCGGCGCGCCCAAGCCCAACGTCACCAACCTCTTCCGTGCCTACGACCTTCAGGCCGGCGCCACCCTCTACGTCGACACGGGCAACTACGCCTTGCTGGAATCGCTGACGCTGTCCGGCACGGCCACGCGCGGCTTCGGCATCGACGAGGGCTTCACCATGACCGGCCCGACGCTGGCCGGCCATCTCGCGTCCATCTTCCCCATCGTGCCCAACGAGCGCACCTGGGCGCTGCTGGACCTGTCCGACACCGACTTCGTCACCATCAGCAACCTGCAGCTGCGCGACGCCAACCGTGGCCTGCTGATCACCGGCGGCGCCGATGCCATCGATGTCGACAACATCGAGTCGTTCGGTCATGTCAACGAAGGCATCTATGCGGCGCAGGTCAATGCACCGCTGGCGACCTGGACCGGCCTCAACGTGCATGACAACGCGCAGACCGGCATTTTTGTGTCCGGCACGCTGGGCGGCATCGACCAGCTCGTCAGCACGCGCAACCGCGCCAACGGCGGCCTGTACGCCGAGGGCAATCTGGGCTTCCTGACCAATTCGCAGCTGACCAACAACACCGGCTACGGTGCCTATCTGTATTACCCCGGCGCGACGCGCGTACAGGGCAACCTGTTCCAGGGCAACAGCAACACCGGCCTGCAGCACAACATGAACAGCGCAGGCCAGGCGCTGGTGGGCGGTGCGCTGGGCTCGGGCCTGGGCAACCGCTTCCTGAACAACGGCAACGGCGGCGCCATCTTCAACGGCAATGTGCTGGTGTGGGGCAACGTGGCCAGCGGCAATGCCGGCAACGGCAATTACGGCATCGGCATGAGCGGCGGCGAGGCCCGCCAGAACGTCGTCTACGGCAACTCCAACGGCCTGTACATGTACAGCGGCCTGGTGGCCGACAACCGCATCTACAACAACGACCCGGGCACGGCCGGCAGCTACGGTGTCGGCTTGTGGCTCAGCACCGCCACGGCCACTGGCAACACCGTCTACAGCAACCGCATCGGCGTCTACAGCCAGGGCAACAGCGTGCTGCGCAGCAACCTCGTCTATGCCAACACGGCGACGGGCGTGCAGCTGCAGGGCAGCGCGCCGCAGTTCATTGGCAACACCGTCTACCAGACCACCGGCGACGCCATCCAGCTCTATGGCTCGGCCAGCAATGCGCAGGTCATCGACAACATCCTGTGGGCAGGCACGGGTGGCGTGGCGCTGAACATCGACGCGAACTCGCAGATCGGCTTCACGTCCAACTTCAACATCTTCCAGGGCGCCGTCGGCATCTGGCAGGGCACGCAGCGCACGTCGCTGACCAACTGGCGCCAGGCCAACTTCCAGGACCTGGACGGCCAGGCCACCGACCCGCTGTTCGTCGACATCGACGGCGCGGACGGCAACCTCGGCTACGCCAGCGCGGCCAGCGACGGCCGCGACGACGACTTCCACCTGCGCAGCACGCAGGGCAGCTTCCACGGCGCCTCGCTGGCGCCGGTGCTTGGCGCTGGCGGCCTGCCGGTGCTGCTGACCGGCACGCTGACCGTCGACGCGCAGGACAGCCCCGGCATCGACCGCGGCGCCGTGAGCCAGCCCTTCGACCAGGAACCCGCACCGCGCGGCGGCTACGTCAACATCGGCTCGGACGGCAACACCAAATACGCCTCGCTGAGCCCGGCCGTCTACGTCCGCGTGATGACGCCCAATGGCGGCGAAACCGTGGCCGAGAGCGAGACCTTTACCGTGCGCTGGCGCTCCGACGGCTTCAGCGGCAACGTCAACCTCGACATCAGCCGTGACGGCGGCAGCAGCTGGCTGTCCGTGGCCGCCAACGAGGCCAATGACGGCGTCTACGACTGGACGCCGGGCGCCGGCCAGTTCCCGGGCGGCGACTACGTGCTGCGTGTCAGCTCCGCCAGCCAGCCGGCGGTCAAGGACCAGTCGGACGCCACCTTCAACCTCGCCTCCACGGTCAGCGTCTTCTACGTCAACGACGGCACCACCACGGGCGACGAGTACACGACGGCGATTGGCAACGATGCAAACGATGGCCGCAGTGCGTCCAAGCCCAAGGCCTCGCTGCAGGCGCTGCTGAACGCCTACGACTTCAAGCCGGGCGACCTGATCCTCATCGACACCGGCGTCTACAACCTTTCCACCAATCTGCTCGTCGACGCGCAGGACAGCGGCGTCGTCATCCGCGGCGCGGTCGGCCATGCGAGCGTGCTGAACCGCGGCAACACCAACAGCGGCCAGTACGCCTTCCTGCTCGGTACCGGTGCGACCGACGTGACGCTAGACCGCGTCACGCTGACCGGCGGCCAGTGGGGCTTCGTCGCGAACGACAACACGAACGCGCACCGCTTCACGCTCAGCAACAGCGATGTCAGCGGCAACAGTTCTGGCGGCGTCTACGTCGGCATCAACATCGACGATGGCAAGGTCCTCAACAACATCGTCCACGACAACGCCAGCAGCACCGGCATCCAGGGCCAGCAGTCGACCCGCCTGCTCATCAGCGGCAACGAGGTCTACAACCAGTCCACCGGCATCTACACGTATTCGTCCGGCGACGAGGCCAATGACGGCCCCAACGTCATCAACAACCTGGTGCACGACGTCAGCACCGGCATCTCGCAGTCCTACGACGGCTGGGTGCGAAACAACACCGTCTGGGCGGCCAGCACCGGCATCGGCGCGAACAGCAACTACGACGTCAGCGGCAACACCGTCTGGGGCAGCACCACCGGCATCGAAGCTGGCAGCGTCTCGGTCACCAACAACACGCTGTACGCCAACACCACCGGCCTCAGCGTCAACAGCCTGACCGCCAGCGGCAACCGCATCTACGACAACACGCTGGGTGTCAATGTCAGCAGCAACATGCTGCTGACCAACAACCTGATCTGGGACAACACGACCGGCGTTCGCATCACCAGCAGCCACAGCGGCAACGAGCTGAACGGCATCGTCAACAACACCATCGTGCAGACCGGCGGCACGGCGGTGCTGGCCGAGAACGCCACCAACGCCCGCATCGTCAACAACATCCTCGACCTGCGCAGCGGTGCGACCGGCATCTCGGTCAGCCCGAACAGCCAGAACGGCTTCCACAGCGACTACAACCTGTTCGCCCAGCAGGCGGGCACGGTGCTGACGCGCTGGGAAGGCCGCGACTTCGCGAGCCGCCCGGACTGGGTCTACGAGACCGGCTACGACGTGCACAGCCGCATCGCCGCACCGAACTACGTCGACGCCAACGGTGCCGACAACCGCTTCGGCTGGGACGGCTCGGCCATCGGCTCGGCCATCGTGCTGGACGACGGCGACGCCGGCGTCAGCTTTGCGGGCACCTGGACGACCGTCACGACCAGCACCCCCGGCTATGGCGGCGACCGCCGCGAGGCCAACGGCAACCAGTACGGCACCGGCAGCAACACCGCAACCTACACCTTCACCGGCCTGCAGGCGGGCACCTACGTCATCGGTGGCACCTGGAGCAGCACCGCCAGCAACGCCAGCAACACGCTCTACAACTTCTACGACGGTGCTGCCACGGCGGGCAACCTCGTGCGCACCATGCGCACGCCGCAATACAACCTGCCGCTCGACTACACCGCCGACGGCGCCAGCTGGCGCGACCTGGCGACGGTCGTCATCACCGGCGACACCCTCACCGTGCGCGTCAGCGACGCCGGCGCCTACGGCAAGATCGTGGCCGACGCCATCCGCCTGCAGCGCATCGGCGGCGACCATGGCGCCGACGACAACTTCCACCTTGTCGCCGGCTCCGCCGGTGTCGACGGCGGCGACCCGACCTCGCCCTACAGCGTCGAGCCGCTGAACAACGGCGCCCGCATCGACCAGGGCGCCTATGGCAACACCCTCGGCGCCACGCAGAGCCCGGCACCGCTGATCCAGGTCACCGGCCCCACCGGCTATGCCAAGCTGACCGTCGGCACGCCCGTCACCATCGACTGGCACACGGCCGGCCTGCTGCCGACCGAACCCGTGCTGGCCATCAACACCGGCAATGCCGGCTCGATTGCCGGCGGCGAACTTGGCAACTGGCAGCGCAACGCCTACCAGACGCAGTACTACAGCTACACCAGCTTCACCGAAGCCGTGGACCTCAGCGGCGCCACCAACCCCGCACCCGCCAGCGTCTACCAGAGCGCGATGTACGCCAACGGCACCGTTGGCCAGGGCCTGAGCTACGAACTTCCGGTCGACGACGGGCAGTACGTCGTGCGCCTGCACTTTGCCGAGACCTACCTCTACGCCCAGCCCGGCACGCGCGTGTTCGACATCAAGCTCAACGGCAACACCGTGCAGAGCAACTTCGACATCCGCGCCACGGCGGGTGCGAACTTCAAGGCCGTGGTGCGCGAGTTCACCGTCACCGCCAGCGGCGGCAATGGCATCGACCTTGACCTCATCACCAAGGCCAGCGGCGCGCTGATCAACGGCATCGAGGTCCAGCGTGTCGTACCCGCTGGCGATGCCGCGGCCAAGGTCAACCTCCAGGTCAGCCTGGACAACGGCCTGTCGTGGACGACCATCGCCAACGGCCTGTCCATGGACCGGTTCGGCAACGGCCGCACGACCTGGACCCCCGACTTCGCCACCGCCGGCAACACGGCCCTCATCCGCGCCATCGCCGTCCATGGCGACGGCACGACGGCCGCGACCGACACCTCCGACGAGCCCTTCCTGATCGCCAACGGCGGCAAGGTCTATTACGTCAACGACGGCACCACCGCCAACGACGAGTACACGACCGCCGTCGGCGACAACGCCAACAGCGGCAAGGACGCGGCCCACCCGATGGCCAGCCTGTCGGCGCTCCTGCGCGCCTACGACGTGGGCCCGGGCGACACCGTCTTCGTCGACAGCGGCCGTTACAACCTCATCACCAACTTCACGCTGGCGGCCAAGGACTCCGGCGTGCGCATCGTCGGCGCGCTGCATGCCGTGACCGAGCTGAATCGCGGCAACACCAACGGCGGCCAGTACCCGATCAACATCGCCGGCGCGACAGACGTCACGCTGGAGAACCTCAAGCTCAGCGGCGGCCAGTGGGGCGTCGTCCTTGGCGACAACAGCGGCTCGCACCGCGTCACGCTGAAGAACCTGGAAGTCACCGGCAACACCAGTGGCGGCATCTACGTCGGCGCCAATGTCGACGATGCCCTCGTCACCGGCAACACCGTGCACGACAGCGGCAGCACCGGCATCCAGGCGCAGCAGTCGACCCGCACCATCATCACCGGCAACGAGGTCTACAACCAGTCGACCGGCATCTACACCTGGTCGGCAGGCGACGAGGCCAACGACGCGCCGTTGATCAGCAACAACCGCGTGCACGACGTCAGCACCGGGATTGCGGTCGCCTACGAAGGCCTGGTGCTTGGCAACGAGGTCTGGAGTGCCAGCACCGGCCTGTCCCTGACCAGCGTGCGCGCCGAGAACAACGTGCTGCGCCAGAACACCACCGGCATTGCCGGCAGCAGCTCGGAGGTCGTCGGCAACCACGTGTACGCCAACACGATGGGCATCGAGATGTCCAGCAGCACGATCTGGGACAACCGGATCTATGGCAACACCACGGGCCTGCGCGACACCGGCTCGGACCTGATCCGCAACAACGTCTTCTGGGTCAACGTCACGGCCGCGCGCATCTCCGGCGGCCGCAGCGGCAACGACCAGAACGGCTTCTACAACAACACCATCCGCCAGAGCGGCGGCCGCGCCATCGACGTCGAGGCCAACGCCACCAACGTCACGCTGCGCAACAACATCTTCGACCTGACCACCGACGCGACGGCCATCTTCGTGCCGGCCAGCGCCGAGCGCGGCTTCACCAGCGACTACAACCTGTTCAGCGGTGCCAGCGCCACCGACTTCCTCGGCATGAACTGGGAAGGCGTCGACTTCAGCAACCTGCTGACCTGGCGCTTCGAGACCGGCAACGACACGCACAGCCAGGTCGCACCGGTGCAGTTCCGCGACGTGAACGGCGCGGACAACGTCTACGGCTGGTCCAAGGCGGACGTCGGCAGCGCCATCATCCTGGACGACGGCGACATCGGCGTCAGCTTCAGCGGCAGCTTCACGACGGTCACCACTGGCACCCCAGGCTACGGCAACGACCGCCGCGAGGCCGGCGGCAACTTCTACGGCACCGGCAGCAACTACGCCACCTACACCTTCACCGACCTCACGCCCGGCACCTACCAGATCGCCGCGACGTGGGCCGTCACCAGCGGCTACGCCAGCAACACGCCTTACGAGATCTACGACGGCCTGGTCGACCCGGACAGGCAGATCAGCTACCAGCGCACCGGCCAGAACACGCTGCCCAACGACTTCACGGCCGACGGCGCCAAGTGGCGCGAGATCAACACGGTCGTCATCACGGGCAACACGCTGACCGTGCGCGTCAGCGACGCCGGCGCTTACGGCAAGTTCACGGCCGATGCCATCCGGGTGCAGCGTGTGCAGGGTGATACCGGCCGCGACGACGACTTCCGCCTGGCCACGGGCTCGGCCGGCATTGACGCCGGCGACCCGAGCTTCGCCTACGTCAACGAGCCGGTCGACAACGGCGCCCGCATCGACATGGGTGCTTACGGCAACACGGTCAACGCGACGCAGAGCCCGGTGCCGCTGATCCAGGTCACCGGGCCGAACGGCTACGCCAAGCTCGAAGTCGGCACGGCCGTCGACGTCAGCTGGCACACCGCCGGCATCAACCGCACCGAGCCGGCCCTGCTCATCAACGCCGGCAACGCCGGCCCGGTGGGTGACGGCACGCTCGGCTACTGGCTGCGCAACAGCTACCAGACGCAGGGCTACAGCTACACCAGCTTCACCGACCCAGTGGACCTCAGCGGCGCCACCAACCCGGCACCCGCAAGCGTCTACCAGACGGCGATGTACGCCAACGGCACTGTCGGTCAGGGCCTGAGCTACGAGCTGCCGGTCGACGACGGGCAGTACGTCGTGCGCCTGCACTTCGCCGAGACCTACCTCTACGCCCAGCCCGGCACACGGGTGTTCGACATCAAGCTCAACGGCAACACCGTGCAGAGCAACTTCGACATCCGCGCCACAGCGGGCGCAAACTTCAAGGCCGTGGTGCGCGAGTTCAACGTCGTGGCCAGTGGTGGCAACGGCATCGACCTCGACCTCATCACCAAGGCCAGCGGCGCGCTCATCAACGGCATCGAGATCCTGCGCGTCGTGCCGGCGGCTGACCTGGAAGCCACGGTCGACCTGCAGACCAGCCTCGACAGCGGCACCAGCTGGCAGACCCTGGCCACGGGCCTGTCCATGGACCGCTTCGGCAACGGCCACTACAGCTGGACGCCCGACCAGACGACCGACGGCAACACCGCCCTGATCCGCGCCGTGCTGCGCCATGGCGACGGCAGCGTTGCGGCCCAGGACCGCTCCGACGAGCCCTTCCTGATCGCCAACGGCGGCACCGAGTTCTTCGTCAACGACGGCAGTCTCGTCGGCGACGAGAGCAGCACCGCCGTCGGCAACAACCTCAACAGCGGCAAGGATGCCTCTCGCCCGATGGCCAGCCTCGCGGCGCTGCTGCGGGCCTATGACCTGAATCCGGGTGACGTGGTGCACGTGGACAGCGGCACCTACCGCGTCTACACCAACGTGCCGTTCGAGCAAAGCGATTCCGGCGTGACGGTCAGCGGCCCGACCGGCGTGGGCCACACAGCCACCATCAGCCGCGGCAATACCAACACCGGCGCCTACACGCTGGAGTTCTCCGGCGCCGACAACGTCACCGTCGACCACCTCAACATCACCGGCGCCGCCTACGGCGTCGTGTTCAACACCAGTGCCGACAGCGACGGCAACACCCTGCGCGCCAATGACATCAACAGCGCCACGGCCGACGGCGTCTGGGTGGGCGGCAGCAACGACAACAACCTGTTCACCGACAACGTCGTCCGCAACAACGCCAGCCAGGGCCTGTATTTCGAGAACACGACGGGCAATCGCGCCGAGAACAACGACATCCGCAACAACGCGAACGGCCTGTATTTCTCCAACGGCACCGGCAACATCGCACAGGGCAACCGGGTCCACGACAACAGCGGCTACGGCCTCTACAACTGGAGCGGGACGAACAACGTCTTCCGCGGCAACGAGGTCTACAACCAGGCCAACCAGGGCATCCAGTTCACTTATGGCACGGGCCTGCTGATCGAAGGCAACCTGGTGCACCACAACGGCTTCGGCATCGACGGCAGCCAGTCCAACGTCACCATTCGCGGCAATGCCATCTACGCCAACACCACCGGCATCCAGATCTACGACGGCCTGGTGGAAGGCAACCGCATCTACAGCAACTCGGTCGGCATCATCGACACGGGCTACAGCCGCATCGTCAACAACGTCATCTACGCCAACACCAACCAGGGCGTGCGCGTGCAGGGCGGCCACACCATCGAATCGGGTGACGGCCTCTACAACAACACCATCCTGCAGACGGTGGGCGAGGGCATCCGCCTGACCGGCAGCGCCGCCAACGTGCTGCTGGTCAACAACATCCTGCGCGTGGACGCCGGCTACGGCATCGCCGTAGACGCCAACAGCCAGGTCGGCTTCCAGAGCAACTACAACCTGCTCTACCGCGGCCCGGCGGCCAACGCCTATGTCGGCCTCTGGAACGGCGCGACGCAAGCCACGCTTGCTGCGTGGCAGACCGCCTCTGGCAAGGACGCCAACTCGCAGACCGGCAACCCGCTGTTCCTGGACATCGACGGCGCTGACAACATCCTCGGCGAGCAGGGCGTCTCCACCGGCAACGGCTTTGACGACAACTTCGAACTGGATGCCTTCTCCGCCGCCATCGACGCCGGCAACGCCTACCTGGCGCCGGCCAAGGACATCGAAGGCCGCGACCGCCGCAACGACCCCGACGTGACCAACAAGGGTACGGGCTGGGACCTGTTCGTGCCGACCGACGCCGGCGCGCTGTTCACGGCCACCGGCACGGCCAAGAACTTCCGCACCAGCGATGGCTCGTTCGAGCAGGCGCTCGGCTTCAACTTCAACTTCTATGGCAAGACCTACACCAAGATGTGGGTCAACACGAACGGCTACGTCTCGTTCGACACCGGCAGCGACTCGACCTACTACTACGGCAACGCCAACTCCACCGACGTGCTGCTGCGCAATGTCCGCATCGCCGCGCTGTGGGACGACCTTGACACCGGCCCCGCGGGCAAAGACATCTTCGTCACCCAGACGGCCAACAGCATCACCATCCGCTGGGCCGCCAAGCTGCAAGGCACGGCCACCGACGTCAATGCCGCGCTGACGCTGTTCGCCGACGGCAAGGTGCGCTTCGACTACGGCGCCGGCAACACCGGCCTGACGCCCACCATCGGCATGTCGGCCGGCAACGGCACGGCCTATGTGCTGGCTAGCTACGACGGCCAGGCCAACCTCGCCAGCGCCAGCTCGCTGCTGTGGACACCCACGCCCGGCCTCGTCTATCACGACATCGGCGCGTACGAGTTCCAGGGCGCGTCGGGCGACACCACCGGCCCGCAGGTCGCGAGCATCTCGCAACTGCCGGCCAACGGCGGCACGACGGCGCTGGCCTTCTCGGCCGTGCAGATCGACTTCAACGAGGCGCTCAACGGCGTCTCCGCACGCAGCCCCGCCAACTACGAGCTGCGCCGCGCTGGCGCTGATGGCCAGTTCGACACCGGTGACGACGTCATCGTCAAGCTGACGCCGTTCTATTCCTTCCCAGAGACCAGCCTGACGCTGAACTTCGGCGGCGTGCTGGCCGAAGGCAAGTACCGCCTGATGCTGTCCGGCACCAAGGCCATCTTCGACACCGCCGGCAACCCGCTGGACGGCGACGCCAACGGCACGCCGGGTGGCGACTACATCCGCACCTTCACCATCGACCGCAGCACCAACCACGCGCCGGTCGCGGCGGCCGCCAGCATCAGCGTGGCGGAGAACGGCAGCATCGAGATCACGCTGGCCGCGACGGACTCCGACGGTGACGCGCTGACCTACTCGATCCCGACCGACGTGCAGCACGGCACGCTTTCGGCCATCGACCCGGTCACTCACAAGCTGACCTACACGCCCGACGCCAACTACAACGGCCCGGACAGCTTCGTCTTCAAGGTCGACGACGGCAAGACCGGCGTCTCGTCCGCCACCATCACGCTCAACGTCGCGCCCACCAACACCGCCCCGGTGGTGCAGGCCCAGTCGGGCACGGTCAACGAGAACGGCAGCCTGAACCTGCTGCTCGCCGCGACGGACAACGAGACCGCGCGCGCCAACCTGACGTTCGAGCTTGTCACTGCCCCGACCCACGGCACGCTGACGCAAGGTGCTGGCGGCGCCTGGGTCTACACGCCCACCGCCGGCTACATCGGCGCCGACAGCTTCACCTGGCGCGCCAAGGACCGTGGTGATCCGGACGGCACGCTCGGCAACGCGGCCACCTCGGCCACGGCCACCTTCACGCTCAACGTCGTCAACGTCAACGACGCGCCGGTCATCGCCCCCGTGGCCGACCCGCAAGTCAACGAAGGCAGCCAGATCCAGGTCCAGCTCACCGCCACCGACCCCGACGGCCCGGGCAAGACCTGGGCCCTGCTCAGCGGCCCTGCGGGCGCCACGCTGAACGCCACCACCGGCCTGTTCAGCTGGACGCCGGCCGACGGTCCCGGCGATGTCGACATCCTCGTGCGCGTCACGGATGGCGGCACGCCCAGCCGCAGCGCCGACCTGGCCTTCAAGATCCTCGTCAAGGACGTCGACCCGACGCTCAACTTCACGGCCCCCAACGGCGGCAATGGCGTCGCCGGTCAGGCCTACACCTTCACCTACACGGTCACCGACCCTGGCACCGACACCATCACGTCGCTCCTCGTCGACTGGGGCGACGGCAACACGCAGACCGTCGCCGGCAACCCGGGCAGCCTGAGCCACACCTACGCGAACGTGGACGGCAACTACACCGTCAGCGTCACGCCCACCGACGAGGACGGCGCCCACACGCCCCGCACGCTGGCGCTCCACATGGAGTTCAACGACCCGCCGGTCGCCGCCGGCCAGACCGTGCAGGTCGACGAGGACGTGGCCAAGGTCATCACGCTGGCCGGCACCGACCCCGAAGGCAGCGCGCTGACCTACAGCCTGGTCAGCGGCCCGGCCCACGGCACGCTGGGCAGCATCAACGCCAGCACCGGCGCCGTCACCTTCACGCCCGACGCCGAGTACAGCGGCATCGACAGCTTCGTCTTCCGCGTCACCGACGCGGGCGGCAAGACCGGCACGGCGACGATCAACCTCGTCGTCAACCCGGTCAACGACAAGCCGGTGGTCGCGACGATTGCGAAGCAGACGCTCAACGAAGGCCAGGCCCTCAGCGTCACCGCCACGGCCACGGACGTCGACGGTCCGGGCCCCTTCACCTGGTCGCTCACCAGCGCCCCGGCCGGCGCCACCATCAACGCCACATCCGGCCTCATCAGCTGGACGGCCACCGACGGCAACGCCACCTATAACTTCACCGTGCAGGCCAACGACGGCGCAGGCGGACTGGGCACGACCAGCTTCGCGGTCGATGTCGGCAACGTCGCCCCGACGCTGACGGTCACCGGCCCGAGCACCATCGGCACCGGCCAGACCTACACGCTGAATCTCTTGGCCACCGATCCCGGCGCCGACACGATCAGCCAATGGGTCATCAACTGGGGTGACGGCACCGTCAACACCACCGTGGCCGGCACTGCAACCAGCGCGACACACGTCTTCACCGCAGCTGGCAGCGCGCAGATCACGGCCACGGCCACCGACGAGGACGGCAGCTACGCCGCCACGCCGGTCGCCGTCAGCATCACCAACTTCAACCAGGCGCCTGCGGCGACCGACGACAGCTACAGCGTCCACGCCGGCCAGGTGCTGACCATCAACGCCCCGGGCGTGCTCGCCAACGACAGCGATGCCGACGGCGATGCACTCACCGTCAGCGCCATCAACACGACCGGCCTGCAAGGCACTGCCACCGTCGACGCCAACGGCCGCATGGTCTTCACGCCGAATGCCGGCTTCGTCGGCAACACGCAGTTCGGCTACACGCTCAGCGACGGCAAGGGCGGCACGTCCACCGGCGTCGTGCGCATCGCCGTCACCAACACGGCCCCTGTGGCCGCTGAGGACAGCTACAGCGTGCACGCCGGCGAGGTGCTGACCATCAACACACCGGGCGTGCTGGCCAACGACAGCGACGTCGACAGCGACGCGCTGACCGTCAGCGCCATCGACACGACCGGCCTGCAAGGCACGGCGGTGGTCGATGCGAACGGCAAGCTGGTCTTCACGCCGACGGTCGGCTTCGTCGGCAACACGCAGTTCGGCTACACGCTGCGCGACAGCAACGGCGCCACGTCCGCCGGTGTGGTGCGCATCGCCGTCACCAACGCCGCCCCGGTGGCAGCGGACGACAGCTACACGGTCCACGCCGGCCAGGTGCTGACCATCAACGCACCTGGCGTGCTGGCCAACGACGGCGACACCGACAGCGACGCGCTCGCCGTCAGCGCCATCGATACCACCGGCCTGCAAGGCACGGCCACCATAGCCGCCAACGGCCAGCTGGTCTTCACACCCACCGCCGGCTTTGTCGGCAACACGCAGTTCGGCTACACGGTCACCGATGCCAACGGAGCCGCTTCCACGGCGATCGTGCGCATCAATGTCACCAATGCCGCCCCGACGGCGCAGGACGACAGCTACGCCGTCCATGCGGGCCAGCAACTCGTCATCGACGTGCCGGGCGTGCTCGTCAACGACAGCGACGCCGACGGCGATGCGATCAGCGTCACAGCCATCGACACGACCGGCCTGAACGGCACGGCCAGCATCGACGCCGCTGGGCGCCTGGTCTTCACGCCCACCGCGAGCTTCGTCGGCACGACGCAGTTCGGCTACACCGTCACCGACGCCAACGGCGCGACCTCCACGGCGGTCGTCCGCATCAACGTGACGAACGCCGCCCTCATCGCCCAGGACGACAGCTTCACCGTCCACGCCGGCGAGACCCTCGTCATCGACGTGCCGGGCGTGCTGGCCAATGACAGCGACGCCGACGGCGACGCGATCAGCGTCACTGCAATCGACACCACCGGCCTGAACGGCACAGCCAGCATCGACGCTGGCGGCCGCCTCGTCTTCACGCCCACCGCAGGCTTCGCCGGCAACACGCAGTTCGCGTACACCATCTCCGACGGCCACGGTGCGACGGCAACCGCCATCGTCCGCATCGCCGTCACGAATGCCGCGCCCACGGCAGCCGACGACAGCTACACCGTGCACGCCGGACAGCCGCTGGTCATCGCCATGCCGGGCGTGCTGGGCAACGACACCGACGCAGACGGAGACGCTCTCACGGTCACCGGCATCGATACGACCGGCCTGCAAGGCAGCGCCAGCATCGCCGCCAACGGCCAGCTGACGTTCACGCCGACAGCGGGCTTTGTGGGCGACACGCAGTTCAGCTACACGACGACCGACAGCAACGGCGCTACCGCCACCGCGACGGTGCGCATCGCCGTCACCAATGCCGCGCCCACGGCTGCCGACGACACCTACACCGTGCACGCCGGACAGCCGCTGGTCATCGCCGTGCCGGGCGTGCTGGGCAACGACACCGACGCAGACGGTGACGCTCTCAGGGTCACCGGCATCGATACGACCGGCCTGCAAGGCAGCGCCAGCATCGCCGCCAACGGCCAGCTCACATTCACGCCGACAGCGGGCTTCGTCGGCGACACGCAGTTCAGCTACACGACGACCGACAGCAACGGCGCCACCGCCACCGCGACGGTGCACATCGCCGTCACGAATGCCGCACCAACGGCCGCGAACGACAGCTTCACCGTTGTCACCGGCCAGACGCTGGACATTCCGCTGGCCAGCCTGCTGGCCAACGACGGCGACACCGACGGCGATGTGCTGAGCTTGATCGGTCTCGACAGCAGTGGCCTGCAAGGTACGGCCGCCATCGTGGGCAATGTCGTTCGCTTCACGCCGGCAGCGGGTTTCACCGGCGCCACGAGCTTCGGCTACACCGTCGGCGACGGCCACGGCGGCACGTCGGCGGCGCGCGTGAACCTGCAGATCCTGCCCGCCTTGCCGAGCCTGCCGACGCTGCATGTCACCAGCTTCCAGGCCACCGACACGGGCTTCCGCCTGCGCTTTGATGCAGCGGTCGACGCCAGCCTCATCCAGCTCTACGGCGCGGGCAGCCTCGTGCCCGACGTCGACGTCACCGGCCCGACCGGCGGCGTGCAAGGCCGTGTGGCGGGCAGCATCGTCTTCGACGCCGATGGCCTTGGCCTCAGCTTCGTCAAGACCGGCGGCCTGCTCGAAGCCGGCAGCTACCAGCTGTCGCTGAACGCGGGTGCCAACGGCTTCATCAGCCTGGGCGGCCTGCGCCTGGACGGCAACGGCGACGGCACTGCCGGCGACGCCTACACCCGCAGCTTCACGGTTGCCGCCTCCAGCGCCGCCGTGCTGGCGGTGCAGGAGTTCGCTCGCGGCCCGGGCCAGGCGGCCAGCTACGACCCGGCGCTCGGCGCCTTCGCCGTCAGCCTGGAGCGCGGTGCCGGCTTCCAGACGCTGGGCTTCGACCTCAACTTCGACCCGGCCCTGCTCAAGGTCACCGGCGCCACGCTCGCCAGCGGCCTGCCTGCGGGCAGCAGCATCACCAGCAGCCTCGTGCAGCCAGGCCTGCTGCGCGTGCAGGTCACGCTGGGCAGTGCGGTCTCTGACGCGGCGCTGCGCAACCTGGTGCTCGTGCAGGCCACCGTGCCTTTGTCCGCCGGCTACGGCGCGGCCGAGGTGCTGCGCCTCTCCAACGTCAGCGGCAACGCAGGCACGCTGCGCAGCGATGACGGCTTGCACGTCGTCGCCAACCTGGGCGACGCGGATGGCAGCCGCACATTGACGACCGCCGACGTCGGTCTCATCCAGACCGTGGCGGCACGGACCAACACCGGGTTCTCGGCCTACACGCTGATCGACCCGACGCGCATCTCCGACGTGAACCGTGACGGCAAGGTCAACGCGGCTGACGCACTGCTCGTGCTGAATGCCAGCAAGGGCCTGTCCGTGCCGGCCATCCCGGCAGCCGTCGCGGTTCCGGTGGGACCTGTGGTGACGCGCGTCACGCCCGAAGCGGACGGCTTCAGCCTGCGCTTCGACCGTGCCATCAACGCCACGCTGATCCAGGCCTACGGCACGGGCACCGGCGGGCAGGATCTCTGGCTGAATGGCCCTGTCAATGGCAGTACGGGTCGCATCGCCGGCAGTGTCTTCTTCGATGCCGACGGTCAGGGCCTGCGCTTCGTCGCCAGCAGCGGCTTGCTGCCGACCGGCGGCTACAGCCTGACACTGAAGTCCGGCGCAGCCGGCTTCACGGCGCTGGCGGGCGGCCAGCAACTGGATGGCAATGCCGACGGCACGGCCGGTGACGACCTCGTCGCCAGCTTCATGGTCGGTGCCAGCAGCGCGCCGGTCGTCAGCGTCGGCAACCTGGTCGCGCCTGCCGGGTCGGCCGGCCAAACGCTGAGTCTCCAGGTGCGCGAGGCAGCCGGCGCGCGCAACGTCTACTTCCAGCTGGCCTACGACCCCACCACGCTGCACATCGACGCCGTCAACCTCGCCGCCACGGCGCCGGCCGGCAGTGTCATGAACGTCGACACCAGCGTCGCCGGTCGCCTTGGTGTGCAATTGACGCTGGGCAGTGCGCTGCCGGACGCAGCGCTGCGCGTCCTCGTGGATCTGAGCACCAGCGTGCCTGCAGGCGCGGCGGCTGGCAGCAGCCGCCTGCTGCGCCTGCTCGATGCGATCGTCGACGGTGCCGCAGCCCGCAGTGACCTCGGCGTTCAGGTTGTGGCAGTGCTTGGCGACGCCAGCGGTAACGGCCGCGTGGAGCGCGAGGACGTCGGGTTGATCCAGGCGGTCGCGGCGAGGACGGACACCGGCTTTGCCGCCCAACCGCTGATCGATCCGGTGCTGCTGGTCGACCTCAACCGCGACGGCCGGCTCAACGCCGCCGATGCGTTGCTCGCATTGCGCCTGAGCCAGCAGGCTCCGCAGGCCCAGGTCGCGTCGGCACTGTCGCTGGTGTCGCCGACATCGGTGACGAACCCCGCGACTGTGGGTAGCGCGTCGCAGGACAAAGCTGCATCGTCAGCGCCTTCGGCGGCTATTGCGGCGCCAGCGCCGGTGGTGAAGTTGAGCGGCGCCCTCGACTTCGGCTTGAAGGCCCCCCTGCCCAGCAGCGTCTGGGTGAATGACTGGGTTGCGGGAAAGAGCCAGACCGTGCCCAATGACTGGAAAGTCACGATTTAAATGAATGCATTTCAGGAGAACAACATGACAGCTTTTCGCCTTGCCGCGCTTGCAGCGGCCGCCGCCCTTGCGTTTTCACTGCCGGCCCGCGCCGAGGTGATCAATGCGCCGTCCGTTGGCGGCACGCTGGGCGGCAACGCCGTGCTAAGCCTGACCTTCAGCGTGCCCACCGCCTTTGACCTGTCGGCGCTGACGCTGACCATCGACTGGCCCAGCGCAGGCCTGGCGCTGAACCCGTCGGCGTCCACGGCGCTGGGCATGTCTTGGCCCACATTCGCCGCGCTGTTTGAGCCCGCGCCGCTCTCCGAGATCACCTACAACGCGGCGGCTGGCCAATTCGGGGCCTCCGCCATCCTGGTGCAGTCGATGACGTTGCCCGCCGGCAACTACACCGTCGGCATGTCGTTCCAGTTGCTTGGTGCCGGCAGCCATACGGTGAACTACACCTTCGACCTGAGCGACGTCAACGGCGACACGCCCATCGGCATCACCGGCAGCGGGATGGTCAACGTCTCCGCCGTGCCGGAACCCGCATCGCTGGCCTTGCTGCTCGCCGGCCTGGGTGTTGTTGGCAGCGTGGCTCGCCGCCGCGCCCGTTGAGCCTGGCCGAGGCGGCGCGTCCCAACCGGGCGAGTCGGTTACCGCGCCGCTCGTCGGCTGATCGTCCATGAACGCCCGCCACGATCTCCCCGCTTCCAATTCCGCCCTCGGCACCGATGCGGCCTGGGCGTCTCTCGCCGAGGCCAGCTCTGCCGAGGCCCTGTGCCGCGCCTGGCTGGCAGTGCTGTGCAGCCTGGTGCCCGACGTGCAGGTGGGCCTGCTTCTGCTGCAGGACGCCGGCGGCGCCTATGTGCCCGCCGCCGCCTGGCCCGAGGGCACCGAGCTGCAACGCCTTGCCGACATCGCCCGCGAGTGCCTGGGTACCCGCCAGGGCGTGCGTCGCCAGCACGCCGGCCACCCGGTGCAGCTGGCCTACCCGCTGGCCGCCGGCAACGCGCTGCATGGCGCTGTCGTGCTGGAGTTGCTGGACCCCAGCCCCGAGGCGGCGCGGCTCGCGGCTCGTCTCACGCACTGGGGCGCCGGCTGGATGGCCGACCTGTTCGCGCAGCGCGAATTGGGTCAGGCCCGCCAGCGGCTCGATGAATCGGCCTTCCTGTTCGAGGTCTCGCTTGCGGCCCTGGCCGAGCCCGACTTTCGCCAGGCCGGCCTCACCCTCGTCAACAAGCTGGCCGCACGCTTCGGTTGCCATCAGGTGCAGCTGGCGCTGGCCGACGGCCCCAAGCTGAAGACGGCCGCCGTGTCGCACTCCGCCTGGTTCGACGAGCGCGCCAACCTGACGGCCCTGGCCCGGGCGGCCATGACCGAGGCCTTCGACCAGCGTAGCGCCGTCGTCTGGCCCGAGGACGAAGCCTCCGACGCCCGCGCCTTGCGCATGGCCCATTCGCGCTACGCAACCGACTCCGGCAGCCTGGCGCTTGCTTCCCAGCCGTTGGCCATCGGCGCCGCGCCGCCCTTCGCCGTGCTGCTCTTTGAGCGCAACACCGTCTTCCAGCCGGCCGAGCTCAAGGGCATGGCGCTGCTGGCCGGCGTGCTGGCACCCGTGCTGGAACACAAGCATGCGCGCGACGAAAGCCTGGCCCACCACACCCGCCGCAGCCTGCGCCACACCGCCGCGCGGCTGACCGATGCGTCCCATCCCGGGCTCAAGCTCGGCGCGGGCGTGCTGGCCCTGCTGCTGCTGATCGCGGCTGTCGTGCCGGTAGACCACCGCGTGTCCTCGCCGGCCATCGTCGAGGGCTCGGTGCAGCGCTCGGCCGTCGTGCCCTTTGACGGCTTCCTGCGGGATGCCCCGGCCCGCGCTGGCGACACCGTGAAAGCCGGCCAGGTGCTCGCGCGCATGGACGACCGCGAGCTGCAGCTCGAGAAGGTGCGCTGGGAGACCGAGCTCGAGATGGCCCAGCGCAAGGAGCGCGAGGCGATGGCGCAGTCCGACCGGGTCAACCAGCGCCTGTCGGCTGCCCAGGCCAACCAGGCGCGCGCGCAGCTGGACCTGACGCTGTCCAAGCTCGCCCGCGTCGAGCTCGCGGCGCCGTTCGACGCCATCGTCGTCAAGGGCGACCTGTCTCAGCAGTTGGGCGCGCCGCTTGAGATGGGCAAGACGCTGTTCGAGCTGGCGCCGCTGGCGAGCTGGCGCGTCATGCTGAAGATCGACGAGCGCGACATCGCCCGCGTTGAGCCAGGGCAGGGCGGCGAGTTGGTGCTGACCGGCGCGCCGGGCCAGCGCTGGCATTTCAAGCTGAAGTCGGTCACGCCGGTGTCGGTCGTCGAGGAAGGCCGCAACTACTTCCGTGCCGAAGCCGAGCTGGTGGGCCAGGAGGGCGTCAAGCTCAAGCCCAACATGGAAGGTGTGGCCAAGGTCGTCGTCGGCGAGCGCAGCCTGTTGTGGGTGTGGACGCACCGCTTCACCGACTGGGTCAAGCTGGCGCTGTGGCAATGGACGCCGTGACGCCAGACAAGAGCCCGGATCGTCCGTTAGGCGACGCGCTCTTCTCCGCCAACTGGTACCGCGTCGCGACGCTCAAGCCGCGGCTGCGCGGCCATGTGCGCATCCACCGCCACGTCTACCGTGGGGAGATCTGGTACGTCGTCGAGGACCGCGTCTCCGGCAAATACCACCGCTTCAATCCCAGCAGCTACCGAGTCATCGGCCTGCTGGACGGCGAGCGCTCCTTGCAGCAGGTGTGGGAGCGGCTCTCGGCCGCGATGGACGAGCACACGCCCAGCCAGGACGAGCTGGTGCAGCTGTTCGGCCAGCTCTACGCGGCCGACTTGATCCAGTGCGACGTGACGCCCGACGTGGCCGAACTCTTCGAGCGCGGCGGCAAGCAGCGCCGCAGCAAGCTGATGCAGCGCTTCGCCAACCCGGTGTCGCTGCGCTTCCCGCTGGTGGACCCGGACGCCTGGCTCGGCCGCGTCATCGCCAAGGCTGGCCCGCTCAAGGGCTGGGTGGGCGTCGCGTTGTGGCTGGCCGTCGTGCTGCCGGCGCTGCTGCTGGCGCCCAGCCACTGGCGCGAGCTGACCGGCAACATCAACGAGCGCCTGCTGGCGGTCGACAACCTGGTGCTGCTGGCGATCCTCTTCCCGCTGCTGAAGGCCGCGCACGAGATCGGCCACGGCCTGGCCGCCAAGCGGTTTGGCGGCGAGGTGCATGAGATGGGCGTCATGCTCCTCGTGTTCTTCCCGGTGCCCTATGTGGACGCCAGCAGCTCCAGCGCCTTTGAGAGCCGCTGGCCACGCATGCTGGTGGGCGCGGCGGGCATGCTGACCGAGCTGTTCATCGCGGCCATCGCCTTCTTCCTGTGGCTGGCGCTGGAGCCCGGTTTTGCGCGCTCGCTGGCCTTCAACGTCATCGTGCTGGCGAGCATGACGACGTTGATGTTCAACGCCAATCCGCTGCTGCGCTACGACGGCTACTACATCTTCGCGGACGCCATCGAGAGCCCCAACCTCGGCCAGCGCTCCACCGACTACTGGGGCTGGCTGCTGCGCTATCACCTCTTCGGCCAGCACCAGGCCGAGCCGCCGCCGAGCACGCCCGGCGAGCGCCGCTGGTTCCTCGTCTACGCGCCGCTGGCGCTGGCTTACCGACTCTTCGTCATGTTCAGCATCGCGATCTTCATCGCGAGCCGCTACTTCTTCATCGGCGTGCTGATCGCCGCCTGGGGCCTGTTCGCCAGTGTCATCCTGCCGTGGGCTCGGGGCTTGAAGCGGCTGGCCGGCGACCCCGCACTGGAGCCGCAGTCGGGCCGCGTGCGCCGTGTGTTGTGGGCCACGGGCGCGGCCATCGTGCTGCTGCTCTTCGTCGTGCCGATGCCGCATCACTCGGTCGCCACGGGTGTGGTCTGGCCCAGCGACAACGCGGTGCTGCGCGCGCGCGGCGGCGGCTTCTTCTCCAAGCTGCTGTTGCGGCCGGGCACGGTGGTGCTGGAAGGTCAGCCCGTGGCCGAACTCGTCGACCCGATGCTGGACGCCCGCATCGGCGAGCAGCGCGGCCGGCTGGAGCTGGCGCAGGCGCGGCACGACGCCGCCTTCGGCATCATCGGCATGGCGCCCGCGCGGGCGGCGCTGCTCGCCGAGGAGGTCAAGCGCGAACAGGCAGCGCTCGCCGTGCTGGAGGATGAAGCCGCCAAGCTCGTCGTGCGCTCGGAAGTGGCCGGCGTGCTGCTGCTGACCCGGCCGGACGACCTGGCCGGACGCTTCTTCAAGCGTGGCGAGGTGCTGGGCCATGTCGACACGGCCGGCCCGGCGCGCGTGCGCCTGGTGCTGCCGCAGTGGCAGAGCGCGGCGGTGAGGGGCTTCGAGGTGCGGGTGCCGCAGCAGCCGGGGCAGAGCTATGAGGCGGTGTTGAGACGTAGCGTGCCGGCGGCGGCGCGGGACTTGCCGAGCCCGGCGTTGGGGACGGCAGCGGGCGGCGACATTCCTCTGGACCCGCATGATCCAAAAGGGTTGCAGGCCTTGCAGACGCTGTTCGAGCATGAGCTGCAGCTGGGGCAGGACATGCCGTATCGGCAGATCGGGGCTCGTGTCTTGGTGAGGCTGGAGCATGAGTCGGAGCCGGTGGCGGCGAGGGTTTGGGATGGGCTGCGGCGGTTGTTCTTGTCGCACTTTCAGCTATGAGAAGAACGAGACACGCCTCGGTACTCCTGCGCTTTGCCGAATGTGGTGCCGGGTGCCGCGCCCGGCGGCGCGGTAACTTTCTTCTGCGGGGCCAGAAGAAAGTCACCAAAGAAGAGGCCCTGAACCGCACACCATCGCGGCGACGCCAATTGCGGCGCGCCAAAACAGCCGGTGTCGTTGTGGGTACACGCGAACCGCTGCGCTCTCGCTGCTGTCCTTATGACGAGCGCCATGGCGCCCGCTTCAGCCCGCTTAACGTCGGCTGCACGCCGAACTCACCAGGGAATACCTTGAATGCCGCGTCGCTGGGGCGACGCCAGAGCGATGCTGCGCCTGGATCGCGTCGCCCGAGCGACGCTCTTCGCATTTCTGGTGAGCCCGGCGTGCAGCCGCGCGTTACGCGGGCAGGTGGTGCGATGAGTGACGGTCGTCAAAAGGACAGCAGCGAGAGCGCAGCGGGTCGCGTGTGGGCGTCATCGCTGCTGGTTGTTTTCGCGCGCCGCTCTTGGCCGCGTCGCGATGGTGTGCGGTTCAGTGCCTCTTCTTTGGTGACTTTCTTCTGGCCCCGCAGAAGAAAGTTACCGCGCCGCCGGGCGCGGCACCCGGCACCACATTCGGCAAGGCACAGGAGTACCGAGGCGTGTCTCACTGACTTCCAAAGGCGGCGCCCATGACCGCCGCCACGCTTCCTCTCGACATCGGCGAATCCCTCGCCCACGGCATCTTCCCCGAGCGCCGCGACATCGACGAACCCGTCCATGATCGCCTTGCCCGCAGCGTCATCTGGCGCCTCAAGCGCCACCTCGTCCCCGCCGTCCCGACGCTGCGCGCCATGGCCAAGGCGGCAGCAGACCTTGAAGCCGGGATCCAGAACCAAACCGACCAAGAGCTCCGCAGACGTCTCTTCGCGGCGGCTCCGTCAGCCGTCCAGGCCGGCAAAGCGTCAGGCCTCGCCGAAGTCATGGCCCTCGTCCGCGAAGGCGCGCGCCGAGCGCTGAACAAACGCCCCTTCGACACCCAACTCATGGGCGCCGCCGTCCTCCTCGAAGGCCGCCTGGCCGAGATGCAGACCGGCGAAGGAAAGACGCTCACGGCAGGACTGGCCGCAGCCATCGCCGGTGCCGCCGGCCTGCCCACCCACGTCGTCACGGTCAACGACTACCTCGCCCGCCGCGACTGCGAGCTGATGCAGCCGTTGTTCAACTTCTTCGGCATGACGGCCGGCGTCGTCTGGGCCACGCTGGAGCACGAGGCCAAGCGCATCGCCTACCAGCGGCCCATCACCTACTGCACCAACCAAAGTCTCGTCTTCGACTACCTGCGCGACCGCGTGGCCGCCGGTGGCCGCGTCAGCCCGGCGCAGATGCAGGCTCGCCTGTTGCACGGTCAGCTACCGCAGCCACTGCTGCTGCGCGGCCTGCACTTCGCCATCGTCGACGAGGCCGACTCCATCCTCATCGACGAGGCCCGCACGCCACTGATCCTGTCCGAGAAGCAGGGCAAGCCGCCTGACGCGACCGACTACCAGCAGGCGCTGAAGATCGCGGCAACTCTCAAGCTCGGCGAGCACTTCGGCATCGACGCCGCCCGCCACAGCCTGCACTTCGAGGCCGCCGGCCTGCCCGCCGTGCGCGAGGCTACGGAAGGCCTGGGCGGCATCTGGGGCGTGGCACGGGGCCGAGAGCACCTCGTCGGCCAGGCGCTGCGGGCGCTCCATCTCTTCCACCGCGACCAGCATTACGTCGTCATCAACGGCACCGTGCAGATCGTCGACGAGTACACCGGCCGCGTGCTCGAAGGCCGCAGCTGGGAGGGCGGCCTGCACCAGATGATGGAAGCCAAGGAAGGGCTGGAGCTGACGGAGCCGGCGCGCACGCTGGCGCGCATCACCTTCCAGCGCTTCTTCTGCCGCTACCTGCGCCTGGCCGGCATGACCGGCACGGCCGCCGAGGTTGCGCCGGAGCTGAACCAGGTCTACCGGCTGGACGTCGTGCGCCTGCCCACGCACAGGCCCGACCAGCGCGTCACGCTGCCACCGCGCCTGCTGCGCACGCAGGCGGCCAAGTGGACGGCGGTGCATGAGGCGGTCGCGAACGAACTCGGCGCCGGTCGGCCCGTGCTCGTCGGCACGCGCTCGGTGCGCGCCTCGGTCGCTCTGTCCGAGGAACTCGGCCCCCGCCAGGTCCACCGCGTGCTGAATGCACGACAGGACAAAGAGGAGGCCGACATCGTCTCCACGGCCGGGGAGCCCGGTGCCGTGACGGTGGCCACCAACATGGCCGGGCGCGGCACCGACATCCATCTCGACGACGCCGTGAAGAGCCGGGGCGGCCTGGCCGTGCTGCTCACCGAGTTCCACGACTCCGCCCGCATCGACCGGCAGCTGGTCGGCCGCGGCGCGCGCCAGGGCGACCCCGGTGTGGCGCTGGCCATCGTCGCGCTGGACGACGAGATATTCACTGCGCATGCCCCGACACTGCAAGCCCTGCTGGGCCGCGTGTTCGACGGCCGCGACGAGTTGCCGCGCTGGGCGCTGGAGCTGCTGCGCCGCGCCGCGCAAGGCCACGCCGGGCGGCTGCACGCGGCGATGCGCCGCCGCACGCTCAAGGCCGACCGCCAGCTCGACAACCTGCTTGGATTTGCCGGAAACCAGATATGAGAATCGCCTCGTTGTTGCTCCTGCTGCCGGCCGCCGTGCTGGCCCAGCCCTCCAAGCTCGCGCCGGCTGCACCGGCAGGCCATGACTGCCTCATCGAACCCAACCAGCGCATCGAGATCCGCAGCCCGACCAACGCCCTCATCGACAAGATCCTGGTCGAGCGCGGCAGTCAGGTGAAGGCGGGTGACACGCTGGTGCTGCTGGACGGCAGCGTCGAGCGCGAGGCGCTGGCCGGCGCCCAGCAGCGGGCCGACTCCGAATCAGAGCTGCGCGTCGCCCGGGCCCGCGCCGATTACGCCCGCGAGAAGTTCCGCCGCCGCGAGGACTTGCGCGAGCAGCACTTCATCACCGCCCAGGATCGCGACGAAGCGCAGGCCGAGCTGCGCGTCGCCGAGGCAGAGCTGGCCCTGGCCGTGGACAACCGCCGCCTGGCCGGCATCGAGGCGCAGCGGCTTAACGCGGTCGTCAAGCAGCGCTCGCTGCGCGCGCCCTTCAGCGGCATCGTCACCGAACGCCTGCAGAACCCCGGCGAGCTGGCCTTCACCGGCGAGGGCTCGCGGCCCATCCTCAAGATGGCGCAGACGAACCCGCTGCGCGTCGAGGTCGTGCTGCCGGTGTCGGTGCTGGGTCAGATCAAGGCCGGCCGCAGCGCGGAGATCACGCCCGAGTCGCCGCTCAAGGGCAGCTGGCAGGCGCAGATCAAGGTCGTCGACCGTGTGATGGATTCGGCCAGCGGCAGCTTCGGCGTGCGGCTGGAACTGCCCAACCCCAACGGCGACATCCCGGCCGGCGTGCGCTGCAAGGTGCGCTTCCTCTGAGGTTCTTCTTTCTCGCGGAGCTCGCCATGCTTCAGTCCTCTCCCGGCCGCCTGCGTCACCCGTCCTGGCGACTCAGCGTCATCCTGCTGTGCGCGCTTGCGTCCTGCTCTGGGCTGCCCCTGCAGGTGGACCGCAGCGCCCGTGCTCCTCGACTGGACGGTTATGGCACCGTCGCCCTAGCGCCGACCACCCGTTCCGACGACGCTCGCCGCCTGTTCGCGCAGGGCATGGCGCAGGCCTATGCCTTCAACGAGAACGAGGCCGTGCGCAGCTTCAAGGCCGCGCTGGCCGCCGACCCGGACTGCGCGCTCTGCGCCTGGGGCGTGGCCTGGCAGCTCGGCCCCATCATCAACTCGCCGGACCGGGGCGACCTGACCGAAGCCAAGCGCTATGTCGACCTGGCCGTGCGTCTGCGCGCCAACGCCGACCCGCGTGAGCGTGAGCTGATCGACGCGATGGCCTTGCGCTACGCACACGCGAGCCAGCGTGCAGAAGTGGCTGTGCTGACAGCGCCGGTCTGCGGCCAGAAGGGCGGCGCCAAGCGGGCCGACCCGCTGGACGTGGCCTACGCCGACCGCCTGCACGCGCTTGCCGACGGAACGCCGGACGACCCCGACCTGCTGTCCCTGTACGCCGAGGCCGAGATGGTCGCCACGCGTGGCGACTGGTGGAACGACGACACCGGCGTGGCCAATGGCCGCATCGGCGCTCTGGCCACGCGGCTTGAAGCGGCTGCGGATCGGCACCCGCAGCACACCGGCGTGAACCACTACCTGATCCATTCGGTCGACACGCCCACGCAGGCCGGCCGTGCGGTCGGGGCGGCGGAGCGGCTGGGCAGCCTGGCGCCGCAGTCACCGCACCTGGTGCACATGCCCTCGCACACCTTCGGTTTGTTGGGGCGTTATGCCGATGCCGCTGCGGTCAACGAACGCGCATTGGCGCTGGACGATGCCCGCGAGGCTGAGCTGGCCCGCCAGGGCTTCTCCAAGGGCAGGGACTGGCGCGGCCACAACGGCGCCTATCTGTGGTTTGCGGCGCTCATGCAGGGCCGTGGCGATGTGGCGCTCGCCACCGCACGCAGCAATGCCCAGCGCGCCGCCAACGCCAACAGCGAGTTCGGCGAGTACATCCGCAGCCGCCCGGTGCTGACGCTGATGCGTCTGGAACTCTGGAGCGCCGTGCTGGCCGAGCCCCTGCCCACCGGCGACCGCGGCGTGGCGACCGTGTTGGGCCAGCAGGCGCGCGGCGTGGCCTGGGTGCGCACCGGCCGCCTGGCCGAGGCGCAGCAGGCGCTGGCGCTGCTGTCAGCGGCGGCGGACAAGCTCATCGGCGCCCGCCCCGGCAGCGGCGACATGGGCAAGTCGGCGCGCGCCATGGCCCAGGTCGCCAAGGCCCGGCTCGGTGCCGAGATCGCAATCGCCGAAGGGCGCGTGGAGGCGGCACTGCAGCTGCAGGCCCAAGGCCTGGAAGCCGGCAAGCTGGTAGACCGTGCCGAGCCGCCAATGCTGGCCGCCGGGTCGCGGCTGGCGCTGGGCGACATGCAGCTCAAGGCCGCGCGCTGGGCGCAGGCCGAGCAGAGCTTTCGCGCCGACCTGGCCGAGCGCCCCACCAGCGGCTGGGCGCTGCGCGGCCTGCTGCGGTCGCTGCAGGCCCAGGGCAGGCCGGCTGCCGAACTGGCGAGCGTTCAGGCGCAGCTGGCCACCAGCTTTGCCGCGGCGGACGCCGCGCTCAAGACCGCACTCTGACAGGCTTCTAGAATCCGCCTCGCGTCGCGACGGACATCCGGTTCCGCGATGCCGTCCTGCCGGGGGGTGCTGCGACGGAGAGCCTGATGAGGGCCTCCGCCACGCTCGGCAGAGACGACAGAACCAGGGCGCCCTTTGTGAAAAGGGTTGTCGTCCGTGCATTCGTCTTCCGTCTCAGCTTCCGCGTCCATACGCACCATCCTGCCGCTGGCCTTCGTCACCGGCGTCAGCATGGCCGCGATGGACCTTTATTTGCCCGCCGTGCCGGCGCTGCAGACCGGCATGGGCATCAGCATCTCGCTGGCCCAGGCGACCGTGGCCGTTTACCTCGCCGGCCTGGCCGGCGCGCAGCTGCTGTGGGGTGAGCTGCTGAATCGCCTGGGCCCGCGCCGCTGCATGGAGTGGGGCCTGGGGCTGCTGGCGCTCACCAGTCTTGGCTGTGCGCTGGCGCCCAACATCGAGACGCTGCTGCTGATGCGCCTGCTGCAAGGCGTGGCGGCGGCAGCGGCCACCGTCGTGGCCCCCACCGTCGTGCGCGCCACCCTCGGCGATGCGGACGTGGTGCGCGGCATTGCCGCCATCTCCATGGTCGAGGCCATCGTGCCGGCCGCCGGCCCCGTGCTCGGCGCGTTGCTGCTCACGGTCACGGACTGGCGCGGCACGTTCTGGGTACTGGCCGCGCTGTCGTTGCTGGTGCTGCCCTGGGTGGTCAAGATCGCGCCGCGCCAGCTGCCCGGGCTCAACCTGGCGCATGACGCGGGCTATGCGGCCATCCTGCGCAACCGCAACTACCTGCGGCTGGCGCTGTCGCATGCGCTGTGCATCGGCGCTCTGCTGACCTTCCTGTCCAGCGCACCCCAGCTGCTGCAGCACAAGCTGGGCCTGGGCACGTCGGCGTTCGCGCTGCTGCAGGTGCTGGGCGTGGGCAGTTTCATGCTGGGTGCGTCGCAGTCTGGCCGGCTTGCCAAGAGGCTGGGTCATGCAAGAGTGGTTCGCCTGGGCAGCACGGTGCAGGTGCTGGCCTGCGCGCTGGCCTTGGGCGGCGCGGCGCTGGGCCAGCTGCCGTATGCGGCGGTGGTGGCTTACTGGATGTGCTTCTGCGGCTCGCTGGCCATCCGTGGGCCGGCCACCTTCGTCGACGCGCTGGCTGTGCCGCCCGCGCAGATGGGCCGAGCCACGGCGCTGCTGGTGCTGGCGCTGCTGGCGGCCGGTGCGCTGGGCACGCAGCTGGTTGCGCCTTTCCTGGGTGGCGAGGGCAGCGCCGTGCCGCTGTTCTGCGGCGTGTTGGTGCAGTTGCTGGCAAGTGCGGCGCTGGTGTGGCGCTATCCGGTCGTGGCTAAGGCCTGATGTCCAGCGCCCGGAAGGAGCGCTTGCCCTTGGCCGCGTCCTTGCAGGCTTTCTTGCCGACCATCACGCCGCCGTCGTCGCTGAGCAGCATGACTTGGCCGTCCGGCCACGCGAGCAGCGCCTCGGGGCGCAGCGTGCCCAGGTCCAGCTTGACGGGCGTGGGCGCGTCGGCCGCCTTGCCGCTCCAGCGGTAGACGGCAAACGTGCCCGTGTCGGCCGGCGGGCCGGCGGCGATCAGATAGGCAATGCCAACGCGCTCGATGGAACGCACGCCGCGCCCGCCCAGGTCAAGCCGGATGGCTGCGCCGAAACGCGCGGGGCCCTTGCCGTCGATCAGCTCGGCCGGGTTCAGCAGCGGCACGACGATGGCCTTGCCTTGCGGGATGGGGTTGCGCAGGCCGATCAGCAGGCTCCCGTCCGCTGCGGCGGCCAGGCCCTCGATGTTGAGGCCGCCATCGGCCTCGGCGGCGCGCCCGGCGGCTTCGGCGAGCTTGAGCGGCGCCAAAGATGGCGTGGCGAGCAGGTCGGCCAGCAGCGCGGTGTAGGGCTTGCCGACGGGCTCGACCGTCGTGCCGGCAATCTCCGTCGCAAAGAAGCGCTGCCGGTCCGGGCGCGGCTCGCCGGCGCTGTTGCGCGCGTGCGAGGCGATCCAGTAGATGCGCTTGCCGACCTGGGCCGCGCCCTCGAGGTCGGACTCCTTGTCGGCGTTCAGGAACTTCAAGTCGATCTGGCCGACCCGCTTGGCCTGGCCGCGCTGGTAGACGCTGAGCTTGTTGTGCTCGTCGTCCGCCACGACGAAGTGATGCTCATCCAGCGCAACGGCGGCCGAGGCATCGCACAGGCCTTCATAGCGCGTCTGGGCACTCGCCGCACTGGCCAAGATCAGCAGCAGTGCGGCCAGCGTCTTCATGCGGCCAGCGGCTCGGTGCGTTCCAGCAGCCAGGCCAGCGCCGGCCCGCTCACCAGCGGCTGCAGGCGCTTGCGCACGGTGGCGTGGTAGCCGTTCAGCCAGGCGATCTCGTCAGCACGCAGCAGCGACTTGTCGATGCAGCGCGTGTCGATCGGGCACAGCGTCAGCGTCTCGAACTCCAGCATCTCGCCGAAGGCGTTGTTCTCCGGCGTGTCGACGGCAACGTTCATCACCAGGTTCTCGATGCGCACGCCCCACAGCCCCGGCCGGTAAAGGCCCGGTTCGATGGAGGTGATCATGCCGGGCTCCATGGCCATGGTCGGCTCGGGGATGGCCTTGCTGATGCTCTGCGGGCCTTCGTGCACGTTCATGAAGTAGCCCACGCCGTGGCCCGTGCCGTGGCCGTAGTCCAGGCCGTGCTCCCACAGCGGGGCGCGGGCGATGGCGTCCAGCATGGGGCTCAGCGTGCCGCGCGGGAAGCGGGTGCGCGACAACGCCAGCGTGCCCTTGAGCACCAGCGTGTAGTCGCGCTTCTGCGCCGCGTTGACGGTGCCGATGGGCCAGACGCGCGTGATGTCCGTCGTGCCGCCCAGGTACTGGCCGCCGGAGTCGATCAGCAGCAGGCCGTTGCCGGCTATCTGCGCGAAGGACTCGGGTGTGGCGTGGTAGTGGGGCTGGGCGCCGTTGGCCATCCAGCCGGCGATCGTCGAGAAGCTCAGGCCCACGAAGCCCTTGCGCTTCCTGCGCTGGGCGGAGAGGCGCGTGTCCACGTCCAGCTCGCTCCAGCGCTCGCCGCGGGCCAGCGAGGCCTCGAATTCCGCATAGAACTCGCACATCGCTGCGCCGTCCTCGGCCATGGCCTCGCGGATGAACACCGCCTCGGCCGGCGTCTTGCGGCTCTTCAGCACCGTGCTGGGGTTGATCTGTTCGACGACCTTCACAGAAGTCCCAACGGCTTCGCGCAGGCCCAGCGTCACGCGGCGTGGGTCGATCAGCAGCGTCGCGTCGGCCGGCAACGCGGCGAGTGCGGCTGCGGCCTGGTCGTAGGCGGCGAGCTGGATGCCATCGGCGCTCAATCGCGCGGCCACGTCGGCGGGCACCTTGCCACTGCCGATGAAGAGGCGGCCACCGCTCGTGTCCAGCAGCAGATGGGCGATGAAGACGGGGTTGCACTCCACGTCGCTGCCGCGCAGGTTGAGCAGCCAGGCCACGTCGTCAACGGTGGACACCAGATGGTGCGTGGCGCTCACGCTCGCCATCGCCGCGCGCACGCGCGCCAGCTTGTCGGCGCGGCTGACGGTGGCTTGCGGCGGCAGGTGTTCGTAGACGGGCTCCAGCGGCAGAGTGGGGCGGTCGTCCCAGGCTTGGCTCAGCAGGTCGGTGTCGGTGCGCAGCGTGATGCCCTTGCGGCCCAGCCCGGCGCGCAGCGCATTGGCCAGCGCCAGGCCCAGCACCTGGCCGTCCACGGCCAACACCTGGCCGGTTTGCAGGTCCTGGGCGATCCAGTCGATGTATTGCGTGGACGCGCCCGAGGTCGTCTTCTGCAGCTCGATACCGCTGCCGGCCAGCTGCGCCTCCGCCTGGTCCCAGTAGCGGCTGTCGGCGAACAGCGCGGCGCGGTCACGCGTGACCACAAGGCTGCCCATGGAGCCGGTGAAGCCCGACAGCCACTCGCGGCCCTGCCAGCGGCCAGGCAGGTACTCGGAGAGATGCGGGTCGCTGCTCGGCACGAGCACGGCGTGAACGTCGTGGGCGATCAGGGCGTCACGCAGGCGCTCGATGCGCAGGCGGGTTTCGGAGGTGCGGGTGTCCATGGGTGTCGGACCTTTTAGGAAGCGGTGAAGGGATTTTAGGTTTGGGCGCTCTAGAGCTCCGTCCTCAGCGCCCACAGCTCCGGGAACAGCACCACGTCCAGCATCTTGCGCAGATAGCTCACGCCGCCCGTGCCGCCGGTGCCCCGTTTGAAGCCGATGACGCGCTCCACGGTGGTGACGTGGCGGAAGCGCCAGAGGCGGAAGGCGTCCTCCAGATCGACCAGCTCCTCGCCCATCTGGTAGAGGTCCCAGTGGTCCTTGGGCGCGCGGTAGACCACCAGCCAGGCGTCCTTCACGCCGTCGTCGGCCGCGTAGGGCTGGGTCCAGTCGCGCTGCGTGTGCGAGGCCGGCACGGCGATGCCGCGTCGCGCCATCAGCTTCAGCACCTCGTCGTAGAGCGACGGGGCTGCGTAGGCTTCCTGCACCTGGGCCAGCAGGTCGGGGCGGTGCTCATGGGGCTTGAGCATGGCCGCGTTCTTGTTGCCGAGGAGGAACTCGATGCGCCGGTATTGCGCGCTCTGGAAGCCGCTGCTCTTGGCCAGGTAGGGCCGCACGGCGCTGTACTCGGGCGGCGTCATCGTCGCGAGCACGTCCCAGGCGTGAACGAGCTGCTCCATGATGCGCGACACCCGCGCCAGCATCTTGAAGGCCTCGGGCAGGCGGTCGGCCGCCACGTTGGCTATGGCCGCGTGCAGCTCGTGCAGCATCAGCTTCATCCACAGCTCGGATGTCTGATGCTGCACGATGAAGAGCATCTCGTTGTGGTCGGGCGAGAGCGGCTTCTGGGCGCTGAGGATGGCGTCGAGCTGCAGGTAGTCGCCGTAGCTCATCTCCTTCGAAAAGTCGAGCTGGGCGCCGTGGTGTTCGGTGGTCGACACGGTCACGTTACCTTGCTGCGGCTGGTGAACTCGGGCGCGTCCCAGCTGCGCTTGTCCAGGATGTCACCCAGCACCTCCACGCCTCGCGCCACGTCGGCAAAGCCGTTGTACAGCGGCGCGAAGCCGAAGCGCAGCAACTCCGGGTCACCGGTGCGGAAGTCGCCGATGACGCCGTGGTGGATCAGCGCCTGCATGACGGCGTAGCCGTCCACGTCCTGCGGCAGCGAGAACGACACCTGCGAGCCCCGCAGCGCGGCCTCGCGCGGCGTGGCGATGACGGCGCCCGGCACGCGCTGCTCCACGCCGCCGATGAAGGCCTCGGTCAGCGCCAGGGACTTGTTGCGCAGCGCCTTCATGCCGCCCACCTTTGCCGCGGCGTCGTAGACGTCCAGCGCCGTGTCCAGCCCGGTCATGGAGAGCACGGCTGGCGTGCCGCACTGGTATTGCTGGATGCCCGGCGCAGGCTGGTATTCGCTGTCGAAGTCGAAGGGGTTGGCATGGCCGAGCCAGCCCGTCAGCGGCTGCCAGACCTGGCCTTCGTGGCGCGGGTGCATCCACACGAAGGCCGGTGCGCCGGGGCCGCCGTTCAGGTATTTGTAGCCGCAGCCGATGGCGAAGTCCGCCGCGCTGCCCAGCAGGTCGATGGGCACGATGCCGGCGCTGTGCGCCAGGTCCCATACGGACAGAGCGCCGGCCTGGTGGGCCCAGCGCGTCAGCAGGCCCATGTCGTGCATGCGGCCGCTGCGGTAGTTCACATGCGTGAGCATCAGCACGGCGCAGCGTTCATCCAGAAGGGGCGGAATGTCCTCCGGCGACTCGGCCAGGACCAATTCGCCGCCGTGCGCGCGGGCCACGCTCTGGGCGATGTAGTTGTCGGTCGGAAAGTTGCTGCGCTCGCTGACGATGACGCGGCGCTGGCCTTGCTGCAGCTGCAGCGCGGCGTGCAGCACCTTGTAGAGGTTGACCGAGGTCGAGTCCGCCACCAGCACCTCGCCGGGGCGCGCGCCCAACCAAGGCGCCAGCCGGTCGCCCAGGCGGCGCGGCAGGTCGATCCAGCCGGCCGTGTTCCAGCTCTTGATCAGCCCTTGGCCCCACTCCTGTTCCACCGCACGACTGATGCGTTCGGGCGTGGCGCGGGGCAGGGCGCCGAGGGAATTGCCGTCGAGGTAGGTGATGCCGTCGGGCAGCGTGAACAGGTCGCGCAGGGAGCGCAGCGGATCCGCGGCGTCTAGCCGCTTGGCATCGTCGAGGTTCATTGGGGCAGCTCTCTGAGAACGGCGCGCACCGGGGAGGCACAGGCGCCTTGTAGTTTGAGTGGCAGGGCGATCAGTTCGTAGTCGCCTTCGGGCACGTCGTCGAGGACGAGGTTTTCCAGCACGCGCAGGTCCAGGCGGCGCAGTTGCTGATGGCTGCTCAGCGCCTTGGAGTCGGCCGGGTCCACGCTGGGCGTGTCGATGCCAACCAGCCGCACACCGCGCGCGGCCAGCCACTCGATGGCCTCGGGCGCATAGGCCGTGAAGGCGGGGTTCCACACCGTGTCGGCCCGCTTGCAGCAGCGCACCAGCACGCGCGGCGGCAGGTCTTGTTCGGCATGCTGAAGATGCTCGACCGTGATCAGCGGCGCCGCGCCGATGGCGTGGATGACGCGGCAGCGGCCCAGATAGGTGTCCAGCGGCACGTCGGCAATCGCCGGTGCGTCATTGGCGTAATGCAGCGGCGCGTCGGCATGCGCGCCGACGTGGGGCGACATCGTGATGGCGCTCAGGTTGACGGGGCAGTCGGGCGACAGCTGCGCCGTCCAGCGCAGGCTGTAGGGCTCGTCGCCCGGGAAGATGGGCGCGTCAGGGGCGACGGTGGGGGAGATGTCCCAGAGGCGGGGTGGGGCGGGGGATGAAGCGTTGGAACTGCTCATGGCGGCGGCACCTTAGCTTTGCCTGGACGGTCATGGTGTCGGTTAATTCCAACTCCCTGTCAATCCGCGCCGCCGCCCCGGACGCGAGGGCGCCTCAGCGCCGGAACTTGCCCGACTGGTCAATGATGGCCAGGTCCACATAGTCCAGGCCGCTGTGGTCCTTGGCGCTGTATCCCACGTCGAAGCGGCCCATGCAGCGCATCGCGCAGGCGGGATTTTGTGCTCAGTCAGCAGCGGCATTGACGGCCTATGTCAGCGCCGTGCCGCGGTTCAGAAGAGGGCGATCAGCGCTTTGGCATTGGTCACGGCCAGCTTGGCGTCGAACTTGTCGTCCAGGGACACGGCGTGAGCTTCTGGCCGTTGACGCCGCCACCGGCGTTGACGAAGTCGAAGTAGCTTGGCGCCCTGCGTCGCTTCCTTGACGCTGGCGGCCACCGTGCCGGTGTGGACGGGGGGCCGGCTGCTGCCGGGTCCACTGACGGCGCGCAGGCTCTAACTCTTCTGATCGCGCTGAAGAGCAAGCTGTTTATTCAGGGTAATGTTCAATTCCTCGCATAGTCGTTGCTTATCCTTATATGGAACCTTAAACATATGCAAATGCCTCAGAGCCATTGAGCACAGTAGTGACTGTGCAAAGACATTGCCCTCAATTGATTTGTTGAGGATTTTCAGCTTTGCAAAAGGAATTCCGTTCGGCAGATCTAACTGGTACCCCATTTCAATTAGTGAATAGCCCAATCCCCCCTTGCTTTCCACAACCTTCGTAAGGTTTTCTCGGAGGTAGGGCGACCCCACAGATGTTGCGGTTTTTTGAACGAATCCGAATGTTATTAGCCCAACAAGGTCAAAGACAAATCTCCTGGCAACCTTCTTTACCTCATCAGAGGATTTTCCAGGATTTCTTTTCTTGAGGAATTGCTCCACCTGGTCTGCGAGCATCTCTGAGTCGTTTACGATAATCTCTGTCGCCCCAAACAACCCTCGAAGAGCACTCTGGAATAGCTTATTTATAAGTTCATCCTTGATTGCATTTTTCGTCGTGCCATAGTGGTTTTTTAAGAACTGCCCAAGAATTTCCATTCCTCGGAACAATCGAGATATCGCAGCTACCACCTCAGCTCCCTCGTCCGGAGCGCCGATCATGTTGTCTTGTAGATCTTCTGTTTCACGCGCCCGAGCACGGCTAACTCTAGTATTTTCTTCGGTGTAGATAAGGCGGGGCGCCGAATCCACAAGCTTATTTAATAACGCAGTATCTCGATCAAAATCAAACGGGGCACTGTCACTGAAACATCTATCCAGGGCTTGTCCAATACCCTCGTATATCACGGGGCTACGCGTATGGTGGCTGGTGAATAGTAAAATATTGGCGTTGTCGCGCAAATGAAGGTCATCACAAAGGCCGACGAGATGATCTTGAATTTCCTTCTCGTGAACACGGTCGGCAAAGTATTGTCCGAGAAAGAAATAGTATAGGTAGGGATATTTGAAGTCAATGTCGGCATCAGCTCGGGCAAGCACTCCCGCCGCAGTAAGGTCCCTTAGTCTTCGTTCCCAATCCACAGGGGTGAATTCTCTGCTGTAGTAGTCGTTGAACTGCTTAAGTTCACTATCTGTAAACGTGCGCTGACTCTTTGTGCTGGCAAACCAGGCAAGATTTGAGCAGTAATTTATTAACTCGCCCCACTGCTCGCGTTCAATTCCAATTTGTTGTAGAGCTGACGTTATAAGGAATTGGTAGTAGTGCCCGAAAGCGCTATTCTGCAGGTCTGCTGTCCGTCCTGATTCAATACTTTGCAACAGGGTCAGCAAGAAAATTGGTGCTGCTGGAACAAACTGCCGACCGATGGCTTGGGTAAGATCCTTTTCCCACTTATCAATGGTCTCCATCCATTTGGATGTGGATTCATCGTGAGCGTCACCGATCTCAGCCCATTTGCAGACGAGTTCAAATCTTTTTTTGTGCCCAAATTCTCTGATTTCGTATTGCGAATATCCTCGCAATGCATCAACTCGATCAATTGAGAATAGGTCAAGCGCGGAAGCCGCGTCTGTTGCTGTTACTACCACGCCCGCGAAGAACTTCGACAGCCCATCAATACAGTCTGATAAAGCCTCGGGAGATAGGTTACTGGAGTCAATATCATCAAGAAAAAGAACCTTCTTGCTGCGGGACTCCTGTTGCCAATCTTGGTGCTGCTTGTGGATATACTGCCGATCCAGTGCGTACTTTAGTGCGCGTCCGTGATCGGTTTGATGCGCCTTGGTGAACCAGTTTGCTCTAAAGTAAATTGGGAGATATCCGCGGTCAAAATAAGAAGAAAAATAGCGGCGCAGCAGTGTGCTTTTGCCAGCTTTCTCATCTCCCTTGACTATTACTCCTCCGTTAAGGTTTGCAAGATCCAGCAAATGCGATCCACTAATCTGCTTCTTTATGAGCGAGGTATCATTTAAGTCGCGCAATTCAGGCCAGACGAAAATATCTTCAATGGTCAGGTTCTTCTTCGCGCTGTGACTGAAATTTGCGCCAGGATCAATTAGCGAAGCGCTGAAATCATCGTTGAGTCTGTATGCGGAACTGCCTTTCGAGGGCAGTGTGCGCAGCGACCCAATTTCATCACCATCTACATCGGCAAGGTACCTGACTCCGTTCCAGTTGTAGATTTCCGTCAAGTACTGTTCGGTTCTGAGGTCCACAAGCACCATATTGAAGCTTGACTCATTTGAACCGGCTTCGTATAGCACGCCCCCCTCTACAAATACACTAGGCGAACTTTGAAGATCGGAAATCTCTCCTGCGTTGGGGAAATGCTCGTGCCCGGTGAAAATAAGATGACTCTCTCGACGCGCCGTTGCTTGAAAAGTGCGATATGACGACTGACTAAACCAATTGAAGGGATGATGAAGAATTGAAACTGCCAGCCCTTTCTCCTTGTCGAACTTGAACGGCACAATTGCAGAGGAGGGAAAACTGAGTGCGCCTTGCTTTTCTTTAATCTCAGACATCCACGCAACATTTAGACAGCGGATGCCAATATCCACTCCGCCTACTTGTATTGATGTCTGCCACGTCAATGGTGTGTCAATTGCCCAGGGATTGCCGCAGCTTTCATTTCGGAACTTGAAAAAGTCGTGTTGAACGCTTGTTGCTGTGGCTACAAGAGATTCACTCGGGGTTTCAGCTTGAGTTCGTATTTTTGCTAGCACTGCATCGCGCGTGTCGCTATTCTTGTCAAAGTCGCAATCGTGATTTCCAGGGCACACGAACGTGTGAATAGATAGATTGGGGGATTCTGCGTGAATGCATTTTTGAAGATCTTTTAGGAGGGTCTTTGCCAATTCATACTGATCTCGTTGGCCGCTCCATGCTATATCGCCGGAAATAACAATAATCAACGACTCAATTTCAGGCAACTTCGCAAATGTAGTTGCAGCAATCTGAGGGCCCCTAACAAGAATCGGATCCTTAGCGGTTCTGATATGGATATCGCTCAGATGTAGGAACAGAACTTTTGATGACACTGCAGCCTCCCTGGAAATTTTTCGAACTTGGTTTTGTGTTGCCGCCCGAGGCGACTTCGACGGGTTCATCTTAGGGAGCTTCAGGGCGTCCTGCACGAGGTGCAGCCCGGAGACGCAATGAGTGCTACAGCCCTAGAGGCTATGTAGAGCTGGTAACTCGAGGCGCTCGAATAGGCATCCCTGACAATCGGCCCACGCCGATCCCCAGCAGGAAGATGGAAGCCTCCTCGACCCACAGCGCGACAGCGCCCGCCAACCCGGCCGCACTCGCCTTCCTCTCCGGTGGCGGCGAGATGGGCGCCCTGATGCGCGCCCATGACTGGTCCACTTCGTCCCTCGGTGCGCCGCAGACCTGGCCGCAGCCGCTGCGCGCGATGGTGCGGCTCATCCTGAACACCGGCCACCCGATGTACATCTGGTGGGGCGCCGAGGGCGCCTGCCTGTACAACGACGCCTACCGCGAATGCATTGGCCCGGAGCGCCACCCCGGCTCGCTGGGGCGGCCCGCGCGTGAGGTGTGGGAGGAGATCTGGCCCATCATCGGCCCACAGATCGAGCAGGTGCGCGAGGGCCGGGGCGCGACCTGGAACGTGAACCACCTGGTGCCGATCACTCGCCACGGGCGGCACGAGGATGTGTACTGGACCTACAGCTACAGCCCCATCGACGACGAGCACAGCCCGAACGGCATCGGCGGCGTGCTGGTGGTGTGCACCGAGACGACCGAGCAGGTGCTGGCCAACCAGCGCATGGCGGCGGAGCGCGACCAGTTGGGGCAGCTCTTCGAGCAGGCGCCGACGTTCATGACACTGCTCAGCGGCCCGAGCCACCGCTTCGAGATCGCCAACCCCAGCTATCTCAAGCTGGTGGGCCGCGAGGTGGTCGGCAAGACGCTGGCCGAGGCCATGCCTGACGCCGTGGAGCAGGGGTTCGGGGCGCTGCTGGACCGCGTCTATGCGACCGGCGAGGCCTACATCGCCACCGGCGCCAGGTTCATGTCGCAGAGCCGCCCGGGCGAGGCCGCTGCCGAGCGCTTCGTGGACTTTGTCTACCAGCCGATCAAGGGCAAGGACGGCACGGTGACCGGCATCTTCGTCGAGGGTGCCGATGTGACGGACCGCGAGGTGACCGACGCCGCGCTTCGCGCCAACGAAGCCAGATACCGCGAGCTGTCGCAGGAGCTGGCGGAGTCCAACAGCGCCAAGGACGAGTTCCTGGCGACGCTGGCGCACGAGCTGCGCAACCCGCTGGCCGCCATCGGCAATGCGCTGACGCTGCAGCGCCGGGTCCCGCACGATCCACGCATTCTTGATTCGAGCCGCGACATCATGGAGCGCCAACTGGTGCAGATGGTGCGGCTCATCGACGACCTGATGGACCTCTCGCGACTGACGCGCGGCCTCGTCGAGCTGAAGCGCGAGCCGCTGTCGCTGATCGGTGTCGTGCGCCAGGCCGTGGCGACGAGCCAGCCGGGCGTGGAGCAGGCCGGCCACCGGCTGCTGGCGCGTCTGCCCGAGCAGGACTGCATCGTCGACGCCGACGAGACGCGCCTGATCCAGGTGCTGTCCAACCTGATCAGCAACGCCTCCAAGTTCACGCCGCACGGCGGCAGCGTGGAGGTGAGCCTGCGCTGCGAGGCCGCGCAGGCGGTGCTGTCGGTGCGCGACGACGGCATCGGCATCGCACCGGAGATGCTCGACCGCGTGTTCGACATGTTCACGCAGGTGCAGCGCTCACACGCGCAGGTGGGCGGCGGCCTGGGCATTGGCCTGACCCTGGTACGCCAGTTGGTGGAGCGGCACGGCGGCAGCGTGGAGGCGTACAGCGCTGGCGTGGGCCAGGGCAGCGAGTTCATCGTGCGGCTGCCGTTGGCAGGACGTGAGCTGGTGGCGCCGGCTGCCGCTGAGAAGGCGTCGGCAGGCTTTGCGCCCGCGGGCCTGCGTGTGCTGGTGGCCGACGACAACGCAGACGCGGCCGAGAGCCTCTCGCTGCTGCTCTCGCTGGGCGGCAACGACGTGCGCACCGCCGCGAACGGCACGGAGGCGCTGGAGATGGCGCAGGCCTTCCAGCCGCAGGCGATGCTGCTGGACATCGCCATGCCCGGCCTGAGTGGCCACGAGGTCTGCCGCAAGGTGCGCGAGACGCCGTGGGGGCAGGGCGTGCTCATGATCGCCACCAGTGGCTGGGGCCAGGCCGAGGACCGGCGCCGTTCGGCCGAGGCAGGCTTCGACCACCACCTCGTCAAGCCGGTGGACTACGCGGCGGTGGATGCACTGCTGATGGCCAAGGCGGCCGACGAGAGTTCAGGGCGCTGAGCCAGGAAGCGCTCGCGCAAAACCAGCGGCGCGTCCTTGCGCCACGCCGCAAACACCGCCGACCCCTCAACTGCCTCCGCCAGCGGCCTGAACACTGCTCCCTGGATTCCTGCGCGCTGGAACGCCGCCGGCACGATGCTCACGCCGAGGCCCTGAGCCACCAGCGATACAACCGACAGCCAGTGCCGGCCCTCGTGTTGCAGGCGTGGGTAGAAGCCGTGCTCGCGGCAGATCTCGACGATGCGGGCGTGGTAGTCCGGCGAGCCCTTGCGGGAGAAGAGGATGAAGGGCTGGTCGCTCAAGGCCGCGAGCGGGATTTCTTGCGCCGCTGCCAGCGCGTGGCCCGCCGGCAGGCAGGCGAGAAACGGTTCGCTGTAGAGCGGCTGTGAGGCCAGCGCCGGCGGCAGGCGGTCGGTGTGGACGAGGCCCAGGTCCAGCTCCTCGCCGAGCAGCGCGTCGATCTGGTCCTGCGAGTTCAGCTCCACCACGACGACCTCGACCCTGGGGTGGCTGGCCTGGAAGGCCTGCAACCACGCCGACAGCCCGTTGAACAGCGTCGAGCCGACAAAGCCCAGCCGCAGCCGCCCCACCTCCCCGGCCTGCACCTCGCGGGCCAGCGCACAGGCGTCCTCGGCGCGGTCGAGAAGGCCTTGCGCGCTGGCGCGGAAGGCGACACCGGCCGGCGTGAGGCGCACGCCCTTGCTGTCGCGGTCAAAGAGGCGGGCGCCGACGCTGGCCTCCAGTTGCTGGATGGCGACGGACAACGGCGGCTGCGAGATGGCCAGGCGCTGGGCGGCGCGGCCGAAGTGCAGTTCCTCTGCCAGCGCAAGGAAATAGCGCAGGTGGCGGAACTCCAGCGTGCGCGTGGCGTCGATAGGCATGACGAATGGTCGGAGTCGTTTCTTGAATTGGACACGAATCGGGTAGCGGAGGAATACTGGGCGCCATCTGCGCCCGGCCCACCGCCGAGCCCGCCACCGATTAAGAGGAGACCGCCATGGCCCACAAGGCAAGCTTTCACTGGGACGACCCGCTGCTGCTGAACGAGCAGCTCACCGACGACGAGCGCATGGTGCGCGACGCGGCCGCCGCCTATTGCCAGGAGCGGCTCAAGCCCCGCGTGCTGGAGGCCTTCCGCCACGAGAAGACCGACGCCGGCATCTTCCGCGAGATGGGCGAGCTGGGCCTGCTGGGCCCGACCATCCCGAGCGAGTACGGCGGCGCCGGCCTGAACTACGTCTGCTACGGCCTGATCGCCCGCGAGGTGGAGCGCGTGGATTCGGGCTACCGCTCGATGATGAGCGTGCAGTCGTCGCTGGTGATGGTGCCGATCAACGAGTTCGGCAACGAGGCGACGAAGCGCAAGTACCTGCCCAAGCTGGCCAGCGGCGAGTGGATCGGCTGCTTCGGCCTGACCGAGCCCAACCACGGCTCCGACCCCAGCTCCATGGTCACGCGCGCCCGCAAGGTGGACGGTGGCTACGAGCTGACCGGCAGCAAGATGTGGATCACCAACAGCCCGATCGCCGACGTGTTCGTGGTGTGGGCCAAGGACGACGGCGGGCAGATCCGCGGCTTCGTGCTGGACAAGGGCGCCAAGGGCCTGAGCGCCCCGGCCATCCACGGCAAGGTAGGCCTGCGCGCGTCCATTACCGGCGAGATCGTCATGGACGCCGTGTTCTGCCCCGAGGAGAACGCCTTCCCCGATGTGCGCGGCCTCAAGGGTCCGTTCACCTGCCTGAACAGCGCGCGCTACGGCATTGCCTGGGGGGCGCTCGGCGCCGCCGAGGACTGCTGGCACACGGCACGCCAATACACGATGGACCGCAAGCAGTTCGGCAAGCCGCTGGCGGCCAACCAGCTGGTGCAGAAGAAGCTGGCCGACATGCAGACCGAGATCACGCTGGGCCTGCAAGGTTGCCTGCGCCTGGGCCGCATGAAGGACGAGGGCACGGCGGCCGTGGAGATCACGTCCATCATGAAGCGCAACAGCTGCGGCAAGAGCCTGGACATCGCCCGGATGGCGCGCGACATGCTCGGCGGCAACGGCATCTCCGACGAGTTCGGCATCGCGCGACACCTCGTCAACCTCGAGGTGGTGAACACGTATGAGGGCACGCACGACATCCATGCGCTGATCCTCGGGCGGGCGATCACCGGCATCGCAGCTTTCTAGGTCCCCAGCAATCAGCACAGGAGACAGCCATGACGGTGCTCTCGGGACATTGCCTTTGCGGCAAGGTGCAACTCTCGGTCCGCGGCGAGCCGCTTCGCGTCGGCATCTGCCATTGCATGGACTGCCGCAAGGAAAGCGGCTCGGCCTTCACCTTCTACGGCATCTGGCCGAGGTCGCAGTTCGAGTTCACGGGTGAGACGGCGGAGTTCCAGCGACGGCGCTTCTGCTCGGGCTGCGGGTCGAGGCTGTTCACGGTCGACGAGCGCGAGGCTGAGATCAAACTCGGCATCCTGTCGCAGGCACCCACGCCGCTGGTGCCGAGCTACGAGCTGTGGGTCAAGCGCCGCGAGCCCTGGCTGCGGCCCGTACCCGGCGCAGAGCAGCACGACGAGGACCGGCCCTCCGGCGAATGACTTGAGTCATGCGGAGCGCTGCGAGGCATGCTCCGGCTCCCAACCCAGGAGAGCGCCATGACCACTCGCCGCAACGCCCTGCTGGCCGCCGCCTCGCTGCCCGCCGCAGCCGGCACGGCCAGCGCCCAGGCCTGGCCCAGCGCCGCCGAGATCGCCAAGCGTGTGGCCGAGGTCACGGCCACCGAAACGGCCTTCGCCAAGACGATGGCCGACCGCGATCTGGCGGCCTTCCGCCGCTTCCTGGCGCCCGACACGATCTGGCTGAACGGCAAGACACCGCAGCATGGCCCCGACGCGGTGATCGCCGGCTGGACGAAGTTCTTCGACGGCCCGACGCCGCCGTTCTCCTGGGTGCCCGATCTCGTCCTCGTGCTGCCGAGCGGCGACCTGGCGCAAAGCAGCGGCCCGGTCAGCAGCCCCGACGGCAAGGTAATCGCGCGCTTCCAGTCCGTGTGGCGTCGCAAGCCCGCGGGCGGCTGGGAGATCGTGTTCGACCAGGGCTCCGAGGTCTGCCGCTGAAGCGCTTGGATGGCGCTTGACTGATCAGCGCGGCGAAGTCAGCTGGATCTCGAACAACCGGGGCCAGAGCTTGCCCGTGACGAACAGGCGCTTCTTCGTCGCGTCATACGCAATGCCGTTGAGCACGTCGTCGTTGCCGCTGCGCTGGTTCGAGGGCAGCAGGCCGGTGAGGTCGATCCAGCCCACGACATGGCCGGTCGCGGGGTCGATGCGGGCGATGCGGTCGGTCTGCCAGATGTTGGCGAACACCTGGCCGTTCACCCATTCCAGCTCGTTGAGCTGGTCCACCGGCCGCCCGCCGGCCGTGACGCGCACGCGGCGCAGTTCCTTGAAGCTGAGCGGGTCCAGGAAGCGCAACTCCGCCGTGCCGTCGCTCATGACCAGCTCCTTGCCGTTTTGCGTGATGCCCCACCCCTCGCCGGGGTAAGTGAACTTGCGCCAGAGCTTGAAGGTCTTCAGGTCCAGCACGAAGGCCGTGCCCTCTTGCCAGGTGATGCCGATGATGCGATCGCCCCACTGCGTGATGCCTTCGCCGAACACGTCCGGCGGCAGCTCCACGGCCTGCACGACGCGGCCGGTCTCGATCTCCACTTTGCGGATGCTGGAGCGCCCGCGCAGGCCGGTGCCTTCGAACAGGAAACCGTCGTGGAAGAACAGGCCTTGCGTGAAGGCATCGCGGTCGTGCGGATAGCTGCGCACGATCTTGAAGCCGTGGACGGGCGGCGAGGGCGCGGCAGCGACGGAGGGCGTGCTGGCGGCGCCCGCAAGCGCAGCCAGCAGCGCACGGCGGCGCGGGTCGAAGTTCAGGTGCATGCCGTCAGCCTAAACCAAGCAGCGGCGGCTGTTCACGCGCCGCCCAGCGCCTTGAACAACGCCGCCTGCCGCACCCACTGCTGGGCGCGCAGCTGGATGCGGTTCTGCTCGGCGTCAAGGCGGGCGCTTCTGGCCTGCAGCCAGTCGGCACGGGCAATGGCGCCGGCTTCGTAGCGCAGTGTGGCCAGGCGCTCGTTCTCGACGGCCTCGCGCAACCGGCCGTTGTTGGCGGTGAGCTGCTGGGCCAGGCGCTCAGCCTCGATGCGCTGGGTTTCGATGTCGGCCAACGCCTTGTAGAGCGTGTCACGCAGCGTCAGCGCGGCGGTGTCGAGTTCGGTGCGGGCGCCGTCGCGCGACAGCGCCAGGCGCTTCCAGTCGATCATCGGCACGACGAGGTTGGCGCCCAGCGAGGCCAGGGGCTGAGACAGCCAGTCGCTGGCATGCGAGCCGCCCGTGCCGATGTTGCCGGAGAAGCTCAGGCGCGGGTAACGCTCAGCCTCGCTGGCGCGCAGCCGTGCCAATGCAGCGTCCACACCCAGACGGGCGCTCTGCACATCGGGGCGGCGGGCCAGCACGTCGGCGGGTTCAGCCAGGCGCCATTGCGGCGGCTCGCTGGCGGGCAGGGCCGCGTCCGGCGACGGGCCGGGCAAGGGTTCGTCCAGCAGGAGGGCCAGGCGCTGGCGTTGCAGCAGCGTGTCGGCGGCCAGGTCGGCCAGGCGGTTCTCGGCGGCCTGCACGGTGGCGGCGATCTTGTCGAGCTCGATGGGCAGCAGCTTGCCTTCGCGGACGCGGGCACGCGTCAGCTCCAGCGTCTCGCGGGTGATCGCGAGCTGGGTGTCGGCCAGCGGCTGACGGGCGCGCAGCGAGGCCAGCGTCCAGTAGGCCTCGGCCACCTGACTGCGGATGAGCAGGCGCGCCGCGGCGATGTCGGTGCGCGTGGCCTCGGCGTTGGCGCGCTGGGCGGCCTGCGTCTGCGCCAGGCGGTCCCACAGGTCCAGCTCGTAGCCCACGCCGAGGTTGGCGCCGTAGCTGCGGCTCACGCCGGTGGAGGAGGTGACCGGAATGGTCACGCCGCCGACATCGACGTTGCGTGTCGTGGTGTTGGTTTCGAGCGGCCGGCTGGCGCTGGTGGACAGGCCGGCGCTCGGCGTCCAGCGAAGCGCACTCTGGTCGGCCAGCAATTGCGCGCGCTTCCAGCGCTGGGCGGCCAGTGCGATGTCGCGGTTGGCGTCCAGCGCGCGGGCCTGCAGTGCGGCCAGTGTGGGGTCCAGCAGGCCGGCCCAGTCGGGTGTGGTGTCGCCGCCGGCCTGGCTCCAGGCGGTGGGCAGGGCCACTTCCGGCGCCTTGTCCACGGGGCCGTGGGCGCAGCCGGCCAGCAGCATGGCGGCGGCCAGGGCCATCGAGGTCAGTCTTGTTTTCATGTTCTTCATTCCCGAGCCAGCGCATCAACAGGGCTCAGCGCCGCAGCGCGCCGCGCGGGCAGCGTGCCGAAGATCAGGCCCACCAGGCTGGACACCGCAAAGGCCACGCCGAGCGCTGCCCAGCTGACGACCACCACGACCTGCTTCTGCACGGCGTTCAGCCCCTGCGCGGCCAACCAGCTCAAGCCCACGCCCACCAGGCCACCGAGGCAGCACAGCACGACGGCTTCGATGAGGAACTGCAGCCTCACGTCGCCCTGGCGCGCGCCGACCGCCATGCGGATGCCGATCTCGCGGGTGCGCTCGGACACCGACACCAGCATGATGTTCATCACGCCCACGCCGCCCACCAGCAAAGAGATGGCGCCCACGCCAGCAAACACGGCAGCCATCGCACTGGTGATGCTCTGGAACTTGCGGAACTCTTCTTCAGCGTTGAAGCTGCTGAAGTCCTCGCGGCCGTGCAGGGCCTTCAGGCGGTGGATGACGTGTTCGCGCACCTGTTGCGGCGGGACGCTGGTGTCCAGCTGCACGTCGAAGCTCCACACTTCGGCGCGTGATTCCAGCTTGCGCCCGAACGTGGTGTTGGGCAGGTAAAGCTGGCTCATCCCGCCACTGAAGCTGATCGCGCCACCGTCGGCCGCGGCGACGCCGATGACGGTGAAGGGCAGCGCGGCCGAGGGCGGCACCCACTGATTCACAGGCGGGCCGCCGCCCAGTTGCAGCAGCACCACCTGGCCAATCGGCGACTCGCCTTTCTTGAACAGCGCGTCGCGCGCCTTCTCGTCCAGCACCAGCACCTGGCTGTGGGCCTCGAAATCCATGGCGCCGAAGTAGCGTCCCTGCACGAGCTTGAGCTTGCGGCCTTTCAGCGTATTGGCGTCGGCGGCCACGGCCTGCATGGTCGCGTCGCGCGAGCGGTGGTGGGCCGTCAGCTGCATCTGCCGGTTCAGCGTGATGCCGCGCACGCCGTCCAGTGCGCGCAGCGAATCGATCTCGTTGGGCCGGAACGGCTTGGCCTGCACACCGGGCGGCAACGAGGGATTGCCGGCCCAGACGGGGATGCGGCCGGACATCATGCTGGCGACGTTGCTCTCGATGGAGTCGCGAGCCGCCGTCGTCAACGCAACGATGCTGACCACCGAGGCGATGCCGATGCTGATGCCCAGCATGGACAGCGCCGTGCGCAGCCGGTTGCTCTTCAGCGCCAGCAGCGCCGTGGCGACGGCCTCGCGCCATTGCACGAGCCAGCGGCCCGGCCAGGCGCTCTGCTTCACCGGCGGAGCGTCGCTGGGCAGCTCGGCGGGCGGCACATGGCCCGCGGGCGTGCCGTTGTCGGCCACGACCTTGCCGTCCTTCAGCTCGATGACGCGGCGCGCATGCGCAGCCACGGCAGCATCGTGCGTGACCAGGATGATGGTATGGCCGCGCTCGTTGAGCTCCTTCAGCAGCCGCAACATTTCCGCGCCGGAGTTGGAGTCCAGTGCGCCGGTGGGCTCGTCGGCCAGGATGATCTGGCCGCCGTTCATCAGCGCCCGCGCGATGGACACGCGTTGCTGCTGGCCACCGGACAACTCGTTAGGGCGGTGGTGCAGGCGGTCGCCCAGGCCCAGGCGTTCCAGCAGCGCGCGGGCGCGTTCGCCGCGGGCGTTGAGGCCCACGCCGGCGTAGACGGCCGGCAGCGCGGCGTTGGCGCGGGCGTCCAGGTGGGGCAGGAGGTGGTAGCGCTGGAAGATGAAGCCGAAGCGCTCGCGGCGCAGCGCGGCCAGCTCGTCGGGACCGAGCGTGCCGGCGTCGGTGCCGCCGATGAGGAAGCGGCCGCTGGTGGGGTTGTCCAGGCAGCCGAGCACGTTCATCAGCGTGCTCTTGCCGGAGCCCGACTGGCCCATGATGGCGACGAACTCGCCAGCCTCGATGGCGAGGCTCACGCCGTCGAGGGCGGGGACGTCGATTTCGCCGAGTTGGTAGTGGCGGGCGACGTTGTTGAGTTCGATCAGAGGCATTGGGAAGCCTCCGTTGCTTTGGCGTTAAGGGTGAGGCCCAGCCGGGATTTCGCCCCGGCGGGCGAGTCACTTTCTGGACCGCCAGAAAGTAACCAAAGAGCTCCCCCCGACCGCCCCGCCCTACGCTGCGCTTCGGGTTCCCTGCGCTGCTCACGCCTTGAAGCCTCGCGCAGAACTCGCGCCGCTACGCTCTGCTCAAACAACTGCGCGAAGTCAGTTGACGTAGCGCGCTTCGCGCGCGGCTTCAAGTCCTTCCGCTGCTCGGCGGGGCTAAAGGGGGTAAGAGAAATACATCCACCGGCCGGCGTTCGGGCTTGGCTGTTGGCTGTTGCGGCTGTTGGCTGTTCGGGGCCTCCCCTTCTAAACCGCCGAGAAGCGCAGAAGCCCAGGGCGCGCGCGAAGCGCGCTTCGACAACTGACTTCGCGCGGTTGTCTGAACGGAGCGTAGCGAAGTGAGTTCTGCGCGAGCCCTGGGCTTCGAGCATCGCAGGGCAGCCCGCAGGGCCGGTTTCGCAGGGGAGAGCTTTTTGCTTACTTTTTGGCGGCGCAAAAAGTGAGTCGGCTGCCGGGACGAAATCCCGGCTGGGCCTTGGCATCAAGCCGCAGCCACGATCAAGGCTACCCATCAGTTGCTCGCCGCAGAAGCCGCGGAGTCCGCCGCACTCGGCGGCGCCAGCAGCACCTTCTCGCCGGCCTTCACGCCGTCCAGCACCTGAACCCGAGCGCCATCCTGCAATCCGACCTTCACCTGCCTCGGCACCTGCTTGTTCGCCGCATCCAGCACCTGCACCGTGAAGCGCCCATCCTTGCCGCGCTCGCCCAAAGCCACGATGGGCATTGCGGGCACCTGCGTGACCGAGCCCGTCTCGATGTCCACCTGCACCGTCATGTCGCTGAACAGCGCGCGGTCTCGGTTGTCCACGTCGAACAGCACGTTGTAGAACACCGCGTTGCCGGCGCGCTCCGGCACGGGCTGGATGACGCGCAGCTTGCCCTCGTAGCGCTTGCCCTCGCCGGACAGCGTCGAGAAGCGCGCCGTCTGGCCGATCCTGATGGACTGGATGTCGGCCTCGGGCACCTTGGCGCGCACGGTGATGGTGTCCAGGTCGGCCAGCGTCAGCATGACCGGCGTGACCTGGATGGCGATGACGGTCTGGCCGGCCTGCACTGGCAGATTGACCACCGTGCCGTCCATCGGCGCCGTGATGCGGGTATAGGACTGGCGCAGCTTGCGGTTGTCGAGGTCGGCCTCGAAGCGCGCGACCGTGGCGGCCTGGCCGCGCAGCGCGGCCTCGATCTTGGCAAGGTCGGTCTCGGCCCGCTCCGCCTCGATGGCCGCAGTGGCCTGGCCGCTCAGCAGCCGGCGCTGGCGCGCGACCTCGCGGCGCGACGCCTCGGCGTCAACCTTGCTGCTGTCCAGCTGCGCGCGCGCCTGGGCCAGCGCGGCCTCGGCCTGGGCGACGTCGCTGCGTGCCAGTTCCGGGTCCAGGCTGACGAGCAGTTCGCCCTTCTTCACCTGCTGGCCGAGCTGCACGTGCAGCGTCTGAATCTGCCCGCTGACCTGGGCGCCCACGTCGACCTTGGTCTTGGCCTGCAGCACGCCAGCCGCCTGCACGGCCTGTGTGATGTCCGCGAGCGCGACGACGCCGGTGGGCGGCGGTGGTGGTGGCGGCGGCTTGCGTGTGGCCCACCAGGCGATGCCAGCCGCGATCACTGCAATGACGATCAGGCGCAGGCGCCAGCGTTTCAGGAATGCTTTCAATGTCCCTCCCAAATGACTCGGGGTCTGTGCCCCGGCATGGGGAGCTAGCGTATCAGTCGTGCGGCGGCAGGCCGGGCGACGGCGCATCGTCGTGCGCGGATGCGCGCAAGGCGAAAGTCACGCGGGGGTCAGGGCTTGCCCACCGTCGGTTCAGCGGCTGTGCGACGTCAGCCGCGACAGCGGCGAAGCCGTGCTGATGCCCGGTGCGGTGCTGCGCGCGGGCTTGGCCGCGACGTCGTCCTCGCCGCCTGACAACGCCGCGATGCTGTCCGGGTTGCGGCGCATGGCCACGCCCACTGCCAGGATGTCGATGACCAGCAGGTGCAGGATGCGGCTCACCATCGGCAGGTGGGTGGCGATGTCCTCGATGTGGTCGACGATCAGCGTCACGTCGGCCTTCTTGGCCAGCGGGCTCTGGCTGGCCGTGATGGCCACCACCTTGGCGCCGCGCTCCTGCGCCTTCTCGACGACGGCCAGCAGCTCCGGCAGGCGGCCACCGCTGCTGATGACGACGGCCACGTCGCCCTCGCGCAGCACGTCGGCCGCTAGCAGTTGCAGGCGCGGGTCGGTGTAGGCGCCACAGGGCATGCCGAAGCGCAGGAACTTGAACTGCGCGTCCTGCGCCACAACGCCGTAGTGGCCCAGCGCGAAGAACTCGATGCGGTGGGCCGCCAGCAGCATCTCGGTGGCGCGGTCGATGGTGTCGCGGTTGAGGTGGCTGCGCACCTGGAGGATGGCGCTGGCCGTGTTGCCCAACACCTTGGCGCCCAGCTCCAGCATGGAGTCGTTGGTGTTGACCTGTGTGTGCGTGACCGGCACCGTGCCCGTCAGCCCGGAGGCCAGCCGCAGTTTGAAGTCCGACAGGCCCTCGCAGCCCAGCGAGCGGCAGAAGCGGATGACGGTAGGCTGGCTGACGCCGGCGGCGCGGGCGATCTCGGCAATGGGGTCGTTCAGCACCGAGCGCGGCTGCGCCAGCACCAGGTCGGCCACGCGCAGCTCGGCGGGCGACAGCTCGCTGCGCGCCCGGCGGATCTGGCCCAGGATGGCCGAGCCGGGCGAGGCCTGCAGGTTGCGCAGCTGGTTTTCAAGAATGGCCGAGGCGCCCTTGAAGGTGGCGTGCTCGGCGGTGATGACGAAGGTCGGGATGGCCGACACGTAGTCGCGAAAGCGCCCCTTGTCCTCGAAGCGTTCGCGGAACGGGCTGCGGTCGAAATACTCACCCAGGCGCGGCACGATGCCGCCGCCGATGTAGATGCCGCCCAGCGAGCCCAGCGTCACGGCCAGGTTGGCGGCGCAGGTGCCGAGCAGGCCGCAGAAGACTTCCAGCGTCTCCAGGCACAGCGCATCGCCGTCCTCCAGCGCGCGCTGCGTGATGGCCGGGGCCAGCAGCGGCTCGACGGCGGCGCCATGGCGGTCGGCCAGCGCGCGGTAGATCAGCTCCAGGCCGGGGCCGGAGATCAAGCGCTCGTAGGAGACGTGGTCCTGGTTCAGGCTCTTCCAGGCGAACTTGAGGATGTCCATCTCACGCTCGTCGCGCGGGCCGAAGTTGACGTGGCCGCCCTCGGTCCCCAGCGCGATCCAGCCTTCACCGGCCGGGATCAACCCCGACACGCCAAGGCCCGTGCCCGCGCCCAGCAGGCCGATGACGCTGGGCCGCCGCGCCTGGCCGCCGCCGACCTGGTGCACGTCCACCTCCGCCAGCCGGGGCAGAGCCATGGCCAGCGCGGTGAAGTCGTTGACGACAACGAGGGTGTCCAGCCCCAGGCGCTGGCGCATCTCCTCGATGGAGAACTGCCAGTGGTAGTTCGTCATGCGCACCCGATCGCCCTCGACCGGGTTGGCGATGGCGATGGCGGCGTGCGCAATCAGCTGCGAGGCGCCGTCCTGCCATTTCAGGCCTGCCAGGTAGGCGCGCACGGCGGCATGGAAATCGGCGTGGTCGGCGCAGCGCAGCGAGGCGACCTGCGTGAACTCGCCAGGGCCGGTTTCCAGCGCGAAACGGGCATAGGTGCCGCCAATATCGGCAAGCAGGCGTGGGCTGTCGAAACGGGGCATGGGTGCGGTCGGGCCGGGGAGGGGAAACCGGCGGATTATTCAGCAGGCCGGCAAACGCTCTTGGCAGCACCTTTGCTGTAGCTTCACTACAGCTTCAGTCGTGCTGAGTTTCCCCGCGGAGAAGGCCGGGATGGGCAATGGTGAAAGCGTTTCTGACTCATCAGGGTCCCCTCCCGGGTGAACTTGTATTGTGAAATTGATGTAGTTTTGCTACCGTCCGCCGCGCCGAAATTGCACCCTCCAGCCCCGTGTCTGCCAAAGCCTTCCCCGTGAACCTGAATTTCCTCGCTATGACCGTCGGAGTGCGCCCATGAGCGCCCCGTACCCCTGGTTGGTCGCCGACGTCGGCGGCACCAATGCCCGCTTTGGCACGGTGGCCGGCCCCGGCGCCACTGTGGAGGACGTCCGCGTGCTGCCTGTGGCGGCCCACGCCGGCCCAGCGGCGGCCGTGCGCGCCTACCTCGATGGGCAGGCGCCCGGCTCGGCTCGCCCGCAAAGCGCCGCTTTTGCGCTGGCAACGCCGGTGCAGAGCGACCGCATCGCGCTGACCAACGGCGCCTGGGACTTCTCCCGCTCGGGCACCCAGGCTGAACTGGGCCTGAAGACCTTCCTGTGCCTGAACGACTTCGAGGCGCAGGCGCTGTCGCTGCCGCGGCTGCGGCCGCATCAGTTGCGCGCCTGGGGCGAGGCCCCCGCCGCCACCGGCGATGTGCCCGTGGGCACCGTGCTGGCCGTCATCGGCCCGGGCACGGGCCTGGGCGTGGGTGGCGTCATCCGTGCGCCGGGCCTGTGGCTGACGCTGCCGGGGGAGGGTGGCCATGCGACGCTGGCGCCCGGTGACGATTTCGAAAGCGCGGTGCTCGCCGCAGCCCGCCGCGAATTCCCGCATGTGTCGGCCGAGCGTTTCCTGTCGGGCATCGGCCTGCCGGTGCTGTGCCGCTCGGTAGCCGCAGCCCTGGGGGAGGGCGAGGACGTCACCGCGCTGCCGGCCGACCAGATCGTGGCCCGCGGCCTGTCGGGTGAATCTCCTGCCTGCGCACGCACGCTCGAGCTGTTCTGCGGCCTGCTGGGCAGCTTTGCCGGCAACGTGGCGCTAACCCTGGGTTCGCGCGGCGGGGTGTTCATCGGCGGCGGCATCGTGCCGCGCCTGGGCGACTATTTCTTCAAGTCGCAGTTCCGCGCCCGCTTCGAGGCCAAGGGGCGCCTACACACCTTCGTCGACGGCATCCCCACCGCCCTCATCACCGACACGCTGGCCGCCCTCTCCGGCGCCTCGCTGGCGCTCGAGCAGGCCGACGCCTGACGCGCGGCGCGGCGGGCTTCGCTCGCCGGCTGCCAATCCTCTTTCACCGCCGTCACGCCGCAGCCCGGCTCGGCGACCTCTCTTCATTGGGCCTGACCGCTGGCGCTGCATTGCGCTGGCGGCGCAGCCCTGCCTGCCTGGTGCAAAACCGGGCGGTGATGCCTCTTTTCGGGTTGTTGGTCATCGACACATCAGCGTGTAGTTGCGCTACAAAGAAGCGGCTTCTGTGGGTTTATATGGAGTCGGTCTGATGTCGATTCGGTGATTCCATGCTGGTTAACCCGTGGTATTGCGTAGAAACCAGGTCGTTTCTTCGCAACGTCTAGGGTTTACGCAGGTGCGGTTAAAAATCTAGTTTTGATACAAACCAGGCCGAGACGTAGGGTTCTCGCCCAAAAGTCGTGCGCCACCGCCCGGGCGCGCTGCGGGCCAAGCCGCTTTCCAATGATCCAGAGGAGACATTCATGACCCAGAGCAAAAACAAGCACGGTTCGGTTGCCGCCGTGTCCTTCCGCATCAGCCCGGTGGCCATCGGCTGCGCGCTGCTGATCGCCGCCGCCGGCGCAACGGCGCAGGAAGCTGCTTCGCCCCAGCAACTGGAAACGGTGACCGTCACCGGCATCCGCAAGGGCATTGAGGCCGCCATCTCGGTCAAGCGCAACAGTGACTCCATCGTCGAGGCGATCTCGGCCGAAGACATCGGCAAGCTGCCCGACTCGTCCATCGCCGAGTCGATCGCCCGCCTGCCGGGCCTGACCGCGCAGCGCGTCAACGGCCGCGCCCAGGAAGTGCAGATCCGCGGTCTCGCTGGCCAGTTCGCCACCACGCTGCTGAACGGCCGCGAGCAGGTCAGCACCGGCGACAACCGCTCCGCCGAGTTCGACCAGTACCCCTCCGAGCTGCTCAGCGGCGTGACCATCTACAAGACCCCGGACGGCGCCCTCGTCGGCCAGGGCTTGTCGGGCACCATCGACCTGCAGACCGTGCGCCCGTTGAACTTCTCCGGCCGCACGATGGCCGTGAACCTGCGCGGCGAAAAGAACTCGCTGGGCCGCCTGAACCCGGGTGCAGCGAGCGACAAGGGCAGCCGCTTCAGCTTCTCCTACATCGATCAGTTCGCCGACCGCACCGTCGGCATCGCGCTGGGCTATGCGCGCCTCGATTCGCCCAACCAGAACAACTACTTCCGTAATTGGGGCTACCCCAACTTCACCGGCACGTTCGGCGGCACCAACTACGTGGACGTGCGCGTGCCGGGCGGCGTGCAGCTGCGCAACGAGTCGGCCTCGCAGAAGCGCAATGGCCTGATGGGCGTGCTGCAGTGGAAGCCGTCCAAGGACTTCGAGACCCTCGTCGACGTCTACCACTCGACCTATGAGCGCAACGCGCTGCAGCGCGGCTTCGAGGCTGGCTTGGCCTGGGGTGCGCAGGGGCTGAACAACCCGGTCGTCGAAGGTGGCGTCACCAACGGCAACACCATCACCGGCGGCGTGCTGACCAAGGGCGACTACGTTGGCGTCAAGCCCGTGCTCCGCCATGACGTCAACGACCGCAAGGACACCATCGATGCCGTCGGCTGGAACAGCAAGCTGGTGCTGAGCCCGGCGCTCACGCTGGTGGGCGACCTGAGCTGGTCCAAGGCCAAGCGCAACGAATCCATCATGGAGATGTACGCCGGCACGGGCCCTGGTGGCTCGGGGGCGACCGACACCTTCAAGGTCGTGCTGCCGGTGGGCGGCGGTCTGCCGAGCATCACGGCTGGCCTCAATTACGCCGATCCGGCGCTGATCAAGCTGGTGGATGCCGGTGGCTGGGGCCAGGCGGGCTATCTGAAGAAGCCCGAGGTGACGGACGAGATCAAGTCTGCGCGCGTCAGCGCCAAGTACAGCCATGACTTCGCGTTTTTCAGTGGCGTCGAGGGCGGCCTGAACTTCACGCAGCGCCAGAAGTCGCGCGACGTGCCCGAGTGGTTCATGGACATCAAGACCTCGCCGACCACCATTCCGGCCAATCTGCTGTCGGACCCGAACAGCATGGCCTACGCCGGTCTGGGCAATTTCATTTCCTATGACGCCCGCGCCGCCGCAGCGCAGTTCTACAACCTGCGTGCCAACCTGGGCAACAAGGACATCATCAACAAGGACTGGACGGTCAAGGAAGACATCACGACCCTCTTCGCCCGGGCCGACATCGACTCCGAACTGCTGGGCATGCCACTGCGCGGCAACCTGGGGGTGCAGGCGGTTCATGCGGACCAGAAGTCCAACGCCTTCAACATCCAGGGCGCCACCACCAGCCCGACCACCTACGGCACCAAGTACACGGACTGGCTGCCCAGCCTGAACCTGACCTGGCAGGTCGCCAGCAACCAGAACCTGCGTTTTGCTCTGGCGCGCCAGATCACCCGCCCGCGCATGGATGACATGCGGTCAACCAATACCTACAGCGTTGACATCACCAAGGTCAATGATCAGGGTGCGCTCGGCGAATGGAAGGGTGATGGCGGCAACCCGGCGCTCAAGCCGTGGAAGGCGGATGCGGTCGACCTGTCCTACGAGTTCTACTTCGGCAACAAGGGCTATGTGTCGGTCGCGGCCTATTACAAGGAGCTGAAGACCTATATCTACAAGCAGAAGATCAACATCAATTTCGTTGAGCGCTTCGGCAACCCGACCGCGACCGGCACCATCACGCCGACCTCCCCGAACGGCCTGTTCGAGACCCAGGCCAACGGCACGGGTGGCTCACTGTCCGGTGCCGAGCTGGCCGTGTCGCTGCCGCTGCAAATGGTGAGCAACGTCCTCGACGGCTTTGGCCTTCAGCTGAGCTATGCCTACGTGGCAAGCAAGATCTCGCCCTTCGGCCCTGATGACAGCCGTCCTCTGCCCGGCCTGTCGCCCAACACCTATAACCTGACCGCCTACTACGAGAAGGCCGGCTTCTCGGCACGCATCAGCACGCGCATCCGTGACGGCTTTGTCGGCGAGGTGACGGGCTTCGGCGCTGACCGTGCCTTCGAGTACGTCAAGAAGGAAAAGGTCACCGACCTGCAGCTGGGCTACGAGTTCCAGAGCGGCGCGGCCAAGGGTCTGTCGCTGCTGTTCCAGGTCAACAACCTGAGCAATGAGCCCTACGTCGAGTACTACAACAACGACATCACGCAGACCAAGCAGTACACCAAGTACGGCAAGACCTACCTGATGGGTGTGAACTACAAGTTCTGATCCGGCGATCAGGTGCTAGCGTGACAGCCCTTGCCGGAGCGATCCGGCAGGGGCTTTCTGCACCTGGGGGTCGAATTTCGTCATGAACCGATTGTTCAACCCGCAGCCGCGCGTACAGGTGCTGGAGCCGGCAGAGGGGCTGCGCGTCGTTGTGCTGGATGACGTGCTGCTGCAGCCCGAAGCGGTCGTGCAGTGGGCGGCCGTCCACCGCTTCGAGGCGCCCGAGGGCAACCTCTATCCGGGCCTGGTGATGGGTCTGCCGGACGAGTTCGACACGCGCCTGCGCGACCTGTTCTGGCAACACGCGCGCGGGCCGCTTGCGCTGAGGCGCTGCCAGGCTGCCTATGTGCGGCTGGCGTTGACCAGCACGCCCGTTCAGCAATTGCAGCCGTTGCAGTGGTTGTGCCATCGCGACCGCATCGACGAGAACGAGCCGGAAGCGATGTTCGCCGCCTCTGTGCTCTATCTGTTCCGCAACCCGGAGTTGGGCGGCACGAACTTCTTCGTGCCCCGACGGCCGGCGCAGGAGCTGGCCGTGCTTTTCCGCGACGCCCAGGCGCTGCCGCCCGCAGACTTCTCCGCCAGGCATGGCATCGCGCCGGGCTATCAGGCTGAAGATTCGGCCTACTTCGACTGCGTGGCAACCGTGCCCGCGGCGTGGAACCGCATGGTCATCTACGACGGCGGGGGCTACCACTCGGCGGCCATCGACCGGCCCGATCTTCTCGGCGACGATGCCACCACCGGGCGCCTCACATTGAACGGCTTCTTCCCCTGCCGGCGCCAGACCGCAGTCACAAGACATCCATGAACACTCCCTTGATCCAGGACATCGTCATCGTCGGCGGCGGCACCGCCGGCTGGATGGCCGCCGCCGCACTGTCCACCGTGCTGCGCGGCCGCTACCGCATCCTGGTCGTCGAGTCCGACGAAATCGGCACGGTCGGCGTGGGCGAGGCGACCATCCCGATGATCCAGCGCTTCAACCGTGTCGTCGGCATCGACGAGAACGAGTTCGTGCGCGAGACCCACGGCAGCTTCAAGCTGGGCATCGAGTTCGTGAACTGGGGCAAGCTGGGTGACCGCTACATGCACGGCTTCGGCCGGCTGGGACAGGACCTGTGGACCGTGCAGTTCGAGCAGTACTGGCACCGCATGCGCAAGCTGGGTCGCGCGCAGCCGCTGGAGCAGTACAGCATCTCGCGCATGGCGGCGTTGGCCAACAAGTTCATGCCGCCGCGCACCGACCTCGGCAACTCGCCGCTGGGCGAGATTGCCTACGCCTATCACTTCGACGCCAGCCTCTACGCGCGCTACCTGCGCAAGTTGAGCGAGCAACGCGGCGTGCTGCGCATCGAGGGCAAGATCACCCACGCCACGCGGCGAGGCGAGGGCGCTAATCCTGAGAAAAACGCCGGGCATGTGGACGCCGTCGTGCTGGAAAGCGGCGAGCGCATCGCGGGCGACCTGTTCATCGACTGCTCGGGCTTTCGCGCCCTGCTGATCGAGCAGACATTGCAGACCGGCTTCGAGGACTGGACGCACTGGCTGCCCTGCGACCGCGCGATGGCCGTGCCTTGCGAGTCGGTCTCGCCGCTGACGCCCTACACCCGCTCCACGGCCCACCGTGCCGGCTGGCAATGGCGCATCCCGCTGCAGCACCGCATCGGCAACGGCCATGTCTACAGCAGTGCGCACATCAGCGACGACGAGGCCGCCGCCACGCTGTTGGCCAACCTGGACGGCAAGCCGCTGGCTGACCCGCGCCCCATCCGCTTCCAGACCGGCATGCGCAAGCTGGCCTGGAAGGAGAACGTCGTCGCCATCGGTCTGTCCAGCGGCTTCCTGGAGCCGCTGGAGTCCACGTCCATCCACCTGATCCAGACGGCCATCCAGCAGCTGATCGACTTCTTCCCGGACCGCGGCTTCAGCGCCAACGACATTGCCGAGTTCAACCGCCACAGCCGCTTCCACTACGAGCGCATCCGCGACTTCGTCATCCTGCATTACCACCTGAACCAGCGCGACGACTCAGCCTTCTGGCAGGACTGCGCTCATATGTCGGTGCCGGACTCGTTGCAGGAAAAGCTGGACCTCTACCGCAGCCACGGCCGTGTCGTGCGGCGTGACAACGAGCTGTTTGCCGAGGTCGGCTGGATCCAGGTCATGGAGGGCCAGAACCTGACGCCGCAGCGCTACCACCCGCTGGCCGACCTGCAAGGCGAGCAGGACACGCACGACTATCTGGAAGGCGTGCGGCAGGTCATCGCCAAGTGCGTGGAGGTCATGCCCGACCACGCGGCCTACATCGCCGAGCACTGCGCGGCCAGGCGCATGTGAGCATGCAGGGCGCGCTGATCCGCGACATCGTCATCGTCGGCGGCGGCACCGCGGGCTGGATGACGGCGCTGGGCCTGGCAGCGGTGGTGGGCGACCGCTACCGCATCCGCCTGGTGGAGTCCGACGAGATCGGCACCGTCGGTGTGGGCGAGGCCACCATCCCGCTGATTCAGCGCTTCAACCGCATCGTCGGCATCGACGAAAACGAGTTCCTGCGCGAGACGGGCGGCACGTTCAAGCTGGCCATCGAGTTCGTCAACTGGGGCCGCGTGGGCGACCGCTATATGCACGGCTTCGGCCGCATCGGGCAGGACTTGTGGACCGTCGGCTTCGAGCAGTATTGGCATCGCATGCGTCTGGCCGGCCGCGCACGGCCGCTGGGCGACTACGCCATCAACCAGGTCGCAGCGCGCGCCAACCGCTTCATGCCGGCGCGGCCCGAGCCGGCCAATTCGCCGCTGGCCGACGTTGCCTACGCCTACCACTTCGACGCCGGCCGCTACGCGCGCTACCTGCGCAAGCTTGCCGAGGCGCGCGGTGTGCAGCGGACCGAGGGGCGCATCACGCATGCGACGCGTGGCGAGTCGGGCGATGTCAGCGCCGTCGTGCTGCAGAGCGGCGAGCGCATCGAAGGCGAGTTGTTCATCGACTGCTCAGGCTTTCGCGCGCTGCTCATCGAGGAGACGCTGAAGACCGGCTTCGATGATTGGAGCCACTGGCTGCCCTGCGACCGCGCGCTGGCCGTGCCCTGTGAATCGGTGGCGCCGCTGACGCCCTACACCCGCGCCACCGCCCACCGCGCCGGCTGGCAATGGCGCATCCCGCTGCAGCACCGCACCGGCAATGGCCACGTCTACAGCAGTGCTCATGTCAGCGACGACGATGCCGCCGCCACGCTGCTGGCCAACCTCGACGGCAAGCCGCTGTCCGACCCGCGCCCGCTGCGCTTCAGGGCCGGCATGCGCCGCAAGGCCTGGCACCGCAACGTCGTCGCCATCGGCCTGGCGGGCGGCTTTTTGGAACCGCTGGAGTCCACCAGCATCCACCTCGTGCAGCAGACCATTCAGTTGCTGATCGACTTCTTTCCCGACCGCGGTTTCAGCGCGGCCGACGTGGACGAGTTCAATGCGCAGAGCCGCTTCCACTGGGAGCGCATCCGCGACTTCATCGTGCTGCATTACCACGTCAACCAGCGCGACGACTCCACCTTCTGGCGCGACTGCGCCCACATGGCCGTGCCTGAGTCGCTGCGGCAGAAGATCGATCTCTACAAGGCCCACGGCCGCGTGACCCGCTTCAACAGCGAGCTCTTCGCCGAGGCCGCCTGGCTGCAGGTCATGGCCGGGCAGAACCTGCTGCCCGACGGCTTCCACCCCTTCGCCGCGCTGCAGCCCGACGACCGCGTGCGCGCCTACCTGGAGGCCGTGCACCGCGCGGTGCAGGGCAGCGTGGCGCTGATGCCCGACCACGCTGACTACATCGCCCGCCATTGCGCGGCGCCCCGATGAGGACTCCCATGCCCACCCGCCGCACGATGCTGACTGCCGCTTCTTCCCTCGCCTTGCCCGCCATTAGTGCTCCCCTCGACATGCCCCACCTGGCCTGGACCCGCCAGGCCGTCATCTACCAGGTCAACGTACGCCAGTACTCGCAGGCCGGCACCTTCCAGGCCGTGCAGGCCGACCTGCCGCGCCTCAAGGCACTGGGTGTCGACATCCTCTGGCTGATGCCCGTGCAACCCATCGGCAAACTCAACCGCAAGGGCACGCTGGGCAGCTATTACTCCATCAGCGACTACACGGCCGTGAACCCCGAGTTCGGCACGCTGGCCGATGCCAAGGCTTTTGTCGCCGCAGCGCACAAGCTCGGCTTGAAGGTCATCCTCGACTGGGTGGCCAACCACACCGCCTGGGACCATGTCTGGGCCACGGCGCACAAGGACTGGTTCAAGCTCAACGCCAAGGGCGAGGTCTACCCCGTCACCTTCAACGAAGGCCAGCCCGGCGAGGAGCACTGGGACGATGTCATCGCGCTCAACTACAAGAGCCCAGGCCTGCGCGATGCGATGGTCGAGGCGATGAAGTTCTGGGTGCGCGAGGTCGACCTCGACGGCTTCCGATGTGACGTGGCCAGTCTGGTGCCGACCGATTTCTGGGTGCGCACCCGCAAGGAACTGGACGCGCTCAAGCCCATGTTCATGCTGGCCGAGTCCGACGCCGTGGATCTGCACACCAGTGGCGCCTTCGACATGACCTACTCCTGGGATCTGGCCGACCAGGTGTTCAAGAAGATCGGCAAGGGCGAGGCGGGTGCGCCCTTGCTCAAGGCCTGGTTGGCGAAGCAGCCGGCCGGTTACCCGGCCCATGCCTACCGCATGCGCTTCACCAGCAACCACGACTTCAACTCCTGGCACGGCACGGACGCCGATCTGTATGGCGACGCCTACCAGGCGCTGGCCGTGCTGAGCTTCACGCTGCCCGGCATGCCGCTGATCTACAACGGCCAGGAGTCGCGGCTGACCAAGAAGCTGGAGTTCTTCGAGAAGGACCCTATCGCGTGGAAGAGCTATGAGCTGACCGGCTTCTACCAGCAGCTCATCGCACTGAAGCACAAGCATCCGGCGCTGGCGGCTGGGCAGTACGGCGCGCCCGTGACGCTGCTGGCCTCGCAAGGCGATGTGGTTGCCTTCGAGCGCAAGCTGGGCAGCGACATCGTTCGTGTCGCTGTCAATCTGTCGAAGACCGAGCAGGCCTGGCAGGGCCACACGCTCAAGCCCTGGGGCTGGACGCTGTCATGAAGATCCTCATCACCGGCCTGAACGGCACGCTGGCGCCCCGTCTGGCCGAGGCCGCGCGTGCGGCCGGGCACGAAGTCATCGGCTGGGACCGCAAGGCGGTGGACATCGAGAACGAAGCCTTGTCGGCCGCCTGGCTCTCGGCGCAATCGGTGGACGCCATCGCCCACCTCGGCATGAGCTCGGCGCGCTTCGCCGGCTGGCTGGCGTCGCGCTGCCCGAACTTCCTGTTCACGAGCACGGTCATGGTGTTCGACCCGGTACCCGACGGCCCGCACGACGTGGCCGACGCGCGCAATTCCAGCAACGACTACGGCCGCTACAAGGCCGAATGCGAGGACGCCGTGCTGCTGGCCAACTCCCGGCCCGTCATCGCCCGCATCGGCTGGCAGATCGACGAGAGCCGACCCGGCAACAACATGCTGCTGACGCTGGACGAGTGGGCGCAGCGCGATGGTCGCGTGAAGGCGAGCAGCGCCTGGACGCCGGCCTGCTCCTTCATGACGGACACGGCGGCGGCGCTGCTTGGCCTCATCGAACGCCCGCTGCCCGGCGTGCACCACCTGGACAGCAACGCCGAGGAGGCCTGGCGCTTCGACGCGATCGCCCGGGCCTTGGCCAGCCATTTCAAGCGCGACTGGCGGGTGGAGGCCAACGAGGACTATCGCCATGACCAGCGCCTTGTCGGAGGTCCGAGCGGCTTGCCGCCGCTGTCCGCCCGGCTGCTCCGCGCCTGAGGCCGTCGACAATGGGGCCATGAAAGCACCCCCGCGCCTGCAGGCATTGATTGAAGAAGGGCTGATCGACAGCGTCGTGCGGCAGCTGAAGAGCGGCAAGGAAGCCGACGTCTACGTGGTGCGCTGCGGCGACGACACCTGTGCGGCCAAGGTCTACAAGGAGGCCAACAAGCGGGGCTTCCGCCAGGCGGTGGACTACACCGAGAACCGCAAGGTGCGCAACAGCCGCCAGGGGCGCGCGATGGCCAAGCGCACCACCTACGGCCGCCAGCAGCAGGAGGCCGCCTGGCAGAGCGCCGAGGTCGATGCCCTGTACCGCCTGGCTGCGGCCGGCGTGCGTGTGCCCCAGCCGGGCAATTTCCACGACGGCGTGCTGCTGATGGAACTGGTGGCCGACGAACACGGCGACGCGGCGCCGCGCCTGAACGACCTGAGCTTCAGCGAGGCCGATGCGCGCCGGCACCATGCCACGCTGATCGACGAGGTGGTGCGCATGCTCTGCGCGGGCGTCATCCACGGCGACCTGTCGGAGTTCAACGTGCTGCTGGCCGCCGACGGGCCGGTCATCATCGACCTGCCCCAGGCCGTGGATGCTGCCGGCAACAACCACGCGCCGCGCATGCTCATCCGCGACGTCAACAACCTGCGCAACTTCTTCGGCCAGTACGCCCCGGGCCTGCTGGCCACGCAGTACGGCCCCGAGATCTGGGCGATCTACGCCGCCGGCCAACTGGCCCCCGGCATGCCGCTGACCGGCCGCTACGAGCGCAAGCCGGGCGAAGTGGACCTGTCCAGCGTGCTGCGCGAGATCGAGGATGCAAGGCTGGAAGAGGCGGAGCGGGTGATGCGCATGGGTTGACTAGGCTGCCTCGCCCGGCCGCAGCCAAAGCTCGCGGCGCCATGTGGGCGTCTCGGCAGGCAGCAGCGGGTTGCTCAGCTTCAGCACGCGCCCGGCCGAGACCGGGTGAGCCTTGATCACGGCGCCGTACTGTTCGCGATGCAAGCGTTGGAAGCTGCCGTCAGCCACCGCCGCCTCCAGCCCCACCTTCAGTTCGGCGGCCAGTTCCGGCCGGCTCGGGCTCACGAAGAGATAGCCCGCCGCCGGGTAGTGCAGCATCAGGTCTGGCGCGATGGCCAGTTCAGGGTAGCGGCCGCCGGCCAGCTCGGCGTCGATCTCCAGGATGGAGCGCGGGAAGTAGTCAATGCGGCCAGCGGCCAGCATGCGGAACAGGGACTCGTAGACGCTGCTGGTGCCGACCTGGAGGCCGTTGGCTCGGAGGATGGTGGTATCGGGCCAGTCATGCCCCTGGCCAGCCAGGCGCTCGCCCAGGGCCTTGAGGCTGCGCACCTGCGCCCATTGCGCCAGCTCGCTGCGGCGCACCAGCAGCAGCCGCCAGCCGAGCAGGCCGCGGTCGATGGGAATGCGCACCGGCAGCAAGCCAGATGACTCGCGCGAGCGGTCGGTCATGGTCCACATCAGATCGATGGGGCTGCGGCCGGCGGCCAGTTCGATGAGGGTGCGGCCCTGAGCCATGTCGAGGTCGACGGTGCGCACCTCCAGCTTGCTGCCGGCGCGGCTCAACGCCAGCTCGACGAGGCGGCGCACATAGAGCAGCTGCGGGTCGGGCATGCTGACGTGGCGCGGCAGGCGCACGGCTCCGGCTGATCGTGCGTGCAGCGGCTGGCCAGCGAGCAGGATCGGCAGAGCGAGCAGCGAGCGGCGGCGCAGGGGCGTGGGCGACGGCATGGGCCGACATCATGCTTCAGCCGGACGGCAGGCGCTCGGGGCAACTGCAATCCCGAGGGCTTCGGTCAGGGCTGCTGGCAGCGCGCCTTGCCGGCTTGCTTTCGCGGGGCGCGCAGCGTCAGATCAGGCCCGGCCATTCGTTGCTGTGGGGAGCAAAGGCGTCCCGCAGCGTGCGGACCAGGCTGGGCGGGAGCGGGCCGCGTGTGATCGCATCGAGGTTGCGGCGCAGGTTGGCTGGCTTCGCCGTGCCGACGATGGCGCTGGCGGCGCCGGTGTGGAAGGCGGCGAAGCGCAGGGCGATGTCGGCCCAGTCTTCCTGCGTCGGCAGATCCATCGCCTGGAAGCGGTCCCAGTACTGGCCTTCTGCAAAGTCGCCGGGCCGCTCGGCATGGCGCCAGATGGCCCCCGCCAGCGGGCGCTTGGCGATGACGCCGATGCCCGCGTGGTCGGCCAGCGCGGCGCGCTGCGCGAGGTGGGCTTGGTCGCAGACGCTGATGGAGGTCTGCACGCTGCCGAAGGCGCCGCTGGCAATGGCGAAGTCAATCTCGGCGTTGTCGCCCGAGTAGGCCGGCACGCGCAGCTTGCCTTGCTCGCGGCAGTCGGCCAGCGCGCGGATGACGTCGCCCTGCTCAAGGACAGGCAGCGGACAGGAGTGCAGGTGGACGATGTCCAGCCAGTCCGTCTTCATCAGCCTGAGTGCGCGCTCCACGCCGGCGACGATGCAGTCATAGGTCCAGTCTGGCACGCCCTCGACGCCGTAGCCGACCTTGGTAGACAGCACGAATTCCGCGCGGCGGTGGGCGATGTGGCGGCCGATGCGGGCCTCGCTGAGGCCGTAGCCTCGTGCGGTGTCGATGAGGGAGATGCCTTCATCGAGCACATGGTTGAGCAGGGCGCCGGCCTCCGCTTCGCTCGTGCGCTCGTCATTGATGTGCATCGCGCCGAAGCCCAGCGCGGACACCTTGAGGCCGGTGTGGCCGAGGTTGTTCAGGATCATTGATTGACGAGGACGCGGCCGAACAGCGGCGGTACGGTCAGCTGGACGCGATGGTTCTTCACGGTGACCTCAGTGCCGCCGAGCGCATCGCGCAGCGTGCCGGCTTCCATCGGCACGACGACGCTGACCGTCATGGCCTCGGTGCTGTTGTTCGTGGCGGTGAGGGCCCAGGCCTTGCCGTCCTCGCGAGCCAGCACGACGACATGGTCATCGACGAACAGTGGCGCGCTCAAAGAGCCATGGCGCAGCACGGGCAGGTCGTGGCGCAGTTGGGTGAGCCGCTTGAAATCGGCCAGCAGCGCCTCGTCGGGCTGGCCGCCTTCGTCGGCCCAGGGGTAGGGCGCGCGGTTGAAGGGGTCGTCGCCACCGCCCAGGCCCACTTCGTCGCCGTAGTAGATCGTCGGCGAGCCGGGGTAGGTCATTTGGAAGAACACGGCCAGGCGCAGGCGCTGCTTGGCGAGCTTCAGGGCGGCGGCATTGCCGTCATCCTGATAGCCGAAGTGGTGCAGCGCGCGGGCCTGGTCATGCGTGGAGAGCAGGTTCATCAGCGCATACAGCGCCTGCTGCGGGTAGGCCTCGCGCAGCAGTTCCAGGTTGGCATAGGTCTCTCTCGCAGGCTTGCCGGCGGCGTAGTCCAGCACGGCGTTGCGGAAGATGTAGTTCATCGTCGAGTCGAACATGTCCCCCAGCAGGTACTTGCTCGCATCGAACCACGTCTCGGCCACGGTCAGCGCGTCGGGCTTTTTGGCCTTCACCGCCTGGCGCCATTCGCGCCAGAAGTCGTCGGGCACCCAGGGCGCCACGTCCATGCGCCAGCCGGCCGCGCCGCGGTCCAGCCAGTAGTTCGTCACCGAGTCCTTGTCGCGGTAGGCATAGGCGCGCCATGAAGGATCGTCCTTGTTCAGCTCCGGCAGGTCCTTCACACCCACCCAGCCCTGGAACTGCTTGTCCGGGTCGTTCTCTTCGGGCTTGAACTTGAACCAGCTCGCATAGGGCGAGGCGGGGTTGATCTTGCCGCCGTCGAAAGCGCCGCCCTTGGGGAAGTTGTTGAAGCGGTTGAAGTAGGGCGAGTCGCTGCCGACGTGGTTCAGCGAGGTGTCGGGGATGACGCGGATGCCACGCTTGGCCGCCTCGGCGCAGAGGCGTACGAAGTCTTCATTCGTGCCGAAGGCCGGGTCGATCTGCTTGTAGTCGGCCGCGTCGTACTTGTGGTTGCTGGGCGCGCGGAACACCGGTGTCAGGTAGAGGGCGTTGGCGCCCAGGCTCTTGATGTAGTCGAGCTTCTCGATGATGCCGGCGAGGTCACCGCCGAAGAAGTCGTTGTTGAACAGCTTGTCGGATCTGTCGCCGGTGCCTGGCTTGAAGGGCTTCTCGTTCCAGGTGGCGTGACGCTCGACGTCGCGGTCCTGGTAGCGGTCCTGCGGCCGGCCGCCGCCGGGGCGCGGGTCGTTGGTCTTGTCGCCGTTGCGGAAGCGCTCGGGGAAGACGTAGTAGTAGACGATGTCCCGAGCCCAGTCCGGCACCTTGAAGTCAGGCGCGTAAACGGTCTGGCGGTAGCGGCGAATGCGGTTCAGGTTGGCGGGCAGGCGCTCCACCGAGGCCGGGCCCATGGAGCCCTTCTCGCGAGTCCAATAGATCGTGTTCTTGTTGTTCTGAAGCGCGTACTTGCCCTGTGCCGTCTCGATCTCGAACCAGTAGCCGTAGATGCCGGTCGCGTCGAAGCGGTGGCTGGCCGAGAAGCCCGCGCCCAGTCCGCGGGCATGCGGCGTCATGGCGATGCGAGCCACGGGTTCGTAGGCCAACTGCTCCTGGTTGCCTGTCATCTGACGGCGCTCGATGACGAGGGTGGCGCGCTTCAGGCCGGGCACGTCGTTGCCGATGTTGAAACGGATTTCGCTGCCGGCCGGCTGGGCGCCGAAAGGTGCCTTGGACCCGGCGTTGCGGGAGTCGAAGCGGGTCGTGAGCGCGGCCTTGTCGGTGATGGGCTCCGGCGGCGTCGGCTTGAAGGTCCTGGGGCCGACATCCAGGCGCGGCGCACCGTCGGCGGCGAAGCTCAGGCGCAGCGTGTGCTCGCCGCTGAAGTCGCGCTTGATGTTGCCGGGGCCACCCCGGGCAGGCTGGCCCTTGGCGTCGCCGCCAATGGTCAGGCTGGCCGTCCAGTCCTCATCGGCGAGCTTGAACTCCTGCGTGCCCTTGGCGCTGAGGTTCAGGTAGTAGGCATCGCAGCGGTACTCGAAGGCCTGCTCGTCCTGCGCCGCCCAGTTGTTGATGCCGCCGCGAAGGTAGAGGGTGGCGTCGCCGAGCGGCGGCTTGGTGCAGGCCGCTTGCGTTCCGGGGACGAACGAAAACAGCGCTGTGCACAGCGCGATGGTCTTCAACATTTGATTAGCCCTTGACGCCGCCAGCGGTGAGGCCAGAGACGATCCAGCGCTGCGCGAGCAGGAAGACCAGCGTGATCGGCAAGCCCGACAGCACGGCCGCTGCCGCGAAGTCGCCCCACAGGAAGCGCTGGTCATGAAGGAAGTACTTGGAGCCCACCGCAAGCGTGAGGTTGCCTTCCTCACGCAGCAGGATGGAGGCGACCGGGTACTCGATGATCGTGCCGATGAAGGCCAGCACGAACACCACCATCAGGATGGGAATGGCCATGGGCAGCAGCACGCGCGAAAAGGCCTGCCAGTGCGTGGCGCCGTCGACCTTGGCGTTCTCCTCGATCTCGACGGGGATGGTCTCGAAGTAGCCCTTGATCGTCCACACATGCGTGGCGATGCCGCCGAGGTAGGCGAGCACCAAGCCGGCATGCGTCTCGACGCCCAGCGCCGGCACGTAGTTGCCGATGGTCTCGAAGATGGCAAAGATCGCCACCAGCGCCAGTACCGGTGGGAACATCTGCAACAGCAGCATGCCGTTGAGCACGGGCCGGTCGAAGCGGAACTTCATGCGCGCGAAGGCGTAGGCCGCGCTGGTGGAAATGGCGACGATGAGGAAGGCCGAGGCGGTGGCGATCTTGATGGAGTTCCACAGCCAGGTGAGCACGGGGAAGGGCGGCTGTACCAGGCTGCCGTCGGCCGCCTGGTAGGGAATGCCGAGCGCCAGCTGCCAGTGCTCCAGGCTGATCTCGGTCGGGATCAGGCTGCCAGTGGCGAAGTTGCCGGGGCGCAGCGAGATGGACACGACGGCCAGCAGTGGGAACAGGGTGATGGCGATGAAGACCCACATCACCGCGTGAGCGGCGAAGGTGCGCCAGCGGGCTTGTTTGCCGAGGACGATGGCCATTTGTTTTTGAGCTCCTGGATGTTTGTGGGATGGATCAGACCGGGTGGGCGGTCTGCTCCGTGTCCCTTCTTTGCCGTCCCTGAACGGGCGGCAAATTCATTCCTTTACCTGCGCAGCCCGCCCACCCGGCCTGATCCGGCACCGGCTGTTTTGTTCGATGAAAACAGCCGGTGTCGATTGGCGAGTGCGGCGAGCGAGGAACGGAGGTAAAGGAGGAGGTCGCGCAGCGGACGGGGGAGCAAGCCCGGACACAAGGAGTCCAGTGGACTGCTTGTGCCTGGCGAGCGCGAAGGCCACTGGCCGTAGCAACGTAGTTCCTCGCTTGCCGTGCTTGCCAATCCATCGAACTCATCGCTGCGCCCTCGCCGACAACCGCAGATTGATCAGCGACAACGCCGCCACCAGGAAGAAGATCAACGTCGAGATCGCCGCCGCCAGCCCGAAGTCCGAGCCCGAGTCCTTGAACGCGATGCGGTAGGTGTAGCTGACGAGGATGTCGGTCTGGCCCGCCGGCAGCTTGGTGGACAGGAAGTCCGGCCGGCCGTCGGTCAGCAGCGCGATCAGCACGAAGTTGTTGAAGTTGAACGCGAAGGCGCTCACCAGCAGCGGCGCCAGCGGCTTGATGATGAGCGGCGCGGTGATCCTGAAGAAGTTGGTGGCGGGGCTGGCACCGCCCAGGGCCGAGGCTTCGTAGAGGTCGGCCGGGATGGACTTCAGCAGGCCTGAGCACAGGATCATCACGTAGGGGTAGCCCAGCCAGACGTTGACGATGACGAGCATGGTCTTGGCCAGCAGCGGGTCCGCAAACCAGGCCGGCTTGACGCCGAACAGCGCGTTCAGGATGGCGTTGATCTCGCCGAAGTTCTGGTTGAACAGGCCCTTGAAGACGAGGATGGAGATGAAGCCCGGCACCGCATACGGCAGGAAGAGCAGCGTGCGGTACGTCGTGCGGTACTTCATGCCCTCCCAGTTCAGCATCACGGCGAACAGCATGCCGATGGCCGTGGCGAAGATGACGGTCACCGCCGAGAACACGACCGTCCACGAAAAGATGGACAGGAAGGGGCCGCGGAACTCGGCGTCGAACAGCATGCGGGTGTAGTTGCCCACGCCGATGAAGGCCTTGAAGCCGGGTTGCAGGACTTCGCCGCTGGCCGACTGGAAGAACCCCGTCTCGCGGTTGGCCGTGAAGACGGCGCCGTCGGCGTTGCGGGTCAGGCTGTCGTCGGCATTGGCGGTCCACTGCGGCTTGACGGGGCCGAACTCGCGCAGGCCGAGGTAGTGCAGTTCCGTCTTGTCGGGCTGCACGAGCACGAGGGCGGCCAGTGCCTCGCGGTGCTTGATCAGCTCAGGCAGGGGCAGGGCGGGCGAAGCCGGCGCAGAGGCGGCTTCCGCGGCGTTCAGCTCTACGCGCAGCGGCTTGCCGGCGCGCAACGCCAGTGGTGGGGACACCCAGCGCGGTGCGGTCTCACCGTCAGCACTCAGGACGAGCCGATATTCGGCGCCGCTTGCGTGCAGGCTGTAGGCCAGCACCTGATCTTCCACCGCGTCATGCTGCTCCAGCAGGTACTCGCGCACGCGGCCCTCGTTGAGCAGGTGGGTGCTGGAGTAGTTGGTGAAGCCGATCTGCGCCGTGTAGACCAGCGGGAAGGCGATGAACACCAGCATGCCGGCAATGCCGGGGAAGAGGTAGCGCCAGGCAAAGCCGCTGCTGGTCAGGTAGACGTAGAAGCCGGCCGTGAACAGCACCAGCAGGCCCACTGCCCAGGCGGCCTGGCCGGTCGTGTAGACGACGAAGACGAAATAGAGCGCCGCGACCATCGCCGCCACGGCCAGCGGCCAGTGCAGCCATTTCGACAACTTCTCGGTCAGCGTGGGTGGCAGCGTCGAATAGGCGCCCTGGCCCAGGGAGGAAGACAAGGCGTTCATTTGTTCAACAGCATCCGTGCGGCCGCGCCGTCGAGCGCGTCCTTCGGTGATTGCAGTCCGTTGGTGATGGCTTCCAGCGCTGCGTCCATCGCGGTCCAGAAGCGGCCGACCTCGGGGATGTTGGGAATGGGCGCGCCGTTGCGGGCGTTGGTCATGCTCGCGCTGATCAGCGGGTTGACCGACAGCTCGGCGTAGAAGGCCTTGTTGGCCGGCACGCCGATGGGCACGTCGGCATCCAGCACCTTCAGCGCCTCGGGCCGCATCAGGTGGTTCTCGATGAACTCCTTGGCGATGTCCTTGTTCTTGCTCGGCGCCGAAATCATGCAGCCGAGCACGCCGACGAAGCTCTGGCTCGGCTTGCCGGCGACGACGGCCGGGATGGGTGCCACGCCGATGTCGATCTTGGCGCGCCTGGCGTTGTCCCAGGCCCAAGGGCCGGAGATCATCATGGCCACGTCACCGCGCGCAAAGGCCGATTCCATCTCGGCGTAGTTGGCGCCCTTGGGCATGTGGCCGTTGCGGATGAGGCTGTCCAGCGTCTGCGCGGCGCGCAGAGCGCCGGCGTTGTTGACATCCACCTTGCTGGCGTCGAAGTCGCCAAGCGCGTCACGGCCGAAGATGACGCCGCCGGCACCCGCCAGCATCGGCCAGGTGAAGAAGCTCTTCGTGTAGTGCCAGAGGATGGCGTGCTTGCCTTGAGCCTGGAGCTGCTTGTCCAGCGCCATGACCTCGTCCCAGGTCTGCGGCGGGGTCTTCACCAGCGCCTTGTTGTAGATGAGGCCCGTCGTCTCGATGGCGATCGGATAGCCCCAGATTCGGCCCCGATAACTGAGTGCTTGCCAGGCCGTTTCCTCGGACTCGGCTTTCAGCTTGGCCGACGGCCGCAGCGGCGTCAGCAGCCCGGCCTTGGCCCACTCGCCGATGCGGTCATGCGGCCAGCAGAAGATGTCCGGGCCCTTGCCGGCGCCGGCGGCCTGCTGGAACTTGTCGGTCGGGTCGACCGGGTGCTCGACGACGACCTTGACGCCCGAGACCTTCTCGAAGGCGTCGCCCACCTTCTGAAGACCGTTGTAGGCCTTGTCGCCGTTGATCCAGACGAGGAGCCTGGGCGTCTCGGCCAGCGCCGGTGCGGCCACCAGCGCAACCACCAGTGCCAACCACTTCATGCCTGCAACTCCGGCGCAGCGAGCCGGCGCAGCGCCAGGCCGTTGGCGTCGAACACATACAGCGCCTCAGCCGGCAGGTGCAGGTCCAGTTCCTGGCCGCTGCGCAGGCGGTCGCAGCCGTTGCGGCCTTCGAACTGGCAGGTCAGCGGCTCTTCCAGGCCGGGGTAGGGGCAGTAGGCGAAGGTGATGCCGCCCAGCGACTCGACGAAGGCCACGGTGCTGTGCAGCAGATTGCCCTCACTGTTCTGAGCGCCCTGGCGGATGTGCTCCGGTCGCACGCCCAGCGTCACCTTGTCGCCCAGGTTGGCGGCGCTGCCGTCCACCTTGGCACGCAGCACGACGTTGCCGCCATTCAGCCTCACGTCGACATGACCCGCCTCGATGGCGACCAGCTCGCCCTCGATGAAGTTCATCTTCGGGCTGCCGATGAAGCCGGCCACGAAGAGGTTGCGCGGATGCTCGTACAGCTCCAGCGGCGAACCCACCTGCTCGATCTTGCCGGCGCTCAGCACGACGATGCGATCAGCCAGCGTCATGGCCTCCACCTGGTCGTGGGTCACGTAGATCATCGTGGTCTTGAGGTCTTCGTGCAGCTTGGCGAACTCGTAGCGCATGCGCACGCGCAGGGCGGCGTCCAGGTTCGACAGTGGCTCGTCGAACAGGAACACCTCAGGCTTGCGCACGATGGCGCGACCGATGGCGACGCGCTGACGCTGACCGCCGGACAGGTCCTTGGGCTTGCGATCCAGCAGATGCTCGATGTGCAGGATCTTTGCCGCCGTGCGCACCGCCGTCTCAATCTCCGCCTTCGGCACCTTGGCCAGCTTCAATCCGAAGGCCATGTTGTCGAACAGATTCATATGCGGGTAGAGCGCATACGACTGGAACACCATCGCGATGCCGCGCTCGCTAGGCGGCACGTCGTTGACGACGCGCCCGCCAATGGTCAGTTCACCGCCGGTGATCTCCTCCAGGCCGGCGATGGTGCGCAGCAGAGTGCTCTTGCCGCAGCCCGACGGGCCGACGAACACCATGAACTCGCCGTCGCGAATCTCCAGGTCGATGCCATGCAGGATGCGGATGTCGCCATAGGCTTTTTCAACGCCGGTGAGTCGAACGTCTGCCACTTCTAACCTTTCAGTCGCCGGGCGTCCAACGACCGGCTTGTCTCATCATTTGACGGCGAGATTTTCTTGCTTCGCCATGCTTTGTAGACAATATACAGCGCTTGGTGTGCTGGTAACAACAGCGGATACGCGCGGATTTCTTCATGAAGTCCTTACGTATCAATGATTTGCAAAACGTCCCGGGTTTTCCCGATGTAGTCAAACTACACGATGCTTCGGAGCTGGCCGATACTTCAGGCACCGCTCCCGGTCCGGTAGCATTCTTCCCTCGTCCCCGAGGGCTGGCACTGATGAACACCCGAACCCGCCTCAGCTCGCCGCTGAACGTTGAACGCACTTCCAAGGCCCCTGCGATGAAGCCCCTCGCGTCCCCTGCCGTTACCGCCGAAACCCTGGCCCTGCGCGCCGCGTTCGAGACCGCGTATGAGCGCGAGCTCTCGCAGTCCAGCCACGGTGCCACGCCGCAGGCCGCGCTGCATGCCGCCGCCATCGCCTGCCGCGAGACGCTGGCCCGCCGCTGGGCCACCACGCAAGCCGCCGACGCCCGGCGCGGCGACAAGGCGCCGGTGCGCCGCGTGCACTATCTGTCGATGGAATTCCTGATGGGTCGCGCGCTGTCCAACGCGCTCGCGGCGCTCAAGCTCACCGAGCCGCTGGAGGCCAAGCTGACCGAGCAGGGTCTGAGCCTCGGCGACGTGCTGGAGCGGGAGCCGGACGCCGCCCTGGGCAACGGCGGCCTCGGCCGCTTGGCCGCTTGCTTCCTTGATTCCTTCGCAGAACTGGAACTCCCGTCCTTCGGCTATGGCCTGCGCTACCACTACGGCACCTTCGCGCAAATCATCAGCCAGGGCCGCCAGCTGGAGCAGCCCGACGACTGGACGCGTGACACGCCCGCCTGGGAGCTGCCGCGCCACGACCTGCGCTTCCATGTCGGCTTCGGCGGCCGCGTAGAGGCCGATGCCACCGGCGTGCGCCGCTGGCAGCCGGCTTACGAGATCGAGGCCCAGGCCTACGACTTCATCGTGCCGGCCCACCACAGCGAGCGCGTCTCCACGCTGCGCCAGTGGCAGGCCACGGCCTCGCCCATCGCCTTCAAGCCCTTCTGCGAGGGCGACTATGTCGGCGCGGCCCGCCACCAGGTGCTGGCCGATTCCATCAACTGGGTGCTCTACCCGGACGACTCCACGGAGGCCGGCCGCGAGCTGCGCCTGAAGCAGGAGGCCTTCCTCGTCAGCGCCTCGTTGCAGGACCTGGTGGCCCGCCACCTGCGCGAGTTCGGCTCACTGCACAACCTCGGCAAGAGCAACGCCATCCACCTGAATGACACCCACCCGGCGCTCGCCCCGGCAGAGCTGATGCGCCTGCTGCTGGACGAGCAGGGCCTGGGCTGGGACGAGGCCTGGAGGATCACGCGCCAGGCCGTGGCCTACACCAACCACACGCTGATGCCCGAGGCGCTGGAAACCTGGCCGGTGCGCATGTTCGAGGCCCTGCTGCCGCGCCACCTGGAAATCATCTACGAGATCAACCACCGCTTCCTGGCCGAGCTGGAAGAGCGCTTCCCCGGCGACCACGCCTTTGCCTCGCGCGTGTCCCTCATCGATGAAGGCAGCCACGGCAGCGACCGCCGCGTGCGCATGGCGTCCGTCGCGCTGGTCGCGTCGCACCGCGTCAACGGCGTCGCGGCGCTGCACTCCGAGCTGATGGTGCAGACCATCTTTGCGGACTACGCCCGCGTCTGGCCCGAGCGCTTCCATAACGTGACGAATGGTGTGACGCCGCGCCGCTGGCTGGAGCAGGCCAACCCGCTGCTGTCGACGCTGCTGGATGGTCGTATCGGCGAAGGCTGGCGCAAGAACCTGGCCGAGCTCGGCGAACTGGCGCCGCTGGCCGCCAACCGCGAGCTGGGTGAGGAATTCCTGGCCGTGAAGCGGGCCAACAAGGAGCGCCTGGCAGCGGTCATTCGCCGCGAGCTGGGGCTGGCCGTCAACGTCGACAGCCTGTTCGACATCCAGATCAAGCGCATCCACGAGTACAAGCGCCAGCTGCTGAACCTGCTGCACGTCATCAGCCGCTACCAGGCGATCCGCGACAACCCCGAGCTGAACTGGGTGCCGCGCACCGTCATCATTGCCGGCAAGGCCGCCTCGGCCTACCAGACGGCCAAGAGCATCGTGCGCCTGGCGCATGACGTGGCACGCGTCATCAACAGCGACCCGCGGGTGGGCGACAAGCTCAAGCTTGTGTTCCTGCCCAACTACAGCGTCACGCTCGCCGAGAGCATCATCCCGGCGGCCGACTTGTCCGAGCAGATCTCCACGGCCGGCACCGAGGCCTCGGGCACCGGCAACATGAAGTTCGGCATGAACGGCGCGGTGACCATCGGCACCTGGGACGGCGCCAACATCGAGATGGCCGAGGCCATGGGCGTGGAGAACATGTTCGTGTTCGGCCTGCGCGCCGACGCCGTCGCCAAGATCAAGCAGCTAGGCTACGACCCGCGCCTGTACGTCGAAGAGAATCGCCAGCTCAAGCGCGTCATCGACGCCATCTCGGCCGGCGTCTTCAGCAATGGCGACACCGAGCGCTACCGCCCCCTTGTCGACAGCCTGCTCCACCGCGACGTCTACCTGCTGATGGCCGATTTCGCCGATTACGTCGCCACCCAGGCCAAGGTCGACACGCTGTTCGCCGACCGCGCCGCCTGGGCTGAACGCGCCTTGCGCAACATTGCCGGCATGGGTCCGTTCTCGTCCGATCGCACGATCGCCGAGTACGTGGACCGGGTCTGGTCCGTCAAATCCCTGAACTGATGCTGAACGACGCCGACGTTGAACTTCTCCTGTCGGGCCGCCACGCCGACCCCTTCGGCCGGCTCGGCCTTCACGCGGACGACAACGGCCGGCTGTGGGTGCGCGTGCTGCTGCCGGGGGCCGACGAGGTGGCGCTGCTGGATGCCGGCAGCGGCAAGCGCATCGTCGAGCTGGAGCGCCGCCGGGGCGACCTCTGGGAAGCGCTGGTGCCCCGGCGCAAGCACCGCTTCGACTACCGGCTGGCCGTGCGCTGGACCGGTGGCGGGGAGGGTGTCTATGCCGACCCCTACAACTTCTATCCCCAGCTCAGCGACGACGAGTTGAAGGCGCTGGCCGAGGGCCGCAACTTCAGGCCCTACCTGAGCCTGGGTGCCCACCTCGTGCAGTACGGCGACGTCAGCGGCGTGCGCTTCGCCGTCTGGGCGCCCAACGCCCGGCGCGTCAGTGTCGTCGGCAACTTCAACAACTGGGACGGCCGCCGCCACCCGATGCGGCTGCGCCACCAGGCCGGCGTGTGGGAAATCTTCGTGCCGCATGCGGCCGAAGGCGATCTCTACAAGTTCGAGATCGTCAGCGGCAACGGCACGCTGCTGCCGCTGAAGGCCGACCCGTACGCCCGCCGCGCCCAGCTGCGGCCCGACACGGCCAGCATCGTGGCGCCGCTGCCCGAGGTCACGCCGCTGCCGCGCCAGCGCGAGCGCGCCAACCGGCGTGAGTCGCCCATCAGCGTCTACGAAGTGCATGCCGCGTCCTGGCGCCGTGGCCTGACGAGTGAATTCCCGACCTGGGACGAACTCGCCGAGCAGCTGCCCGCCTACGTGGCCGACATGGGCTTCACGCACTTGCAGCTGATGCCCATCTCCGAGCATCCCTTCGACGGCTCCTGGGGCTACCAGACGCTGGGCATGTACGCGCCCAGCGCCCGCTTCGGCCCGCCCGAGGGCTTCGCCCGCTTCGTCAAGGCCTGCCACGACGCGGGCCTGGGCCTGCTGCTGGACTGGGTGCCGGCGCACTTCCCCGCCGACCCGCACGGCCTGGCCGAGTTCGACGGCACGCGCATCTACGAGTATGCGGACCCCAAGGAAGGCTTCCACCGCGACTGGAACACGCTGATCTACAACTTTCGCCGCACCGAGGTGCGCCAGTTCCTGGTCGGCAGCGCGCGGTACTGGATCGAGCGCTGGGGCGTCGACGGCCTGCGCGTGGACGCCGTAGCCAGCATGCTCTACCGCGACTATTCGCGGCCGGCGGGCGAGTGGATCCCGAACATCCGCGGCGGCCGCGAGAACCTCGAAGCCATCTCCATGCTGCGCGAGATGAACGAGCACGTCGGCGAGATCGAAGGCGCCATCACCGTGGCCGAGGAAAGCACCAGCTTCCCCGGCGTCTCGGCGCCCACCTACACCGGTGGCCTGGGCTTCCACTACAAGTGGAACATGGGCTGGATGAACGACACCTTGCGCTACATCGCCGAGGACCCGATCAACCGCCGCTGGCATCACGACAAGATGACCTTCGGCCTGATCTACGCGTTCAGCGAGAACTTCATGCTGCCGATCTCGCACGACGAGGTGGTGCACGGCAAGGGCAGCATGCTGGCCAAGATGCCGGGCGACGACTGGCAGAAGTTCGCCAACCTGCGCGCCTACTACGGCTTCATGTGGGGCCACCCGGGCAAGAAGCTGCTCTTCATGGGCCAGGAGTTCGCGCAGCGAAACGAGTGGAACCATGCCGAAGGCCTGCCCTGGGGCCTGCTGGAAGACGACCGCCATGCCGGCGTGCAGCGCCTCGTGCGCGACCTGAACAAGCTCTACCGCGAACACAGCGCGCTGCACCGGCTGGACTGCGAGGCGGGCGGCTTCGAGTGGATCAGCGCGCATGACGCCGAGCATTCCATCTACGCCTGGGTGCGGCGCGACGGCACCGGGCGCATGGTCATCGTCGTCAGCAACATGACGCCGGTGCCGCGCGAGGGCTACTCGCTTGGCGTGCCGGACGGCGTGACGGCGTGGCGCGAGGCGCTGAACACCGACTCCGCCTACTACGGCGGCAGCAACATGGGCAACGGCGTCGCCGCCGCCGGCTTGCCGGTGCAGGCCGTGCCGGCGCATGGCAAGCGCCTCTCCATCCTGATCAACCTGCCGCCGCTGGCGACGGTGTTTTTCGTTCCGATCTGATCTCCATGCTCGACAAAGCGGTTTCCTCGGCATCGTGCTTGCTAGCGGTTCGCTGATGGCACACCTACCCGATCTCCAACCCGGCTGGCATGAGCCACTGGGCTCCCTCGCCCGCGATGGCGGCGTCAATTTCGCCATCGCCAGTGAGCACGCGACGCGCATCGAGCTGTGCGTGTTCGATGGCGAAGGCCAGCGCGAGCTGCGCCGCTACACGCTGGACGGCCCGCATGACGGCGTCTTCCATGGCTTCCTGCCCGGCGTCGGCCCAGGACTCGTCTACGGCATCCGAGCCCATGGCCCCTACGCACCCGAGACGGGCCATCGCTTCAACCCGCACAAGCTGCTGCTCGACCCCTGGACGCGCGAGATCGTCGGCCACTTCGGTTGGCGCGCCGAGCACCACGGTTACGAGCTGGGCCACCCGGACGGCCCGCGCTCGCTGGACCACCGTGACAACGCCACCCAGGCGCTCAAGGCTCGCGTGCCGCCGCCCCCTGTGGCCCATTCGCGCGCTCACAAACCCCGCCGTGCGCCTGGCGAGGTGGTGCTTTACGAAGTCCACGTCAAGGGCTTCTCCAAGCTGCTGCCCGGCGTGCCGGAGGAGCTGCGCGGCACCTATGCGGGCCTCGCCCACCCGGCGTCGATAGCTCATTTCAAGCGCCTGGGCGTGACGACGCTGTCGCTGCTGCCGGTGCAGTACTGCATTGATGAGCCTCACCTCGCCGAGCGCGGCCTGCGCAATTACTGGGGCTACAACACGCTGGGCTTCTTCTGCCCCGACCCGCGCTGGGCGCAGCGCCCGCATCGCCAGGACCCGACCGCCGTGACGGCCGAGTTCCGCCAGATGGTGGAGGCGCTTCATGAAGCCGGCCTGGAGGTCGTGCTGGACGTCGTCTACAACCACACGCCCGAAGGCAACGAGTTCGGCCCGACGCTGTCCTTCCGCGGCCTGGACAACATCACCTGGTACCGCCTCGCCGCCGATGACAAGGGCCGCTACGAGAACCTCACCGGCTGCGGGAACACCATCCGCTGTTCGCAGCCGCGCGTGACCCAGTTCGTGCTGGACTCCCTGCGCTACTGGGTCGCCGAGATGGGCGTGGACGGCTTCCGCTTCGACCTCGCGCCCGTGCTCGGCCGGACGCGTCAGGGCTATGACTCGAACGCCGCCTTCTTCACCGCGCTGCGGCAGGACCCGGTGCTGGCCGGCGTGCACCTCATCGCCGAGCCTTGGGACGCGGCCTACGACGGCTACCAGGTGGGCCGCTTCCCCGGCCGCTTCCTGGAGTGGAACGACAAGTTCCGCGACGCCGTACGCGGCTACTGGCTCGGTGCGGGGGCGGGTGTCGGCCGTGGCGAATTTGCGCGCCGCTTCATGGCTTCCAGCGACGTCTTCCACCACGGCCAGCGCCTGCCCACCGCCTCGGTCAACTTCGTCGCCGTGCACGACGGCTTCACGCTGGCCGACCTGACGAGCTACAGCACCAAGCACAACCACGCCAACGGCGAGGACAACCGCGACGGCCGCGACGGCGAACTCTGCGCCAGCTTCGGTGCCGAAGGCCCGACCGCCGACGCCGCCATCAACGCCACCCGTGAACGCGTGCGCCGCGCGCTGTTGGCGACGACCCTGCTGGCCCAGGGCACGCCCATGCTGTGCGCCGGCGACGAGATCGCCAACAGCCAGGGCGGCAACAACAACGCCTACTGCCAGGACAACCCGACCACCTGGCTCAACTGGGACCAGGCCGACTTCCGGACGACCGAACTGGTCGCTGAGCTGCTGGCCCTGCGCGCCGCCGAGCCGCTGCTGCGCCACCCGCGCTGGTTTGCCAGCAGCCCGGGCGAGGCCAGCATCGCCTGGTACGCGCCCAGCGGCCACGAGATGACGCCGCATGAATGGCACGACGCCGGCCAGCGCGCGTTTGGCGCCCAGCTGCGCGAGGCCGGCGCGACATCGCCGCGGCTGATGATCGTCTTCAACCCCGACCCGGAGCCGCTGCCCTTCCTGCTCTGCAACGGCCCCTGGCAGCTCGTGCTCGACAGCAGCGGCGAATCGGCCGCGCCGCTCGTTCTTCCTGGCCAGCCGCTCAACGTGCCGGCTCGCTCTCTCCTTGTCTTGAGACATCAATGAATCTCGATCAACGCGCCTCCGGTGTGCTGCTGCACATCACCTCGCTGCCCGGCCCGCACGGCATGGGCGACTTCGGCCCTGATGCCTACCGCTTCGTCGACTGGTTGGAGTCAGCCGGCCAGTCCGTTTGGCAGCTGCTGCCGACGACGCCCATCGGCCCCGGCGACAGCCCCTACCAGGGCGTGTCGGCCTTTGCCGGCAGCCAGTGGATGGTGGCGCTGGAGCCGCTGATCGCCAAAGGCTGGCTGAAGCAGCCCGAGGTGCCCAACTTCAACGGCGAGCGCATCGACTACGGCGTCGTCACGCCCTGGCGCGAGCAGCAGCTGCGTGCCGCCGCGGCCGGCTTCTTTGCGGGCGCGCTCGACTCAGACCGCATCGCCTTCGCCGCCTGGTGCCTGTCGCAGCAGAGCTGGCTGGACGACTACGTGCTCTTCATGGCCATCCGCTCGCCGCTGAACGGCCAGCCGTGGTGGGAATGGAGCGACGGCCTGAAGAAGCGCGATCCCGCTGCATTGGCCAAGGCGCGCAAGGACTACGCCGACGAGATCGCCTTCTGGCAGTTCGTGCAGTGGCAGTTCGACGTGCAGGGCAGCGCGCTGAAGGCCTACGCCAACGAGCGTGGCGTGCACCTGATGGGCGACCTGCCCATCTTCGTCGCCCATGACAGCGCCGACTGCTGGTCACGCCCCGACCTGTACTTCCTCGACGAGGACTTCCAGACCACCGTCGTCGCCGGTTGTCCGCCCGATGACCTGGGGCCCCTGGGCCAGCGCTGGGGCAACCCGCTGTACCGCTGGGACAAGATGGCCGCCGAAAACTACGCCTGGTGGACGGCGCGCATCCAGCGTGCGCTGAGCCAGGCCGACGTCTTCCGCATCGACCACTTCCGCGGCTTTGCCGGCTATTACGAGATCCCCGCCAGCAGCCCGGACGCGCGGCAGGGCCAGTGGCTCCCTGGCCCGGGCATGGCGCTGTTCGATGCCATCAAGGCGGCCCTGGGCCCGCTGCCCATCGTGGCCGAGGACCTGGGCTTCATCACTGACGACGTGCACGAGCTGCGCGACGGCTGTGGCTTCCCCGGCATGAAGATCCTGCAGTTCGCCTTCGGTGGCGAAGGCGACCACGAGTTCCTGCCGCACATGTGGCCCAGGGCCTCGGTCGCGTACACCGGCACGCACGACAACGACACCGTGCGCGGCTGGTGGGAGCAGGCGGGGCCGCGCGAGCGCCAGTTCGCCGGCTCGTATCTGGCCTGCGGTGACCACGACATCCACTGGGCCATGATCCGCGCCTGCGCCAACTCGGTGGCCAACATCGCCGTGCATCCGCTGCAGGACGTGCTCGGCCTGAACGGCAGCCACCGCATGAACGTGCCGGGCGTGCTCGGCGGCAACTGGGGCTGGCGCTTCCATTGGGACTGGATCGGCAGCGAGCCGACGCGCGTGCTGGGGCTGATCACGGCCGCGAGTGGGCGGGGGCCGTTCGAGCTGCTGCATTTGCCCTAAGGCGGTGAAAGATCGCCCCGTGAATCGGGGGAACTCCTGCCAGGCCTGTCCCTTTAGCATCCTTCAGGTTTGTACGGGGGGCTCTGCCCCACCATAAAAGGAGACACCTATGCAATTGAAGACTCTTGCCGCCGCTGTAGCCCTGCTGGCTTCCGGTCTGGCCTCTGCCACCACCGTTTACGACGCGGGCGCATACACGGTCACCTACGACGAAACGACCACGTTCGGTTGGCTTAGCAGTTGGTCCAGCAGCGGTGGCGCTGTCGGCTTCGACTGGTCGGTGCCCATTTCCGTGGCGTTGGCTCACAACGGCGGGGCCGCCTCTTCTGCTTCGTTCGCGCTGCCGAGCTTCACGCTGACCGCTAACAGCGGCTATGTACTGAGCGGTGCGCTGGTAGGCAGCTTCGGCAATCTCGTCTACACCGAGTTCAACGGCTCGACGTCCGTGACGGCGAACGCCACGGTGAGCGTGAACGGCGGATCCGACTTCGTGTTGCCGACGACGCCGCTGGCAAAGGTCGTGACGAATCCTCCGTTCTCTGGCTACTTCGCGGGCAGTGCTTCGCTCCCGCTCGTCGGTATCAACAGCGTGGAAATCAAGGACGCTTCGATCACGCTGGGCGCGTCGGCTGACAGCTTTGCCACCATCACAGGCCAGACGCAGAACAAGTTGAGCTTCAGCTTCGTGGCCAACCCCGTGCCGGAACCCGAAAGCTACGCGCTGATGCTGGCCGGTCTGGGCATCTTGGGCTTCCTGGCCCGCCGCCGCCAGCGTTGATCGCGTCTCGCGCAAATTGAAAAGGGCCCCTCGGGGCCCTTTGCTTTTGCGGACGCGCTTCAGGGGCGCGAAAGTTCGAGGATCAGCGGGCTGCGCGCCGGCACGCGGATCGTTTCGCCAAGGGTGGACGATTCGCCGCCCAGCACGTCACGCGCGCGGTCGCCCACAGCGAGACGTTCGGCGAAGCGCGCGGTAGGCAGGTCCACCGGCTTGGCCGTCTTGTTCAGCACCACCATCACCGTGCAGCCTGCGTCATAGCGGAAGAACACATAAACGCCCTCCATCGGCGCGAACTGCATCAGCGCGCCGTCGTGGATGACGGTCGCGCCCTTGCGCCAGTTGAAGAGGCGGCGCACCCAGTCCTGCATGTCGCGCTGCTCGGCGGTCAGGCGCGCGCCGGTGAACGCATCGACCGCGTCGCCCTTCCAGCCACCCGGCATGTCGGCTCGCACGCGGCCGTCGTCGCGTTCGACGGGGCTCTGCATCAACAGCTCGCTGCCGTAGAAGAGCTGTGGGATGCGTCGCGTTGTGGCGAGGTAGGCGAGCGCAATCTTCGTCAGGCCGACGTCGTTCTTCAGCAGTGAGTGGATGCGCGGCGTGTCGTGGTTGCCGTCGAAGAGGACGAGGTTGGCCGGGTCGGGGTAGACGAAGTCATGCGCCAGACCTTCGTAGATCCGCGTCAGCCCCGTGAACTGGCCGTCTTCCTCGGTCAGCGCGAGGAGCAGGTTGGACTGAAGCGGGAAGTCCATCATGCTCGGCGCGTGCGACACATAGCCGTCGTGGTTCTTCTTGCCGCGCTGCCAGTAGGAGACGACGGCGGGGTGCGGGCTCCACTCTTCGCCGACGATGTTCAGTCGCGGGTACTCCTGCATGACACGGGCTGACCAGCGGCTCAGGAACTCCCGGTCGCTGTAGGAGTAGGTGTCGGTGCGCAGGCCGGACAGGCCGTAGCTCTCTATCCACCACAGCGTCATCTGCGTCAGATAGCTGGCCAGCTCCGGCCGGCGCTGGTTCAGGTCGGGCATGCCGGGCACGAACCAGCCGTCGGTGAAGCGCTTGCGGTCGGCGGCCGACGCGTATGGGTCCTGCAGCGTCATGCGCGCATGGTGCGTCTCGGTGTATTCAGGCCATTTGTTGACCCAGTCGGGCGCCGGCAGGTCCTTCATCCACCAATGGCCGCTGCCGATATGGTTGAGCACCACGTCGTGGATGACGCCCACGCCCTTTGCGCGCGCTTCCGACACGAAGGCGCCGAAGTCGTCGTTCGTGCCGAAGCGCGGATCGATCTTGTAAAAGTCGGTCGCCGCATAGCCGTGATAGCTGTACTGGGCGCTGTTGTTCTCGACCAGCGGCGTGGGCCAGACCTGCGTGAAGCCCAGGCCGGCGATGTAGCCCAGGTGCTGGCGCAGGCCGGCCAGGTCGCCGCCATGTCGGCCGCCGTGGTCCTTGCGGTCGGCACCTTCCGTCATGTCGGCCTGGCGGCCGCTGCCACCCTGGGCAAAGCGGTCGGGCACGACCAGGTAGATCGCGTCCTTGGGGGCGAAGCCCTGGCGATCCGCCGAGCCCGGCGCGCGCGCCAGCAGCGGGTAGCGCAGCGTCTTGCCGGCCACGGTGAGCAGCAGCTCACCCGGCTTGGTGCCGGGCGCGATGTCGAGGTCGACGAAGAGGTAGTTGGCGCTGCTGGCGCGGTGGCTGCGTTGAAGCGTCACACCGGGGTAGGGCGCCAGCGTCGGCTGGGCGTCGGCGATGCCAGGTGCGTGCAGCATCAGTTGCAGCGAGGTGTCGCGCATGCCGACCCACCAGTTCGGTGGTTCGACACGGTGGGAGGGCTCGGCGGCCGTCGTGGGCAGAGTCATCAGAAGGGCGGTAGCGAGGGTGATCAGGGCTTTCATGCGGCGCTTCCTGGGCGACGATGCGTCAGCGTTCGGTGACTTCCAGCACGAGGGCGGAGCGGGGCGCCAGGCTCAGAGTGCGGCCCAGCTCGCGGCGCTCACCGGTGATGACATCGATGCCGCTGGAGCGTGCCGTCAGCTGCTCGGCAAAGCGCCGCGTGTCGATCTCGGTCGCGGCGGTGTTCTTGTTCAGCACCACCATCACCTTCTGCTTGTCCGTGGTACGGAAGTAGACGTAGACGCCGCCCAGCGGGTTGTAGTGCATCAACCTGCCGTGGTGGATGGCCGGCGCGGTCTTGCGCCAGGTCAGCAGCTTGCGCAGATAGCTCTGGGCGTCGCGCTGGGCATCGCTGAGGCCACGGCCCGAGACGGCGTCGACCGCGTCGCCGGCCCAGCCGCCGGGGAAGTCGGCGCGCGTGGCGCCATCCGCTCGTTCGATGGGGCTCTTCATCAGGATCTCGCTGCCGTAGAAGAACTGCGGCGTGCGCGCCGTCGTGGCGATGAAGGTGATGGCGATGCGGTTCAGGCCGACGTCTTCGCCGACCGCCGAGAAGATGCGGTTGGTGTCGTGGTTGCCCTCGAACAGCACCATGCGCGCGGGCTCCGGGTAGAGGGCGTCATTGGCCATGGCCTCGTAGAGCTTGCCCCAGCCGGTGCCGTAGCCCTTGTCGTCGGGCTCCATCAGCGCCTCGCGCAGCCAGTAGTGCAGCGGAAAGTCCATCATGCTGGGCATGTGCGACACATAGCCGTCGTGCTTGGGTTTGCCGGCCAGCCAGTAGTTCACTTGAAGCGGATTGGCCGTCATCTCCTCGCCCACCAGCGTGAGCCTGGGGTACTCGCGCATGACGGCGCCGGACCAGCGCGCCAGGAAGGCCTTGTCGGAGTACGGGTAGGTGTCCACGCGCAGGCCGGACAGGCCCGCGTCCTCCACCCACCAGATCGCGTTCTGGATCAGGTAGCGCTCCATCTTCGGCTGGCGGCCGTTGAGGTCGGGCATCGTCGGCACGAACCAGCCGCCGGCCAAGCGCTCCAGGTCGCTGGGCGCCATGTAGGGGTCGGTCTGCGTGACGTGGCGGTGGTTGGTCTCGGTGTACTGCGTGTGCTGGTTGATCCAGTCGCGCGAGGGCAGGTCGCTCATCCACCAGTGCCCCGAGCCGATGTGGTTGGGCACGATGTCGTGGATGACGCCCATGCCCTTGGCGCGCGCCTTGGCGACCAGCGCGCGGTAGTCGTCGTTGGTGCCGAAGCGCGGGTCGATCTTGTAGAGGTCGGTGGGCGAGTAGCCGTGGTAGCTGTACTCGGGTTGGCGGTTCTCGACCAGTGGCGTGGGCCAGAGCTGCGTGAAGCCGAGCCCGGCGATGTAGTCGAGCTTGTCTGCGATGCCTTTGATGTCGCCGCCGTGGCGGCCGTCCACGTTGGCGCGGTTGGCAGGGTCGCCGAGGTTGCCGGCGTTGTCGTTGGCCGGGTCGCCGTTGGCGAAGCGGTCGGGCACGACGAGGTAGATCGCGTCGCGGCTGTCGAAGCCCTGCCGCTGGGCCGAGCCGGGCGCGCGGGCGCGCAACGGGTAGGCGTGGCTGGCGACGGTCTTGCCGTCGGTGTCGACGAATTCGAGGTTGAGTGTTCCGGGCTTGGCCGTGGGGGCGATGTCCAGCGCGACGAAGAGGTAGTTGTCGCTGTCGAGGCGGCTGCTGCCCTTCAGGCGCACGCCAGCCGGTGGCGCGTGCAGGCTGACTTTGGTGTTGGCGATGCCGGGCGCGTGCACCATCAGTTCGAGCTGGGTGTCGCGCATGCCGACCCACCAGTGCGGCGGTTCGATGCGGTCGACGCCGCCCGCCCAGGCGGAGCAGGAAGCAATCAGCAGGGCGGCCAACAGGCCGCGGGGAATGTGTCGGTTCATGTTCAGTTGAGCGTGTAGACGCGGACGGACAGCGGCGCCAGCGTGGCGGTGCGGGCGGCGGCTTTGGGAAAGAGGGCGCGGGCGTGGGTCGGCAGCTCCAGCGCGGCCGGCGTGTCGCCGTAGTTGATGGCCACCAGCACGCGCTCCCGGCCGTGCACGCGCTGGAAGGTCCAAAGTTGGCCGTCGACCTTGTCGGCCTCGTAGCGGCCCAGCGTCAGCGCAGGTGAGGCGCGGCGCAGTGCGATCAGCTCGCGGTAGAAGTGGAACAGCGAGTTCGCGTCCCGCTGCTGACTCTCAGCGTTGTTTCGGCTGCGGTTCAGCGCCAGCGGGCGGAAGGGCTGTGGGTTGGTGGAGAAGCCACCCGCCGCGGTCCAGCTCATCGGCGAGCGCAGCGGCGCGTCGTCCTTCGCGTCCTTTCCGTCGATGCCGGGCAGGCCGATCTCCTCGCCGTAGTAGACGAAGGGCGTGCCGGGCAGCAACAGGTAGCTGGCGGCAGCCAGGCGGTAGCGCGCTTCGTCGCCGTGGAGCTGGTCCCACACGCGCTGGCCGGTGAAGATGTCGTGGTTGTGCAGGAAGGTCGCCATCGTCGGCGACATCGCGCGGTAGTAGTCGGCCACCTTCTGCACGGCAGCGGCCTCGCCCTTGGCGGCCTTCATCAGCTCGTAGTTCTGGTTGAAGGCAAAGGCGCCGCCGCACAGCTCCGGCTTGCCGTAGGCGATGGGCTCGGCCGTGGCCTCGCAGACGACGTAGCGGCCGGGGTAGCTCTTGATCAGGTCCTGGAAGCGCTTGGTCAGCACGCGGCTTTCGGGCTGGTCGTTCCAGTCCTTGGCGTTGTTCTCGATCAAGTGGGGCACCGCGTCCAGCCGGTAGCCGTCCAGGCCGCGGTTGAGCCAGAAGCGCAACGAGTCCTCGTGGTACTGCACCACGGCCGGGTTGCGCATGTTGAAGTCGGGCATGTGCGGGCCGAAGGTGCCGAAGAAAACGCCCGGGGCGCCAGGCGTGGGGGCGGGCAGGTCCTTCAGTTCACCGGCCCAGTCCCAGGGTTTGGTGGCGGCGTCGTACCAGGGGTATTTGCCCCAGATGTCCCAGCCGGGGCCGGGATTGGCGTCCCAGACGAACCAGCTGCGCCAGGGGCTGTTGCGGTCTGCTACGGCGGCCTGGAAGGGCGGGAACTCAGCGGCCGCGTGGTTGATGACGTAGTCCATGACGATGCCGATGCCGCGCTTGTGGGATTCGCGGATCAGCTCGTCGAAGTCGGCCAGCGTGCCGTACTGCGGCTCGATGGCGCGGAAGTCGGTCGTTGCGTAGCCGTGGTCATGGTCGGCGCTGGCGGTGATGGGCATCAGCCACAGGCCGCTGACGCCGAGCTTCTTCAGGTAGTCCAGCCGGCTCGTCAGCCCGCGCAGGTCGCCGATGCCGTCGCCGTCGCTGTCCTGGTAGCCACGCACGAAGACTTCCATGAACACGCCTTGCTGCCAGTTGGCCGGCAAGGTGCTTGCGCGGGGCTGGGCGGGCACGGGGCGGGTGTCGATCTGGGCTTGAGCCGCCCATGCAGCGGCCGCCAGGGCCGCGCTCGTCAGCAATTTCGAGGCGATCATGTATTCAAACTACTTTGTCTCCGTGCGCTGAGCATATCGAGCTTCATGGAGTGGCTTCTACTGAGGTTTCCATGGATGTAGTTTTGCTACCATTCAAAGACAACAAGGAGACTGCATGACTACACGCCCGGCGCCCATCGTTCTGGTCGGTCTGCTTCTGCTCGCCGGGGCTGCGCGGGCCGGTGATCTGGAGGATTGCAACGCCCCGGTGCCGCAGCTGTCAGCGGCGGCACGACCGTTGGCCGAGGCCTATTGGCTGGACGCGCGCACGCTGCAATGGCCGGGGCTGAAGCTGCAGGTGGGCGAGCGGCTGCGCCTGCATCACGCGCGGGCGGCCGGCCTGCGCGCAGTGGTGGGCGAAGTGGTGGCGGGTAGTGACGGTGCGGTCGAGCTGAAGCCGAGCGCCGCTGCGCTGCCGGTGCGCTTCCGCTTCATCGGCGACGGGCCGCGCTTTGCGGTGAGCGGCGTGGACGTTGCTGCTCTTTTGCGCGAGCAGGTGCTTCTCGTGCATGAGACGGCGGACGGTCGCGTCATCGCGTCCACCGGCGTACAGACGCCCGGCGCGTTGGACGACCGCTACGCAGCTGCCGAAGCCGTGAGCGACCTGGGCGCCCATCCGACCCAGGCGCGGACAAGTTTTGCCGTCTGGGCGCCGACGGCCCAGCGCGTGCTCCTGTGTCGTCACGGCGGCGCGGAGTCTCCTGCGGTCGCCGCCGATGCGATGCAGTTCGACACGGCCACCGGCGTCTGGCGCACCACGCTGGCGGGTGACGTCAGCGGCCAGGCCTACCGCTACCTTGTCGATGTCGTCACGCCCACCCACGGCCGCGTGCGCAACCTCGTCACCGATCCCTACTCAGTGGCGCTGACGGCCGATTCGCAACGCAGCGTCGTCGCCGACCTCGCGTCTTCAGCGTTGAAGCCACGCGGCTGGGACAGCGGGCCGCGTCCGACGCGACTGAAGGCGGCCACCGACCAGCTCATCTACGAGCTGCATGTGCGCGACTTCTCCATCAGCGACGCGACGGTGCGACCCGCCTGGCGTGGCAAGTACCTGGCCTTCACTGAGGGTGCGTCCAACGGCATGAAGCACCTGAAGGCGCTGGCCCAGGCGGGGATGACCGACGTGCACCTGCTGCCCGTCTTCGACCTCGCCAGCGTGCCGGAGCGCGGCTGCAAGACGCCGGCCGTGCCGAACGCTCCGGCTGACAGTGAAGCGCAGCAAGCCGCGGTCATGGCCGTTGCCGCCGACGACTGCTTCAACTGGGGCTACGACCCCTGGCACTTCAATGCGCCCGAAGGAAGCTTCGCGACCGACCCGCTCCAGCGCGTCGTCGAGTTCCGCCAGATGGTCATGGCACTGCACCGGGCCGGTCTGCGCGTGGGCATGGACATGGTCTACAACCACATGGCCGCCGCCGGCCAGGCGCCCAAGTCCGTGCTGGACCGGCTTGTGCCCGGCTACTACCACCGCCTCGACGCCAAGGGCGCCATCGAGCGCTCCACCTGCTGTGACAACACGGCCACCGAGCACCGCATGACGGCCAAGCTGATGATCGACTCGGCAGCGCTGTGGGTTCGTGAATACAAGATCGACTCGATGCGCTTCGACCTGATGGGCCACCAGCCGCGCGAGGCGATGGAGAAGCTCCAGAAGCGCGTCGACGCCGAAGCCGGCCGGCCGGTGCAGCTGCTGGGCGAGGGCTGGAACTTCGGCGAGGTGGCCAGCGGCGCGCGCTTCGTGCAGGCGTCGCAGCTGAGCCTGAACGGCAGCGGCATCGGCTCGTTCAGTGACCGCAGCCGCGACGCGGCGCGCGGCGGCGGTGCGGGCGAGGGCGGCGACGACAGCGTGCGCAACCAGGGCTGGCTGAACGGCCTGGGGTACGCACCGAATGCCTTGTCGAACGCGAAGCCGGAAGCGCTGCTGGCGGCAGCCGACATGATCCGCGTTGGCTTGGCCGGCTCGCTGCGCGGCTACGAGCTGACGACCTGGCGTGGCGACAGGAAGCGCCTGGACGCCATCCCCTATGGCGGCGACCAGCCGGCCGGCTTCGCGTCCGAGCCCGGCGAGGTCGTCAACTACGTCGAGAACCACGACAACCAGACGCTCTTCGACGTCAACACGCTGAAGCTGCCGCTGGCGACCAGCCGCGAGGACCGCGCCCGCGTGCAGATGCTGGGTGCTGCGGTGGTCGCCTTCAGCCAGGGCATTGCCTACTTCCACGCCGGCCAGGACATCCTGCGCAGCAAGAGCCTGGACCGCAACAGCTACGACAGCGGCGACTGGTTCAACCGGCTGGACTGGAGTTATCAATCGAATCACTTCGGCACCGGCCTGCCGCCCAGGCAGGACAACTTCGGCAAGGACGGTCGCGACTGGGCGCTGGCGCGCGAGCGGCTGGCCGACGAATCAATCGCCCCTGGCCCGGCCGAGATCAGCTGGGCGCGCGACGTCTTCCGCGACCTGCTGAGGATTCGCGCCAGCACGCCGCTGCTGCGGCTGTCCAGCGCGGCGGAGATCAAGAAGCGCCTGAGCTTCCCCGGCAGCGGCCCGGGCCAGAACCCGGTGCTGGTGGCGACGCGCATCGACGGTCGCGGGCTGGGTGGGCACAAGGCGGTGCTGACGCTCATCAACGTCGCGCCGACCGCCCAGGTGCTCGCGCTGCCCGACGAGGCCAGGGCGCGCTGGGCCTTGCACCCGGTGCAGCGCCGGGGCGCCGACGAGCGCTTGAAGCGCGAGGCGCGCTTCCAGGCAGGCCGGTTCGAGGTGCCGGCACGCAGCGCAGCAGTCTTCGTGCTGGACTGACGGTCGATTCCTAGCGCGCATCTTCCGGCCTGAACTTCAGGCCATAGCGCTTGAACAGGCGTTCCACGCTGCCGTCGGCCAGCAGCGCGTCATGCGCCTGCTGCAGCCGCGCCTTCTCGGCCTCGGTGATGCCGCTCTGTGCGGCCAGCCAGATCTCGGCGGTCTCCAGGGCCAGCCCCGTCTGCAGCAGTGCGACGTTGCGGCCGCTGCGCCGCCACGTGTCCGCGTGGATCAGTTCGCTGCCATAGATGGCATCGACCAGACCCTGCTCCAGCGCGCGCTGCATGTCGGCAACGCTGGTGGATTGGTAGACCCGCGCCAGGGGCACGCCCTGCTTTTGCAACTGGTCGAGGTTGGACGAGGCGCGCAGGCCGGCGATGCGCAGGTTGCGTGCCTGTTCGATGGTGTCCACGCGTGGCTTGCCGGTCAGCGTGATGAAGCTGAAGCGCTGGGCATAGAGCTTCACCAGCCACTGGAATCGCGCCTCTCGGTCGGCGGTGCGGTTGAGCGGCACGATCAGCGTTCTCGGCTTGTCGCTCGCCAACAAGACGGCGCGGGCCCAGGGGAAGAACTCAGGCTGGGTGGACATCCCGGCCTGTTTGAGCATCACCTCCACCATGTCCAGCAGCACGCCTCGCTGGCCGGCACTGCCCGGCATCGTCATCGGCGGCAGGTCGCTGGTGACCAAGGTCAGCGGGAGGCCGGGGGGCTGGAACTGGGCTGCCGGCAGTGCCGCTGCGGGCAGCAGCAGCGAGGGCAGGGCGGCGAGAGTGGCACGGCGGGTAGGTTGCACCGCAGCATCGTCTCAGCGTCGCGCTAACGCCGCAAGTGCGAGGCATGTAGGTGGCAGCCTGATTTTTTGATTGAACGCTCAGGCGCAGTTTTACTGCGAATACTGCTTCCAGAAAATCAGCGTGGGCCGTTCAATTGACAAGCTGAAGCTGCACGCGCACATTCGGCGCTGCTAAAAATCAGAGTCCGGGGAATTGGCATGAATCCACGCTCGAAGGAAACAAGAATATTCCTCCTCGGGCATGTGGTTGTGCTGCTAATCGTGTTGTTTGGCTTTGGCAGAACGTTTTATCTGCGCAGCCTATTTATCAGCCAGCCCCTGCCGCTCGCGGCGCAACTGCATGGTATTGCGCTGACGCTGTGGTTCACGCTGGTCGCGGTGCAAGGCGGGCTCGTCGTGACAGGCCAGCGGCAGTGGCACGTTAAGCTGGCCTGGCTCGCAATTCCCGTCATTGCGTTTGCCGTTGCCAGTGGCTTGTGGATCAATTCCAAAATCGTCCTCCGCTTGACATCGACTGAGAGCCCCGAAAACGCGTTTGTCTGGGGCAACTATCTGAGCCTGCTGTCGTTTGTTATTTTGGTGGCGGCGGGCGTGGTTTATCGGCGCCGATTCATCACGCATCACCGCCTGGTTTTCTTTGCGTCCGCGGCCATTCTCGGCCCGGCGCTCGCGCGGTTTCCGCCGATATTCGGCATCAGTGACCCAGCCGCCGTGGAGTATTTCGCCGGCGGCGGCACGATGCTGCTGATGGCGTGCGTGGTGGCCTACGACCTGCTGACCTACCGGCGCGTCAAGTGGGCGACGCTGATCGGCATTGCCGGCGCGGTGCTGCCGCAACTGGGCGGCAGTGCAATTGCCGCCTCGGGCGTCGGTTTCGCGTTATTTCATTGATGCGACTCGACGCGTGGTCGGCGTGACGCGGCGCCCAAGCCTGCGAGGCCCAGCAACACAAGCCACGCGCTGCCCGGTTCGGGCACGGCCGCCGCGGTCACATCAAACGTCAGGTTGCCGCTGACCCACTGCCCTTCGGCCACGCCGACGGCGAAGTCCTTGAAGCCCTCGCTGAACTCGATGCGCAGCTTGCCGTCTGCACCGGCGCCAAGGCCCAGGCCAGCAAGGTCCAGCGAGCCGGCGTAGCTGCCGGTGCCGCTGACGAAGTCGGCGCTGCCCGGCGCGAAGGTGACGAGGTCCAGCCCGCTGGAACTGCCGAAGCTGACCTGCATCTCCGCCAGGCTGCTGGGCGCGAAGGCGTTCAGGTCGACCGTCCAGTTCAACGAGTTCAGCATCGCGTTGGCGCCGATGTCGATGAGCCAGATGGCGTTGCCGGCTTCGCCTTGCAGGTTGATGCTTTGCGCGCCGCTGACATCAACGACGACGGGCGCGGCCTGGGCGGTCAGGCTGGCGACCGCGAGGGCGGCCGCAGCGGCCAGGCGTTGGAGTTGGAGTTGTTTCATGGCTTGTGTGCTCAATTGGATGCGGCAGGGCGCGCGACGAAGACGACGGCCGTGCGGGCCGGCACGTTGAAGGCGCCGGTGCTGCGGTCGAACGTCGTGGACCGAGCGCGCTGGTCGGCGATGTGTGCCGGGTGCAGCTCCAGCGCATGGCCGGCCAGCGTCGGCAACGTCAGCTGCTTCGCCGTCTTGTCGACGTTGATCAGATAGACGAGTTCGTCGAAGTTGGCGCCCGGGTAGCCCACGCCATTCAGTCGGCCCACCAGCACCGTGGCCTCCTGCGCCGAGCCGGTGTTCAGGAAGGTCAGCCGCGCCTTGATGTCCTCGGCCGTGCGCAGGCGCAGCAGCGTGGTGCTCTTGCGGATCTTCAGCAGGTCGCGGAAGGCGTCGCGCGTCCAGGCGATGTCGTTGGCGTGCGGCTTGATCAGCGGGTTGGCCAGCAGCGGGCGGGCCAGCGCCCAGTTGTCGGCGTTGTCGCGCGAGGGCGGCAGGCCGGCGCCGAAGTTGTTGTCCGCGTAGCTCCAGTCCAGCCGGTTGAACCAGTCGCCGCTGTCGTAGCTGTTCCTGTCGAGGGACTTGCTGCGCAGCGTGTCGGTGCCGGCGTGGAAATAGGCCACGCCCTGGCTGAACGCGTTGATGGCGTTGGCCAGGATCTGCACGCGGGCGCGGTCTTCCTTGCTCGTGCTCGTCGGCAGGCGGAAGGCGTTGTTGTCGAACAGGGTCAGGTTGTCGTGGTTCTCCACGTAGTTGACGACCTCGCCCGGCTCCAGCACCCAGCCGGCCGGGATGCCGCCCACGTCGATCTGGTCCAGCCGCAGCGTGGCGTCCCAGCTTGTCTGCATCTGGAAGCTGCGGATGGAGCCGGCCAGCGTCGCCTTGAGGCGGTCGGCAAACCACATCAGCTCGCCCCGGCTCTGGCCGGAGGCGCTGGCGTTGCTGTCGTAGAAGAAGCCGTTGACATAGCCCTGGTTGGCGACGACGGCGGCTCCTGAGTCGCAGCAGCCGCCGCCGCGCACCGCGTCGCGGATCAGCGGGTTGAAGCTGCCGATGCCCGAGCCGTTCAGCGACAGCATCTCGGCCTGCACGAAGCGCGCGCCGTTGGCGACCTCGCCGAAGTTCCAGCCCTCGCCGACGATCTGCACCGGGCGGCCGGCGGCAGCCTCGACGCGGGCCTTCAGCGTCTCGATGACCGAGCGCGGGTGGTGGCCCATGATGTCGAAACGCAGCGAGCTGATGCGGTAGTCGCGCACCCAGGTGACGGCCGAGTCGACCATCAGCTTGGCCATCATCAGGTTCTCTGACGCGGTGTTCTCGCAGCAGGTGGACCGCTCGATGCCGCCCGTGGCGTTGTAGCGGAAGTAGTAGCCGGGCACGACCTTGTCGAGCACCGAGGTGGCGTTCTGGCCGGAGGACGTCGTGTGGTTGTAGACGACGTCCATGCCCACGCGCAGGCCGGCGGCGTTGAGCGCCTGCACCATGCGGCGGAACTCGACGACGCGGGCGAGCGGGTCGATGGCGTTGCTGGCGTAGGCGCCGTCGGGCGTCGTGAAGTGGTGCGGGTCGTAGCCCCAGTTGAAGCAGTCGGTGCCGGCGGTGGCAGCCACTGTCGCCTGCTGGGATTCGCTGTCGGCCGTGCCGGCGGGCGAGGGCGTCGTGCAGCTCTTCTCATTGACGCTGGCGATGTCGAACACCGGCAGCAGGTGCACGTCGGTCAGGCCGGCGGCAGCGAGCGCCGTGAGGTGCTTCATGCCGTTGGAGTTGCTCTCGGCGAAGGCCAGGTATTTGCCGCGTCTGGCGGCGGGCACGGTGGCGTCGTTGATCGAGAAGTCGCGCACATGCAGCTCGTAGATGCTCAGGTCCGACGGCGCGGCCACGGTGGCGGGTGGGGCGCTCTGGTCCCAGCCGTTGGGTTTGGTCGCCTGGGCCTGCAGGTCCATGACGACGCTCTGCTGGCCGCCCATCGTCAGGCCCAGCGAGTAGGGGTCGGTGACGAGGTTCTTCACCAGGCCCGTGCCCTTGACGAACACCTGCACCTGGTAGCGGTAGGTGGCGCCCTGCAGATGGCCTTGCTTGGTCAGGCCCCACACGCCGGTGGCAGCGTCGCGCGTCATCGGCTCCGTGGTCGTGCGGGTCAGCCCCGAATTGCCCAGGGCCGTCGTCAGCACCAGAGACACGTTCTGCGCGGTCGGCGCCCACAGCTTGAAGCGTGTGTTGCCGTTGCTGGCGACGGCGCCCAGGTCGGGCACGTTGTTGGCAGCGGCATAGAGGTCGTCCAGCGCGCCGGCAATCTGCGCGGTGGTGGCGTTCTGCACCTTGCCCGCCGCGTCCTGCTGCACCAGCACGAGTTGCTGCTGGTGCAGCGAGGGCAGGCGGGCCAGGTCAGCGCTGCGCACGCTGAAAACGGCGCCGTTGCCCACGTACTTGAAGTGCAGCGCATCGGCGGCCGGCACGGTGCCGGTGAAGGGGTCCAGCGTGATGAAGCCGTCGGCGCCTTGCACTTGCGCGTCGGCGGCCACGCTGATCTGGCCGGTGGCCGAGTGGTACAGGCGCACGACGCCCGAGGCGGTGACGCGCGGCCACTTCACCAGCGTCTTGTTCAGCCACACGGCGCGGGCGTCGTTGCTGGAGACGCTGCGCAGGTCGGGCGGTGCGAAGTAGACGGTGGCGTCGCGCTCCACCAGCCAGATCTGGCCGACCTGGTTCTGGATGCTCAACGCTGCGAACTCGACGCGGATGTTGTCGTTGCGGCCGTCCTTGTCGTTCTCGTTGGGCGGCATGCCGTGAATGATGAATTCCAGCGCCTTGCGGTTGACGTCGCCCTGCGGGTTGAGCACCGGGATGTCGAAGACGACCTCGCCGTCAGCGGCCGCATGGCCGGCCATCGCGCTCAGCGGCACGGGCTGGCCCCAGTTCTCGATCTGCACCCCGGCCGGCAGCGCCGCGGCGTTCAGCCCGCTGCCGTTCCACAGGTGCAGGCCCCAATTGGCGTAGCCGCCGTCGAAGCGCTTGTAGTGCACGCGCAGCGTCTTGATGTCTGGCGCGGGCAGCAGCAGAGGGTTGCTGGCGTAATTGACGCCGTCGCCCTCCAGCCGCCAGATCTCGTTGGCGCCGGCCTGGAGCGTGTAGCTCTGGTCGGCGCCGCCGTTGTCCTTGTTGTCGCCGTTGTGCAGCAGGAAACCCACCGAGCCGCTGCCCGAGGCCAGTGGCACGTCGTAATAGACGCCGAAGTCGTCGCTGCCCGCCGCGTTCCAGCCGCCGTTCCAGTTCGGGCTCTGGGCAGCATTCCAGGTATGGATCTGCCAGCCGGCATGGTTGCCGTCAGCGCGGCGGTAGTGCACGCGCAGCGATGTGGCCGGCTCGGCGGGCGAGGCGACGGCGGCGGTCTTCGCGCGGGGCACGGGGGCCGCCGGCACGCCAGCCAGCAGTTCAACGCCGTTTTCGTCCGCCGCCGCTGCGGCGCCGATGCTGCTGGTCGGCCCCTGCTGCGGAGCTTCCGCGCCGCCGCCGCCACAGGCCGCCAGCAGCCCGAACAGGCCTAGCGTCGCCGCCCCCATCAACCGCCGCGCCTGGCGCGCGACTCCGTTCGCCCATGCTTTCATGCCAGTGTCTCCTTGGATTTGCGCGCATGCTATTGAAGTAAAACTACATATCCAAGCTAGTGGAATCCCGATGGAATTCGCGCAACTTTCGTGAGGTAACTCGCGACAGGCCGACGAATTGAGGTGTGATCACGGTGATAAATGTAGTTTTGCTTCGTTGACTGGGCCGACTGGCGGCGATGGTCTGGCGTCCAAGAAGTCTTGCCCTCTCGCCTCTCGTCAGTCCCGGTCGACGGCCGCTTCACGCTGCCGGAGTGTTCGGGCGCTGGTGTTCGTCCTGCCCTGAAAGCGAGAAGGATGACTCGAGACATCAGGGCGCGGCGGGGCTAAGCTCATGGCAGTGCCAACGCATGAGTGGCCAGCGAGGAGACAGCCATGAAAGTTCCCGCCCTGATGGTGGTGCTGGCCCTGACGGCGGCCGGCCTGAGCGGCTGTGCCGTCGAACCCATGGCGCCGCCGCGCTCCGACGTCTTTCTGGATGCGGCCTTCAAGCCGGCCAGCATGCAGATCGACCCCGAGGCGGCGCTGCGGCTCAGCCCGGCGATGAAGCACTTCGCCGAGACCGAGATGGCCGCCGAGATCCGCAAGAAGGGCGTGCGCGACGGCCTCATCGACGCCCTCTACACCAAGGGCCGCCTGCAGCTCGACTACGACAGCGAGATCACCCGCACCGCCGGCGAGGCCTTCGACGCGCGGCGCGGCAACTGCATGTCGCTGGTGATGATGACGGCCGCATTTGCTCGCCACCTGAAGCTGCCTGTGCGCCTCAACAGCGTCTACCTCGAAGAGTCCTGGACACGCAACAACGGCATCTTCTTCGTCGCCGGCCACGTCAACATCAGCCTGGGCCGGCCGCCGAGCACGGCGCCGCGCGTGACGGTGTTTGGCGAGGCCGACCTGCTGACCATCGACTTCTTGCCGCCCCAGGAAATCCGCCGCCACCGCGCCCGCGCGGTCGAGGAATCCACCATCCTGGCCATGTTCATGAACAACCGGGCCGCCGAGGCGCTGATGCAGGGCCAGGTGGACGACGCCTACTGGTGGGCGCGCGCCGCCATCCAGATGGACTCGCGCTGGCTGGCCGCCTACAACACGCTGGCCGTGCTCTACCGCCGCAAGGGCCTGTTCGGCCCTGCCGAAAACGCCCTGCGCCTGGTGCTGGACCGCGAGCCGTTGAACGTGCAGGCCATGTCCAATCTCGTTCTCGTGCTCAGCGACCTCGGCCGGCGCGAGGAGGCGCAGGTCTGGTCCAACCAGCTCGCGCAGATCCAGCCCGTGCCGCCCTACAAGTTCTTCGACGAGGGCGTTGCGGCCATGAAGGCGGGCGAATTCGCTGAGGCCCGCCAGCTCTTCCGCAAGGAGGTGGCGCGCGCCGCCTATGTGCCGGAGTTCCACTTCTGGCTGGGCCTGGCCAGCTATGGCCTGGGCGACCTGCCCGGCGCGCGCGGCGAGATCGCCAAGGCGCTGGAGAACAGCGCCACCGTGCAGGACCGCCAGATGTATGGCGCCAAGCTGGCCTGGCTGAACGAGCTGCGCGAGCAGCAGCAACAGCAGCGGCGCCGGGAGCCGCTGACGCAGAGAGTCGGGTCCTAGATCGGCAGGAGCCCGTGCCGGGTTAAATCGGCCGGAGCCCGTGCCGGGTTAAATCGGCCGGAGCCCGTGCCGGGCTCGGGCCCGCGCACAGGCGTCATCGCCGATGCCCATGGGCGCACGTTCGCCGAACTCGCGGCATGGCGACGGCCGCCATTCGTGGATGCCGCAGCTGGCTTTCAAGCCGACTTTGCCGCTGAGGGCCGCACAGCGCGGCTGGGCGTGGTCGGTTCCGCGCAGGCGCATGAGGCGGCCGGTCAGTTCCACCGCCAGGCCGTCGGGCACACGCCCGCCTTCGCTTTCCAGCTCGCTGCGGTCGAAATCGACGCGAAAACTCGCGCAGCAGGCGCCGCAGCTCAGGCAGGGGTTGTCACTCATCTCAGCAGTGTAGGCAGCGGGTGACACTGGCCGCCATGCGCACCGCACTCATTGCCTCCTTGGTCTTCTGCATGGGTTCGGCCCAGGCTGCCGACCTGACCGTCACCGTGCTCGACCGCAGCGGCAAGCCGCTGGCCGACGCGGTTGTCCTCGTCGACAGCAGCGCCCAGGGCGCTCGCCCGGCGCCGGTCATGGAGGCCAGCGTGGCGCAAGAGAAGCTGCGCTTCGTGCCGACCATCACCGTCGTCGGCCTGGGTGCCAAGGTCAACTTCAGCAACCTCGACACCTGGGACCATCACGTCATCCTCGGCGTGATGGGCGCTGGCGGGGTGTTCGTCGACCCGGGTCAAAACACCCAGTTCCGCCTCGCCGGCCGAGTCGGCAGCCGGGCACCCGCCAGCGACAGCAAGCTGCTGAACCGCCCCGGCCCCTATCTGCTGGCCTGCCACATCCACAGCTCCATGCGCGGCCATGTCTACGTGGCCGACACGCCCTGGGCCAAGCTCGGTGGCGAGGACGGCAAGGCCGTTCTGAACGGCGTGCCCGAGGGCGCCGCGCGCGTGCGCATCTGGCACCCGGACCAGCTCGTCGACGGCACGCCGACGGCCGTGCAGATCGCCGCCGGTGGCAATGCCGTGACCATCACGACGCAGATCGCCGCGGCGCGCAAGAAGCGCTCGGCGCCCGCGGCCGACAACAACTACCCGGGCCTCTGACGCTTCGGAGGCCCATCTCGCTTACCTTGCGAAGGGATTCGCCGTCGCGAACCACAGGCCGATGCCCGTTGCGATGATGAAGGCGCCATCCGTCACGCCGACGGCCAGGAAGTACTTGGTCTGAAGCTCGGGCGCAATCTCCGGCTGGCGGGCGATGCCCTCCAGCAGCTTCATGCTGGCCATGCCGATACCGATGCAGGAGCCGAAGGCGGGAATGCCGATCAGCAGCGCGACGGCGAGAGGAAGCGAATCGAAAGCGGGCATGGTCTGAACTCCTGGTGTTGATGCCAAGGAGTCTGAAACCACGCCCGCGGCGCGTCGATGACCTGGCAAGTCATCGCCATCAGCGCATCACCACCTCAAGCCGCGGACACCTCGATGCGCCGGGGCTGCGCATGGGCCTGCTTGGGGATGCGCAGCCTCAGCACGCCGTCCTTGAGCTGGGCCTCGATGTTCGAGGCGTCGAGCTCGCGGCTCAGCGTGAACGAGCGGCGGTAGCGCGGCAGGCGAACCTCGGCGTAGACCGCCTCCAGGTTGCCCGGTGCCGCCGCGTCGACGTTGCCTTCGATGTGCAGCGTGTCGGCCTCGACACGCAGCTCGAGCTGCTCACGGGCGACGCCGGGCAGGTCGGCCAGCAGCGTGATGCCGGTGTCGTCCTCGCTCACATCCACGCGCGGCGTCAGGGCGCGCTGCGCCTCGCCATCGGCGCCGTTGCGGCTGCGGGCGTGTGCCGGCGCACGGCTGGCGCTGTTGTCGGTTTGAACTGCATTGCTCATGATGGGTCTCCTGTGTCGAAGTTCACTGGATCGTGATTCGGCGCGGCTGGGCTTCGGCCTGCCGGGCGACGCTGATGCGCAGCACGCCATCGCGGTAGCTGGCCTTGACCTGGGCGGCGTCGGCGTCGTCGGGCAGGCTGATGGCGCGGCGGAAGCTGCCGCTGAAGCGCTCGCGGCTGTAGCTGCGGGCGCCCGCCTCCTGCGGCGTGGCGGCGCGTTCACCGGCCACGGTCAGCACGCCGCGGTCGACGCTCACGTCCAGCTTGGACGCGTCCAGGCCGGGTGCGAAGGCGTAGATCTCCACGCTGGTGGGCGTGTTGCCCACGTTGATGGCCGGGAAGGTGCCGGGCGCCGTCGAGCGGATGCTCGATGGCGCGCCAAAGCCGCCGCCGAAGTGCTCATCGATCTCGCGGTGCAGGCGATCAAAGTCGGAGAAGAAGCTGGAAGGAAAGGTCCAGAGTGACGAGTACATACAAGCCTCCTTTCAAGTCGTGATGCCCAGACAGGCGGCATCAGCGCCCGAATTAAGAGCGGCTCGCGGAGTTTCAAGAGGGCTTTTTGTAAGCCCGTACGCAGGCTAGACGACCGGCTCGCGCACCACCGTGACCGTGCAGTCCGACTCGGCCACCACCTGGCTCGACACGCTGCCCAGGTAGCGCCGCAGCGCCGACGCGCCGCGCGCGCCCATGACGATGTGGTCCACGCCGTTGCGGCGCGCGAAATCCACCAGCGCATCGGCCACGTCGGGCGCCTCCAGCACATGGAAGGTGAGCCGGCCGTCGGCCAGGTTCAAGGCCTTGCTGATTGGGTGGGCCCAGTGCTTGAGGGCGATGAGCTGCTTCACGTGCAGGCTCTGGCCGTGCTGGTCGGTCAGCTCGTCGATGCCGATGCGGTTGATCTTCATGACGGCCACGCAGGCCAGGCGTGCGCCGGCTTCGGTCTGCACGATGCGGCGCACGGTCTCGCACAGCTGCGCCCGCAACTCGGGCGTGCCGCGGTCCACCTCGACCGCCGCCATGACGATGGGGCTGCGCGCCAGCTGCTCGCCGCCCGGCGCGACCGGCGTGGGCTCGGAACCGAGGGCGAAGAACCAGCGCTTGAGCCGCAGCATGGCGCCGCTGACACGCAGCTTCTCGGCCCGCGCCGTCAGCACCACGCCGGTGGGTTCGCGCAGGTCGAGCGCGAGCTGGGCGGCGCTTTGATAGCGCTTCTCGGGCTTCACTTCCAGGCAGTGCAGGATGATTTCCTGCAACCACGGCGGCAGCTCCGGCCGGATGGCGCGCGGCGGCACCGGCTCCACGTAAAGGCGACGGCGCAGGCCACGCACCGAGTCCGGCTGGCCGAACGGGCGCTCGCCAGTGGCCAGGTGGTAGAGCATCACGCCCAGCGCGAACAGGTCGCTGCGCGGGTCGCTGCGCACGAACTGCACCTGCTCCGGGCTCATGTAAGGCCCCGTGCCCATGGGCAGCGTGAACTCTTCTTCCAGCAGGTCGGGCAGCTGTTCGTGGCGGCTCAGGCCGAAGTCCACCAGCACCGCCGTGCCGTCGGGGCGGAACATGATGTTGCTGGGCTTGATGTCCAGGTGCACGACATGCTGGCGGTGCAGCGCCGCGAGCGCCGTGGCCACGCTGGCGCCGATATGGGCGACCTCTTCGGGCGGCAGCGGCGCGTCGTCCAGCCGCGGGCGCAGCGTGTCGCCGGGGATGCGCTCCATGACGATGAAGGCCTGGCGCGTCCAGTCGCCGCGGGCGACGAAGCGGGGTACATGGGGGCCGCTCAGTTGCGGCATCAGCATCTGCTCGACCTCGAAGCCGACGATGGTGGCGGGGTCTTCGCCACCCTTGATGCGCGGCACCTTCATCAGCAGTTCAATACCGCCATCAGCGTCGTCCGACCCGTCGACGCGGCTCACGCGCCACAGGTTGGCCATGCCGCCCTGGTGCAGCCGCGCCTCCAGCCGGAAGCCATCCAGCACCTGGCCCACCTCCAGCGGCGAGTGCGGCGCGGGTGTGGCGATTGTTGCGGTCATTCGCCGATGGTCAGACGGCGGGCCAGGCGCTCGACGATCTGCGGCGGCAGCGACGTGGCGCGCAGCGCGGCGCAGGCCGCATCCACGTCATAGGCCACGCGCTGGAAGGTGATGCGAGCGTCGTCGAGGTCGGACTTGGCCGGGTCCAGCAGTGCATAGCAGGCCGCCGGGTTGCCGTCGCGCGGCTGGCCGCAGGAGCCGGGGATGGCCAGCCACTGGCGGTGGCCGGGCAGCGGCATGGGCACGCCGGCCAGCGGCTTGAAGTCGCCCGCCTTGCCGGTGCCCGACAGGTGGTAGAGCATGGGCTCGTGCATGTGGCCGCAGACCTGAATGCGGGCGTTGCTGGCATGCAGGCTCTTCACCGCCTCGGAACGACCCTGCACATAGTCCCAGCCGCTGGGATCAAAGGCGTTGGCGTGCACGAACAGGACCTGGCCGGGCTCGCCATGGGCCTGCAGCGGCAGCCGGGCCAAAAAGCGCAGCTGCTCCTCGCTCAGCTGCGAGCGCGTCCAGTCGACCACGGCCCGGGCGTCCGGGTGCATGCCCGGCATGCTGCCGTGGGCGACGGCCTCGTCGTGGTTGCCCTGCACGGCGATGGCGCCGTCGGTGGCCAGGGCCATGACCTGGTCGGCCACCCAGGCGGGGTCGCCGCCGTAGCCGACGAAATCGCCCAGCAGCGCGAACCGGGTGGCGCCCTGGGCGCGGGCGTCGGCAAGAACGGCCTCGAAGGCCTGACGGTTGGCGTGAATGTCGGTGATGAAAGCCCAGCGCATAGGCCGACAGCTTGCCATGCCGCGCTGACGTTGCGCCGACAGATCAGAAACCAGTCAGATCCGCGCGTATTGCGGCGAGCGAATGGCGCAGCCCCTGCGCAGCCGCCGGGTCGCGAGAAGCCAGCGCCCCAGCCAGCCGGCGCAGCGGCTCGGCGGCGGGCTGGAAGTCGGGGCTCTGGCGCAGCACGGCCAGCAGCGGCGTGCCGACGCGGGCCAGCATGACGGCCGGGTCGGCACTGGGCATGGTGCGGCGGCCCAGGTCCAGGTAGCTGTGCCGCGCCCGTGCGTAGGCGTTCAGGCGCGGGGCGAGCTCGGGTGTGGACAGCAGCGTGGCGGTGTCGATGCTGACCCGGCCGAGCAGGTCCAGGAGCCGGTCGCGCGGCGCGGAGTCGGGCGCATAGGTGATGCGCGGCGCGCGGTAGGCCACCCAGGGGCGGTCGTCGGTGTTGATCGGCGCCTTGCCGGCCAGGCGGTGCAGTGCGGCGCTGTCGACGATGAGGCTGCCGAGCACGGCGAAGTCGTCGGCCAGACCGAAGTGCGCGGCCATTTCGGGCCGGGTCATGCCGCTTGTGAAGCGGGTGGCGCCGGCGCGGCCGATCAAGCCTACGGTGGGTGTGTCCAGGCTGTTGCTGGCCAGCAGCGCGGCACCGTCCGGGAAGGCCTGCAGGAAGGCGGCCGTGATGCTGCGCAGCGTGTCCAGATCAAGCTGGTGCAACGGCAGCCATTGGCAGAACAGGCCCTGAGGCGAGAGGCGCTCGCGCACGGCCTGAAAGTGCTCGACCGTGTAGAGCGCACCGGAGCCGCTGCGGGCAGGGTGAAAGTTGTCGGAGACGACGACGTCGTAGCGCTGCGTGGCGGTGCGCACATAACGGCGTGCGTCGGCGGTGTGCATGCGTGGTGACGGGCCATTGCCGAGATTCACGAACGCCGGGCGGAACAGCGCCGAGGCCTCGATGACTTCGGGCAGTAGCTCGACGGCGTCGACCTGCAGGCCTGGTACCTGCGCCGCCACGCCCGACGTGACGCCCGAACCGACGCCGAGAAAGAGCGCGCGCTTCGCCTCGCCATGCAGCAGCAGCGGCAGCAGGGCCTGGCGGCCATCGACAAGGACGGTGGCGCTGCTGCCCTCCTGCTGGCGGTTGTTGATGCGCAGCCGCGCCACGCCGGCCGCGTCTTCCACAACGCTGACGGCGGCCATCGTGCCATCGCGGTAGCTGAGCAGTCGGCCGCCTTCGGGCAGGTCGATGAAGGCCATGGGCGGCGCGAAGAAGGCCAATGCCGCCGTGGCGCCGGCCGGCAGCCACCAGGCCGGGCTGCGCCACGCCGGAGCCAGCAGCAGATAGCCGGCCGCGACCCCCAGCAGTGCGAGCTTGGGGCCGAGCGCCGAGGCCAGCGCCACGCCGAACAGCGGTGCCGCCGCCATCGCCCCCAGCGTGTTCATGCCCAGCGCCCGGCCGAACGGAATGCCGGCGTCGGCGGCGTCCGCACTGAGCTGGCAGAAGAGGGCGCCCATCAGCAGCGTGGGCAGGGCGAACGCAGCCAGTGCCAGCACCGCCTCGGCGGCCAGGGCTGCGGCCAGCGTCTCGGGTTGCAGTGCCGCCTTGATCGCCTCGGCGCTCCACAGCGCCGCCATGCCGAGCAGGACGCTGATGGCCAGGCCCTGGAGCAGCCGACTGGTGTTGTGCAGCCGGGGCCAGCGCGCAAAGGCTGCGGCGCCGAGCGCGGTGCCGGCCAGGTAGACGGCCAGCAGCAGCGCGAAGGTGTAGACCGTGTCCTCGGCCACCTGGCTGAGCACGCGCACGGCCAGCACTTCGTAGGCGATGCCCAGCAGGCCGGTCGCTGCCAGCATCCACAACGGGCGGTTCGATGTGCCGGGCTTGAGAGCGGTCACCGGCGCCGGTTGCAGCGCGAGGCCAGCCAGCAGCGCGCAGGCCAGGTTGAGCGCGACGCACAGGCCCGCGCTGCGCGTGAGGCCCAGCTCCGGAATCAGCCAGAACGCCGTGGCCAGCACGCCGGCCACGGCACCCAGCGTGTTGGCCGCGTACAGCGGCGCCAGCCGGGTGGTGCCGAGACGGGCCATCGCGGGCAGCGTGGCACCCATCGCCGCCGTGGCGGGCAGCAGCAGCAGGAAGCTGGCGCCGAAGGCGACGCTCCAGTGCCAGGCGGGCGCGGCGTCCGGCCCGATCAGCGCCAGCGCCGCATTGCTCGCCGCCGGCATGACCGCCATCAGCACGGCGCCCCACAGGCCGATGAGCGCCTCGCAGCCGGCATACCAGCGCAGCGGCCGGTCGCTCGCTTCGATGCGCCGGCCCAGCCACAGCGCGCCCAGCGACAGGCCGCCGAAGAAGGCCGCGACGACGGCCAGCACCGCCGCCGACTCGTGGCCCAGCACGAGGCCGAACTGCTGCGTCCAGACGACCTGATAGCCCAGCCCGGCGAAGCCGGACGCGGCCATCAGCAGCAGCGCGAGCGACCTCAAGCGTTGAAGCTGAGTGTGTAGCCCCAGCTCTCCAGCCGCGTCGGAATGGCGTTGAAGGCCAGGCTGATGCGCCGGCCACCGGCGTTGGGCGGCACGGCGTGCATCAGGTAGCTGGGGAACAGGATCAGGTCGCCGGGCGCGGGCGAGGGGCTGACCCACTTCTCGGCGTTGTAGGCCCCGGTGGCCACGCCGGCGTGGTCGTTCTTCAGCGCGAAATCATGGCCGCCGGGCGACTTCATGAAGACGGTGCGGGCCGAGTCGTGCGTCTCGGTCAGATAGACGACGCCCGACGCAAAGCTGTTGGCGTGGTTGTGCATGGCCTGGCGGCCGCCGGTGTCCAGCACGTTGACCCACATCTCCTTGATGGCCCAGCCGAGTTGCTCGCCAAACAGCAGCGCGCCGAACGCGGCGATCCTGGGTGTGAGGAGGGTGGCGGCCTGTACGAGCAGCGGGCTGTCGGCCGGCTGCAGCATGCGCGTGTGCGACAGCGCATCGGAGCTGTTGTTGGCTTCGAGGGCGCGGGTCGTGAAATGGTCCACCAGCGCGTTGACCAGCGGCAGCGGCAGCGCGCTCGGTGAGCGTTGCAGCGGGATAGGGAACAGCCCGAGAACTTCGTCCGTCATGCCAGCACCGCCGCCACGCGCAGCCACGACCAGTAGGCCGCCATGCCGCCGATACCATACAGCAGCACCGTGCGCGCCCGTTGCACCGCCGGCCAGCGTGCGCTGAGGCGCCACACGCCCCAGCAGACTCCCACGGTCATCAGCTGGCCCAGTTCCACGCCGACGTTGAAGGTCAGCAGCGCGACGAAGAGGTGGTTGTCGGGCAGGCCGATCTCCTTCAGAGCGCCGGCAAAGCCCAGCCCGTGCACGAGGCCGAACAGGAAAGCGACAAGCGCCGGCCAGCGCCGCGCGAGGGTCTCGCGCTTGTTCAGCGCCTCGCCCGCCACCAGCACGATGGACAGCGCGATGCTGGCCTCGACCGGCGCCGAGGGCAGCGTGAGCCAACCCAGGGCGCTGCTGGCCAGCGTCAGGCTGTGCGCGGCGGTGAACGCAGTGATCGTCCACACGAGCCGGCGTCGGAAGCCGACAAGGAAGAGCAGGCCGACGACGAACAGCAGGTGGTCGATGCCGCCCAGGATGTGCTCGACGCCGAGCAGCGTGTAGGCGCTGGCGATCTCGCCCATGCCGCGCGGATCGTCGGCGGCACCGTAGAGCTGCACGGCGGGTTGGGCCTTGGTCAGCGTGTAGACGCGGTTGTCGCCATTCATCCAGACGACCTTGACGATGGCGGCGGAATAGCGCTCGCCGACGCCCTTGACCGACATCGTGCCCGCCAGCCCCTGCTCGCCGCAGCGCAGCAGGTTGCCTTCAGCGCTGCAGGCCGCCGGCCAGACGGGGGTCAGGTCCTGCGTCACCGGGCGCTTTTCGCCGGCGGCCCAGGCCCAGACGAAGTCGCCGCGCTGGGTCTCGCGCAGCTGCAGCTCGGCCATGCTCATTTCATGGGCGAAGGCGGGCTGCACGGCCGCCGCCAGCGCGAACAGCAGGGCTGCGCGCCACCACGTCAGCAACCGCTTCATGGCGCCGTGGCCTCGACCTTGACGGTGTACTTTTTCGCCAGCGCCGAGACGGCGGCGCTGCGCTGTTCGGAGAGCGTCGCGTCCGTCCAGTCCTGCATGATCACGCCGCGCAGCGCCTCGAAGCTGGCGGGCCTGGCGGCGCTGCTGGCGTCCAGCTTCACCGCGTGCCAGCCTTCGCGCGATTTGAGTGCCAGCCACGGGCCGGGCGCGGCGCCTTCCAGCGACTTGGCGAAATCCTCGCCGTAGCTTTGCAGCAGGTTGCTGTGCGGCCGGCCCTTGAACACGCGCAGCCCCGCCTTGGCGTCGCCCGGCGTGCCGGTGTTCAGCGTCTCCACGAAGGCGCGTACCGCCGCCTCGCTGTTCTCGCCGGCCAGGACCGCCTCCTGGAAGTCGAAGCGGGCCGGTTCGTCGTAGCGCGCACGGCGCTTCTCGAACCAGTCGCGCAGCACTTCATCGGTGACGGGCGGCAGCTTGGTGGCGCCGTCGACCACGCTGAGCGCCTTGAAGATGACGCGCTCGCGGATGGCGGTGTCGCCCTTGTCCAGCTGCAGGGCCAGGCCCTCGCGGTAGAGCACCTCGTTGTCCAGCCACACCTTGCGCAGCGCGGCCATCTCCTCGGCGTTCGGTTCGTGGCCGCGTTTGGCCTTGAAGAGCTCGCGTGCTTCCTTCTGCACGTCGGCGGTGACGATGATTTCGTCGGACGACGCGGCGCCACGATTGACGAGGCGGTCGACGCCGAACAGCGCCGCGCCGATAAGCAGAAAGTGCAGCAGCGGCTCGCGAGCCCAGGCGGGCAGCGTGCGGTGCGAGGTGGTGGAGAGGGGGAGGGGAGGGAGGACGCTGGACATGGCGGGTGCGGTGTGAGCCCGCCATGCTAGAGATCCAACAAGTCAAAACGACGACAGCGGCAGGTCTTTCGACCCGCCGCTGTCCGGAGGCACCTCGGAGGGCTTACTTCACGCCTGCCACGGCCACCGAGCTGGCCACTTCGACATAGATCGGGTTGCTGTAGAACCAGAGGTCGGCCCAGGCGGCGATGTCATAGGAGACCGCCTTCTGGCCGGCGATCGGCGAGGCACCCGTGGCCGTGGCCAGGTGGGCCGGGCAGCCGTTGATCGTGCCCTTGTCCTGCGACCAGGTCACGCCAGCGGCAGGCTGGTTGGTGGCCACCGTCGTGCAGGGGATGCGCAGCATCGCCGTGTCGTTGGCGTTGGTGTAGACGTCGGCCAGCGGGTTGCCGTTCAGGTCCGTCTCGTAGGGCACAGCAGCCGGCATGTTGGTGCCGCGCAAGCGCACATACTGCGACGCCTGCACTGCCGGGATGCGGAAGCTCATCTTCAGGAACACCGTGTTGTCCACGCCGGACTGGACCTGCGTCCAGGCCGAGCCGCCGTTGCCGCTGAAGGTCTTCAGGATGGTGGCGGTCATGTTCTTCGCGGCGGCCGGTACGGCGGCCAGGCCGGTGGTCGTGCCGTCGGCCTTCAGCCAGGCTTCGTTGCGCGGCCATTCGCCGGCGTAGTCGGCAGCGCCGGGCGCCCTCATGCCAGTGACGAGGCCGCGGATCACGTCGACGTGGTCGAGCACCGGCTTGTTGATCGGCTGGTTGATGCCGACCTGGGCCAGCGACGGGTTGGCGAAGCTGTAGGGCGCAAAGTTCGTGCCTTCCGGATCACGCAGCACGACGGCCACGACGATCTCGGCGCCCGGGCGGACGGCGAGCTTCTCGCCCATCGTCGCGCAGCCGGCCTTGTCGATGTCGGTGGCGTTGGTGGCAGCGGCAACGGCGATGGCCTCGACTGCGGCGTTGGTGCGGGCACCGACGCCGGCGTAGGAGGCGCAAGCCACGAAAGCCAGGCGGTCGATCAGCTGGCCGGAGGCCGCCCAGACGTTGCCGGTGCGCAGGCCGTCGACGATGGGCTGCGGGCGCAGCTTGTCGGCACCGTTGCGGACGAGCACGTGCGTGCGCTGGTATTCGCCGGGGTAGAAGTCCTGCGAGGAGCGGCGGTCGTCCGGGCCGAACTGGCCGCGGTTGTGCCAGTCGGAGCTGGCGAAGAACCACCAGTTGCGGCCTTCGCCGAGCAGCGCATCCCACACGCCGCCGACCTGGGCTGCGTAAACGCCCGTGCCGCCGAAGGTGGTGCCGCCAACGGAGTCGGTCAGCACGCCGCTGATGCTGTTGCGCTTGACCTGGTACTCACCGCGGTTGTCGGACGCGCCGTGGCCGGGCTGCGACTCGAAGCCGAAGGCGACAGCCGGGGCGGCGTTGTTGAAGTTGCGCAGGTGCTCGATGTTGAAGCCGTTGTTGCCGTTCGGATTGAACGGGCCGGCGCGCTCCAGGTGGGCCGGCACGTAGTAGCTTTGCTGGCCGTGGAAGTTGGCCATCCACTTCAGCGCTTCGACGGTCTTCAGGTGGCCACGCGTGCCGACGCCGTTGCCGGTGGCGGGGATCAACTTCTGGCCGGTGGCGCTCCAGCCGAGGGCGGCGGAGGTCGAGTCGGCGCTGGCCGGATTGGCGCAGTTCCAGTTGTTGCCGGTGGCCGAGCCGGTCACGTTGCCGCGGCTGGTGTCGGTGTCGTTGCGGTCGAAGCAGTAGGACCACTGTGCCAGCGCGTTGGCGTTGCCGAGCGGCGTGTAGCCAGGTGCGGTGGGCAGCGTGACGCTGTCGACCGAGGCGGGCATCTGGCCGGTGATGACGGACATGGAGCTGTGCTCATGGCCGGCGACGACGGACTCCAGGCCGATGAACAGCGGCAGGTTCTTCTGCGCGGCGAGGTACTCGACGACGGGGTACTGGTATTCCTGCAGGGACTGCCAGCGCCACATGTTGCCGTTGCCGCCGACGCCGCCGTTGTTGCCCTTGATGTTGGCCGCGCCGATGCTGTTGGCCCAGGTGGTCGTCGGGCCCTTGCCTTCGACGAAAGGATAGGCCGGCGTGGACAGCGAAGCGTCCTCGACCAGCGTGCAGTTGCGGTTGCCCGTGCCGCCGTGGCCGGCCTGGACGAACCAGTCGAGGCCCCAGGGCGTCTCGGTCTTGTCGGTCACCTTCTTCACCAGCTTCTGCATGGAGATGGCGCCGTCCGAGCAGGTGGTGTGGTTGTGGAAGTCGCCGGACACGTACTTGCCCGGCGTCTTGCCGGCGGCGGTTGCGAGGTTGGGCGCAATGATGGCGGCGCTGCCCAGCGCAGCGACGGCGGCCAGGGCGAGCTGGCTCTTGGTAAAGAAGTGAGTCATGGAGGCTCCGGGGATGGGGACGGTCGTAAAGAGGGGGCTTGAAACCGGGCGCATGCTATGGACGGGGCGTGACCCCGGCGTGACGGTATGGCGACGGTTGCGCGGGCCGGGTGCCAAGGCCTCAGCGCAGGCCGGCGAAGTCGACGTTGAGCGTGGCGTTGACCGGTCCGGCCGATTCGAAGAGCAGGCGCAGCGCAAAGCTGCGGCCCACCTGCAGCGGCTGCTGGAGGTCGAGCAGCTCGATGTGCAGGCCGTCCTCCGTCAGCGTGAGTTCCTGACCCGCGCGGATGAGCAGGGACAGGTCTTTCGCATCAACCGGCGCGCCGGGACCGGCCAGCCTGGCCCCCGCAGCCACGGGGGTCTCGATGCCGATGAGGCGGTCGGCGGTCTGCACCTCGTCGAAGCGCATGAACAGTTTTGCCGTGTCGGCATCCACCCGCGTGGCGCGAGTCCATGGATGCCAGATGCGCATATGGCTGCTGAAGAACTCGCAGGCCGGCGCCTGGCGCGCCACCATGGCAGTGCCCAGTGCGATAAGCAGGTGGCGGCGGTGCAGGGCGGGCGGATGCATGTGGCGCGTGAAGTGAGCGAAGGCCCAGGACCATCACAGCCGCCGATGACAGCGGCGTGACGTGAATGTGGCTACGGAGCGTGCCTCGGGATCGTCACGAGCCTGTCGTCATTGCCCACCACACTGCGCCACCGCAAGACGCTGCGGCCCCGGCCGCCCCAACACTTCCAAGCTCTGGAGTTCTCGATGAAGCTCGCCACCCTCGCCCTGGCCCTCGGCCTCGCATCCCCCGCCTTCGCAGCCACGCCGCTGTCCATCGACTTTGAAAAGAGCTGGGACTACGGCACCGAAGTTGGCGACACCTACGCCGCCGCCGGCGTGACCTTCACCAATGTGCTGGGTCTGTCCAACGACGCCGACTTCACCTACTACGGCAATGCGCCGTCCCTGATGGGTGTTGCCATGGTGGATCTGGATGGGGTGTCCAACACGGCCGCATTCATGAACGTCGCTGCTGGCGTGACGGGCGGCCTGAGCTTCTTCTACTCCACGCCGACCGCCGCCGCTGGCGCGATCAAGGCGTACTCGGGCGCCAACGGCACCGGCACGTTGCTGGGCACCATCGACCTCAGCGCCAACAACTCCGGCGAGTACACGACCTGGAACAAGGCGGTCCTGAGCTTCAGTGGCACTGCTCTGTCGTTCGACCTCACCGGCACGGCCAACCTCGTCGCCCTGGACAACATCGCCGCCGTCCCGGAACCCACGAGCGTTGCCCTGATGCTCGCCGGTGGCGCCCTGTTGCTGGCCCGCCGCCGTCGCGCCTGATCGGCGATTGCCCAAAAGAAAAGCCGGCTGTTCGCAGCCGGCTTTTTTCATGGGAGTCGCGATCAGCCGATGCGGCCCAGCAGCAGGTACTCCATCAGTGCCTTCTGCACGTGCATCCTGTTTTCCGCCTCGTCCCACACCACCGACTGCGGCCCGTCGATGACGTCCGCCGCCACCTCCTCGCCGCGGTGCGCCGGCAGGCAGTGCATGAAGAGCGCGTCCGGCTTGGCGCGGGCCATCATGGCCGTGTCCACGCACCAGTCCTTGAAGGCCGCCTTGCGCGCCTCGTTCTCGGCCTCGTAGCCCATGCTGGTCCAGACGTCGGTGGTCACCAGGTCGGCGCCGACGCAGGCTTCGCGCGGGTCCTTGAAGACCTTGTAGCAACCGGCGTCCTTGATGCCCGCCACCGCCGGGTCGACTTCGTAGCCACTCGGCGTGCTGACATGCACGGTGAAGCCCAGGATTTCCGCCGCCTGCAGCCAGGTGTTGGCCATGTTGTTGCCGTCGCCCACCCAGGCCACGACACGGCCCTTGAGGCAGTCCATGTCGATGGAACCGCGCCGGTCCATGCCGCGGGCCTCGATGAAGGTGAACAGATCGGCCAGGATCTGGCAGGGGTGGTACTCGTTGGTCAGGCCGTTGATGACAGGCACGCGCGAGTGCGCCGCGAAGGCGTCGAGCTTGCTCTGCTCGTAGGTGCGGATCATGACGATGTCGACCATGCGGCTGATGACGCGCGCCGAGTCTTCCACCGGTTCGGCGCGGCCCAACTGGCTGTCGCCGGTCGTCAGGTGCACGACGGAGCCACCCATCTGGTACATGCCAGCCTCGAAGCTGACGCGCGTGCGCGTGCTGGCCTTCTCGAAGATCATGGCCAGCGTGCGGTCCTGCAGGGGCTGGTACTTCTCGTAGTTCTTGAAACGCCGCTTGATGATGCCGGCGCGGTCGAACAGGTGGGCGTATTCCTCGGCCCGAAGGTCCTTGAACTGGAGGTAGTGGCGCATCAGTGCGTCCCCCGGCTTCATGGCTTGGGTTCGGCCAGGAAGGCCTTGATCAGCGGCACGAGCAGGGCCGTGATCTGGTTCGCCTCGTCATGCGTCAGGATCAGCGGCGGCAGCAGGCGAACGACGCGGTCGGCGGTGATGCTGATCAGCAGGCCCGCTTCCAGGGCGCGGGTCAGCAGCACGCCTGCGGGGCGATCCAGCTCGACGCCCAGCATCAGGCCCTGGCCGCGGATCTCGACGAAACCGGCCACGCCGGCCAGGCCTGCGGCCAAGCCATCGCGCAGCGTCGCGCCGACCGCCTCGGCGTTGGTCAGCAGGCCGTCCTCTTCCATGATTTTCAGCGTCTCAACGCCGGCGCGCATGGCCAGCGGGTTGCCGCCGAAGGTCGTGCCGTGGTTGCCGGCCTTCAGCACGCCCGCCGCACGCGGGCCGCAGACGACGGCGCCGATGGGCACGCCCGAGCCCAGGCCCTTGGCCAGCGGCATCACGTCCGGCTGGATGCCGGCCCACTGGTGCGCGAACCATTTGCCGGTGCGACCGATGCCGCACTGCACCTCGTCCAGCATCAGCAGCAGGTCGTGCGCGTCGCAGACGCGGCGCAGCGCCTGCAGGAACTCGACACGCGCCGGGTTGATGCCGCCTTCGCCCTGGATGGTCTCCAGGAAGATGGCCGTGATATTGGGATGGGCGGCAATCGCGGCCTCGACGGCGGCCATGTCGTTGAGCGGCACGCGCACGAAACCCTGCACCAGCGGGCCGAAGCCGGCCTGGATCTTGGGGTTGGCCGTGGCCGACAGCGTGGCGATGGAGCGGCCATGGAAGGCGCCCTCGAAGACGAGGATCTCCGGCGATGTATTGCCGCGGTCGTGGCCGAACTTGCGGGCGATCTTCAAGGCCGCCTCGTTGGCCTCCAGCCCGCTGTTGCAGAAGAAGACATTGGCGAGACCCGAAAGCTCGCAGAGCTTGTCGGCGAGCTGCTCCTGCAGCGGCACGCGGTAGTAGTTGCTGCTGTGGATGAGCTTGGCGATCTGGTCCTGCAGCGCCGGCACCAGGCGAGGGTGGTTGTGCCCCAGCGTGTTGACCGCGATGCCGCCCAGCCCGTCCAGCAGTCGTCGGCCGTTCGTGTCCCAGACCCAGCAGCCCTGGCCGTGCGAAAGCGCAACGGGCAGGCGGCCATAGGTCGGCATCACATGGGCGTCAGACGGGAAGGCATCAGCGTTCATCGGGTCTCCGATTGGGTGGTGGAAAAGCGAGTTTTCGATTCTAGAGTCGATGCGCCGGCGATTGCTGCGGCGCAACAGATAGCGATGAGCCGAGGCACAATAGTCGCCTTTGGCAGCGATGCTCCGCTGTACCGCAAAGCCGACCTCTACATGACCGTTGTCCGACCGCCGCGTGAAGTCTTCATCCAGGGTGTGACGCTCGATGGACGCACCTTCCGCCCCAGCGATTGGGCCGAGCGCCTGGCCGGTGCGATGTCCAGTTTTCGGCCCGGCGGCGTGCGTGGCGGCATTGGCGCCCACATCGGCTATTCGCCGCTGTGCGTGCCCAACATCATCAATGGCGTGAAGTGCGTCATCGTCAACGAGGAACTGAAGCGCCTGGAGCCGATGGCCTGGGACTTCGTCATGAATTTCGCGCGCGACAACAACCTGCAAGTCGCCGAGGCCTGCCTTTTGCCTGACGGGCCGGATGGGCCGGGCGACAAGCCGGGTGCCTGATCCCAATCCTTAACGACATAGCGACATTCCCATGCCGCAGCGGTGCGACGCGCCGTTATCCTCGCCTGCTACCTTTTGACACAGGCCGATGAACCTCAGCGCTACTGCCGTCCCGATGCCTGCGTCCGCAGCAAGCCCGGCAGAGGCGCGGCCGACGATGACCGGCGTCTGGGTGCTGCTGCGCGGGTTATCTCGCGAAAGCGGCCATTGGGGTGTCTTCCCCGAGCATCTGCTGCGCGAACTGCGCACGCTGCAACCCGGTTCGCAGGTACTGTCGCTGGACCTGCCCGGAACCGGCACGATGCGCCGCCAGCCCAGCCCGACGCAGGTGTCGGCCATCGTCGACGCATGCCGCGCCGAACTGCAGCGCCGGGGCGTCAGCGGGCCGATGTCCATCGTCGGCATGTCGCTCGGCGGCGCTGTGCTCAGCGACTGGGCCAGCCGCTACCCCGCTGAAGTCGAGGCCGGGGTGCTCATCAACCCCAGCCTGCGACCCTTCAGTGAACTCTTTCGCAAGACGCGGCCCCTGAACTACCTCGGCCTGGCGCTGCTGTCGCTGAGCCGCTTCAGCGCCCGGCTGCGCGAGGAGCGCGTGCTGATGATGACGACGCGGCTCACGCCGCCCCAGGCCGTCATCGACCGTTGGCTGGAACTGCAGCGCCAGCACCCGCTGGGTGTACGCAACACCGCGCGGCAATTGCTCGCCAGCGTGCGCTACCGCGCCAGCCGCACTCGCCCGGCGGCGCCGATGCTGCTGCTATGCAGCAAGGCTGACAGCCTGGTCGACTGGCGTTGCTCACAGGCCATCAGCCGCGCCTGGGGAGCGCCGCTGCGCATGCACACCAAGGCTGGCCACGACCTGCCGCTGGACGATCCGCAATGGGTCGCCCGCGCCGTGGCGGAGTGGCTGCGTGACCGCAGCATCCAGGGCGTAGGGCCGGGCGAGTGGCATTGAGCACGCCCCTCGCTCAGTCCGCCCCGCTGAACGCGGGCGGCCTGATCGGTCCCCCGAGGGGACGGCGATGCTTGCGGCATTGAGCCGCGCGCACATCGCCTAAGGCGGGCCGGCTTGGGAGCGGCCCGGCGCTCGGCCCGCAACTCAATGCAAAAGGCCCGCAGAGCGGGCCCCAAAAACAAAAAGCCCGCTTTCGCGGGCTTTCGGCTTTGCACCAGAGCTGGTTTGTTCTATCAGGCGGCGAGCGCCTTGATCTTGGCGGACAGGCGGCTCTTGTGGCGAGCGGCCTTGTTCTTGTGGAAGATGCCCTTGTCGGCGACCGAGTCGATGACAGCTTGGGCATTCTTGAACAGGTCAGCGGCCTTGGACTTGTCGCCCGCAGTCACTGCCTTTTGCACGTTCTTGACGACCGTGCGGAATTGGGAGCGCAGAGCCGTGTTGGCTGCATTGAGCTTGGCGTCCTGGCGGACGCGCTTCAGGCCCGATGCAAGGCGGACGGTCTTCTTTTTGGCTTTGGAGCTGGTTGCCATGCTGTGTCTATACCCAGTTGGTGCAAAGACAGCGAGTATAGCCCGGAATCAGGGTTGAAGCCAAGCACCCGGCCGGAGTTTCAAAAGAGACGCGATTCTCCACACAGATAATCCGTCGCATGAATCTGCTGCGCGCTGCGTCAACCATTTCCCTGCTGACCCTGACCTCGCGCATCACCGGCCTCGTCCGCGAAACCATGGTGGCCGGCCTGTTCGGTGCCACGGCGATGACGGATGCCTTCCTCGTCGCCTTCCGCATTCCCAACCTGCTGCGCCGGCTGTTTGCCGAGGGCGCCTTCTCCCAGGCCTTCGTGCCGCTGCTGGCCGGAACAAAGGCGACTGAAGGCGACGAAGCCACACAGCGCCTCATCGACGCTGTGGCCACCGTGCTGCTCTGGGCCCTGGTGGCAACTTCGGTACTCGGCGTCGTTGCGGCGCCGCTGCTGGTCTGGCTGCTGGGGTCGGGCCTGCCTGGCGACGCCTTCGACGCCTCGGTCGTCATGACACGCGTCATGTTTCCCTACATTGGTTGCATGTCGATGGTGGCGCTGTCGGCCGGCATCCTGAACACGTGGCGCCGCTTCGTCGTGCCGGCGATCACACCGGTGCTGCTCAATCTCAGCGTCATCGCCGTGGGTTGGGCGCTGGCCGGGCCGCTTGAGCGCGCCGGTTACCCCGGCATCTATGCAATGGCCATGGGTGTCATGCTTGGCGGCGTGCTGCAACTTGTGGTGCAGTGGCCGGCGCTGCGGGCTATCGGCGCGATGCCGCGCATGCGCCTGAGCTGGCGCGGCTTCCAGGAATCGCGCGCCAATCCGGGGGTCGGCCGCGTCATCCGCGGCATGGGCCCGGCGCTGCTCGGCGTGGGTGTGTCGCAGCTGTCACTGATGATCAACACGCAAATTTCCAGCCATTTGGCCGAGGGCGCCACGTCCTGGCTGAACTATGCCGACCGGCTGATGGAGTTCCCCATCGGCCTGCTCGGTGTGGCGCTCTCCGCTGTGCTGACGCCGCAGTTGTCTGCCGCCCAGGCTTCGGGCGCCAGCGAGCGCTATAGCCGCCTCCTAGACTGGGGCCTCCGGATGGTGATGCTGTTGGCCTTGCCCTGTGCCGTGGCGCTGCTGGTCTTCGCCACGCCGTTGACGACTGTGCTCTATCACCGCGGGGCCTTCACCGCGACCGATGTGAGCCACACGGCGGAGTCGGTCATGGGCTGGGGCGTGGGCCTGCTTGGGTTGGTGGCCATCAAGGTGCTGGCACCGGGCTTCTATGCTCGCCAGGACACCGGCACGCCAGCGAAGATTGCCATCGCCGTGCTGGTGCTGACGCAGTGCTTCAACCTCGTCTTCGTGCCCCAGTTCGGCGTCGCCGGGCTGGCGCTGTCCATTGGTGTGGGCGCCCTGGTCAACGCCGGCTGGCTGCTGTGGGGGCTCAGAAGGCTGGGCAGCTACCGCCCGGAACCGGGCTGGATGAGCTTCACCCTGCGCGTTGGCCTGGGCTGCGCGGCCATGGGCCTGCTGCAATGGCAGTTGGCCACGCGGCTGGACTGGATCGCGCTGGGCGCGCATGAGATGCAGCGTGCCCTCGTGATGGCCGCCAGCCTGGGCGGCAGTGCCATCGTCTACTTCGCCGTGCTGCTGCTGGCCGGCATGCGGCCCAAGGCCCTGGGCCGCCCGAGCTGATGAAGTACGCCGCGCCTACCCCGCTGGACTACTTCGCCACGCTGGTGGCCGAGGAGGAGAGCCTGAACCTGCTCGAAGCCGCCATCAGCCTTGCGCAGGATGAGCATCCGCAGCTTGACGTGCAGGCCTCGCTGGCCCAGGTGGACGCCTTCGCGCGTCGGCTGCGCGAGCGCATCACGCCCGAGACGGCGCCGCCGGAGCGCCTGCGCCTGCTGACGCGCTTCTTCCACGGCGAGCTGGGTTTCGCTGGCAACCTGAACAACTACTACGCTGCGGAGAACAGCTTCATCCATCGCGTGCTGGAAACGCGGCGCGGCATCCCGATCACGCTGGCCCTGCTGCTGCTGGAGCTGGGCGAGCAGGCCGGCCTGCGCATGGCGGGCGTGGCTTTCCCCGGACACTTCCTCGTCAAATGCCGCATCGGCCTGGGTGAGGTCGTCATCGATCCATTCACCGGCGAGGCGCTGTCGGCCAGTCGGCTGGACGAGCTCCTGGCTGTCTACCGCCAGGGCAGCGAGCTGCCGAACGACCTGGAGCTGCCGCTGGAGTTCTTCCTGCGCGCCGCCACCAAGCGCCAGATCCTCGCCCGCATGCTGCGCAATCTGCGTGAAGTGCACCGCGCCGCTCATGATTGGCCGCGCCTGTTGGCCGTCCAGCAGCGTCTTGTCGTGCTGCTGCCGAATGACGCCGCCGAGCGGCGCGACCGTGGACTGGCGCTCCAGGCTGTCGGGGCACATGCCGCCGCCGCCGAGGACCTGGCTTTCTACTTGGCTGAATGCGGCGACGCGCCCGATGCCGACGCGCTGCGCAGGCGTCTGGCCGTGCTGCTCGAACAGCGCCCGCGCCCGCTTCAGTGACAATCCGCGCCCTCGCCAGCTCCCCGTTCCGTTGAAAGCTCGATGAGGCAGATCCCGCTCGCGCTGCTCGCCCCGCCCGCGCACAGCTTCGACAACTTCCTGCCCGGCGCCAATGCCGAGGCCCTGGCCTATCTGCTGGGCCTGATGCCGGGCGACCCGCCGGCGCTGCTGTGGGGACCAACGGGCTCGGGCAAGACCCACCTGCTGCACGCCCTGGCCGAACGCTGGCAGGCCGCTGGCCAGCGTGTCGCTTGGTATGACGCCGACACCGCCTTGCCCTGGGAACTGCCCGCCCACGAGAGCCTGCTGCTGCTGGACGACTGTCAGCGCTTCGACGCCGGCCAGCAGCACGCGGCCTTCGCGCTCTTCGTCGAATCGGCAGGGCAGGGCTATACCGTCGTCGCCACGGCCGATGCGCCGGCTGTCGACCTCACCGTGCGCGAGGACCTGCGTACCCGCCTCGGCTGGGGGCCCAGTTTTTCGCTGGAGCCGCTGCGCGAGGCTGAGATGCGCGCTGTGCTGCGCCGCGAAGCCGACCGGCGCGGCTTGCTGCTTGGCGACGACGTGCTGTCCTATCTGCTGACACGTTTCGAGCGCAACCTCAAGGGCTTGATGACGCTGCTGGAGCGCCTCGACGAATTCGCCCTGGCCAGCAAGCGGACGCTGACCTTGCCGCTCTTGAAGGCCATGTTGGCCGACGAAAAAACTGACTCTGACCCCACTTTATGAATCTGACCTTGTTTGACCTGGACGGGACGCTGATCCCGGTGGATTCCGACCATTCCTTCGGTACCTTCATGGTTGAGGTCGGCTGGGTCGACGGCGAGGTCTGGGGCAAGCGCAACGACGAGTTCTTCGCCCAGTACAACGCTGGCACGCTGGACCTGCCGGCTTATGTGGAGTTCGCCACCTCGGCCTTTCGCAGCCGGCCGCAGGCCGAGGCGCTGGCGATGCGCGAGCGCTTCATGGCCGAGGTCATGCAGCCCGCGCTGCGGCCCGAGGCGAGGGCGCTGGTCGAGAAGCACCGCGCTGCCGGCGACCTGATTGCGCTGGTGACGGCCACCAATGAATTCGTCACCGCGCCCATCGCGGAGGCTTTCGGCATCGAGCACCTGATCGCGGTCGAACTGGAGCGCGACGTTGAAGGTCGCTTCACCGGCGCCATCCACGGCGTGCCGAGCTTCCGCGAGGGCAAGATCGAACGGGTCGAATCCTGGCTTCGGAGCCTGGGGGCACAATCGGCCGGTTTCGAGCGCGTGACGTTCTACAGCGACTCGACCAACGACCTGCCCCTGCTCGAACGCGTCAGCCACCCGGTGGCGACCAATCCAAGCCCTTCGCTCGCGCGGATCGCCAGCGAACGCGGCTGGCCCCAGCTCCAACTCTTCGCATGATCAAGAAGTTCATCGACAAACTGCTCGGCAAGCCTGCCGCAGCCGCCGCCAAGAAGCCCAGCCCGCTCGGTCAGCGCGTCGAGATCGCGGCAGATGTCCACCGCATCGACCCCGGACTGCTCGACGAGCGGGCCGTCAAGGTCGTCAAGACGCTGACCGACGCCGGCTTCGAGGCCTACATCGTCGGCGGCGCCGTGCGCGACCTGCTGCTGAACGTGCGGCCCAAGGACTTCGACGTCGCCACCAACGCGACGCCCGAGCAGGTCAAGGGCCTGTTCCGCCGCGCCTTCATCATCGGCCGGCGCTTTCGCATCGTCCACGTCGTCTACGGCCGTGGCCGCGAGCACGAGGTCATCGAGGTCTCGACCTTCCGCGCGCTGCCGACCGAGGCGGACGCCGCGGATGCCGTGGCCGGCAACGAGAAGACGTCCAAGAGCGAGCTGGAAGGCAAGTCCCACGCCGTGGACGCCAGCGGCCGCGTGCTGCGCGACAACGTCTGGGGCCCGCAGATCGAGGACGCCGCCCGCCGCGACTACACCGTCAACGCGATGTACTACGACCCGCAGCGCCAGCTGGTGGTGGACTATCACGGCGGCTTGGCCGACGCGCGCGCCAAGCTGCTGCGCATGATCGGCGACCCCGAGACCCGCTACCGCGAAGACCCGGTCCGCATCATCCGCGCCGTGCGCTTCGCCGCCAAGCTGGGCTTCACGCTCGAACCCAAGACCTTGTCGCCGGTGAAGAAATCAGCCGCGCTGCTGGCCAACGTGCCGGCGTCGCGCCTGTTCGACGAAATGATCAAGCTGCTGCAGACCGGCCACTCGCTGGCCAGCATCGCGCAGCTCAAGAAGCTCGGCCTGGCGCGCGGCATCTTCGCCGTGCTGGACGCGATGCTGACCGAGACGGGCGATTTGCACGACGGCATCCGCGGCAAGTTCGTGCGCCAGGCCTTCGAGGACACCGACCGCCGCGTCGCCGAAGGCCGCGGCGTCAGCCCCAGCTTCATGCTCGCCTGCATGCTCTGGCATGAAGTGCTGGACCGCTGGACCAAGATCCGCGAGAGCGGCGAGGCGCCCGTGCCGGCACTGGCCCAGGCCATCGACGCCGTCTTCGACGCGCGCATCGGCGACATCTCCGGCCGCGGCAAGCTGGCCGGCGACATGCGCGAGATCTGGATGATGCAGACCCGCTTCGAGCGCCGCACTGGCTCGGGCGTCTTCAGCCTCATCGAACAGCCGCGCTACCGCGCCGGTTTCGACTTCCTGCGCCTGCGCGCCGATGCCGGCGAGATCGACCCGCTGCTGGCCGACTGGTGGGAAGACTTTGCGCTGGGCAGCGACGATGACCGTCAGGCCCTGCTGGCCGATGCCCGCGCCGCCCAGCAGAAGCAGCCGCGTGTCGTGCGTGCGCCGCGCCCCGCCGAAGCAACCGACGCTGACGCCGAAGCGCCTGGTGCCGGTGACGAGGCCGAAGCCGCCACCGACGCACCGGCCCGCAAGCGCCGTCGCCGTCGCCGCAAACCCGCCGGAGGCGGCGAGGGCGCCGCGCCGGCACCCGCAGCGGAGTGAGTTCGCGCGCCTACGTCGGCCTCGGTGCCAACCTCGGCGCCGACCTGCTGGCCAGCTTGGCGCAGGCTGCCCAAGCTCTCGCAGCGTTGCCCGGCACCCGCCTCGTGGCCTTGTCCAGAGCCTGGCGCAGCGCGCCGGTCGACGCCGGCGGGCCGGACTTCCTGAACGCAGTCGCGGCGCTGGACACGGCGCTTGCGCCCATCGAGCTGCTGGACGCATTGCAGGCCGTCGAGTTGGCCCATGGCCGCGAGCGCCCCTACCGCAATGCGCCGCGCACGCTCGACCTGGACTTGCTGCTCTACGGCGAGCTCGTTGTCGACACGCCGCGCCTGACGCTGCCCCACCCGCGCCTGGGCGAACGCGCCTTCGTGCTGCATCCGCTGCTGGAGATTGCGCCCGAACTGGCCTACCTCGCGGAGGGTGACACTTGGCGGGATCAGCGCATCGAGCGCAGTGACCCCATCCCTTACTGATCCTTCAAAAAGGCCCAGCGATGTTTTCGACCCTCGCCGGCTGGCAGACCGTGGGCCTGCTGCTGCTGTCCAACGTCTTCATGACCTTTGCCTGGTACGGCCACCTCAAGGGGCTGGCCACCAAGCCGTGGTGGATCGCCGCTGGCATCAGCTGGGGCATCGCGCTGTTCGAGTACCTGCTGCAGGTGCCGGCCAACCGCATCGGGCATGGCGCCGGTTTCAGCCTTGCGCAGCTCAAGATCACGCAGGAAGTCATCACCCTGGCCGTCTTCGTGCCCTTCAGCCTTTACTACATGGGCGAGCCCTTGAAGCTCGACTTCCTCTGGGCCGGGCTGTGCCTGATGGGTGCTGTCTACTTCATCTTCCGGTCAGCTTGATGACGTTTCGGTGACCGCGCCCGGTAAACTGCGCGGTTTCCAGAGATCCGAGGACGTCCATGCTGTTTGGCAAGCTGCTGCCCCGTGAGGGCAATTTTTTTGAGCTGTTCAACGAGCATGGCGGCTTCATCCTGGAAGGCGCACGCGCCTTCCAGAAAATGATCGAGAACTACAACGATCCGACGCTGCGCCAACAGTATGCAGACGAGGTCGACAAGGCCGAGCACGCCGCGGACCGTGTCACCGCCGAGGTGAACCGCCTGCTGCACCGCACCTTCATCACGCCCATCGACCGCGAGCAGATCCACAGCCTGATCAACGCGATGGATGACATCGTCGACCTGCTGCAGGACTCCTCCGAGACCCTGTCGCTCTACGACGTGCGTGCCGTTCCGGAGCAGGTGCTGCAGCTGGCCATGCTGTCGGTGCGCTGCTGCGAGCGTGTGCAGCACGCCGTCACGCTGCTGCCTCACCTGAGCCAGCCGGCCACGACCGAGGCCGCCATCAAGACCTGCGAGGAGATCGACCGCCTGGAGTCCGATGCCGACCGCGTCATGCGTTCGGCCATGTCGCGCCTGTTCCGCGAGGAGCCGGATGTGCGCGAACTCATCAAGCTCAAGGCGATCTACGAGCAGTTGGAGTCCATTTCGGACCGTTGCGAAGACGTCGCCAATCTGATCGAGGGCATCGTCCTCGAGAACTCCTGAGCCCGCGCATCCATGGCATCCGCTGAGATCGCCTTCTGGGTGGTGGCCCTGCTCGTCGTGCTGGCGCTGCTGTTCGACTTCATGAACGGCTTCCACGACGCGGCCAACTCCATTGCCACCGTCGTTTCCACCGGCGTGCTGAAGCCCCAGCAGGCGGTGCTGTTCGCCGCTTTCTTCAATGTCCTGGCCATCGCCTTCTTCCAGCTCAGTGTGGCTGCGACCATCGGCAAGGGCATTGTCGAGCCAGGCATCGTCGATCATCACGTCGTGTTCGGTGCGCTGATGGGGGCCATCACCTGGAACTTCATCACCTGGTGGTGGGGCATCCCGTCAAGCTCCTCGCACGCGCTGATCGGCGGCATTGCCGGCGCCGTCGTCGCCAAGGCGGGCCCGTCGGCTCTGGTCGCGGGTGGCATCTGGAAGACCGTCGCCTTCATCGTCATTTCTCCGCTGCTGGGCTACCTGCTGGGCTCGCTGATGATGGTCCTCGTCGCCTGGGTCTGTCGAAACAAGTCACCGTTGCGGGTCGACCGATGGTTCCGGCGGCTGCAACTGGTTTCCGCGGGGCTGTACAGCCTCGGCCACGGCGGCAACGACGCTCAGAAGACGATCGGCCTGATCTGGATGCTGCTCATCGCCGCCGGCATGCTCTCGGCTGGTGAGGCCTCGCCGCCGGCCTGGGTCATCGTCTCCTGCTACATCGCCATCGGCCTTGGGACGATGTTCGGCGGCTGGCGCATCGTGCAGACCATGGGCCAGCGCATCACCAAGCTCAAGCCGGTGGGCGGCTTCTGCGCCGAGACCGGAGGCGCGATCACGCTCTTCCTTGCCACGGCGATGGGCATCCCGGTGTCGACGACCCACACCATCACCGGCGCCATCGTTGGCGTGGGCTCGGTGCAGCGGGCCTCGGCCGTGCGCTGGGGCGTGGCCGGCACCATCGTCTGGGCCTGGATCTTCACGATCCCGGCGGCGGCACTGGTGGCTGCGCTCTGCTACTGGGTCAGCTTCGCACTCTACTGATCGACCTGGGATTCGAAGTAGCGCTGGGCGCTGAAGGCGATGGTCGCCATCAGCGCTGTGCAACCGATGAACAGGCACAGGACGACGCCGATGACGGCGCCCCAGCCGCTGCTCGGCGCGGCGGCTTTGCCGGCGTTGAAGCGGGCATTCCAGCGCTCGTCGGGCATCAGCCCGTAGACGATGCCGCCGAGCAGGGCAACCACCAAGCTGATGCCCAGCAGCGGTAGCAGCAGCCAGGCCAGGCGGTCGTCCTGGCCAAGCGCGTTCATGCGCTGAAGGCCGAGCAAGCCGAGCAACGTCGGCAGCGGAAACAGCCAGGCCCATCGGTCCTTGAACCCGTGCAGGTAGAAGCGGTGAGCACCGAAGATGCCGCCGAGAAGGGCCAGCCAGGTCGCGACGGCCTTGTGCTTGATCGCCGCGTTCATCGACGCACCCTTCGGCCTGCGGCCTGTCCCGCCAAGCGGGAGCGAGCTTGCTTGGGGCGGCCCGGCGCGGCGCTCATTCAGCGCTGGCGCTGTCGCCCAGGCCCAGTGAGCGCTGCATCAGCACCACATCCAACCAGCGGCCGAACTTCCAACCGGCACTCTTGAGTACGCCGGTGTGCTCGAAGCCAAGCGCCGTGTGCACGCCGACGGAACCGGCATTGGCCGCGTCGCCGATGACGGCCAGCATCTGGCGGGCACCGGCTGCCTCGCAGCGCGCGAGCAACTCGGCCAGCAGCAGCCGGCCCACCCCCTGGCCCTGGGCGGCGGGCGCGAGGTAGATGGAATCCTCGACGCAGAAGCGATAGGCCAGGCGCGGCCGGAAGTAATTGGCGTAGGCATAGCCCAGCAGCTCGCCGTTGCGCTCGGCCACCAGCCAAGGCAGGTTTCGGCCCAGCACCTCGGCGCGGCGGCGGCCCATTTCGTCGACGCTCGGTACCTCGGTCTCGAAGGTGCCAGTGCCATGCTCGACGGCGTGGGCGTAGATGGCCTGGATGGTGGCGAGGTCGGCGTCTGTGCTCGGGCGAATCGTCAAAGGCAGGGCGGCGGCGGAGGGCTGTGACATCTGTTGGCTTGAGGCTAAGCAAAAACGGGCGCGGACGAGTTTATAATGCTGGGTTTTGGCGCTGGTCGCAGATTGGCTGCGGCGTATCTACAGAGCCTCCCCCGGCAGGGGTTCCTGCTATTCGACTTGCTAGCCCTGAGTGTCTCCTCGTGCAGTGGTCGCCCAACATTTAGGAAACATCATGGTTGTCATTCGTCTGGCTCGCGGCGGTTCCAAGAAGCGCCCCTTCTACAACATCGTCGTCGCCAACAGCCAACAACGCCGTGACGGTCGCTTCATCGAGCGCGTCGGCTTCTACAACCCCGTCGCCTCTGGCGCCGCCGAAAAGCTGCGTGTCGAGCAGGATCGCGTCGCGTACTGGATCGGCGTTGGCGCCCAGCTGTCGCCCACCGTGACCCGCCTCGTGGGTGACGCCAAGACGGCTGCTGTTGCCGCCTGACCCTCGTGGTTGGCAACAAGCCTCAACAAGACGGCGCTTCGGCGCCGTCTTTTGCTTCTGAGCCCAATGACCTGATCCAGGTCGGCCACATCCTGGACGCCTGGGGCGTGAAGGGCTGGTTCAAGGTCCAGGCCTACTCGAACCAGGCCGACGCGCTGTCCTCCGCCAAGCGGTGGTTCCTGAAGGCCGTCGCGCCCAAGACGGGTCAGCGCGAGCTGAAGATCCTGTCGATGCGCGAGCACGGCGAGGGTCTCGTGGCGAGCGCCGATGGTGTCGTCGACCGCAATGGCGCCGAAGCGCTGCGCGGTTTCGAGATCTGGATCTCGCGCGCCGACTTCCCGCGCGCCGGTGACGGCGAGTACTACTGGGTCGACCTGATCGGCCTGGACGTCGTCAACCGCGAGGGCCAGGCCCTGGGTCGTGTCATCGGTCTCATCGACACCGGGCCGCATGCCGTGCTGCGCATCCTGCCGCCGGGCATCGAGCAGCCGGCCAAGCCTGATCAGGAGAAGCTCATTCCCTTCGTTGGCGCTTTTGTGGACGACGTGAGCCTGGAAGCGAAACAGATCCGCGTCGACTGGGGCGTGGACTACTGACGTGCGTTTCGACGTCCTGACGATCTTCCCGGAGCTGTTCGCGCCGCACCTGACGCATGGCGTCACGCGGCGGGCCTTCGAGAGTCGTCAGGTCGATGTGCGCTTGTGGTCGTTGCGCGATTTCGCCGACGACAACTACCGCCGCGTCGACGACCGGCCCTATGGCGGCGGCCCTGGCATGGTCATGCTGGTCGAGCCGCTTGAGAAGGCGCTGGCGGCTGCCAGGGCGGACCGTGGCGAGGCAGAGCCCGCCGTCATCCACTTCACGCCCACCGGCGCCCGCATCGACCAGGCACTCGTGCAGCAACTGGCGACCGGCCCCGGCGCCATCCTGCTGTGCGGCCGCTATGAGGGCATAGACCAGCGCGTGCTGGACCGGCATGTGACGCTGGAGCTCAGCCTGGGGGACTTCGTGCTGTCCGGCGGCGAGCTGCCGGCGTTGGCCCTGCTGGACGCCGTCGCGCGCCTTCAGGACGGCGTGCTCGGCGACGCCCAGTCGCACCAGCAGGACAGTTTTTCGGACGGCCTGCTGGACTGCCCGCACTACAGCCGGCCCGAGGCGCTTGTCGACGGCCGAGCCGTGCCGGGCGTGCTGATGTCCGGCCACCACGCCGACATCAAGCGCTGGCGCCGTGAGCAGTCTTTGGCGCTGACGGCTGCGCGCCGACCGGAGCTGATCGTGGCTGCCCGGGCTGCTGGTCAACTGAGCAGAGCCGACGAGGCCTTCCTGGCCAAGCTCTAGGCAAAACCCTTGGCTTGAGCTACACTAGCGGGCTGTCCGATCCTCTGGCGGGTCGAGTGGCTGCAATGCTTGAAAAAGCACTCCGGCTGCAAACATCCCCATAAATAGCGTCCCGCCAAGATCCCAGGAGTACAGATGAACCTGATCCAAACCCTTGAGCAAGAAGAAATTGCTCGCCTGAACAAGACCATCCCGGCCTTCGCCCCTGGCGACACCGTGATCGTCAGCGTCAACGTCGTTGAAGGCACCCGCAAGCGCGTGCAGGCTTACGAAGGCGTCGTGATTGCCAAGCGCAACCGCGGCCTGAACAGCAGCTTCATCGTCCGCAAGATCTCCAGCGGCGAAGGCGTGGAGCGCACGTTCCAGCTGTACAGCCCGCTGATCGCGACCATCGAAGTCAAGCGCCGTGGCGATGTCCGCCGCGCCAAGCTGTACTACCTGCGCCAGCGTTCGGGCAAGTCGGCACGTATCAAGGAGAAGCTGGCTTAATCAGCCGGTTCCCACCGCCAAGGCCGCCCGGAGCTACGCTCTCGGCGGCTTTTGTTTTTCCGACTCATGACTCGCCGCCCCGCCATCACCCAGCCCCAACTCGCGCCGATCACGGGCGTCGATGACCACCTGCCCGCCGTGCCCGCTGCGGCGCTGACGGCCGAGGCCATCCGTGCCCGAGTCGCAGCGCTGTCGGCCTGGACGCCAGAATTTGCAGGCGACGGTGGCCTCTTCTCGGATAGAGAGCCGGCCGGCGCCGCCGTGCTCATTCCTCTGGTGCAGCGTCCCGAAGGCCTGACGCTGCTGCTGACCCGCCGCACCGACCACCTGCGCGACCACGCGGGCCAGATCAGCTTTCCCGGCGGCCGCGTCGAGCCCGAGGACGACGGCCCCGTCGCGACGGCGCTGCGCGAGACTGAAGAGGAGATCGGCCTGTCGAGCGACTACATCCACGTCATCGGCCAGTTGCCGATCTATTCGACGGTGACGGCCTTCCAGGTGACACCGGTCGTCGCTCTCGTCGAGCCGGGCTTCACGCTCAAGCTGGACGACTTCGAGGTCGCAGAAGCCTTTGAAGTGCCGCTGGCCTTCCTGATGAATCCGGCGCACCACCGCCACCACGCCTTTGAGTTCGCTGGCACCCAGCGCCGCTTCCTGTCCATGCCGTGGCAGGCGGCCGGGCGCGAGTACTTCATCTGGGGTGCAACCGCCGCGATGTTGCGCAACCTCTACCGACTTCTGATTGCCGCCTGAGCGCGCCACTATCATCCCCGCCCATGAATTTCTTCGCGGTGCTGCTGGCCCTGTTGTGTGAACAACTCAAGCCCCTGAGGCACGGCAATCGCGTGCATGAGTCGGTCATCGGCTGGGTGCGCTGGACGGGCCGCAACTTCGACGCCGGTGACGAGCACCACGCCGTCATCGTCTGGGCCATCACCGTCATCGTGCCTGGCCTGGTCCTCACGCTCGCCTATTGGGGCCTGCGTCACTTCAGTCTGCTGCTGGCGCTGGGGCTGAACGTGCTCGTGCTCTACCTGACGCTGGGCTTTCGGCAGTTCAGCCACTACTTCACCGACATCCGTGACGCGATGGAACGCGGTGACGATCTGACGGCGCGACAGTTGCTGGCCGACTGGCGCCACCTGGACGCCAGCGAGCTGCCGCGCAACGAGCTGATCCGCCACGTCATCGAGCATTCGCTGCTGGCCGCGCACCGCCACGTCTTCGGCGTGTTCTTCTGGTTCATCGTCTGCTCGACGCTGGGCCTGGGCCCGGCGGGCGCGGTGCTCTACCGCATGGCCGAGTTCGCCAGCCGCTACTGGGCCTTCCGGAGCCGCACACTGGACGCGCCCACCAACCAGCGCTTGCTGGCCCTGTCGCGCCAGGCCTTCGTCGTGATCGACCATGTGCCCGCGCGGCTGACGGCCGCCGGCTTTGCCATCGTCGGCAATTTCGAGGAAGCGGTGAACGCCTGGCGGCGCGATGCCAGCCTGTGGCTGCATCCCAACGAGGGCATCATCCTCGCCTCCGCGGCCGGCGCCGTCGGCCTGCAACTGGGCGGCGCTGCGGCCCCTGGCATCACGCCCGACCGCAGCCGCACCTTCGATGCCGGCTCCGAGCCTGAAACCACGGGCGCCGCCGGCTCGACCGGCGGTGCGCCGCCGCAGCTGGGTCACCTGCAGAGCGTCGTCGGTCTGGTCTGGCGTTCGGTCGTGCTGTGGATGTTGTTGTTGGCGCTGCTGAGCCTGGCCAATCTCGTCGGCTGACATGAACCTGCCTGAACTGCCGGCGCTGGCCGAGCCCGGTCTGGGCGCTCGTGTGCAGCATGCGCTGGACCACAAGACCAAGCCGCTGGGCGCGCTTGGCCGCATCGAAGCGCTGGCCCTGCAGCTCGCGCTGATCCAGGGCATCGAGCGGCCGGCCTTGCGCGAGCCGCAGCTTGTCGTCTTTGCTGCCGACCACGGCCTGTCGCGGCGCGGCGTGTCTGCCTATCCGCGCGAGGTCACACCGCAGATGGTGGCCAATATGCTGGCGGGCGGTGCGGCCGTGTCGGTGCTGGCCCGCCAGCAGGGCCTGGCGTTGACGATTGCAGACTGCGGCGTCGATGCCCCGCTGGCCGACGGCGCTGTGGACCTGCGCATCGCGCCCGGCACGGCGGACGCCAGCACCGGGCCGGCGATGTCCAGCGACCAGGCCGAACGTGCACTGAGCAACGGCATGGCGCTCGTCGAAGGCCTGCCCGGCAACGCGTTGCTGCTGGGCGAGATGGGCATAGGCAACACCTCGTCGGCCAGCCTTTTGATGCAGCGCCTGACGGACCTGCCGTTGGCCGATTGCGTCGGGCGTGGCACCGGTCTGGACGACGCCGGCATGGCGCGCAAGCTGGCCGTGCTGGCCGAGGCGCTGGCCGTGAACGCAGGGGCGCAGACGCCGCTGCGGATCGCCGCCGCGCTGGGCGGCTTCGAGATCGTCACGATGGCCGGCAGTGTCATTGCCGCTGCGGCCCAGCGCCGGGTCGTGCTGGTCGATGGCTTCATCACGACGGCCGCCGTCGCGCTGGCCGAGGCCCTGCGGCCCGGCGTGCTGGCAGCCTGCGTGTTCGCTCACCGCTCGGCCGAAGGGCCGCACGCGCGCTGGCTGCTGCGCCTGGGCGCCTGCCCGCTGCTGGACCTGGAGCTGCGCCTGGGCGAGGGCAGTGGCGCGGCGCTGGCGTGGCCGCTGCTGACCGCCGCTTGCGCGCTGCTGGCCGACATGGCCAGCTTCGACAGCGCCGGCGTCAGCAAGCGCGACTGAACATGAAGCTCTTCCTCGTCGCTCTGCAGTTCCTGACCCGACTGCCGGTGCGGCTCGACCGCTTCGAGCCGGGCTGGCTGAACGACTGCGTGCGGCATTTCCCGCTGGTCGGTGCGCTGGTGGGCGCGGCCGGGGCGGCGGTGCTGGTGGGCGCCTCGCATCTCTGGCCGGCCTGGGTGGCCGCCACGCTTGCATTGGCCGGCACGGTCGCGCTGACCGGTGGTTTCCACGAGGACGGCCTCGCCGACACCTTCGATGCGCTGGGCGGCGTCGTGCCGCGCGACAGAGCGCTGGCCATCATGAAGGACTCGCGCATCGGCAGCTACGGCGCGCTGGCGCTGGGCTTGAGCCTGCTGCTGCGCGCGGCGCTGCTGGCCGTGCTGGCGGCGCGGCCGATGCTGGGCGCGGTGGCGGCCCTGCTGGCCAGCCACGCGCTGGCCCGCGCGGCGGCTGTGGGCGTCATGGTCAGCCTGCCTTATGGCGGCGATGCGGAGCATGCCAAGGCCAAGCCGCTGGCGCTGGCTGTGGCGCCGCGCAACTTCCTCATCGCGCTGGGCTGGTGCGGGCTGCTGGTGGTTGCGCTGGCAGCAAGCGGCGTCTACCTGCCCAAGCTGGGCGCCGCCGTGGCAGCCGCCGCCGTTGTCGCGCTGCTGATGCGCCAATGGTTGAAGCGCCGCCTGGGCGGCTACACCGGTGATGGCCTCGGCGCGACCGAGCAGCTGGCGGAAATAGCCGTGCTGCTGGCTTTCACCGCCTCGTTCTGATGCCGGCGTTGACGATCTGGCGCCACCCCAGGCCGCGTGGCGCCGAGGGCCGCTGCATTGGCGGCCGGACTGACCTGGCCGTCGACCCGCGAAAGTCCAAGCGTCTGGCCCACCGCATCCGCGCCCACGCGCGCCGCCACGGCCTGCCACGCGAGGTCGTCACATCGCCGTTGGTGCGTGCCGCTGCGGTGGGGCGTTGGCTGTCTCGCTGGGGCTTCGCCTGGCGGGTCGACCCGGCCTTGGCGGAGATGGACTTTGGAGCCTGGGACGGACAGTCCTGGAGCAACATCGCAGCGGCCGAGTTTGAGCGCTGGATGGGCGACTTCTGCCGCTTCGACTTCGACGGTGGCGAGTCGTTGAATGCGCTGCTGGCACGTGCCCGCGCGTGGCAGCCGCCCTGTGCCTTGGCCGTGGGGCATGGCGGCTGGATCAACGCCCGGCACTGGCAGGGCGGGCCGCCGACGCCGTCGAACTGGCCCCCGCCACCCGCCTACGGACGGCCTACTTCAGTACCGTCTGCTTCATGAAAAGTACGGTCGCGTAGAACTGGAAGTCCTGGTTCTCCTTCTTCTGGAAGCCATGGCCCTCGTTCTCGGCGCGCAGATACCAGACGGGCGTGCCACCCTCGCGCACCTTGGCCACGATCTGCTCGGCCTCGGTGTAGGGCACCCGCGGGTCGTTCTTGCCCTGGATGACGAACAGCGGCTTCTTGATCTTGGCCACGTTGGTCAGCGGCGAGATCTTCTCCAGATGCGCCCTCATCGCCGGGTCGCGTTCGTCGCCGTACTCGACGCGGCGCAGGTCGCGGCGGTAGCTCTCGGTGTTGTTGAGGAAGGTCACGAAGTGCGAGATGCCGACCACGTCGATGGCGCCGGCGATGCGGTCCGCGTAATTCGTCGACACGGCCAGCGTCATGTAGCCGCCATAGCTGCCGCCGGTGACCAGAACGCGTGAGGCGTCGAGGTCAGGCTGGGTTGCGATCCAGTCCAGCAGCGCGCCGATGTCCTTGACCGAGTCCTCGCGCTTGAAGCCGTTGTCCATGGCCAGGAAGCTCTTGCCGTAGCCGCTGGAGCCGCGCACGTTGGGCTGGATCACCGCCATGCCAAGCTCCTGCGCGTAGTAGGCACTGCGGCCGAGGAAGCCGACCTGCGCCTGCGACTCCGGGCCGCCGTGGATGGCAATCAACACGGGGCGCTTGCCGGTGAATTTCTTTGGCGGCGGCGTCAGCAGGCCGGAGATGGTGGTGCCGTCGAAGCTCTTCCAGCGCACGATCTTCTGCTCGGTGAATGCGGACGTGTCGATGCCCGGGGGCGCATAGGCGCGTGTCCACTGCTGGACCTTGCCGTCCGTGCCGAGCGAGTAGATCTGGCCGGGGCCCTGGGCATTGCTGATCGAGAAGGCCAGCTCGCTGCGGGCGCGGTGGTATGAAGCCGTGCCGACGGTGCCGTTCGGCAGCGCGGCCGGGGCCGGGACTTCCTTGCCCGTTGTCGTGTCGAAGAAGCGCAATTCGTCGCGACCGTCGACATTGAACTGGGCCGCCAGGCGGCTGCCGTCCTCGGTCAGCGTGACGCCGCTGACGTCCCACGGTATGTGGCTGCTGACGCGGTCGATGCGGCCGCTGGCCAGGTCCAGCTTCATCAGCTCGCGGAACTCGCCGGCGCGGTCGCTGGCAATCCACAGCGTGCGCCCATCGGGCGCCCAGCCGGCCGGCGAGTAGGTCGCCTTGGCCTCCTGGCTGCCGGCGGCGGGTGCCACCTGCTTGGCCACACCGCTGTCCAGGTCCAGCATCCAGATCTGCGATTCGTTGGCCGACAGATAGCGCGTCAACGAGATCAGGCGTTCGTCGGGCGAGGGGCGGCTCGCGGCCCAGCCACCGCCGTCAAGCTCGGCCAGCTTGCGGCGGCCTTCGGGCTTGGCCGGGTCCATCAGCCACAGCGTCGTCGTGATCTTGGTGCGCGTGCCGCCCTGGGCCGTGCGGTCGATGGGCACGGCGGAGTAGACGAGCTGGCCGCTCTTGCGCAGCCAGGTGTTGATCGAATGACGCTCGTCGGTGCTGGTCAGCAGCACCGGCTGGGAGCCGGCTTGGTTCAGCGCCAGGCGGTAGATCTGCGCGACCTCGTTGCCGCCGGTGGCGCGCTCGAAAACGATGTACTGGCCGGTGCGTGGCTCATAGGTCGCGCGGGCCACAGGGTCGATACCGTCGGTGAGCTGCTCGCCGTCGGTCAGCGGCGCCGTCACGCGGAAGATCTGCGCCGTGTTGGCGCCGGCCTTGCGGTGGCTGACAAGCATCTCGCGCTGGGTCGGATGCCAGTCCGAAAAGGCGTGGCCTCGGAAGTCGTTGTAGCGGCCGATGGCGTCGGCCAGGCTCTGCGGCACGGCGGGAATGCCCTGCACGACGAGGTTGGCGTTGGGGGTGATGGTGGCTTCCGGCGCGGTAGGCGCGGAAGCGCAGGCCGCCAGCAGGGTCGTGCCGAGGGCGCAGAGGGAAAGACGAATCATGGTCAAAGCCTCAGAAAGGCAAATGGGCGCTTGAAGCGCCCATTTTCGTGCCAGTCGGACTCGGGTCTAACCCGCCATGTCCTTGGTCACGGTGTCGGTCATGCCGTCTGCTGGATGCCGGCGATCAGCCAGCCCTCGCCGGCCTTGACCAGATGCCAGATCTCGTCGAAGTCCTCGGCCGTCGGGGCGCCGTCTTCGCGCACCTGGCCGGAGAAGCGCACCGAGACGATCTGCTCGCCGTTCTCGGTGGCGATGTCGACAACGCTGGCGTTCAGCTGCAGCACCTCCGTCTGCTGCTTTTGGCTGCCGCGCTCCAACAGGTCGTGCTGGATGCTGGCGTACATCTGCGGCGTGGTGAAGCGACGCAGGTCGGCCTGATCGCCGGCATCGTTGGCGGCCTGAAGGCGCAGGAAGACCTGCTTGGCCAGCTTCTCGAAGCCTGCGGTGTCGAAGTCAGCCGGCACGCTGGCCATCGACGAAGCGGCCGCTACCGGGGCAGCAGCCTGAGGCGCCCATTCCGGCTGGGCGGCGCGGAAGTTGGCGCCGTTGGCACCGGCCAGTTGCGCCTTGGGCTTGGCAAAGCGGCGCACCAGGAAGCCGATCACGAAGACCGCGACCAGGCCGATCAGCACCATCGTCATGATGTTGGCCAGTTCGGCACCGAAGCCGAGATGGCTTGCCAGCGCGGCCAGGCCGAGGCCGGCGGCGAGACCGGCGATGGGGCCCATCCAGGAGCGCTTGGGCGCTGCAGCAGCGGGCGCCGCAGCGGGTGCGGCGGCCTGCTTGGCCGGTGCGGCCTGCTGCGCCGGTGGTGTCTGCGGCGTGGTCTGCGTGGGCGTGGTGCGCTTGATGCCGCCGCCGCCCAGGCGCTTGGCCTCGGCGTCGTGGGCGGGCAGGGCGAAGGCCAGCAGGGCGGCCAGGCTCACGGCGAGGATGCGGTTCATGTGCAGTCTCCAGAAGATAGGGAACGAGCCCAGCGTACCTGAGGGCTAGATTCAGGATTTTCAAGCATCCCGGATGTCGGCGACGATGGTTTTTCCGAAGTCTGGCCGCGTTAAAAACTGAATGATGGATGCCGCTGTTGCTGCGGCCGTCTGCAACTGGCCGCCGTCCTTGAGCCCCTGGAAACGGGCCTGCTCCGGGAATTGCGTCGGGTCGGCGCCGCGCAGCTGCACCTGCATGTCGGTGTCGATGACGCCGGGCGCCAGGGACACGACGCCCACGTCGGGCGCCTCCAGGGCCAGCGCCCGGCTGAGATGGTCCAGCCCCGCCTTGATGGCGCAGTAGGCAGCACTGCCGGCCATGGCGCGGCGGCCCAGGCCCGACGAGATGTTGAGGATGCGTCGCGCGGGCACGCCGGGCGTCTCGGCCAGGAAGACACGGCTCAGTAGCGTTGGTGCCTCCAGGCCGACGCGCAGTGCAGCGGACAGCTCGGCGAGCTCGGTCGCGGCCAAAGGGCCGGGGGCACTCAGCAGCGCGGCGTTGTTGATCAGCGTGGCGCTGGCCCACCTCGTGTTGGCACGCAGCCAGGCCTGCAGGCGTTCAGCGGCGGATAAGGGGTCGGCGAGGTCGAGCGTCCATTGCTCGGCCTTCAGCGCCGGGTTCTGGCGGCGGGCCATGCCGATGACGGCGTTGCCGGGCCTGGACAGTTGCTCGGCGAGGGCGGCGCCGAGGCCGCGCGAGCTGCCAGTGACGATGTAGAGGTGCATGGGCCGACTCTAGCGGCCCGCAGGCGTCAAGGTCAGAAGCCGGTGGCCGTGCTGTCGTCGCAGCTCATTTTCAGGAACTTCATTGCGTACTCGACGCGGTCGATGAGCTCAGTCTCGCCGGTGATGGCCAGGTTGGCGGTGAGGTCCATGGCCTTGAACGACACCGTCATCTGCGTGCCCTCGGGCGTGCGCGCAAGCTTGGCGTTGCGCCAGTCAATCCAGTGCGGCGCCAGCAGTTCGGGCGACGGCTCATAGCTGCCGCTCAGCCTGTGCTCGTAGAGCTGGTCTTTCAGAAAGCCTGGCTTCGTGGTCCGCCAGGTCTGGGTTTCGACCAGTTGCTCTTTCTCGTTCACGCGCCACTTGGCCAGCCGCGTCATGCAGGCGTCCGGCTTGCCTCTCGGCCCCAGCGTGTCGATCTCGCTGACCGTGAAGGGCAACAGCTGTTTCTCGATCGGCTTCTGCCACTCCACGGGGTCGTCGAAGAACACGGCGGCGAATTCGACGGTGGTCACCTTCGCCATGTTCCGCACGTAGTTGCGCCGGTTCTGGGCATCGATAAACCAGGCCGTTGCGTTGCCTTTCGCGACCAGCGTTGCCAGGAATTTTTGTGCGCCGTCGGCTGTCTGTGCGGGCTGCTGGGCCTCGGCCAGCGTCGCACAAAGCGTGCAGCCGAGCACGCTCAGCATCGCAAGCGATCGCATCTTGTTCATCGGAGCTCGGTCTCCGCTGGCTCAGAAGCCCGTGGCCGACGTGTCGTCGCAGCTCAGCTTGAGGAACTTCATCGCGTACTCGATGCGGTCGAGCAACTCGGCTTCGCCCGTGAAGGCGAGGTGGGCGGTGTAGAGCTTTTCCTTGAACGACGCGGTCATCTGGGCACCGTTCGTCGCGCGGCTGAGCTTGACGTTGCGCCAATCGATCCAGTGCGGCGCCAGCAGCTCCGGCGCCGGCTCGTAGGTGCTGGTTTCGGCATGAACGATGGGTGTGTCGATGAGGATGCCTTCATCGGTCGTGGTCCAGTTGCGGGTCTCGGTCAGCGGCTCGCGGGCCTCCCATCTGGGAATTCGGGTCAGGCAGGCGTCCGGCCTGCCGTCCGCAGACTGGGTGTCGATCTCGCCGACGGTGAAGGCGGACAGCTGTTTCTCGACCGCGTGCTGCGACTTCTGTTCATCGGTACCAAGAACGCCGACATGGGTCGTGGTCCTGGTCGCCTTGCCGCGCACGTAGTTGGTCCGGCCCTGGGCGTCGACGAACCATGCATGCGCATTGCCCTTCCTCGCTACCGCCGCCAGGAACTTTTGCGCCCCTTCGGCGGTTTGGGCCTGTTGAGCCACTGCCACCAGCGGCGCCATGGCGCAGGCGAGCATCAGCAGGTTGGCGATGGATCGCATCTCGTCTATTCCTTTGTGTGTATTGAAGAATGAAGCGGGCGCGTCTCAGGGCCCTGCCACTTGGACCTGGACGTTTTCCTTCGAGCCCTGCCAACCCTGCAGCAGGCTCCGGAAGTCGTCACCCTGCATGTCGCTGAACCAGGACGGCTGGGCGGTCAGCGCTCCACGCAGCACGCCGTCGACCTGGCGCTCGCACAGCGCCACGAACTGGGCATACAGCGGCTCGATGACGCTGCCGGGCGACTGGCCATGGGGGATGCTCAGCCGCAGCACGTTGGAGTAGCAGGTGGGATAGGTGTTGGACTTGCTTCCCTTGGCCATGTTGTGCCTGAGCACGGCGGCATAGGGCGTCGGCGGCCGCGTGGTGGCCTCCTGACGCGCTGACGGGGCAGCAGGGGCGATGCCGGTTGTTGCGACGGGCGCCAGCGCGGCCTGCTGAAGTCGCAGCCGTTCGGCCGCAGCACGCTCGCGCAACTGCCGTTCGGCGGCCTCGGTCTGGCTCGCCTGCGCGGACTGCGCGGACTGGCCGTGAGGCGCAGTAGCGGGGCGGCCGCCAGGGGGCGCCGCCGTGGTGCCCGCTGGTACGACGGTGCGCGCCTGTTGCTGCGCCGCAGCCTGACGCTGGCGATCTTGCTCGCGCTGCCGCTGTGCGGCCGCTTCGTTCTGCTGGCGCTGGAGGTTCGCCAGAAAGGCCTGCTGCTGGGCCTGTTGCGCCTGGTTCTTCGCCACCTCGTTCTTGAAGGTGTTCAGGCCGCTCATCAGCGCACCGGCAAAGGCGTCGCTGGAGGCGCGTTCCTCCTCGCGTTCTTCCATGGCCCGCTGTGCCGCCATCCTTGCGTTGTATTCGGCCTGCTGGCGTCGGGCCTCTTCCTGGCGACGCGCCTCTTCCTGCTGGCGTTTCAGCAGTTCCGCGCGCTGCAGCTTGTCGCGGGCCATGCTGGCGCGCAGCTTCGCCAGGTCCTGCTCGGACAGCTCACGAGGGCCGGCCTTCTCTTCAACCGGCTTCGCGTCCGCCACGATCAGTGGGGAACTTGCGGCGGCGTCGGGCGCCGATGCCGCAGCGACCACCGGAGCTGCAGCGGGCAGGCTGCCGACCCAGCGCCTGCGCTTAGAGGTCCAGGTGACCTTGCCGTTCTCCAGTTCCACACTTTCTTCGATCAGCGCCGAATCGCCGTCCAGGCGGATCCGGAAGGGGCCGCCCGCGCGTTTGGTGAAGAAGTTGCCCTCCGCATCCCAGACCACCGAGCCATCGGGCTGGATGGTGCCGCTCCAGATCAGATCGCCCTTCACGAAGCGGGCCAGTCTGCCTCCGCCCAGCGACTTGATCTCGCCGGTGTCCAGGTGCTTGCCCTGATCCTCGACGATGGCCGTCTTGTCGCCGTTCCAGTACCAGCTGAAGGTCAGGGACTCGTTCCGCTCGTAGGCCATCGTGGCGCCGATCAGGCGGGCATAGACACCCCAGACCGCCGGGTCCGCCTGCTGCGCGCGCGCGCTGAGCGGCAACAGACACGCCATGCAAAGCGCAGCCCACAAGCTCCTGGCACCATTCTTCATTCTTCGCCCCGGGTCCCTCAATGCGCCCGGCTCGATGGACCGGGTACGACATCACGCGTTGGTAACGGGGGGTATCTTAAAAATGGGGTTGGGGCGGTTCGCCTCAGAACTCGGCAGCGCTAGTGAAGTATTTGCCGCTTATGCGGAGTTCGCTGGCATGCAGCAGCAGTCGCGAACTGGCGGCAGCAATGTCTGCCGCGGCATACAGCGTGTCGCCGAGCATGGCGTGGCCCAGCGCCGCCATGTGCACGCGCAACTGGTGGCTGCGGCCGGTCAGCGGCTCCAGTTGCACACGCGTGTGAGGTCCTTCATGCGCCAGCACGCGCCAGCGCGTCTGCGACGGTTTGCCGCGCGCCATGTCCACCTGCTTGCGCGGCCGGTTCGGCCAGTCGGCACCCAGCGGCAGGTCGATCAGCCCTTCGCCTTCGAGCCGCCCGGCCACCACCGCGATATACACCTTGCCGACACGCCGCTCGGCGAAGTCGGCGCTGATCTCGCGCTGCGCCTGGGCACCTCGCGCGAACAGCAGAAGGCCGGAGGTGGCCTGGTCCAGGCGATGCACGACGAGGGCATCCGGGTAAAGCTGCTGCACGCGCGAGCTGGCGCAATCTGGATCGGTGCGGCCCGGCACGCTGAGCAACCCTGCCGGCTTGTCGATGACGACCAGGCGGTCGTCCGCGTACACGATGCGCATCACCGCGAAGAAACGACGATGCCGGCGGCGATCAGCGCAAAGGCGACGCCGTGGTACCAGGCGGGCGCGATGCCGAGCAGCGCGGCCGAGATGATGGCGGCGAACACCGGCGTCAGGTTGACGAAGAAGCCGGCCAGCGCCGGCCCGGCTTCGGCCACGCCCATGCCCCAGCAGCGGTAGGCGATCAGCGAAGGGCCAACGGCGACATAGACCAGCACCGCGACCAGCATGGGGCTCCAGTGGATGGCGGCCGGCGCCACCACCTGCTCCACGCCGGCGGCAACGCCCGAGAAGACGACGCCAAACATCAGCTGCGCCATCAGCGACTCGGCCCAATTCCAGTCCGGCTTTTCGCCGGGACGCATGCCTTTCATCGGCCGCGCCAGCATCCACGAATAGATGGCCCAGGTGAAGATGGCCAACAGCATCAGCAGGTCGCCCGGCACGAAATGCACGGCCAGCAGCGCCGCCGGGTCGCCCCGCGCGATGACCAGGGCCACGCCGGCCAGCGACAGAGCAGCGCCGGCGAGTTGGCGGCGGGACGGCTTCACGCCGTAGAAGAGGGCGCCCACGCCCAGCATCCAGACCGGCATGCTGGCCGTGATGAGGGTGACGTTCAGCGGCGACGAGGTGTGCAGGGCCAGGTACTGCAGCGCGTTGTAGCAACCCATGCCGAGAAAGCCCAGCCAGGCCAGGCTGCGCCAGCGCACCAGCGCCTCACGCGGCCGCGCCAGCAGCCGCCAGGCCAGCGGCGCCAGCAGCAGGAAGGCCAGGCCCCAGCGCAGCGCATTCAGCGTCATGGGTGGGATGTCGTTGCGCACCAGCCGCCCGACGACCGCATTGCCGGCCCACAGCAGCGGCGGCAGCGTCAACAGCAGGGCGAGACGTGGGGTCAGCTTCATCAACGGCGGCGCGGCGTGCAAAGGGCTGGCACGATAGCCGACCTTGCAATTGGAGATGTCGCATGAGCGAAAAGGCCGTTGTCATCGAGGCCCCCGGCGGGCCTGAGCAGTTGAAGCTGGTGGATGTGGAGGTTGGCGCTCCGGGCCCGGGCGAGATCCGCATTCGTCACGAGGCCTGCGGGCTGAACTACATCGATGTCTACCACCGCAACGGCACCTATCCGCTGCCGCTGCCGGCCCGCGTGGGCATGGAGGGCGCGGGCGTTGTCGAGGCGGTGGGCGAGGGGGTCACCCACCTGCAGCCGGGTGACCGCGCCGCCTACGCCAGCGGGCCACCCGGCGCCTATGCCACGGCGCGCGTCATGCCCGCCAAAGCCGTGCTGAGGCTGCCCGACGGCATTGCGTTCGACACCGCTGCGGCCATGATGCTCAAGGGCCTGACCGTGCAATACCTGCTGCGCAAGACGCTGCCTCAAGGCGGGTTGCAGCCGGGCGACCATGTGCTCTTCCACGCAGCGGCAGGCGGGGTCGGCCTGATTGCCTGCCAGTGGGCCAGGGCGCTGGGCCTTCAACTCATTGCCACGGCGGGTAGCGACGAGAAATGCGCCCTCGCGCTGGAACATGGCGCCACGCACGCCATCAACTACCGCCGCGACACCGACTTTGCGGCCCGCGTGCGCGAGATCACCGGCGGTCGGGGCGTGAAGGTGGTCTACGACTCGGTCGGCGCCGACACCTGGGAAGGCTCGCTGAACAGCCTCGCGCCGTTCGGCCTGCTGGCCAGCTTCGGCGGTGCCTCAGGGCCCGTGCCGCCGATCAACATCGGCACGCTGGCGGCCAAGGGCTCGCTCTATGTGACGCGGCCGACGCTCTTCACCCACACCGCCACGCTGGAAAGCACACAGGCCATGGGGTACGAACTCTTTGCCGTGGTGAGCAGCGGGCAGGTCAAGCTGCGCATCGACAAGCGCTATGCGCTGGCCGACGTGACGCAGGCGCATCGCGACCTGGAGGCGCGCCTGCTGACGGGCAGCGCCGTGTTGCTGCCTTGAAATGACAAGGGCTGGCGCTTGGCCGGCCTTCTCAGTGGAGCAGGCGTTCAGCGGGCGCTGCGGCGGCGCGCGAGGAAGCCGCCCGCGCTCAGGTTCACGTGGCTTGCCTAAGCGGCCCGTGCTTCGGCCACGCGTTCCGACACCCGCTGCGCCACCCGCCCCATTGCAATCTCGAAGCTGAAGCTGGAGCCCACGCCCGGCGCGCTTTCCACGGCCACCGTGCCGCCCATCAGGTCGACCAGGCGCTGCACGATGGTCAGGCCCAGGCCCGTGCCGCCGTAGCGGCGCGTGATGCTGCCGTCGGCCTGGGTGAAGGGGTCGAAGATCTGGCCGATCTGGTCGCGCGTCATGCCGATGCCGGTGTCCGTGACGGCCACGCGCAGCCGCAGCCGTTCGGGGCCATCGTCCGCATGGGTGTCGGCGAGTGCGATCTCGACGCGCACTTCGCCGTGCTCGGTGAACTTCAGCGCGTTGCCGATCAGGTTGATCAGCACCTGGCGCAGCCGCAGCGCGTCGCCCACCAGGTCGGCCGGCACACCGGGTTGAACGAGGGCGTGCAGCTGTATGCCCTTGTCATGGGCCTGCAACAGCAGCGGCTGCACGGCTTCGCTCAGGCAATCGTGCAGGCTGAAGGGTTGCTCATCCATGACGATGCGGCCGGCTTCGATCTTGGCCACGTCCAGCACGTCGTTGATGATGGTCATCAAGCCCTTGGCCGACTGGTGGGCCAGGCCGATGAAGCGGCGCTGGCGCTCGGTCAGATCGGTCTGCAGCACGAGCTCGGTCAGGCCCAGCACGCCGTTCATGGGGGTGCGGATCTCGTGGCTCATATTGGCCAGGAAGCTGCTCTTGGCCTGGCTGGCCGCTTCGGCGGCCTCACGGGCGGCGACGAGGGCGGCCTGGCTGGCCTTGAGGTCGGCGATGTCGCGTGCATTGAGCAGCAGCACCGTGTCGCCGGTGATCGGGTCGCGCATCGGCCGGGCGTCCAGCGCATGCCAGCACGGGCCGGCCAGCGTCTGCAGCTCGACATCCTGGCGACAGGCCTCGCCGCGCTGCACGCGGGCCAGGATGCCGGCGGCGTCGTGCCAGTGGGCGAACAGGCGGCTGAACTCGCTGCCACCGGCGGGCGGTGGTGTGTCGCCGAAGGTCATTGCGGCGGCCGGGTTGCGCATCAGCAGGTCGCCCCGCTCCAGCGTGAACACGCCGATGCGCGCGGAGGTGTGCTGCAGGGCCTCGACACCGCGGAGCATGGAAAGGTCGGCACCGCCTCCCAGCGAGTCCGCCGCGAACAGCATGACCTGGCGGCGGTCGGGCGTGCGCATGCCGCGCGAGACCAGCATCACCGAGGTGGGTTCACCCTTGGGGTAGAGCGTCCACAGCTCGCGGACGATCTTGCCCTGGGCGTGGTCGGCCGCCGTGACGGCCAGGCGCTCCTGCACGGCGTCGCCGTGCTCCGAGAAGTCGCGCGACAGGAACTCCTCGGCGCTGTCCGCATGCCAGAAACGCAGGGCGGCCGCATTGGCCCAGAGGTTGCGCTGATGGTCGGGGTCGAAGACCCACAAGGGGACGTCGAGCCAGTCGTAGTGGCTGAGGCTGGCGAAGTCGAGGAGCATGAGGGACAGAAAATGAGGCCGGTAATTCTCACCTTTTGTCACACCTCAGCGCGTGAACTAGTGCACACGCTTTCCCTGGGTCGGCTCGTATCTATGCCCGGCGCACGCGCCGCAATTCGTCCAGCACCAGCAAGACGGCACCGACGCTGATGGCGCTGTCGGCCACGTTGAAGGCCGGGAAGAACCAGCCGCCGGCGTGGACCTGGATGAAGTCGACGACATAGCCGTGGATGGCACGGTCGATGACGTTGCCGATGGCGCCGCCGAGGATGAGGGTCAGGGCCCATGCGAACAGCTTCTGCTGGCCATGCCGGCGCAGCATCCAGGTGATGAAGACTGCGGCTGCCACGCCAAGCCCCATGAAGAACCAGCGCTGCCAGCCCGAGGCACCGTGCAGGAAGCTGAACGCCGCGCCGTAGTTGTGGGCGCGCACGAGATTGAAGAAGCCGGTGACGGGGCGCACGTCACCCAGCTGGAAGCTGCCGATGACGAGGATCTTGGTCAACTGGTCGGCGACGATGATCAACGCGGCGATGAGCAGCCATTGGGCGAGGCCGGGTGTGGAGGAGGAGCGGGAGGGCATGTGCTGGGACGATCAGACGGGGGCGTCAATGTACCCGGGGCTTGTCGACGCGGGTGAAGGGGCGTAGAAGCAGACCTCTACTGTCCCCTTGGAGTACCTCATGCGCAAACGCATCTACTGGCTGTTGCCCGACCTGGGCAGCGCGCGGCGGACGATGGACGAGTTGCTGCTCGCCCGCATCACCGAGCACCACATTCACTTCGTCGCGCAGGAGGGCGCGGCCATGGATGGCCTGCATGCGGCAAACGTGCTGCAGACCTCGGACCTTGTCGAGGCGGCCCAGAGCGGGGCTTTGATCGGCTCGGGTCTGGGCGCGGCAGGTGGCGTGGCGGCCTCGTTCGCGTTCGACCCGACCTCGCCTGCGGCCATCGTCATCGGCATTGCCGCCGTGGGCGCGATGCTGGGCACCTGGTCGTCCAGCATGATCGGCAGCTCCACGCCGAGCCGGCGGCTGCGGCGCTTCGAGCGGGCCATCGGCGAGGGCCAATACCTGCTCATCGTCGACGTGCCGCGCACGCGGGTGGGCGAGATCGAGCGCTTGCTCGAACGCACCCACCCCGAGGCGCACTTCGAAGGACTGGAGCCCAACGTTCCCGCGTTCCCCTGACGGGGTCAGGCCACGGTGCGGGTTTCGCCGGCGCCGTGCAGGTTGCTGTCGCAGCGGCCGCACAGCGTCGGGTGGGCCGCGATGCTGCCCACGTCTGCGCGGTAGTGCCAGCAGCGTTCGCACTTGGCGTGGCTACTGGGCGTGACGGTGACGCCGAGCTCAGCCGCCGACACCAGCCGGACCGCGGACGTGATGAAGACGAAGCGCAGGTCGTCGCTCAGGCTGGCCAGCAGGGCCTGATCCTGCTCGTCGACCTTGAGCACCAGCTCCGCCTGAAGCGACGCACCCACCGCACCCGTCACGCGCACCGCCTCGATGGCCTTGTTGACCTCGTCGCGGATGGCGTGGATGCGCTGCCACTTGGCCAGCAGGCCTGAGTCGGTCTTGCCAAAGTCCCAGTAGGTTTCGGTGAAGATGCTCTCGCCGTTGCCGAAGACCTGCCACGCCTCTTCAGCGGTGAAGCTGAGGAAGGGCGCCATCCAGCGCAGCATGGCGTGGGTGATCTGCCACAGGGCCGTCTGCGCCGAGCGGCGCGCCAGGCTCTTGGGCGCGGTCGTATAGAGGCGGTCCTTCAGCACGTCCAGGTAGAAGGCGCCGAGGTCCTCGGAGCAGTAGACCTGCAGCTTCGAGACCACCGGGTGGAACTCGTAGCGCTCGAAGTGGGCCAGGATGTCGGCCTGCAGCTCGGCGGCGCGGGCCAGCGCATAGCGGTCGACTTCCAGCAGATCTGCCGGCGAAACGGCATCGGTTGACGGGTCGAAGTCGCTGACGTTGGCGAGCAGGAAGCGCAGCGTGTTCCGGATGCGGCGGTAGCTGTCGACGACGCGGGCGAGGATCTTGTCGTCCAGGCCGAGGTCGCCCGAGTAGTCGGTCGCGGCCGTCCACAGCCGCAGGATTTCGGCGCCGTACTTGTCCGACACGGCCTGGGGCGCGACGACGTTGCCGTCGGACTTGCTCATCTTGCGGCCCTTGCCGTCGACGACGAAGCCGTGGGTCAGCAGGCCCTTGTAGGGCGCGCGGCCGTAGAGGGCGCAGGCGATCAGCAGCGACGAGTGGAACCAGCCGCGGTGCTGGTCGTGGCCTTCGAGGTAGAGGTCCGCTTCGGGGCCGGTCTCGTGGCCTGCGCCCTTGTGGCTGCCCTTCAGCACATGCTCGAAGGTGGAGCCGGAGTCGAACCAGACGTCGAGGATGTCCTGGCCCTTGCTGTATTGCGCGGCCTCGTCGCCCAGCCATTCGGCGGCGTCCAGCTTGGACCACGCTTCGATGCCGTTGGCCTCCACCAACTGCGCAGCCCGCTCGATGAACTCCAGCGTGTTCGGATGCGCCTCGCCGGTGTCCTTGTGCAGGAAGATGGGCAGCGGCACGCCCCAGCTGCGCTGGCGCGAGATGCACCAGTCAGGCCGGCCGGCAATCATGTCGTGCAGGCGGGCGCGGCCGTTCTCGGGGTAGAAGCCGGTGGCCTCGATCGCGGCAAGCGCCGTTTCGCGCAAGCTCTTGGGCGCCTTGTCCGTCGTGAACAGGCCGTCGCCTTCGTCCATGCGCACGAACCACTGAGCCGCTGCGCGGTAGATGACAGGCGACTTGTGGCGCCAGCAGTGCGGGTAGCTGTGAGTCAGCTTGCTCTGGGCCATCAGGCGGCCGGCGTCCAACAACGTCTGCGCAACGACGGCGTTGGCCTTCCAGATGTGCTGGCCGCCGAACAGCGGCAGATCGGCCGCGTAGGCGCCATTGCCCTGCACGGGGTTGAGGATGTCGTCAAAGGCCAGGCCGTGGGCGACGCTGGACTGGAAGTCGTCCAGGCCGTAGGCGGGCGCGGAGTGGACGACGCCGGTGCCGTCCTCGGCCGTCGCATAGTCGGCCAGGTAGACCGGGCTTTCGCGGTCATAGCCCGGGTCGACGTGGGCCAGTGGGTGCTTGAACTTCAGCAGCTCCAGCGCACGCCCCGGCACCGTGGCGACGACGCTGCCTTCCAGTTGCCAGCGCGCCAGGCACTTCTCCACCAGTGCTTCGGCGACGACGAAGAAGCCCTTGGGCGTGTCGACCAGCGCGTAGGGCAGCTCAGGATTCAGGTTCAGCGCCTGGTTGGCCGGGATGGTCCAGGGCGTCGTCGTCCAGATGACGGTGAAGGCGTCCTTCGTCAGCGGTGCGACACCGAAAGCGGCGGCCAGCTTCTCCGGCTCGGCAGACAGGAAGGCCACGTCAACGGCGGGCGACACCTTGTCCGCATATTCGATCTCGAACTCGGCCAGCGACGAGCCGCAGTCGAAGCACCAGTACACCGGCTTCAGTCCACGGTAGACGAAGCCGCGCTCGAACATGCGCTTCAGCACGCGGATCTCGCCCGCCTCGTTGGCGAAGTTCATCGTGCGATACGGGTTGTCCCACTCGCCCAGCACGCCCAGACGCTTGAAGTCGGCGCGTTGGCCGTCGATCTGCTCGCCGGCATAGGCGCGGCTCCTGGCCTGCACCTCGTCGCGCGGCAGGCCGCGGCCAAAGGTCTTCTCGATCTGGTTCTCGATCGGCAGGCCGTGGCAGTCCCAGCCGGGGATGTAGGCCGCGTCAAAGCCCGCCAGCTGGCGCGCCTTGACGATCATGTCCTTCAGGATCTTGTTGGCCGCATGGCCGATGTGGATCTGGCCGTTGGCATAGGGCGGGCCGTCGTGCAGCACGAACTTGGGCGCGCCGCAGCGTGCGTCGCGCAGCCGCTTGTACAGGCCTTGCTCGTCCCAGGCCTTGACCCAGCCCGGCTCGCGCTTGGGCAGGTCGCCGCGCATGGGGAAAGGCGTGTCGGGCAGGTTCAGCGTGGCGCGGTAGTCGGGCGTGGTCATGGCATGCGGCCAGGCGGCAAGCCTGGCGATTCAAAAACGAGCGAAACGGGGAGGGCGGAGCGAAGAGCGGCGGGGAGCCGCTTCAAATTCGGTCGCGCGTGGTCTGGCGGCTGACCTGGGCGTGCGAGGCGGCGTGAGTGGCCAGGAAGGCGCGAGCTGCCTCGGTGTCGGCGGCAATCGCGGCCGTGAGCGCGTCAAGCCCGTCGTACTTGGCTTCGTCGCGAAGTTTGTGCAGCAGTTCCACGCGGGCGAGTTTACCGTAGCCCCCCTCGGGGCTGAGGGGCCATTCCAGGCAGTGGACCTCCAGCAGCACGCGTCCGGCGTCCTCGACGGTGGGCCGGCGGCCGAGGCTGGCGACGCCCGGAAGCGGCCGCGACGCGAGGCCATGCACCTGCACCGCGAAGATGCCGCTGGCGGCCGGCTTGTCATGCTCGAAACGCAGGTTCAGCGTGCGAAAACCGTCGGCGGCGCCTGGCGTCGTTTCGCCCAGTTGCCGGCCCAGCTTGCGGCCATGCGTGACATGACCCGAAATGGCATAGGGCCGGCCGAGCAGCGAGGCGGCGGCCGCCATGTCGCCCGATGCCAGTGCCTCGCGCACCGCCGAGCTGCTGACGCGCAGGCCGTGCACTTCGTAGCTCATCATGCGTGCCACGTCGAAGCCGCGCGCCTGGCCGGCGGCGTCCAGCGTCGCATAGTCTCCCTGGCGCTTGGCGCCGAAGCGGAAGTCGTCGCCGACGAGCACGTAGCCTGCACCCAGGCCCTCGATGAGCACCTGGCGGATGAAGTCCTGCGCCGGCAGTGAAGCCAGGGCTTCGTCGAAGCGCAGGATGACGACCTGGTCGACGCCGCAGCGCTCCAGTTCCACCAGCTTGTCGCGCAGGTTGGCGATGCGGGTGGGGGCGAGCTCCGGCTTCCCGGCTTTGGCGGCAAAGAAATCGCGGGGATGCGGCTCGAAGGTCAGCACGCAAGTCGGAAGGCTTCTGTGCCGGGCCTCGGACTGCAGCAGCGCCAGCATGGCCTGGTGGCCACGGTGCACGCCGTCGAAATTGCCAATGGTCAGCGCACAGGCCGGGGCGATGCCGGGATGGTGAAAGCCTCTGAAAACTCGCATCGGGCTCATTGTCCCTGCTGCGTCATTGGCCCCAGACCTCTGCCGGGCTCGACACCCACCGCCATTCGCCCGGCTTCAGATCGGCCGGCAGCGTCAGCGCTCCGAACTGCGGCCGGTGCAGGGCCTCGACGCGGTTGCCGACGGCAGCGACCATGCGCTTGACCTGGTGGTACTTGCCTTCAATGAGGGTCAGGCGCAGCAACGTCTCGTCGACGATCTCGGCGCCCTCGGCATGCGTGACCTCGCTGCCCGGCTTGCCTTCGGGCTCGCGCAGCTCGACGCCGGTCTTCAACCGCTCCACCATCTCCGCCGTCAGCGGATGCTTGCAGCGTGCCTCGTAGACCTTGGGCACATGGTGCTTGGGCGAGGTGAGCTTGTGGATCAGCGTGCCATCGTCGGTCAGCAGCAGCAGGCCGGTCGTGTCTTCGTCCAGCCGGCCTATGGGCTGCACGCCGCGCTCGCGCAGCGGCCGCGGCAGCAGGCTGAGCACGCTCGGGTGGTGCTTGGGCTTCTGCGAGCACTCATAGCCGGCGGGCTTGTTCAGCAGGATCAGCGCCTTGTCGAAGACCGGCCATTCCAGGCCGTCGACCGTGAAGCGCAGGCCGTCGGTCTCGAATTCGGTGTTGGGTTCCTCAACCACCTCGCCATTGACCGTGACCTCGCCGTTCCACACGAGGCCGGCGCACAGCCGCCGCGTTCCGAAGCCCTGGCTGAACAGGATCTGGGAGAGTTTCTGCTTCACTTGGCTGGGGGCTTGGCTGGCTGCACCGTGCCGCAGTCGGCGCCGAGCCAGCGGCCTTCGCCGCTGACCTTGGTCGTCTCTGTCTTGCCCTGGCGTTGATGGCGGATGGTGACGTCGTTGGTGAATCCCTCGCTGCCGCGCAGGGTGACAGTTGCGTCGCCCTCGGAGGCCGGGTCGGTGCAGACGAAGTGCGTCTGGATGACGTTGCCGCTGCGCTTCACGTCCTGGCTGCACTTGCCCTGAGTGACCGGAGCCATGTTTCGCTCGGCTTGCTCCTTGGTGATGCAGGTCTTCACCGAGATGACGCCGCCAGCCATGCTGACGTTGACACCCTGCTGGGCCATCATCTGGTCGACCATCTTGCGCTGTTCGGGCGGCATGCTTTCCATGGCCTTCTGCGCCTGCGCCATCTGGGCTTGGCGCGCCGGGTCGAGCTGGGGCGATTGCTTGAACTCCCACAGCCCGGGCTTGATTGTCTGGGCGTGAGCAGCAGGGATGACAGCGGCCAGACAGGCCGCCAGCAAGGCAGTGAGCTTCATCGGGTGACCTCCACGAGGGCTGAGAGGGCAGCGCCGCTGGCGCTGCTCAGGCAAACACCCCCGCAGTGTCCTGCATCCGGGCGCTGACCTCGCCAAGGTGATGCAGCGTGTCGCCCCACTGCATCTCCATGACGGTCAGGCGCTTGAAGTAGTGGCTGCCAACGTATTCGTCGGTGACACCGATGCCGCCATGCAGCTGCGTGCATTGCTGGCCGACGAAGCGCATGGCGTGGCCCAATTGCACCTTGGCCTGCGACAGCGCGCGGCGTCGCACGGCCGGCACGTCGCCCAGGCGCAGCGTGGCGTAGTAGCTCATGGAGCGGGCCAGTTCGAGCTGCATCTTCACGTCGGCGATGCGGTGCTTGAGCGCCTGGAAGCTGGAGATCACGACACCGAACTGCTTGCGCGTGTTCATGTAGTCGACCGTCAAGGCCAGGTATTTCTCCATGACGCCGATGGCCTCGGCGGCTTGCGCGGCGATGCCGATGTCCGCCGCCAGTTCCAGCAGCATGAGTCCCTGGTCCGGGCCGGCGATGAGCTGGGCGGGCGTGTTTTCGAAGTGCACCTCGGCGGCGCGGGAGCCGTCGTAGATCGAATAGGGCCGTGTCTGCACCCCGGTGGCTGAGCGCTCAACGAGGTAGAGAGCCACGCCGTGCGGCGCGTCGTCAGTGCCGGCGACGCGCGCCGGCACGATGAAGGCGTCAGCGATGTCGCCGGCGGGCACCAGGCTCTTCACGCCGGTGAGCTTGCCGTCCACGGCGCGCGTCGCGACCCGGTTCAGGCGGTAGCGCGACTTGGCTTCCTGGTGGGCCAGCACGACCAGCGCCTCGCCGCCGGCAATGCGCGGCAACCAGGCGGCTTGCAGTTCGTCCGGCCCATGGCTGAGCATGGCCGGCGCGATCAGCGCGCCCTGGGCCACGGGCTCCATGACGAGGCCGCGGCCGAGTTCTTCCATGACCACCATCGCCTCGACGGCACCGAAACCCAGGCCGCCATGAGCCTCAGGCACGGACAGCGCAGTCAGGCCCAGGCCGGCCAGGCCGTCCCAGACGGCGCGGTCAAAGCCGCCCGCGCGCGCGATCTGCACGCGGCGCTCGAAGGTGTAGTCCTTCTCGACGAAGCGGCGCACGGCGTCACGCAGGGCTTCCTGGTCTTCAGAGAAATCGAAATCCATGTTCCTGTCTCCCGCTCAGCCAAGCACCGTCTGCGCGACGATGTTGCGTTGCACTTCGTTCGAGCCGCCGTAGATCGTTGTCTTGCGGACGTTCAGGTAATTTCCGGTCAGCGGAATCGCGTGCGGCGCCCCGCCGATCCAGGCGCCGCCCAGCCACTGGTCGCCCTGCCAGCCGGCCTCCATGGCCTCGTGGATGTAGGGCAGCGCCAGCGGGCCACCGGCCAGCATCATCAGTTCGGTATAGCGCTGTTGCAGCTCGCTGCCGCGGATCTTCAGCAGGCCTGCGACGTCCAGCGGCTGTTTGCCGGTACGTTCGCCCGACAGCACGCGCAGCACCATCATTTCCAGTGCAACGACGTCAATTTCGCAGAGCGCGATCTGGTCCCGAAAGCGCTGGTCGTCCATCAGCCCCTCGGCTTTGGCAATGCGTTTGAGCCGCTCCAGTTCGCGCTTGGCGCGGTTCACGTCGGCGATGTTGGTGCGCTCATGGGAGAGCAGATGCTTGGCGTAGGTCCAGCCCTTGTTTTCCTCGCCGATCAGGTTCGCGGCCGGCACCTCCACGTTGTCGAACCAGACCTCGTTCACCTCGTGCTCGCCGTCCAGCATGATGATGGGCTTGACGCTGACGCCGGGCGTCTTCATGTCGATCAGCAGGAAGCTGATGCCCGTCTGCGGCTTGCCTTCGCTGGACGTGCGCACAAGACAGAAGATCCAGTCGCCGTACTGGCCGAGCGTCGTCCAGGTCTTCTGGCCGTTGACGATGTATTTGTCGCCTTGGCGCTCGGCGCGGCACTTCAGCGAAGCGAGGTCGGAGCCCGAGCCGGGTTCGCTGTAGCCCTGGCTCCACCAGACTTCGCCGCTCATGATGCCGGGAAGGAAGCGCTGCTGCTGCTCGGGCGTGCCGAAAGCCATGATGACCGGCGCCACCATCACCGGTCCGAACGGCACGATGCGCGGCGCACAGGCCAGCGCGCATTCCTCTTCGAACAGATGGCGCTGCACGGCGTTCCAGCCCGGGCCGCCGAACTGCTTGGGCCAGGCCCAGCCATGCCAGCCCTTGGCGCCGAGGATCCTGGCCCAGCGTTGCAGGTCGTCCTTGTTCAGGCGCAGCGCGTGGCGCACCTTGTGGGCGATGTCAGCCGGCAGGTTGGCGCGCACCCATTCGCGCACTTCGGCGCGGAAGGCCAGCTCCGCATCGGTGAAGTTGAGGTCCATGTCTCGCGTTTGGTGATGTGAATGCCGCAGGTTTTAGCACGGTCGTTCGCATCCTTGCTGTCCGGCCAGGGACAGTTCGGCGACGTCAGGGCCAGAAAGCAAAAAGGCACTCCGAAGAGTGCCTTTCCTGGGGTGACGGACGCCTGTGATCAGGCGGCCATCTTGGCCTTGCGGCGGCGCAGGCCAACCATACCGACCAGGGCGACGCCGGTCAGGGCCAGCGTGGCCGGCTCGGGCGTCTTCTTGGGGCCGCAATCCTGGCCGGTCACGCAGGCCGATCCAGCGACGGCAAACAGCTTGAAGTAGTCGTTGCTGTTGTCCAAAGTGCCGCGGTTTTCCGCACCAGAGCTCTGGGCGAAACCACTGTTGTAGGCGCTGATCAGCCACCAGCTGGAACCCTTGGCGCCAGCACCGGCATTGCCGGTTCCGCCCACGGTTCCCGTGTTGACCTTGTTGTAGTTGGGATCAGCGGTGGTGTCGACGACCATGTCGCCATAGTTGCCCACCAGTTGCCAGCCGCTGTTCGCTGCGGCGCTCTTGCCCACCAGGTCCGGCGGCGTGCCGGGGCCGACCCAGCGGAATACCGACAGGTCGACCGCGCGGTTCGTGTTCAGTGTGGTGTTGGTGGGGCACTGGTTGGTGGCAGCGTTAACAGCGAGGTTGGTGCCGCCGGTCCCGCTGCAAGTGCCGTCGGACGACCAACCGATGCCAATGCTCGACAAGATGACGCTGGACGAGAAGTTCAGCAGAACGGCTTCCGTCTTGCCGTAGTTGTCGATGGCATGGTTCGGGACGCCGCCATTGGCAGTCTCGCCGGTCTGCTGCATGCCCAGACCACTGCCACCCCAGGAAATCAAATTGGCGGAGGACCAGTTGCCGCCAACGACGCCACCGGTGTTCGTGGCTGTGACGCCGCTCAGGCTCACGGTGGGATCGGTGCCCGCAATCAGATCGAACGGCGTTGTAGCTGCCACGTTGGTGGGTGCAACCACCTGTCCGTTCGTATAGCCTCCAAAGGTCCAAACCGCATGCGCGGAGGTGCTGGCTGCCAGGCCGGCAATCAGCGTGCTTAGTGCAATCCAGCGAGATACGCGCGTCTTCATATTTTTTCCTTCGGATATGTGCATCACAAAGCAGTCTTTATGCCAGCCCAATAACTCTTTATGAATCAATGCTTTGGTAAAGCGCTTTTTGTACTGCGCGATGAATTGTAAGAAGAATCGACAGACAGAACGGTGCCGACGCCCCCTCAGTTAAGGGTGGTGAGCAATTGTTTGGCCTCTGCCGCCGTAGCCGCCGTGTCCTTGTGCCGCAGTGCAGCGTTCAACTCGTCACGCGCCTCGGCCCGGCGGCCGGCCTGGGCCAGCACTGCGGCCAGGTGATAGCGGATGTCGGGATGGTCCGGTGCACGCAAGCGGGCATCGCGCAGCAGTTGCAGGGCGCGCCCCGCTTGGCCGTTGCGATGGTTGGCCCAGCCAGCCGTGTCCAGCAGCGTCGGGTTGCGCGGGTCATTCTTTAAGGCGCGCTCGGCGATCTCCACCGCGCTGCCATCCTTCAATTCGATCAGCACGTTGGCAAGATTGTTCAGCGCGGCCGTATCAGCCGGCTGGGTCTTGATGACCGACTCGTATTGCCGGCGGGCGCCGGCATAGTCGCCAGACCGCACGAGCAGTTCAGCCAGCGCGTTGCGCACGACGTTGTCACTCGGGTTCTTGCGGAGCCAGGCTTCCGCCGACTCGACGGCCACCTTGTGTCCGCCAAATGACGCTTGTGCCCGCATCAGCCGCGTCAACGTCGTTGCCGACTTGTCGATGTCATGAGCTTTGCGCAGCGCCTCCTGGGCGGCAGCGGCCTGGCCGCGCCGCATTGCCACCTCAGCGAGCAGGTTGTAGCCCAGCGCGGACTTCGGGCTGGCCTCGACGACCTGTCGAGCGCGCTGTTCGGCTTGGGAGAGGTTGCCTTGCGCCAGTTCGACGCTGGACATCATGGCGATTGCAGCAGGGTCATTCGGCTTGCCGTTGAGAGCCTTTTCAAGCGTGTAGGCGGCGCCTTTCAGGTCTTGCGCGACAACCTGCTGGCGGGCAACCTCGACCAGGCGTGGCGTGTCGAAGCCCGCCCGGCGCGATGCGTTGGTGAGCGTCGTCTTGGCGCCGGCGGGATCTCCATTGGCGAGCTGAGCTGCGGCATAGGCCTGCAGCGCCTCGACGTCTTCGGGCAGCTTGGACAGCAGCACCTTGGCCGCCTCGACTGCACGGGCTGGCTGCCCCTTGCGCAGATGCCAGGCGACGAGGGCGAAGTTGGTCCGTGTCTCGCGTGCGCTGCTGGCCGCAGCGGCGCTTTCCAGCCATTTCAGCGCTTCGTCATCCTTGCCACGCAACTCGTTGACGAGGGCCAGCTCGAAGAGCAGGTTGACGTTGCGCTCGTCATCCTTCAGTGCGGCCTTGAGGCGCTTCTCCGCAGCGTCGTAATTACCGGTGACGGCATCGACGCGGGCAAGGCCGAGCTTGGCCTCCAGTTGGTTGGCATCCAGCTTCAGAGCCTTCTCGTAGCCGGCACGGCCACCGGCATAGTCGCGCGCCTGGGTCTTGGCGTAGGCCTGCACCATCAGCACGGTGGCGTTGTTGGGGTTGGCGCGGGCGAGGGATTCAGCGACGGCCAGGGCCTTGGCGGGTTGGTTGTCACGCAGATGGACGGTGACCAGCGCAAGACCGGCATAGGTTTGCTTGGGATCGGCCTTGTAGGCCTTGGCGAGTTGGTCTTCGGCCAGGCTGGCCTGGCCGGATTGCAGCAGCGACAGGCCGAGTGCGGTTCGGTACTCGACCGAATCCTTGGCCTTGAGGGCGTCCTGCATGAGTTGCACGGCGCGCGCATGGCGGCCTTGGCGCATGTGGGCATTGGCCAGCATCAGCAGCGCCTGGCCGTCGTTGGGGCGGGCCTTGACGTAGCCCTCGAGCAACTCGACCGCGCGGTTTACGTTGGGCTCGCCCAGCGCGATCTGGGCCAGCAGCTTGATCAAGGGGCTGCCCGGCTGCTGGCGCGAGGCAAGTTCCAGGAAGGGCTTGGACTTTTCCAACTCGCCCAGGCTGTGGTGAGCCAGGCCGTTGAGCATCAGCAACTGGGTGCGGTAGCGGATGTATTCGATGGGAACGGGGTCCAGCAGGTCGGTGACCTTCTTGAGTGCAGCCCTGGACGTCTGCATGTCGCCGGCGCGCTCGGCCAGCACCGCGCGAAGATAAGAACCGCGCGGATCGTTGGGCTTGAGGTTTTGCAGCTCATTGACCTCTGCCAGCGCCTCGGCGTCGCGGTTCAGGTCGACCAGCAGGCCGGCGCGGGCGAGGTGCGACTCGGCATGCTTGGGCTGGGCCTTGAGCGCACGTTCATAGCCGGCCAGCGCGGGCGCAATCTGGCTGTTGGCGTGGTAGATGGCAGCCTTCTGGTAAAGCGCCTCGGCGTTGTCGGGCGCGAGCTTGAGTGCCTGGTCGACGGCGGCGGTCGCTTCGACAAACTGGCGGTTTCGTATGCGCAATGGCACCTCCGCGAGCCAGACGTTGGCATCGCCAGGGTTGAGCGCGCGTGCTTGCGCCACGCTGGCTAGCGCCGCCTTGGTATCACCCAGGTCTGACTGCGCCAGCGCGCGTTCCAGCAGCACCTGTTGCTGAATGCCCGGCGGCAGCCCTGCGATCTGCAGGCGCGGGTCTTCCAGCATCTGCGGCTGCTTGCCCTGGGCGTTCATGGCGATGGCCAGGGCGACGGCGACTTCGGCGCGATTGACGCCCAGGCGCAGAGCCTCGCTGATCTGGAACTCGGCGGCCGCAGGCTGGCTGTCGGCCAGCAGGGCCTGGCCGAGCAGCACATGGACCGGCAGCAGGCTCTTGTCGGCCTGCAGCGCGTTCTTCAGCTGGATGATGGCGCCGGGGATGTCGCGCTTCTCGTAGCGCTGCAGCGCGTCTTCATAGAAGCGCGAGGCCTTGGCGGCGTCCTGGGCCAGCACGGCCGGCGATGCGGTGAGGAGCAGGGCGACCAGCAGGCCGGAGAGCGAGGCGCGATGTGAGGCAGAGCGAAGAGTCATCGAGGCGGTCGGGCTGCTGGTGGGGGCGCCGGATTCTTGCAGAAGCGCACCCGGCCGGGCGGCCCCGGATCAGTAGCGCAGCTCGAGTGTCATGACATCGTTCTCGCGTCGCATCTGGAAGCGCGTCAGGAAACTGTTGCCCAGCAGCACATGGCTCATCTGGCCGGGAATGACGATGGCGTTGACGTTGCGGACTTCCACGTCGCCGATGCGGATGCTCGCCAGTTCGATCATGAAAGCCGGCACCGTGCCGTTGGCCGTGTGGGTGACGATGCGCCGGCCGTAGAGGTAGCGCAGGCCGAGCTTCTCAGCCTCGATCTGGCTGATGGCCACGCTGGTGGCGCCGGTGTCGATCAGGAAGCTGGTGGTCTGGCCGTTGATGGTGCCGATGGTCGTGTAGTGCCCACCCTGGCCGGGTGCCATGACGATCTGCCGTGGCGCTGCCGCTCCGGACAGGATGCGTGCGGGTGCGGCGCCCAGCACCAGCGTCTGGCGTCGCCCTGCAACCTCGACGACGGCACGGCCGTCCTCCAGCGCGACAAGCTTTACACCCTTGGCGGTTGCGCCGACTTCCATCGTGCGCGGCTCGCCGTCGATGAGCAGCAGGGCGGCGCGCGAGCCCAGCATGCCGTTGAGCTGGACCTGGGCGGGCGGCGTCTGCGACTGCGCCGCAACCGCCAGGCCGAGCAGCGCGGACAGAAGCAGGTAGCGAAGAATTTCAGTCACGGAAGTTGTTGTAGGTCAGCGGCGTGTCGGCGAAGTTCTTCTTCAGGTGGGCAATCGCCGTCTGAAGGTCGTCGCGGTTCTTGCCAGTCACGCGCACGGCGTCGCCCTGGATGCTGGCCTGAACCTTGAGCTTGCTTTCCTTCAGCGAGGACACGATCTTCTTGGCCAGCGTCGCTTCGATGCCTTCCTTGATCTTGTAGACCTGTCGCACCTTGTCGCCACCCAGCTTCTCGACCTTCTCCTGCTTGTCGAGAAAGCTGATCACCACGTCCTGCTTGGTCAGCTTGCCGTAGAGAACGGCTTCGATCTGTTCGAGCTGGAAATCGCTGTCGCCGGTCGAATGGATTTCTTTCTCTTTCAACTCGACCTTGGCGCCGGTTCCCTTGAAGTCGAAACGGGTGCCGATTTCCTTGATGGCGTTGTCCACGCCATTGCGGATCTTGACGTGGTCGGGTTCTAGAACGGTGTCGAAGCTGGGCATTTGCGGTCGGGGGGTAAAGGGTCTGCGAAAATTTTCCCATGTTCACGCCTTCACAGCCCCCCTCGAACGGAGTGCCTCCGGGCGTGCCGATTCCCCTCTCCATCGAGACGGACGTCAATCTCAGGCCCTACAACACCTTTGGCCTGCCCGCCGTCGCGAAGCGCCTCGTGCGCATCCGCGAGGCTGCGGACGTGCGCCGTGTCGTCGACCACCCGGAGCTGGGCAGGGCGCCCAAGTTCGTGCTGGGCGGCGGCAGCAACCTCGTGCTGACCAAAGACGTGGAGGCGGTGGTGCTGAAGGTGGAAATTGCCGGCATCCGGCTGTTGGAAGAGCGCGACGACGCCTGGATTGTCGAAGCCGGCGCGGGCGTGGTCTGGCATGAGTTGGTGACCTGGACGCTGGACCACGGCTTTCCGGGGCTGGAGAACATGGCGCTGATCCCGGGCACCGTCGGCGCGGCACCGGTTCAGAACATCGGCGCCTACGGCATCGAAGTCAAGGACAGGCTGGAGGCCGTCGAAGTCATGGACCTCATCACCGGCCGGCCGGCGTTGCTGCCGGCCGAGGTCTGCCGCTTCGCCTACCGCGACAGCGTCTTCAAGCACCGCGACTTTGGTGGCCTGGCGGGCAAGAGCGTCATCACGCGCGTGCGTTTTCGCCTGCCCAAGCCCTGGCAGCCGGTGCTGGGCTATCTGGAGCTGGAACGCAAGATGGCCGAGACGGGCATCACGGCGCCCGATGCGCGCCAGATCTACGACTGGATCGTGGCCGTGCGCCGCGCCAAGCTGCCGGACCCGGCGGTCATCGGCAATGCCGGCAGCTTCTTCAAGAACCCGGTCGTCACGGCCGAGCAGTGCAAGGACATCATCGGCCGCGACCCCGGCATCGTTCACTACCCCATGCCGGACGGCAGCGTGAAGCTGGCCGCCGGCTGGATGATCGACGCCTGCGGCTGGAAGGGGAAGACGGTGGGCGGCGCGGCGGTCTACGAGAAGCAGGCGCTGGTGCTGGTGAACAAGGCGGACGCCCGCGGCGCGGAAGTCGTGACGCTGGCGCGGGCCATCCAGGAAAGCGTCTACGGGCGCTTCGGCATCCGGCTGGAGCCGGAACCGGTGGTCGTCTAGACGTGAATCCTGCCGTCCGCGGGCGGCGGGCCGGCTCGATCATGCCGTTCCGGTCCAAACGGGAGGATGGCGATGAGCGGGAAGACATTGAGCCGGCGCATGCTGCTGGCCTGGCTGGGCAGCCTGGGGGCGCCGGCACTGGCGCTGGAGCCGTTGCTGGCGAAGAACGCGCTAGCGGGCGTCGACCCGCAGCCGTATCTCGTCAGCGAGAAATTGGACGGCGTGCGCGCGCTGTGGGACGGTACGACGCTGCGTTTTCGCAGTGGCCGCACGGTGTCTGCGCCGGCCTGGTTCCTGGCCGCCTTGCCCAAGACGGCGCTGGACGGCGAGCTGTGGATGGGACGGCGCAGTTTCGATGCGCTGTCGGCCGCAGTGCGGCGGGCCGAGCCGGTCGACGCCGAATGGCGCCGCATCACTTATCGCGTGTTCGAGCTGCCGGCAGGCGAGGGCACGTTCGAGCAGCGTGCCGACAAGCTCAAGACCTTGGCAAGCGACATCGTCGTGCCCGTCGAGCAGCAGCGCTTCGGATCGAACGCCGAGCTGAGGGCGAAGCTCAAGCAGGTCGTTGATGCCGGCGGCGAGGGGCTGATGCTTCACCGAGCAGACGCGCCGCTGGCCTCGGGCCGCAGCGATTTGCTGCTCAAGCTCAAGCCGCTTGCGGACGCCGAAGCCACCGTCGTCGGCCACGAGCCCGGCAGGGGCCGCCTGACAGGCCAGCTCGGCGCACTGGAGTTGCAAACGCCAGAGGGTATTCGCTTCAAGCTGGGCACCGGCTTCACCGATGCCCAGCGCCGTGACCCACCCGCCATCGGCGCCACGGTGACCTACCGCTATCGCGACCTGACGCCCTCAGGGAAGCCGCGGTTCGCTAGCTTCCTTCGGGTCGCCGAGGCCTTCTGACGCTCAGGCTTCCAGCTTGGGCAGCCCGCCGCCCGGCAGCAGGCCCACGTCGCTGTACACGCCCAGCTTGCCGCGCGTGTCGCTGATGTCGAGGTTGCGCATGGTCAGTTGGCCGATGCGGTCCGCCGGGCTGAAGGCGCCTTCGACCTTTTCCATGCTCAGGCGCTCGGGCGCGTAGGTCAGATTGGGGCTCTTGGTGTCCAGCAGCGAATAGTCGTTGCCGCGGCGCAGCTCCAAGGCCACTTCGCCGGTGATGGCGCGGGCGATCCAGCGCTGGGCGGACTCGCGCAGCATGATGGCCTGCGGGTCGAACCAGCGACCCTGGTAGAGCAGGCGGCCGAGCTTGCGGCCGTTGTCGCGGTAGAGCTCGATGGTGTCTTCGTTGTGGATGCCGGTGACGAGGCGCTCGTAGGCGATGTGCAGCAGCGCCAGGCCCGGGGCCTCGTAGATGCCACGGCTCTTGGCCTCGATGATGCGGTTCTCGATCTGGTCGCTCATGCCCAGGCCGTGGCGGCCGCCGATGACGTTGGCCTCGGCCAGCAGGGCCACCGGGTCGCGGTACTCGATGCCATTCAGCGCGACCGGCACGCCTTCTTCGAAGCGCACCGACACGGTCTCCGCCTTGACGACCACGTCGTCGCGCCAGAAGGCCACGCCCATGATCGGGTTGACGATCTTGATGCCGCTGTTCAGGTGCTCCAGGTCCTTGGCCTCGTGCGTGGCGCCCAGCATGTTGGAGTCGGTCGAGTACGCCTTCTCTGCGCTCATCTTGTAGGCGAAGCCCTTCTCCGTCATGAAGGCCGACATCTCGGCGCGGCCGCCCAGCTCGTCGATGAAGGTCTGGTCCAGCCAGGGCTTGTAGATCTTCAGCGCCGGGTTGGTGAGCAGTCCGTAGCGGTAGAAGCGCTCGATGTCGTTGCCCTTGTAGGTCGAGCCGTCGCCCCAGATGTTGACGCCGTCGGCCTTCATCGCAGCCACCAGCATGGTGCCGGTCACGGCACGGCCGATGGGGGTCGTGTTGAAGTAGGTGACGCCGGCGGTGCTGATGTGGAAGGCGCCGGCCTGCAGCGCGGCAATACCTTCGGCGACCAGCTGTGCGCGGCAGTCCACCAGCACGGCCTTCTCGGCGCCGTAGAGCATGGCCTTGCGCGGGATCTCGTCGTAGTCCGGCTCGTCGGGCTGGCCCAGGTTGGCCGTGTAGGCATAGGGCAGGGCGCCCTTGAGCTTCATCCAGTGCAGGGCGGCCGAGGTGTCGAGGCCGCCGGAGAAAGCGATGCCGACCTTCTGGCCGACGGGAACGGATTGCAGGATCGTGGACATGGTGTCGGTCTTCTCTTAAGCGACGAGGTTCTGCCACTCGGGGTGGCGCTGGATGTAGGCATGGGCGTAGCTGCAGGCGGGCACGACCTTCAGGCCTTCCGCCCTGGCCCATTGCAGGCCGGCTTCGATGAGCTTCGCAGCCAGACCCTGGCCCTGGTAGGCGGGCGGCACGCCGGTGTGCGTGAAAACGACCTGGCCGCTGCTGAGCTGATAGTCGAGCACGCTGGCGGGTGTGGTTGCGAGCGTGAAGCGATGCTGAGCGGGCTCGTGCAGCGGCGTCATTCGGCAGCCACCTTCAATGCAACCGGGTGGATCTCGACGGACGCGTTTGCCGTCGACACATAGATGCTGCCGTCCTGGATGCTGATCTGCAGCTGCATGCTGCGCTCGGCCAGCGGAATGAGGGCTTGCGACTGCTCGGCGGGGATCTGCCAGACGGCCAGGCGCGGCGCGCGCGTCAGCTTGTTCTCGATGCCGGCCCACCAGACCGGCGTGCTGGAGGCGAAGCTGTAGACGCTGACGCGGCGGGCGCGGCCGTGTGCCTTCATCAGGCGGCGCTCATCGGGCTGGCCAAGGTCTATCCAGTGCTGCACCTCGCCCGTCAGGTCGAGCTGCCAGAGGTCGGGCTCGTCAACGTCCGACAGACCTTTGGTGAACTCGAGCCGACCGTTGAGGTCGTCGGCGGTCACGTTCAGCGCGAAGGCCAGAACGCGCACCATCATGCGTTCGTCGGTCTCGCTGGGGTGGCGGGCAATCGTGAGCGCGTGATCGCCGTAGACATGGCGGTCCATGTCGGCGATCTGCAGCTGGGCTTTGTGGATGGTGGCTTTGAGCGCCATTCGGTGGAGGTTCGGTGGAGGTACGAGGTGGTAACGAAGCGCAGCCGACGATTATCGCGGTGAAGCCCTCGTGGCATCATGCCGCCTCCCGTTTTGAACCTTCGCAACCCGAGTTGCACCACCGTCATGAAACGCATTCTTCTTCCGTTGGTCCTGGTCTTCGCCGTTTCTGCCCAGGCACAGGTCATCAACAACACCAAGGCCAAGGTCGACCCGAAGAACAACAAGGTCAGCAACCCGGTTGTCGAAAAACCCAAGCCCAAGGTGATGTCGCGCGAAGAACTGCGCGCCTGTCTCAACCTGCAGGAAGACAACACCAAGGAAGCGCTGGCCCTCAAGGCCGAACAGACCGCGTTCGAGACCAATGAGGTAAAGATCAGGGCCGAGAAGGCAACGCTCGATGCCGGCGAAGCGGCGCTGAGCAAGCAGTTCTCCGAAGTGAAGGCCGAGAAGGAAGGCATCCTGGAAGCGCATGCCGCGCTGACGGCCGAGGCGCCCAAGCTTGACAAGGCCACCCTGAAGGCCCGCAACGAGGCCTACATGGCCCGCACCACGGCCTTCAACACGATGTTCGACGCCGTGAAGGCGGCCGACGCCGAGCAAAGCGCCAAGCGCAAGGCTTTCAACGAGAAAATCGATGCGCGGGATGCGCACTTCAAGACCGTGAAAGAGCGGGAGGAAAAGTACTTCGACGCTGACGACAAGTGGAAGGCTGAGTGCAGTAAAAAGCTGTACGACGAGAACGACGAAAAGGCCATCCGCAAGGAAATGGCAGCGGCCGCGGGCAAATAACCCGGACCAGCGCCTGAACCGATGATTCGATGGGCCGCCTCCGGCAGGAAGCGGCCCTTGTTTATTTCTGCTTTCGAAAGGCCCCCGCATGAGCAACAACCCGCTGCTGCAGGACTGGGCCGGCCCACACGGCCTGCCGCCCTTCGCCGACATTCACCCGGCGCACTTCCAACCCGCCTTCGACGCAGCACTGGCTGCCCACCGCGCCGAGATCGAGGCCATTGCCTGCCAGGCCGAGGCGCCGACGTTTGCCAACACACTGGCTGCCTTCGACGCCAGTGGTCGCCCGCTGACCCGGCTGGAGCACCTCTTCTACACACTGGCCGCCTCTGCGACGTCAGCCGATCTGCAGGCGACGCAACGGGCGCTGGCGGCGCCTCTGGCAGCCCACAACAGCGCGGTCTACATGCACGCCGGCCTGTTCGCGCGCATCGATTCGCTGTTCGAGGCGCGTGAGCGCCTGGACCTGACGGCCGAGCAGCGCCGCCTGATCGAGCGCGTGCACCTGGACTTCCTTCGTGCCGGCGCTCGTCTGGCGCCGGAGGCCAAGGCCCGCTACGCCGCCGTCATGGCACGGCTCGCCGAGCTGAACACCCGCTTTGCGCAGAACGTGCTGGCGGCTGAGAACGGCTACCAACTGCGCCTGTCGAGCGAGGACGAGCTTGCCGGCCTGCCGGGCTTCGTGCGCGCCGCCGCCCGGCAGGCCGCCGTGGACCGTGAGTTGGCGGAAGGCATGCACGTCATCACGTTGTCCCGCTCGCTGATCGTGCCCTTCCTGAGCTTCAGCACGCGGCGCGACCTGCGTGAGCAGGTCTGGCATGCGTGGGTCGGTCGCGGAGACAACACCGGTGAAACAGACAACCGCGCCATCTGCCGCGAGATCCTGGAACTGCGCGGCGAGCAGGCCCGCCTGCATGGCCATGCCTGCTATGCCGATTTCGCGCTGGAGGACACGATGGCGCGCAGCCAGGGCGCCGTCATGGACCTGCTGGAGCGCGTCTGGCACCCGGCCCTGGCGGCACAGGCGCGCGAGCGCGAGGCGGTTCGGGGCGCCATGGCTGCGGCCGGCGCCACCCATGAGCTGGAGCCCTGGGACTGGCGCTTCTATGCCGAACAGGCCCGGCGCGCCCGCTTCGAGCTGGACGAGGCCGAACTCAAGCCCTATTTCCCGCTGGAGCGCATGGTCGCCGCCATGTTCGACTGCGCCAGCCGCCTGTTCGACCTGCGCTTCGAGCCCCGGCCCGACATTGCCGGCTACCACGCGGACGTGCGCGCCTACGAGGTCTTCAATGCCGACGGCTCATTGCGTGGCTTGTTCCTGCAGGACAACTTCGCGCGCCCCACCAAGCGCAGCGGCGCCTGGATGAACGCGCTGCGCAACCAGAGCCGCGCACTGGGCACCACGCCCGTCATCCTGAACAACAACAATTTCGCCCGTGGCGCGGCGGGGGAGCCGACGCTGCTCAGCTTCGACGACGTGCGCACGCTCTTCCACGAGTTCGGCCACGGCCTGCATGGGCTGCTCTCCAGCGTGGAGCATGAGCGCCTGGCGGGCACGCAGGTGCTGCGCGACTTCGTCGAGCTGCCGTCCCAGCTCTACGAGCACTGGATGGCCGAGCCGCAGGTGCTGAAGAAATTCGCCCGCCACTGGCAGACCGACGAGCCCCTGCCCGACGCGCTGCTGGCCAAACTCCAGGCCGCGCGCCAGTTCGGCCAGGGCTACGAGACGCTGCGCTACACGGCCAGCGCGCTGGTCGACATGGCGGTGCACGCGCTGCCGGACGCTCCTGCCGATGTGGTCGCGTTCGAGGCTGAGACGCTGGCCAGGTGGGGCCTGCCGGCCGAGGTGGGCCTGAACCACCGGCTGACGCATTTCCAGCACCTCTTCAGCAGCGCCGGCTACGCGGCCGGCTACTACGTCTACCTGTGGGCGGAGGTGCTGGACTGCGACGCCTTCGATGCCTTCGTCGAGGCCGGCAATGTGTTCGATGCCGGCGTGGCCGCGCGGCTGCGCGAGTGCATTTACTCGGCCGGCAACAGCCGCGAACCGGGTGCGGCCTTCCGCGCGTTCCGTGGCCGCGACCCCGTCGTGGAGCCCATGCTGAAGGATCGCGGCCTGCTGGTGGAACCGGCGGTTTGATCACGCCTGCTTGGCTGCTGGCGGGCGGCCTGGCGCTGCTGGCTGCGTCAGCGAGTGCGGAGCCGCTCGTCAAGCCGGCCCGCATCGACAGCGCCTTGCGCGGCATGGTCAGGCACGGCGAGCTGGTCGGCGTCACCGCCCTCGTCTACGAAAACGGGCGCGAGGCCTATTTCGGCGCTTTCGGCAAGGCCGACCGCGAGGCGGGCCGGCCGATGGCGCGCGACACGCTGGTGCAGATCTATTCGATGACCAAGCCCATCACCGGCGTGGCGCTGATGCAGCTCTACGAGCAGGGAAGGTTCCAGCTCGACGACCCGGTGGCCAAGTACCTGCCCGAGTTCGCCAATGCGCGCGTCTGGGTCGGTGAGGGGGCAGACGGCCAACCCATCACGGAACCGGCCGCGCGCGCCATCACCATCCTCGACCTGGGGCGAAACACGGCCGGCTTTGCCGCCAGCTTCGGCGGGCCGCCCGCGCTGGAGCGCTTCAATGGCAGGCACTACGCAAGCATCGGCTTCAGCTCAGGCATGGACGAGCTGGTCGGCCGCATCGCCTCCGCGCCGCTGGTCGACCACCCCGGCCGGCGCTGGACCTACGACCGTGCGATGAACGTGCAGGCACGCCTCGTCGAAACCCTGTCCGGCGAGCGCTTCGAGGACTATCTGCGCGAGCACCTGTTCAAGCCCATGGGCATGGCCAGCACGCGCTTCCACGTGGCGCCCGACGCCGCCGACCGGCCCCGCTTCGCGGCCAGCTATTCGCGCGCTGCGGACGGCAGCTTCAAGCGAATGCCCGATGCCCAGGCGCATGCCTACAACGACACCGACTGGCGTCTCAAGCCCGGCACCTTCGGCCTGGTGTCGACGCTGGACGACTACATGGTCTTCGCCCGCATGCTGCTGAACGGCGGCGTCGCCCCCAATGGCCAGCGGATGCTGAAGCCCGAGACGGCCAGACTGATGGCGACTGACGCGCTGCCGCCCGACCTGGCCGACCGCTCCTGGCTGCCGAGCAAGGGCAATGTCGGCTTCGGCATCAATTTCGGTGTGCGTGTGGGACCACCGCGCAACTCAGGCGAGTTCTCCGGCGCGCCGGGTGAGTTCTTCTGGGACGGCGCAGCCAACACGCTGTTCTGGGTCGACCCCAGGCACGGCATCGCAGCGGTGCTGTTCACGCAGTTCTTCCCATCGGGCGACGGCAAGCTGAACCGGACCTTCCGCGATGCGGTCTATGCCGACGATGCCGAAGCCTTCGCCGGCAACAAGCCGGCGCCCTAGTGCTCAGGCCGGCGCCAGAGCCAGATCGCCACGGCCACCATCACGGCGGGCACACCAATCTGGACGGCCAGCGGCAAAGGCAAGAACGCCAGCATGACGGCGCTGCCCGTCATCATCACGGTGGCCAGCCACTTGGCACGCCGCGGCACGGCGCCGCGTTCGCGCCAGCGGCGGATACCGGGACCGAAGTGCGCATGATTGAGCAGCCAGGTTTCCAGCGCTGGCCAGCCCTTGCCACCGGCCCAGGCGGCAAGGATCAAAAAGGGCACCGTCGGCAGGACGGGAAGCACGGCGCCGATGACGGCGAGCACGACACTGAGCACCGCCAGTGCGCGCCACAGCATCCGGGCCAGCGCGCGGTGCATGCCGAGGCCTACTTCAACCCGCCCGACAAGAATTGCTGCAGCCGCTCGCATTGCGGCCGCAGCAGCATCTCTTTCGGATTGCCTTCTTCCTCGACCTTGCCCTGATGCAGGAACAGGCAGTGGTTGGACACCTCGCGCGCAAAGCCCATCTCGTGCGTCACGACGATCATCGTGCGGCCCTCCGCTGCCAGGTCGCGCATGACCTTGAGCACTTCGCCCACCAGTTCCGGGTCCAGTGCCGATGTGGGTTCGTCGAAGAGCATCACCTCGGGGTCGACCGCCAGCGCGCGGGCAATGGCCACGCGCTGCTGCTCGCCGCCCGAGAGCTGGGCCGGGTAGACGCTGGCGCGGTGGGACACGCCGACGCGGGCCAGCAGCGCCTGCGCACGCTCGACGGCCTCGGCCCTGGGCTTGCCGAGCACATGGATGGGCGCCTCGATGACGTTTTCCAGCACGGTCATGTGGGCCCAGAGGTTGAAGTTCTGGAACACCATGGCCAGCTTGGCACGCCAGAGCTGCAGCTGTTTGGCGTCGGCCGCCTTCAGCGTGCCGTCGCGGTCGCGGGTCAGCTTCAGGGCTTCGCCGCACAGGCTCATCTCGCCTTCGTGCGGCTGCTCCAGCAGGTTGAGGCAGCGCAGCAGCGTGCTCTTGCCCGAGCCCGAGGAGCCGATCAGCGTGACGACGTCGCCACGGCTGGCCGCGAAGGAGATGCCCTTGAGCACCTCACGCTCGCCGAAGCGCTTATGGATGTTGGTGGCTTGAAGCTGGATGTCGCTCATGCTGGTCTGTTCAGGCGCCGAGGAGTTTGCCGGTGCGCAGCGCTTCGCGACCCGCGACCTTGGCGACGCGCATGCCGGCGTTGGCAAAGCGCAGGAAATCGCGCGCGAAGAAAAGACCGTCGACGGGGCTCTTCAGTTCGGTCACCTCGGCCGTGACGGGGTCGATGACATGGGCCAGCACCTCGCCGGCCCTCACCTCGGCGCCGACGTCCTTCAGGAAGGTCAGCACGCCGGCCACGGGCGACTTGATGGGCATGCTGCCGGCCAACGGGCGGGCGTCGCCGACCGCGTCGGGCAGGGCGGGCTTGTCGCCGGTGATCAGGCCCCGCCAGCGCAGGAAGTCGACGATGTTTTTCGCGTCAGCCGCCGCCAGCTCATGCGTCACGTCACAGGCGCCACGCAACTCGACGGTGACGGACAGGCAGGCCTGCGGGATGGGGAACCTGCCGCCGAAGTATTTGTCCCACTTCCACCAGACCTGCGAGCAGGCTTCGTCGAAGGGGTTGTCGCCCGAGTCCTGGGCCAGCAGCGTCAGGCGCGAACCGAGGAAGCGCGCCAGCGGTTCGCAATCGGGCCAGCAGGGCGTCTCGGTGTAGAGGTGCATCAGCGCCTGGGCGTCGCAGTGCAGGTCCAGCACGATGTCGGCGTCGCAGGACAGTGCCAGCAGCGTGCGGCGTTGCGATTGCAGTTCGGTGTCGGCTGGCGACGCCAGCACGGCGGCCTTCAGTGCGCGGCGCAGCAGGGCGACGTTGGCGGCGGCGTCGCTGCCCAGTTGCGACTCGACTGCACGGGCCACGGTGTCGACCTGGTCCGGGTAATGGCGGTTGAAGTTCTCGCCCGACATCAGCTCGAAGCGGCCCAGGTGGGCATGCAGCAGGAACTGGGAGAGGCCGATGGGGTTGGCCATGGGCACGAGGACGATTTCGCCGCTGATCTGGCCGGCGGCCTCCAGCGCATCGAGCTGTTGCCGCAGATGCCAGCCGACCAGCATGCCGGGCAGTTCGTCGCCGTGCAGCGAGGCCTGGATATAGGCCTTTCCTGTCGATGAAGGGCCGCCAGTTTTGCCGTAGTGCAGCGAGACGAGTTCGCGCTGCGTGCCGGGCGCGGGAGAGATGAGGGGATGGCGAATGGTTTGCATGATCAACGGCTCATCATGGGTTTCAGCCAGCGGTTCTCGGCCCAGCGGAACAGCCCGACCAGACTGAGCGTCAGCACGAAGTAGAAGGCGCCGGCGGTGATGAAGGCCTCGAAGGGCAGGTAGTACTTGGCGTTGACGGCGCGGGCGGCGCCGGTCAGGTCCAGCAGCGTGACGACGCTGGCCAGCGACGTGCCGTGCAGCATGAAGATGGCCTCGTTGCCGTAGGCCGGCAGCGCGCGGCGCAGGGCGGCGGGCAGCACGATGCGGCGCACCAGCAGCCCGCGGCCCATGCCCAGCGCCTTGGCCGCCTCGATCTCGCCGGCCGGCAGCGCGCGGATGCTGCCCGCGATGATCTCGGTCGTGTAGGCGGCGGTGTTCAGCGTGAACGTCAGCCAGGCGCAAAAGGTGGCCGACGACAGCCAGGGCCAGGCGACGCTTTCGCGCACCGCATCGAACTGCGCCAGGCCGTAGTAGCAGAGGAAGAGCTGCACCAGCATCGGCGTGCCGCGGAAGACGTAGGTGTAGGCCCAAACCAGCCGCGAGCCCCAGCCCCTGGAGACCGTGCGCACGACCGCAAGCGGTACCGCCAACGCCAGGCCGCACAGCAGCGACAACGCCAGCAGCTTCAGCGTGATGCCGAGGCCCGACAGATACATCGGCAGGTTCTCAAGGACAGCCTCGAAGTTCACAGACTGCCCTCCCGCACGCCGATGGCCAGGCGCTTCTTCGCCCAGCTGAAGCCCAGCTCCGACACGCTGGTGAAGACGAGGTAGATCAGCGCCACGGCAAGGTAGAAGCTGAAAGGCTCGCGCGTGTTGCCGGCGGCCTGCTGGCCGCGCGTCATCAGGTCAGACAGGCCGATGACCGAGACGATGGCCGTGCTCTTGACGAGCACCAGCCAGTTGTTGGACAGCCCCGGCAGCGCATGGCGCAGCATCTGCGGCAGCGTGATGCGCCACAGCACCTGGCGCGGGCTCATGCCGTAGGCCAGGCCGGCCTCGCGCTGGCCCGGCGGCACGGCCAGGAAGGCGCCGCGGAAGGCCTCCGTCAGGTAGGCGCCGAAGATGAAGCCGATGGTCAGCGAGCCGGCCACGAAGGGGTCGATGTCGATGTAGTCCTCATGGCCGAGCATGGGCGCCAGGGTGTTGATGGCCACCTGGCCGCCGTAGAAGACGAGCAGCATCAGCACCAGGTCGGGCACGCCGCGGATCAGCGTCGTGTAGATGGCCGCGATGCCTTGGGCGAAGCGCGAGCGCGACAACTTGGCCAGGGCGCCCGCCAGGCCCAGCACGACGGCGACGGCAAGCGACGACAGCGCCACGCCGAGCGTGACGGCCGCGCCTTCGATGAGGCTGGGAAGGAATCCGTGCAGCAACATGTCTAGCGCGGTGTGACGAGGTCGAAATCGAAATGGCGGTCGTTCAGTGCCTTGAGCGTGCCATTGCCACGCAGGGCCGCGAGCGCCTCGTCGATGCGCCGGCCCAACGTCAGCGCGTCGGCCTTGCGCAGGCCCACGCCGATGCCCTTGCCGTAGTAGCGCTCGTCGCGGCCGAAGTCCGGCCCCGAGAAGCCAAAGCCGCGCCCGTCGCTCTTGTTGAGGAAGCCGAACTGGGCGATGACGGCGTCCACGAGCGTGGCATCCAGGCGGCCGGACTTGAGGTCGAGGAAGACCTGATCCTGCGTCGCGTAGCGCAACACCTGGCTCCCTTTGAACTGCTCCGCAAGGAAGCGCTCATGGATGGTGCCGCGCTCCACACCGATGCGCCTGCCCTTCAAACCTGCCGCGCTGACGTCCAGCCCGGCGTTGCTGCGCATGACCATGCGCGCCGGCGAGAAGTAGTAGGGCGAGGAAAAGGCGATGAGCTGTTGGCGCTCCGGCGTGATGGACATCGAGGCCATGATGGCGTCGATCTTGCGCGACTGCAGGGCCGGGATGAGGCCGTCGAAGTCGAGGATGACGGGCGTGAACTGCTGTGCCATCTGCCGGCTCAGCGCCTGGGCCACGTCGATCTCGAAGCCCTTGAGCTGGCCGTCGGTGCCGACTTCGCTGAAAGGCGCATAGCCGACGGCAAAGCCGATGCGCAGGCGCTGTGGCGCCTGAGCGCGGGCGGCGGCTGCCCAAAGGAGTCCGGCGGTCAGGGCGGAGCGCCTGCGCATCACTTCTTGGGCGAGATGTCGTAGTCGAAATACTTGTCGGCCAGCTTCTTGAACGTGCCGTTGGCCTGCAGTGCGTCGATGGCGGCGTTGAACTTCTTGCCCAGCGTCGCCTCGTCGGCCTTGCGCATGCCCACGCCGGTGCCGACGCCGAAGATCTTGTCGTCCAGCACGGCGCCGCCGACGAAGGCGAAGCCCTTGCCTTCGGGCTTCTTCAGGAATCCGAAGTCGGCCGCCGGCGAATCCATCAGCGTCGCGTCCAGGCGGCCGCTCTTCAGGTCGAGGAAGACCTGGTCCTGGCTGCCGTAGCGCACGATCTCGCTCTGCTTGAAGGTGGCGGCGGCATAGGTCTCGTGCGTCGTGCCGCGCTGCACGCCGACTTTCTTGCCCTTCAGGCCGGCCTCCGTGGGCTCCAGCTTGGCGCCGGCCTTGGCGACGAGCCGGGCCGGCGTGGCGTAGTAGGGCTTGCTGAAGCCGATCACCTTCTGGCGCTCGGCGGTGATGGAAACGCTCGCGAAGATGGCGTCCACCTTGCGCGACTGCAGCGCGGGAATGAGGCCGTCGAACTCTTGCTGCACCAGCGTGCACTGGGCCTTCATTTCGGCGCAGTAGGCCTGCACCAGCTCGATCTCGAAGCCCTTCAACTTGCCGTCGGGGCCGATCTCGGAGAACGGTGGGTAGGCGCCTTCGACACCGATGCGCAGCTTCTTCCACTCGGGGGCCTGAGCCTGGGCGACGGATGCAGCCAGGGCCAGCACAAACAGGGCGGTTTTCTTCATGTCGGACCTTTTGGGTGGGACGGTGTTCAGTGGACGGCAGGTAGCCAATCGCGCAAGGCCGCAAGGGTAGCAGCCGGGCCTTCTTCATGAGGCACGTGGCCCAGGCTGGGAAACACCACCAACCGGCTGCCCGGAATGTCGCGGTGGAAGGCCTCGCCCCAGCGCGGCGGGATGAGGCGGTCCTGGCCACCCCAGAGGATGAGGGTGGGCACCTTGATCTCGGCCAGGCGCTCGACCGGGCCGGGGGCCATCTGGTCCATGCGCTGCATCAGCGCCACGCGGTTGCCTTCGCGCAGCGCCAGCTCGTAATAACGGTCCACCAGTGCGGCGCTGATGCGCGACGGGTCGCCGTAGACCTGGGCGACGCTCTGCTCGATGGCGCGGCGCGGCAGCACCCAGCGCATGGGCTCGCGCAGCACCGGCGTGCGGGCGATGCGAAAACCCAACGGCAGCACCTCGGGCACGAAGTCGTAGCCCGTGGCGTCGACCAGCACGAGGCCGGCCACTCGTGAGGGTTCCGCCAGCGCCAGCTCCCAGGCCACGCCACCACCCAGGGAGTTGCCGACGACGATGGCCCGGCCGATGCCCAGGCGTGACAGCAGGCCGCGCGTGAAGGCCACGTAACGAGCCTCGCGGTAGTCGCCGTCGGTGTTGGGGCCCGTCAGGCCGAAGCCGGGCAGGTCGAAGCTGATGACGCGGCGCGTCCGCGCCAGCTCCGTCGCCCAGCCCTCCCAGGTGTGCAGGCTGGCGCCGGTGCCGTGGATGAGGACGAGGGGCAGGGGGTCGCTGCTGGGGCCCTGGTCCCGGTAGTGGACGAGCAGGCCGTCAAGCTCGACGAAGTCCGATGGCGGCGGCGCCCAGCGCTGGATGAGGCTTTCCAGCGAGCGGTCGGGCGCCTTGCCGACGGCAAAGGCCAGCGTTGCCAGCATCAGCAGGATGCCGACGGCCTTCAGTGCGACGTCACCGAACCGACGACTCACGTGGGGCTCAAATCGGCGTTGACGCCCCTGCGATCGTCGAAGACGAAGCAGTTGCCGTGGTAGTGCTTGCCGCCGGTGTCCTCGAAGTACTTGAGGATGCCGCCATCCAGCTGCCAGGCCGTCAGTCCTTCATCTTTCAGCACCATGGCCGCCTTCTCGCAGCGGATGCCGCCGGTGCAATAGCTCACCACGGTTTTGCCGTCCAGCTCCTGTCTGTGCGCGGCCAGTGCGTCCGGGAAATCGCTGAATTTGTGAAGCCGCCAGTCGATGGCGCCGTCAAAGGCGCCCTCATCGACCTCGAAGCCGTTGCGCGTGTCCAGCAGCACGACCTGGCGGCCGGCGTCGTCATGGCCCTGGTCCAGCCAGCGCATGAGCGTGGCTGGCGCCAGCGCCGGGGCGCGGGGCGCCTGGTCGGGGCGCACCGTGGGCCGGTTCATGCGGATGATCTCGGGCTTGACCTTGACCTTGAGCCGCTGGAAAGGTTGCACCTCGCTCCAGCTTTCCTTGGGCGTCAGCGGGGCGAAGCGGGCATCGGTGCGCAACTCGTTCACCCAGGCGTTGACGGCTTCGGCCGGGCCGGCCAGGAAGAGATTGATCCCCTCTTCGGCGATCAACACCGTGCCCTTGAGGTCCAGGGATTCGGCTCGCGCTTCGAGGCGGTCGCGCAGCGCTCCCGTGTCGGTCAGCGAGACGAAGAGGTAGCAAGAAATGTTGAGAACGGAACCGGACTGCATGAGGGGGCCGATTATCAATGGCTCATTGCGCGTGAACCGCTTTCGCGCAAGGGCTCTCGGTCTGCCTCACTCGTCACGCCAACCACCAACGCGCAATGAACCGAATCAATCGGCCCACCTCGACGCAATCTGGCGGAACTCGCCCACGCAGGCCTCCAGCCCTTCCACCACGCGCGGGTCGAAGTGGCTGCCGCTGCCGTCGCGGATGAAGGCCAGCGCCTCGTCGTGCGTCATGGCCTGCTTGTAGGGCCGCACGCTGATCAGCGCGTCATAGACATCGGCCACCGCCATCAGCCGCGCCGACAGCGGGATGGCCTCGCCGGCCAGGCCGTCGGGGTAGCCACTGCCGTCCCATTTCTCGTGGTGGTGGCGGGCGATCTGCTTGCCGTAGGTCAGCATCAGGCCGGCGTCGTCGCCGAGGCGGTCAATGGCGCGCTGCAGCAGGTCGGCACCATGCTCGGCGTGCGTCTTCATGATTCGCCATTCGTCGGCCGACAGCCTGCCGGCCTTGAGCAGGATGCCGTCCGGGATGGCGACCTTGCCGATGTCGTGCAGCGGTGCGGCCTTGGCGAGCTCGTCGATGGCGAACTCGGTCAGGTCGGCGGGGCTGTCGGGCTGGTCGGCGATCCAGCGGGCCAGCGTGCGCACGTATTCCTGGGTGCGCTGGATGTGGTTGCCGGTGTCGGCGTCGCGGAACTCGGCCAGGCCGACCATGACGAAAAGGGTCGTGTCGCGCAGCCGCTCCACCTCGCGGCGGCGTGCCTCCAGTTCGCCGCTGAGCTGGGCGTTGTGGTGCAGCAGATGGTCCTCCGCCTGCTTGAGCCGCAGGTGGGTGCGCACCCGCGCCAGCACGGTGGCGGGGTTGAAGGGCTTGTGGATGAAGTCGGCGCCGCCGGCCTCGAAGCCGCTGCTCTCGTCCTCGGTGCGCGTCAGCGCGGTCAGGAAGATGACGGGCACGCGGCGCGTCGCCGGGTCGGCCTTGAGCAGGCGGCAGACTTCGTAGCCGTCCATCTCCGGCATCATCACGTCCAGCACGACGAGGTCGGGCGGGTGGCGGCGGCAGATCTCCAGCGCCTTGGCGCCGCTGACGGCAAGCTGCACGCGGTAATCGGGTTTGAGCACCTGGGCCAGCAACGTCAGGTTGGCCGGCGTGTCGTCGACGACGAGGATGGTGGCCTGCGGCAGAACAAGGTCGTCGTGCGGGATCATGATGTGCTCTCGCCTCGCAGTGCGGCCTGGGCCTCGTCGAAATCAAAGCGCTGCATCGCGCCGGCCAGGGCCTTGGCCTGGCGCGCCGGCAGCATGTCGATGAAGGCCGAGCCGTGCTGCTCCCACAGCGTCAGCGCATGGCTGTCGGCCTCGCCCAGCAGGCTGTCGAGCTCGCTCATCAGCGTCGCCGGGTCGGTGGTCGGCGCCTGCGGGTCGGGCAGGGCGGCCGCTGGTGCCTCAGCGGGCAGGGGCCGGTTCAGGTCGAGCAGGCGGCGCAGCGTGTGCGGCAGCAGCGGTTTGGCGGCCAGCGCGTGGGCGCCCTGGCGCAGCGCACGGGCGCGCAGCACCGGCGTGTCGAAGGCGCTCATCAGCACGATGCGCCGGGCGCTGCCGGTGGCGCCGACAGCGGCCAGGCGCCGCAGCAGCTCGCCGCCTTCCATGTCGGGCAGCACCCAGTCGACCAGCAGCAGGTCGCAGGGCGCGCCCGCCAGCCGCATGAGGGCCTGGCTGCCCTGTGTCAGCAGCTCCAGGCGGACCGCCGGTGCCAGCGCCTTGACAAGGCCCACGAGCGCGTCATGGCCCGGGCTGTGCGCCGCTTGCACGACGAGGACGCTGCGCAGATCGGCCAGCGGCGGCAGCGGCAGTCCGGGGCAGGGCGGCAGTGGCAGCGTCAGCTCGAAGGCGCTGCCGCGGCCGGGCGTGCTGCGGGCGGTCAGCGTGCCGCCCATGCGCTCGGCCAGCGCCCGGCAGATGGCCAGACCCAGGCCCGTGCCGCCAAAGCGCCGCGAGGCCTTGGCCTCGGCCTGCGCAAACGGCGTGAAGAGATGGGCCAGCTGCTCGGGCGAGATGCCCACGCCGCTGTCGCGCACACGCAGCCGCCAGGCGCCGTCCGCCTCCAGGTTGACGCTCAGCTTGACCTGGCCGGCCTGCGTGAACTTGACGGCGTTGACGAGCAGCTCGGTGATGAGCTGGGTCAGCCGCACCGCGTCGCCACGCCGGGCGCCGGCTTCGCCGAGCAGCTCGGGCGAAGCCACGTCGCACAGCAGCTCCAGCTGCTTGGCCTGGGCGGCCGGACGCACCGCGTCGAAAGCGCTGCCCAGCAACTGCTCCAGCAGCAGCGGCTCGGAGGCCAGCTGCATGCGGCCGGCATCGAGATCGGCGTAGTCGAGCAGGCCGTCGATGAGCTTGACGAGGGCCTCGCCGGCCTCGGCCACCTCCTGCAGCTGGCTGCGCTGCCCGGCGTGCAGGCGGCTGGCCAGCAGCAGGCGCGTCTGGCCGAGCACCGTGTTCATCGGCGTGCGGATCTCATGGCCGATGTTGCCCAGGAAATCGGACTTGGCCCGTGAGGCCGCCTCGGCCGCCGCGCGCGAGCGCTCCAGTTCCAGCAGGCGCGCCCTGACGAGGTCGTCGGGCGTGGCCGGGCCGTCGCCAGCCGGCGCCAGCAGCCGCAGCCGCGCGAACTGCCGCGACAGCCCCCACAGCGCCAGGCAGAACATGGTCTGGCACAGCGCCAGGTTGGCCAGCAGCGGCCAGGACTCGACCAGCCAGGCGGGCGGGCGGCCGGCAAAGCGCAGCAGCGTCGGCGGCGCCAGCATCACCACCAGCAGGCTCACCGAGATGAGCAGCGCCTGGCGCGCCCGCCAGGTGATGAAGAGCAGCAGGCAGCCGCCCATCGTCCAGGGCGCCAGGCTGGCCAGCGTGTAGAGGCTGGGCCCGGGGTCGGGGCGCAGCGTGAAGGCCAGCATGCCGAGATTGAAATACATGGCCAGCAGCGTGACGCCGCAGCGCTGCCAGTCGCGCAGCCGCTGCGGCTGCCGCCAGGCCAGGCCCGCCAGCATCGAGAAGGCCAGCGCCAGGCAGGGATAGGCGACGCGGTCGTTGGGGTCGATGACACCGAGCGCCGTCTCGCTGGCCCAGGCGCCCAGCGCCGAGGCGGCAATGAGGCCGAACAGCCAGCGCGTGCCAACCGGGCCGACGATGACGAGGGTGGCCACTCCCATCAGGCATGGTCCTTCAGCGCCAGCAGGGCGGCGTCGAAATCCAGCGCGCCCAGCGCATGCGTCAGGCGGCCGACCGTCGCTGCGTCCAGGCCACTGTGCGCACCGTGGGCCTGCCACCAGTCCAGCGCGCGGCTGTCGCTCTGGCCCAGCAGTCGATGCAGGTCGGACAGGTCGCCGGGGCCTTGGGTCAGGGGCGCGGCGGCCGGCTCTGCCAGGATCTGGCGGATCTCGGCGAGCAGCTCGGCCAGCCCCGCTTCAACGCGTTCGATCTGGCCGGCCGCGGCGCTCGCGTCGGCCGCTGCGGCGCTGCGCTCCAGCGCCAGGGCCTGGCGGTGCAGGGGCTGTGCGCCCAGCGTTGCCGCCAGGCCTTGCAGCGTGTGCGCAGCGCGGCGCAGTTCGACCCATTGCGCGGCCGCGAGCCATCCGGCCCAGCCGGCGAGGCCATCGGCGTACTGGGCGGCAAAGCCCTGCATCGTGCGGCGGTAGAGCGCGGCCTGGCCGTCGAACTGGCGCAGGCCCAGCGGCATGTCCAGCACCGGTGCCACGGCCTGGGGCGGTGACGGCGGCGGTAACTGCGGCGGCAGCGATCGGTAGCGCTGCAGCTCACGCACGAGACGGGCCACGTCCAGCGGCTTGGCGATGTGGCCCTGCATGCCGGCAGCCATGCATTGGGCGCGCTCCTCGGCCAGCGCGTGGGCCGTCATGGCAAGCACCGGCAGGGTCTCGAAGCCGGGCAGTGCGCGCAGGCGCCGTGTCGCGCTCAGGCCGTCGAGCACGGGCATCTGCAGGTCCATCAGCACCAGGTCGTAGGCGCCGGGGCCGCGGGCCTGCAGACGGTCCAGCCCCTCCTGGCCATTGCCGGCCACGTCGACGTGGGCGCCGCGGCTGCTCAGCAGGCGCAGCGCGATCTCCTGGTTGACGGGATGGTCCTCGACGAGGAGCACCCGCAGATGGGCCAGCGACTGCCCGTCGGCGGCAAGCGGTCGCTCGCCCGCCGAGTCACCCAGCAGGCGCCGCAGCTCGCCCGGCAGCAGCGGCTGCGGGCACAGCGCGCGGGCTCCGAAGGCGCGGGCCTGGGCCGAACCGTCATCCAGGCCGGGCGGGTTCAGCACGGCAATGCGCAGCGCCGGGTGGTCGCGGCGCAGCCGGGCCAGCAAGTCGGCTCCGGTCGGTCCGGGGCCGGGCAGATGCCAGTCGAGCAGCAGCCAGTCGAAGCCCCGGCCGGTTTGACGGGCGGCGTCCAGCGCGCCGAGCGTGCTGACAACGTCGATGCTGGTGGCCACGCCATCCTCCAGGCCGAGGTGGGCCAGCAAGGCGTGGGTGGCTGCACGGCTGTCGTCGTGGCCTTCGGCAAGCAGCAGGCGGCGGGGCTTGAGTGTTTCGGGCGGTGTGGCGGTGGCATCCAGCGCCAGCGTCAGCCGGATCTCGAAACAGCTACCGCGGCCGGGCTGGCTCCGCACGTCCAGGCTGCCGCCCATCAGCTCAACGAGGCGGCGCGTGATGGCCAGGCCCAGGCCCGTGCCGCCATGGCGGCGCTGCATGGACACATCGCCGTGGTGAAACTCGCGGAACAGGTCGGCGACCTGCTCGGGCGCCATGCCGATGCCGCTGTCCTGCACGGTGATGAACAGCGACACGCCGTCCAGCGCCGCGGGTGGCTGTCGTGACAGCCGCAGGCGTACATCCCCGGCCGGCGTGAACCGGATGGCGTTGGACAGCAGGTTGACGAGCACCTGTTGCAGCCGCAGCGCGTCGCCCTGCAACTGGCCATGCCCACCAAGCAGGCTGGCATCCGCCCAGTCGCAGATGAGGGTGACGGCCGCGTTGGCGTGCAGCGGCCGCACCAGCTCCATGGCCTGGCTGACGACGTCCTCCAGCCGCAGCGGCAGCGACTCGATGCGCATATGACCGGCTTCGATCTTGGCGACGTCGAGCAGGTCGTTGATGAGACCGAGCAGGGTGCGCGAGGCGGCGTCGGCCTTGGTCAGCAGGTCGCGTTGCTCGGCCGTGAGCTGGGTCTGCAAGGCCAGCTGGGTCATGCCCATGACGGCATTCATAGGCGTGCGGATGTCGTGGCTGATCTGGGCCAGGAAACGCGTCTTGGCGTCGGTGGCCGCCTGCGCCGCAGCGACATGGGCCAGGGCGTCCTTGTCGTGGCGGCGCAGGGCCAGCACGCACAGCGGCGGCAGGGGCAGCAGCAGCAGGTTGAGGGCCAGCGCGGCGTCGAGCGAAACGCCGGCGGAAGCGCCGAGGGATGCGCCGCCCATGCCGCGCAGACTCAGCAATAGGGCCAGCAGCGCCAGAAGCGCCGCCATGGCGAGCAGCAGAAGGCCGAGCGAGATCTTGCGCTGGGGCATGTTGGGAGGCGTTGAGCCGGCGGATTATGGGTGGCCGGTGGGCGCGAACGTGGGGAGGAATCCACAGCCGCGCCCTGGGGAAAGCCTGGGGCGGGTGGCTGTCGCGGCGCAGGATGCTGCGGTTATTCTGACCGGCCATGCCGCTCATCCTCGTAGTCGACGACCAGCCGAGCAACATCCATGCGCTCTACCAGCTGCTGGTGGACGAATGCGAGGTTTCCATGGCCACGACCGGCGCCGAAGCGCTGGCCTACTGCGCCCAGCAGCTGCCCGACCTCATCCTGCTCGACGTGCTGATGCCCGAAATGAGCGGCTACGAAGTCTGCGACCGGCTCAAGGCCGACCCGCGCACGCGCGGCATCCCGGTCATCTTCGTCACCGTGCAGGGCAGCGCCGACGACGAGGCCGAGGGCTTCGCCCATGGCGCGGTCGACTACATCCCCAAGCCCTTCGTCGATGTCGTCGTCAAGGCGCGCGTGCGCACGCAGCTGGCGCTCAAGCTCGCATCGGAGAGCTTTGCGCGCTCGCAGATCGAGCTCTTCCAGCGTGACAAGCTGGCCTCGGTGGGGCGCACGATCTCGGGCATCGCCCAGGAGCTGTCGTCACCGCTGGGCAATGCACTGATCTCCGCCTGCACGCTGCAGGACGACCTCGCCCATCTGCGCGGCCTCAGCAACGCCGGCAGCATCAAGCGCAGCGACCTGGAGAAGCACCTGCGCATCAGCGACGAGAGCGTCGGCCTGGTGCTGTCCAACCTGCAGCGCACGCTGTCGATCGTCGAGGCCTTTTTGCAGTCCACCGCCGACAACTTCGGCGACCAGCGCCGCAGTTTTTCGCTGCAGGAGCTGGTGCATGAAGTCGTGGCCAGCCTGGCCGACGCGCTGCAGGCCCATCAGGTGCGCTGCGAGCTTGACATGGGCGACGACCTGCATCTGCTGAGCTTTCGCGGCGCACTGGCCAAGGTGCTGGCGACGCTGATCCAGAACGCCGTCAAGCATGCCTACCGCGAGGCTGGCGGCGAGGTCCACATCCGCGTGCGGCTGCTCGGCACCGACCAGCTCACCATCGTCGTGCAGGACCACGGCGTGGGCATCCCGCCCGGCCTGGTGGGCCGTGTCTTCGATCCCTTCTTCTCGACGCGCTTCGGGTCCAACCGCAGCGAGCCGGGGCTGTACATCGTGCGCAACCTCGTCACCTTCGCCCTGGGCGGGCAGATCCAGGTCGAATCCACGCCAGGCGTCGGCACGACGGTGCGGCTGACGCTGCCGCTCATATCGCCCGAGGCCCGGCGCGCGGCGGGCTGATGCGGCTCCGGCTCGCGCTGCTGGGGGGGCTGATCCTGCTGCTGGCGCTGGGCCTGGGCGCCTACCTGTGGCGCCAGCCGGCCGACGAGGGGGTCGGCCAGGAAGACGGCCCCATCGTCATCGGCCTGGTGCATGCCCTCAGCGGCCCCTTGGCGACGAGTGAGCGGCCGCTGGTGGCCGCTGTCAAGCTGGCCGTGGACGAGATCAACCAGGGCGGCGGGCTGCTGGGCCGGCCGGTGGAGCTGCGCATCGAAGACACCCGCTCCATCGCCAGCGCCACTGCCGGTGCCGCAGCCACGCGGCTCATCAAGGACCAGCATGCCGCCGCGCTCTTCGGCTGCTGGTCTTCGGGCTGCCGCGAGAAGGTGCAGTCGGTTGTCGAAGCGCAGCAGCACCTGTTCTTCTACCCCATGGCCCACGAAGGCATGGAGCGCTCGGCCCACATCATCTACACCGGCCCGACGCCCAACCAGCAGGTGCTGCCGGCCACCGACTGGGCCATGCAGGGCTTTGGTCGGCGCGTCTACCTGGTCGGCACGGATGCGCTGTACCCGCAGCGCGTCAACGCCATGCTGCGCGACTTCATCCAGCTGGGCGGCGGCCAGGTGCTGGGCGAGCGCTATGTGCCGCTGGGCTCGCGCGACGTGGCGGCGGTCATCGCCGAGCTGCAGGCACTGCAGCCCGACCTGGTGCTCAGCACGCTCAGCGGTGACAGCAACGGCGCCTTCTTCGACGCCCTGGTCGCCGCCGCGCTGACCGACGTGCCGCTGCTGTCCTTCACGGCCGCCGAGCCCGAGATGCGCGCCTACGGTGGCGGCCGGCTGGACCGGCACTTCACCGCCTGGAGCTATCTGCAGTCGCTGCCGGCGCCGGCCAACACGGCCTTCCTGGCGCGGCTGCGCGCGTTGAACGGGGCCGACACCCAGGTCAGCGACCCGGCGGTGTCGTCCTATGTCGGCGTGCAGCTCTGGGCCGCCGCCGTGCGTGAGCTGCGCAGCACGCAGACCGCAGCGGTCAACGCCAATGTGCTGCAGCAGAGTGTCAGCGCACCGCATGGTTATGCGGCGGTGGACGCTCAATCCCGCCACCTGTGGCGCCAGCTGCGCATCGCCCAGGTGCAGCCCGACGGGCAGCTGGCCGAGGTGTGGCAGGTGCCGCGCCACATCCGGCCGGCGCCCTGGCCGGCGTTTCGGTCGACGGAGCACTGGGCTGCCATCGTGGCGCGGGCGGGAGGCCGGCCTTGATCGCCGCGCCGGCCGCAGAGTCGGCGCGGCGGGCCTGGCGCATAGGCCCGGCGCTGCTGCTGGGCTTCGTGCTGCTGTCCGCGCTGCCCCTGGGCGTGATGGGGCTGTGGCAGCTCGGCAGCTTCGAGCGCAGCCTGCGCGAGACCGTCACGGAAGGCCTGGTTGCCATTGCGCGCAAGAAGGTCACCGAGATCAACGAATACCTCAACGAGGTGCAGGTCGACGCCCAGCTCGTTGCCAAGGCGGCCGACACGCGCGAGCTGCTCGGCCAGCGTCGCGATGCCGCCGCCACCCAGGTGCCCGCAGCCAGCCACGCCTTCTACGCGCAGCTGTATGACACCGGCAAATACGTCAACCTGCTGCTGGTGCAGCCCGACGGCCGCATCAGCTTCGCCCTGAAGCCACTCGCCGGCAGCAGCCCGGAGCTAGCGCGGCTGGACGGCGGCGCGTTTGCGGGCAGCGAGCTGCTGGCGGCGCACCGGCGCGCCATCGGCCGGCTGGACGTGCAGCTCACGCCGACGATGCGGCTGCGTGGCCCCGGCAGTCCGAACGGCCCGAACGGCCCGAACGGCGAAACACCGCCGACGATGTTCATGGTTCATGCCGTCGTCGACGGTGACCGCGTGCTGGGCAGCATCGTGCTGCAGCTCGACATCACGCGGCTGCTCCGAGTGGCAACCGACCGCGCCGGCCTGGCGCTGAGCGGCGAGACCGTGCTGGTGCAGCGCAGCGGCGACCAGGCCCTTTTCGTCAGCGAGCTGCTCCGCCCGCTCGCACCGGCCTTGCCTGCGCTGGACCCCCAGGCCGTTGACGCCATTCCGGCCCTGCGCGGCCTGCGGGGTGAGAGCGGCAGCGGGCTGACGCGCAACTACGCGGGCGTGGAGGTGGTGGCCTCCTGGCGGCATCTGCCGGCGCTGGACTGGGGCATCTCCGTCAACCTGGATGCCGACGAAGCCCTCGCGCCCGCGCACGCGTTGCGCAACCGGCTGCTCGGGGCGCTCGGCTTCGCGCTGCTGCTCGCCCTGGGCTTCGCGCTGCTGCTGGGGCGCCGGCTGGTGGAGCCGGTGAGCCTGCTCAACGGCGCCGTGGCGCGCATCGCGGGGGGCGGCCTGGACGAACGGGCCCCGGTGCGTGGCTTCGCCGAGTTTCGCGAGCTGGCTCGCAACTTCAACCACATGACCGAGCAGCTGGTCGTCGAGAAGCAGTTGCTGGAGGCGCGCGTCGAGCAGCGCACGCGCGCGCTGAACGACAGCGAGCAGCGCTTTCGTGGTGTGTTCGAGCGCGGCCAGGTGGGCATTGCACTGTGCGATGCGCAGGGGGCCATCCTTGACGTGAACGCCGCGCTGACGGCCATGCTCTGCCGCACGGGCGAGGAGCTGCGCGGCGCCAAGCTGGCCGACCTGCCGGACTTCCGCTCCAGCCGCCTGCTCGGCAGCGAGCTGAACCGCCTGGCCGGCGGTCGCATGGACCATGTGCGCTTCGAGCGAGGCTTTGCGCTGCCGGGCGGCGGCGAGCTGTTCGTCGACGGCAGCGCCAGCGCCATCCGCGACCGGCGCGGCCGCCTCGTCAACGTCGTGCAGATGCTCATTGACGTGACTGAGCGCCACCGCGCCGAGATCGAGCTGGTGCGCGCCCGCGTCACGGCCGAGGCTGCCAGCCAGGCCAAGAGCGACTTCCTGGCCAACATGAGCCACGAGATCCGCACGCCGATGAGTGGCGCCCTGGGCATGCTCAACCTGCTGCTGCGCACCGATCTGAGCCCGCGCCAGCTTGACTACGCCAGCAAGGCGCGCACGGCGGCGCAGGCGCTGCTGGCCGTCATCAACGACGTGCTGGACTTCTCCAAGGTCGAGGCCGGCAAGATGGAGCTGGACCCGCACCCCTTTGAGCTCAGCGATTTCATGCGCGAGCTGGCCGTCATCCTGTCGGCCAACGTCGGCCACAAGGACATCGAGGTGCTGTTCCGCCTCGATCCGCGCCTGCCGGCCGCGCTGGTGGGCGACACGACGCGGCTGCGCCAGGTGCTGCTCAACCTGGCCGGCAATGCGCTGAAGTTCACCGAGCACGGCGAGGTGGTGCTTGGCGTGACGCTGCTGAGCGACAGCGAGGGCCGGGCGCGCATCCGCTTCGAGGTCAGCGACACCGGCATCGGCATCCCGTCGGCCAAGCTGGAGCACATCTTCACCGGCTTCAGCCAGGCCGAGCAGTCCACCTCGCGGCGCTACGGCGGCACCGGCCTGGGCCTGGCCATCAGCCGGCGGCTGGTGGCGCTGATGGGCGGCGAGCTGCGTGTGGACAGCCGCGTCGGCGAGGGCAGCCGCTTCCACTTCGAGCTGACGCTGCCCGAGGCGCCGGCCCGGGCCGAGGACGCGTTGACGACGCGGCCTGGCCTCAAAGTCCTCATCGTCGACGACAACCCCATGGCCCGCGAGGTGCTGCAGGGCATTGGTGACAGCCTGGGCTGGGACTGCGACCTGGCCGCCAGCGGCGAGCAGGCGCTGGCCCTGGTGCACCTGGCCGCCGAGCGCGGCGAACCGCACTACGACCTGGTCTTGATGGACTGGCGCATGCCGGGGCTGGACGGCTGGGAGACGTCGCGCCGCATCCGCGACAGCCACGATTCCGACGCGCCGGTCATCATCATGGTCACGGCCCATGGCCGTGACCTGCTGGCCGAGCGCAGCGAGCACGAGATCGCCAGCCTGGGCGGCTATCTCGTCAAGCCGGTGACGGCGTCGATGCTTCAGGACGCCGTGGCCGAGGCCACGCGCAGCGAGGCACGCCCGCCGCGCGCGGAGGGAGGCTCACAGCGCCTGGCCGGCATGCGCCTGCTCGTCGTCGAGGACAACGGCTTCAACCAGCAGGTGGCGCAGGAGCTGCTGGAGGATGAGGGCGCCGTCGTCACGCTGGCCGGCGGCGGCGTCGAAGGCGCCCACCTGGCCACCGTCACCGAACCGCCCTTCGACGCCATCCTCATGGACCTGCAGATGCCGGACCTCGACGGCTTCGAGGCGACGCAGCGCATTCTCAAGCGCCGGCGCGCCAGCCTCGTCATCGCCATGACGGCCAATGCCATGGACGCCGACCGTCAGGCCTGCCTGGCCGCCGGCATGCGCGACCACATCGCCAAGCCGGTGGATCTGGAACAGCTGGTCGCCTGCCTGCGCCGCCATGTCGGGCAGTCGCATGCGACGGCGTCAGCCGTGCCTGTCCCGGCGCCGCTGCTGCTGGACCGCGCCGCCGCGCTGCAGCGCCTGGGCGGGCGCCAGGCGCTTTACGACCGCCTGGTCACCTCCTTCGCGCAGGACGCACCGGCCGAGATGGACACGCTTCGCCGCCACCTGCGGCAGTCGTCCGTGCCCGACGTGGTGCGCGTGCTGCACACCTTGCGCGGGCTGGCCGGCGCCGTCGGTGCCAACGCGCTGGCCGCCGTGGCGGGCGCCCAGGAGCAGGCGGTGCGCACCCGGGCCGACGTGCAAGGGGCGGACGTCGAGACATTGCAGCGCCAGCTCGACGAGACCCTTGCCGCGCTACAGCCGCCGCGCGTGCCGGCCGCCGCGGCAGAGGCGGTAGACCCGCTGGAGGCGCTGCGCCGGCTGCGCCTGCTGCTGGTGGAGCGCAATATGCGCTCGGTGGCGGCGTGCGAGCAGCTGGCCGGGCAGGCCGAGGCGCTGGGGCCGGATTTCGCCACACTGTCGCTGGCCATCGGCCGGCTGGACTTCGCCAAGGCGCTGAAGGCCTGCGACCTGCTGCTGCACAGCCTCAATCCCCGTTGAGAGTTTCGTGCGCTGCGGGGCATGTCGGCACATACAATGAGAATCATTCTCATCAAACGCCTGCCCGCGAAGCCGACCCCATGTCCGAGCCGCTGCCTTCCAGCCTTGCCGCCGCCCCTGCCGGGCAGGCGCTGACCGTCAGCCAGGTCAGTGCGCCCGCGCATTCGCCGGAGTGGGCGTCCTGGCTGTCCGACCTCGGCTTCCTGCCGGGCGAGGCGGTGCGCGTGCTGCGCCGGGGCGCCGACGACACGGGCAACCTGGTCGTGCGCGTCGGGCAGTCGACGTTTGCGCTGCGCCATGCCGAGGCCGATTGCATCGCCGTGACACCACGTCATGGTTGAAGGCGTCATCCATGTCCACCGCGGCGGCAAGCTGGTCGCCCTCGTCGGCAACCCCAACTGCGGCAAGACGGCCCTGTTCAACGGCCTGACCGGCAGCCATCAGAAGGTCGCCAACTACGCTGGCGTCACCGTCGAACGCAAGGAAGGCCGCGTCATTTCAGCCGCCGGCAAGACGCTGCGCCTGCTGGACCTGCCCGGCACCTACAGCCTGCATCCGCGCTCGCCGGACGAGCGCGTCACCTGCGACGTGCTGGCCGGCCGCGCCAAGGGCGAGAAGCGGCCCGACCTCGTCGTCTGCGTGCTGGACGCCACCAACCTGCGCCGCAACCTGCGCCTGCTGCTGGCGGTGCGCCGCCTGGGCCTGCCGGTGGTCGTGGCGCTGAACATGGCCGACCTGGCGGCGCGGCGCGGCCTCAAGGTCGACGCTGCGGCGCTGTCGGCCCAGCTGGGCCTGCCAGTGGTGCGCACCGTCGCCATCCACAAGGAAGGCCTGGACGAGTTGCGCGCGCTGCTGGACAAACCGGCGGTCTGGGCAGGCAACCTTCTCGCCCCGGCCGGTGAGCAGCAGGTTGATGACCATGTGACCGTCAAGACCTGGTTGCGTGCGCTAGACCTGGACCACGAACTGCCCACCCTCCCTGGCGACCGCGTCGACCGCGTGCTGCTGCATCCGGTGGCGGGCTCGGTCATCCTGGCGGTGCTGCTCTTCCTGTTGTTCCAGGCGGTGTTCTCCTGGGCCGAAACGCCGATGACGCTCATTGAAGGCGGCATGGCCTGGCTGGGCCAGCAGGTGGGCAACCTCATCCCGGCCGGCTGGTTCCACAGCCTCATCGTCGACGGCGTCATCGCCGGCGCGGGCGGCGTGCTGGTCTTCCTGCCGCAGATCCTGATCCTGTTCTTCTTCATCCTCGTGCTGGAGGAGTCGGGCTATCTGCCCCGCGCGGCCTTGCTGCTGGACCGGCTGATGGGCAGCGTGGGCCTGTCCGGGCGCAGCTTCATCCCGCTGCTGTCCAGCTTTGCCTGCGCCATCCCCGGCATCATGGCCACGCGCTCCATCGCCAACCCGCGCGACCGGCTCGTCACCATCATGATCGCGCCGCTGATGACCTGCTCGGCGCGCCTGCCGGTCTATGCGCTGCTGATCGGCGCCTTCATCCCGAACCGGGACGTCGGCGGCTTCGAGCTGCAAGGCCTGGTGCTGTTCGGCCTCTATGTGATCGGCATCGTCGGCGCGATGGCTGTGGCCTGGCTGCTCAAGCGCTTCACCAGCGCCGGCCAGCTGGTGCGCCCGCTGATGATGGAGCTGCCCAGCTACCACTGGCCGCATCCGCGCTCCATCGCCATCGGCCTGTGGCAGCGCGCCATGATCTTCATCAAGCGCGTGGGCGGCATCATCCTGCTGCTGACGCTGGCGCTGTGGCTGCTGTCCAGCTTCCCCGGGCCGCCCGAGGGCGCGACCGGCGCACCCATCCAGTACAGCATCGCCGGCTATCTCGGCGCGGGCCTGGCCAAGATCTTCGCGCCCATCGGCTTCAACTGGCAGATCAGCCTGGCGCTGGTGCCGGGCCTGGCCGCGCGCGAGGTGGCCATCAGCGCGCTGGGCACGGTCTACGCGCTGTCGGCCACGGGCGACGAAGCGGCGCAGGCGCTGTCACCGCTGATCCAGCAGACCTGGAGCATGGCGACGGCGATGTCGCTGCTGGCCTGGTATGTGTTCGCGCCGCAATGCATCGCGACGCTGGCAGCGGTGAAGCGCGAGACGGGTGGCTACAAGATGCCGCTCATCATGACGGCCTATCTGTTCGGCCTGGCCTACCTGGCGTCATTCATCACCTACCGCGTGGCGCTTTACTTGGGCGGCTGAGCGGCCGTCGCGGGCACGGGCCGCGTCGGCACGGTCGCGCTGCAGACCTCGATGTGCCCCGGGCTGTGCACGAACCAGCCGCCCCGGTAGCGGCGGGCGTCCAGCAGCTGGGTCCAGGTGGCGGACTCGGTCTTCAGCACCTGCAGCGCGGGCCGCTCGGTGGGCGGCACCTCGGCCAGCAGGCGGATGCGCTGGATGCCGGTGCGCTGCTCGGGCTTGTCGTAGAAGCCCATGGCCGCCGAACCGCGGGGCAGGGCGGACAGCAATTCCATGCCCTTGAGCACGCGGCCCACGACGGTGATGTTCAGGTCCAGCCCGCGCGGCGCCTGGCCAATGACGACGTAGAGCTCGCTGCCGTTGCTGGAGTCGACCGCATCGCTGCGGCCCGCGCCGACCATGCCGTAGCAATGGGTCAGCCAGGCCTTGCCGGTCTTGGGGTCGGCGGCGACGGGGAAGCCCTGCGCAAAGCCGGTGCGGGGCGCCCAGCCGTCGATGTCGGGCAGCCTGGCGAAGCCCGCAGCCTTGCCGATGGCGTCCATGGGCACCGAGAACTCCGCGGGCAGCTTGGGTGACGCGCCAGCCGGCAGCGGCCGGGCCTTGGCGGCGTTCTCGCCGTCGGGGTCGCCCCATTGCGTGACGAAGTTGTCCTGCACGCGCAGGATGGCCAGGCCATCCCAGTAGCCGCCACGGGCCAGCGCGCGAATGTTCGCCGCGTGGGCGGGCGCAAAGCGGGGCGCCAGCTCGATGATGACCTGACCTGCGGCCAGCTCCATCAGCAAGGTGTTCTCGGGGTCCAGCGGGCGCCAGTCCCAGGCCGGCGACGCGGCCAGGATCTCCTGGGCTGACTTCTTGGCGGGCTTGGTAGCTGGCTTGGGTGCGGCCAGGGCGGTAGAGAGCAGGCCGGCGGTGGCCAGCGCGATGGCAATGTGTTTCATGGGCGCGCAGCTTAGCGGCCACGAACCGCCGCGCAAACCTCAGGACGGCGGCAGGAAGCGACCCAGCTCGCGCGAACGCAGCGCCGCCGCCAGCCGCACGGCGAGTGCCTGGGCTGCCGGCATCTCCTGCTCGGCGCGCGAGGCCAGGCAGCCATCGCCGCGCAGGCAGGCCAGCCAGACCTCGGGGTCGCGCTCGTCGCAGGCCAGGCCGAACTGGCAGGGCAGCAGGCGCAGCGCCGCCTGGGCGGTGGCGCGGCTGGTGTCATCGTCGAAGCGCTGGCCGTCGAAGTAGAGGGTGGGCTGACCAGCGATGCGGCGCAGCAGCAGGCGCTCGCCGAGTTCATCGATCAGCAGCGGGTCAGGGCGGGCGAACATCGCGTGCAGCAGCGCGGCGTCGTCGAAGTCGGACTGCTGAACGGCCAGCAACGGGTCGCTGACGGGCTCGTCGGGCGATATGTTGACGAGGGCCAGCCACTCGGCTTTGGCGAACTGGCCGCAGCCGGCCGAGAGCGCCGCCTGGCGGGCGACGGCGCGCTGGTGGCGGGCGTTGTTGAGGTCGGGCGCCTCGGCGGCTTGCAGGCCGGCAAGGTTGGCGCAGCGCCGTGCCAGCGCCCGGGCATAGAGGCGGCCGCCCTGAGCGGGCGCGGCGAGTGCAGCTTGCAGCGTGGCGCGCAGGTCGGCCTCGGGGGCGGTGAGCAGACCGGGCAGGTCCACGGCCGGCTTTGCCGCCTGCAGGATGGGCACCGGGCCTGGCGGAACAACGGCAGGCCGGGGCGCCGGTGGCGCCAGCGCGACGGCTGCTGCCGCCGCGCGCGGCGCCTCGGCGTCCGCCGGCGTTCCCCACCAGGCCCAGGCCACCAGGGCGACCCCGACGACCCCGAGAAGAAGGGCCGCCCGTGGCGCGATCACCAGACCGCTTGCGGCCATCCGTCCGAACCCCAGGTCACGTTGCCGATGAACAGCACTGGCGCGCCGTTGTTCTGCGCGTCATAGGCATGCCAGGCCATCACCGATCCGTCGGCCAGCAGCGACTGCCCGCCCGGTCCCTTGAAGCGCGAGCCGCTGGACGCGATGACGGTGCCGCCGCCGGACATCATGGCCTTGCCAGCCTTGTCGGCGTAGGGCCCGGTGATGGATGTGGAGCGGCCGACGACGATGCGGTAGGTGCTGTTGGCGCCCTGGCAGCAGGCGCCCTTGGAAGCGAACAGGTAGTACCAGCTGCCCCGGCGGACGACGAAGCCGTTCTCGATGCCGTTGGCCGTGTCCTTGGCGATGTTGACGATGCCGCCGCTCGGGGGCTTCAGGTTGACCTTGCTGACGCGGGTGATGTGGATGCCGTTCCAGAAGGAGCCGAACACCAGGTAGGGGTCGCCGTTGGCGGCGAGCACGAAGGCCGGGTCGATGGCGTTGTAGCCGTCGCCGGACTTGGACGTCAGGATGGCGCCCTGGTCCACCCACTGGCCTGCGGCGATGCCGCCGGCCGACGTCGTCAGGCCGATGGCCGACTTCTGCGAGCCGAAGCTGGAGATGGCGTAGTAGCAGTAGCCGAGGCCACCGTATTCGCCGCAGCCGGGCGCCCAGACCATGGCGGTCTTGTTGGTGGGCAGATAGGTCTTCCACCAGGCGAGGCCGCCGCTGAAGATCGACCCGCCCTGGGTCCACGCCGTGCCGTTGCTGGAGTACTTGACGCCGATCCCGCCGTTGTCGGTGGTCTCGAACAGCCACCAGGTCGAGCTGGTCTTGTAGAGGTGCGGGTCGTGGGTGCCGATGGCGCCGGTCAGCGTCCAGGGGGCGGCCTGGGCGGGAAGCAATGCGGCGGCGAGCGTGCAGCCGAGGGCCAAGCGCACGAGGCGCTTCAAGGTCAAGAACATGGGGTGTCTCGGGTCGTTGGCGGCCGCCTCGTTCGGGAGGCCTGAACGAATTAAATATGACTATTAAAAACATTCGTCCCCGGGGTAACGCCGATTCTGGAGTTGGTATCACTTAAAAGTAAGACTTAAAGTTTCTTGCCGGAAGCGTTTACAGCGCCGGTCGGCAGGGGCGGCACGCCTCGGGCCAGAACGGCATTCCTACAATGCCGCGATGCCCGCCCAAGATCTGCAAGACCTGCCTGAACCCGCTTTCGTCCACCTGCGCATGCACACCGAGTTTTCGGTCGTGGACGGCACCCTCCGCACCGATGACGCGGCCGACGCCGCAGCCAAGGACGGCCAGGTGGCGGCGGCCATCACCGACCTCGCCAACCTGTTCGGCGGCATCAAGTTCTACAGCGCGATGCGCAAGAAGGGCGTGCAGCCCATCCTCGGCGCCGACTGCTGGCTGGAGACCGACGCGACCGACAAGCCGCCGACGCGCCTGCTGCTGCTGGTGCAAAACAGCCAGGGCTATCTCAACCTTAGCGAGCTGCTGTCGCGCGCGTGGATAGACAACGTGCAGCGCAACCAGGCTTGCCTGAAGTGGGAGTGGCTGAGCGAGCTGGGCGAGGGGTTGATCTGCCTGTCTGGCGCGCAGCACGGCGGCGTCGGCCAGGCGCTGATGCAGGGCGACAAGGTGCGGGCACGTGAGTGGGCGCAGCGGCTCGCGGCCGTGTTCCCGAATCGCTTTTACATCGAGCTGCAACGCGCCGGTCTGCCTGGCCAGGATGCCCTCGTGCACGCCAGCGTGCCGCTCGCCGCCGAACTGGGCCTGCCCGTCGTGGCAACGCATCCGATCCAGTTCCTCGGTGAGGACGACTTCGAGGCGCACGAGGCGCGCGTCTGCGTGGCCGAAGGCGAGACCCTCGCCAACCCCAAGCGCATCAAGCGCTTCCTGCCGAGCCAGTATTTCAAGACGCAGGCGCAGATGCGGGAGCTGTTCAAGGACATTCCCAGCGCTATACAGAACACGATCGAGATCGCGCGGCGCTGCTCGCTGACGCTGGTGCTGGGCAAGCCGCAGCTGCCCAACTTCCCGACGCCGCTGCTGGAAGACGGCACGCCGATGCCGATGGAGCAGTACTTCCGCGAGCTGAGCCACGAGGGCCTGGTGGGCCGGCTGATCCACCTGTTCCCCAACGAGGCCGAGCGCGAGAAGGAGCGACCGCGCTACGTCGAGCGGCTGGAGTTCGAGCTGAACACCATCATCAAGATGGGCTTCCCGGGCTACTTCCTCATCGTGTCGGACTTCATCCGCTGGGCCAAGGCCAATGGCTGCCCGGTCGGCCCGGGCCGGGGCTCGGGCGCGGGCTCGCTCGTCGCCTATGCACTGCTGATCACGGACCTGGACCCGCTCAAATACAACCTGCTGTTCGAGCGCTTCCTGAACCCGGAGCGGGTGTCCATGCCCGACTTCGACATCGACTTCTGCCAGGGCAACCGCGACCGCGTCATCGACTACGTCAAGGACAAGTACGGCCGCCCGGCGGTCAGCCAGATTGCGACGTTCGGAACGATGGCCGCCAAGGCCGCGCTGCGTGACATCGGCCGCGTGCTGGGCATGGGCTACGGCCATGTCGACAGCATCGCCAAGCTCATCCCTGCGCCACCCGGCAAGACGGTGACGCTGGCCAAGCTGCCGCCCAACTTCGACCCCGACAAGGCCAAGGTCATCTACGCCCGCCACGAGGCGCCGGAGCTGGAGGAGCGCGAGGCCGCCGACGAGGAAGTGGCCGAGCTGCTGAAGCTGGCCGCGCGCGTCGAAGGCATGGTGCGCAACATCGGCATGCATGCCGGCGGCGTGCTGATCGCGCCGGGCAAGATCACCGACTTCTGCCCGCAGTACCAGCAGCCCGGCTCCACCAGCGCGGTGAGCCAGTTCGACAAGGACGACGTGGAGGCCATCGGCCTCGTCAAGTTCGACTTTCTGGGCCTGGCCACGCTGACCATCCTGGAGCTGGCCAAGAATTTCATCGTCGCCCGCTACCCCGAGCGCAAGGACTTCGACTGGGCCAATGTGCCGCTGGTCGACAAGAAGGTGTTCGACCTCTTCGGCAAGGGCTACTCCGAGAGCGTGTTTCAGTTCGAATCGCCCGGCATGCAGCGCCTGCTGAAGGACGCCAAGCCCTCGCGCTTCGAGGACTTGATCGCGCTGGTATCGCTGTATCGGCCGGGCCCGATGGACCTGATCCCGTCCTTCGTGGCGCGCAAGCATGGCAAGGAGACGATCGAGTACCCGCATCCGCTGCTGGGCCAGGTGCTGGAGGAGACCTACGGCGTCTTCGTCTACCAGGAGCAGGTGATGCAGGCCGCTCAGGTGCTGGGCGGCTACAGCCTCGGCGGCGCCGACATGCTGCGTCGCGCGATGGGGAAGAAGAAGGCCGATGAAATGGCCGCCCACCGCGCGATGTTCCGCAAGGGCGCGGCGGAAAAGGACATTGACGAGAAGAAGGCCGATGAGGTCTTCGACCTGATGGAAAAGTTCGCCGGCTACGGCTTCAACAAGTCGCATGCCGCCGCCTATGCGCTGCTGAGCTATCACACGGCCTGGCTGAAGACGCACTACACGGCCGAGTTCTACGCCGCGAACATGACCATCGAAATGGACGACACCGACAAGCTCAAGGTGTTGCTCAACGACGCGAAGATCTTCGGCATCGAGTTCCAGTCGCCCTGCGTGAACAAGGGCGTCTACCGCTTCGAGCCACTGACGAACCGGCTCGTCAACTACGGCCTGGGCGCCGTCAAGGGCACGGGCCGCGGCGCCATCGAGGCCATCATCGCGGCGCGCGAGTCCGGCGGACCTTTCCTGAGCTTCTACGACTTCTGCCTGCGCGTGGACCGCAAGGCCGTCAACAAGCGCGCCGTCGAGGCGCTGATCAAGGCTGGCGCCTTCGACAGCATCAACCCCGACCGCCACAAGCTGCTGGCCAGCGTCGGTCGCGGCTACACGCATGCCGAGACGCAGGAGGCCAATGCCGACCAGGGCGGCCTGTTCGACTTCGGCGACTCGCATGCAGCCTCGCATGTCGAGCCGGACCTCGTCGAGACGGCGCCCTGGAGCATCAAGGAGCGCCTGTCGCTGGAGAAGACGGCCATCGGCTTCTACCTGTCGGGTCACCTGTTCGACCACGGCGGCGCCGAGGTGCGGCGCATCGTCAAGCGCCAGATCGCCGACCTGGTAGACAGCCGCGAGCCGACGCTGGTGGCCGGCATCGTCAGCGACCTGCGCGTCATCAACGGCCAGCGCGGCCGCGTCGCCATCTTCAAGATCGACGACAAGAGCGACGCCGTCGAGGCCGTCGCCAACGAGGAGCTGCTGAACGCCAATAAGGAACTGCTGGCCGAGGACGAACTCATCATTGCCCAGGGCAAGGTGCAGAACGACCGCTTCTCCGGCGGCCTGCGCATGAACGTCACGGCGGTGTGGGGCCTGGCGGCCGCGCGCGCCAAGTTCGGCCGGCATCTGCTGATTGGCAATGCGGGATCGGCAGGGCTCGTACACGAGCTGGTGCAGCGCTTCCCGCCGCGTGATGTCGTGATGGAAGAGGGCGGCACGCGCAAGCTGGGCCTGCCCGTGCGCGTGTCGGTCAAGGCCGAGCCCAATGGCGATCAGGTCGGCGCCCGGTGGCTGGTGGAACTCGGCGAGGCCAGCCGCTTCTGGCCGGCAGACGAGGCTTTAGCCAAATTGGGCACGGCAGCCGAGGTTATCTACGAGATTGGATGACGGCTTGCATCGGCGATGATTTCAATGGGCCTGTTGGCACTACGGCAATGGGTCGCGTTGAGGTCAGAAAGTCCGCGAGCAAGGCGCAAAGCGGAGCCGGGTTGCACACCCGGCGAGCATTTGCAACGCTGCGCGCGGGCTTTCTGGCCTTAACCCTTCGGGAAGGTCTGCCGCCAGGGGCCACTCGGCGTTGCGCCACTTGCCCGCACGTGAGTGCGGGCGGCGTGCCGCGCCTTGATTGGCCCCTGGCGGCAGGCCTTCGCGACCCATTGCCGTAGTGCCAACAGGCCCTCGATGCAACAAGCCGTTCCCAAGCCCTTTGCCCAGTCGGATTTCGGGCTTCACCGTCCGCAGCCGGTCACGGGCCTGATCCTGACCGGCGGCGGGGCGCGCGCGGCCTACCAGGTGGGCGTCCTGGCCGCCATCGCCCAGTTGCGCCGCGATGCCGGCGCAACGCGGGGCAATCCGTTTCCCATCATCAGCGGCACCTCGGCCGGCGCCATCAACGCGTCCACGCTGGCCTGCCATGCCGATGACTTCGACGGCGCCGTCGACGGGCTTGTGCATCTTTGGCAGGGCCTGCACGTCGAGAACATCTACCGCGCCGATGCCTTTGAGGCGGTGAAGAGCGGTGCGCGCTGGCTCTCGATGCTCAGCCTGGGCTGGGCCCTCGCGCGCTGGACGCGCAGCCGCCCACGCAGCTTGCTCGACAACCGGCCGCTGCGCGAGCTGCTCGGCCGCTATCTGGACATGGACCGCATCGAGTCCATGCTCGACGGTGGCCACCTCCGCGCACTCGCACTGACCGGCTCGAGCTACACCTCGGGCCAGCACGTCACCTTCTACCAGACCCACCACCACATCGTGCCCTGGCTGCGCGAGCAGCGCATGGCGGTGCAGGCGCGGCTGAGCTTGAGTCATCTGATGGCCTCGGCGGCCATCCCCTTCATCTTCCCGGCCGAATTGGTGGCGCTGGAGGGCATGCCCGAGTGGTTCGGCGACGGCTCGATGCGCCAGAGCGCGCCCATCTCGCCGGCCGTGCACCTGGGCGCCGAGCGCGTGCTCGTCATCGGCGCCGGCCGGATGAAGGAGCCCGAGGGTCGGCGCGTGCAGGCCACCGAGACGCACCCCAGCATGGCCACGATCGCCGGGCATGCGCTGTCCAACATCTTCCTGGATGCGTTGGCTGTGGATGTGGAGCGCCTGCGCCGCATCAACCGCACGCTGGCGCTGCTGCCCAACGAAACCCGCGCCGCCACCGCGCTGCGGCCCATCGAGCTTCTCGTCATCGCGCCCAGCCGCCGCCTGGACGACCTGGCCGGTGAGCACCAGGCCAGCCTGCCGTCGTCGGTGCGCGCCATGCTGCGGGCCTTCGGCGTCAGCGGCAAGGGCAACAAGACCAGCGGCTCGGCGCTGGTGAGCTATTTGCTCTTCGAGCCCAGCTTCGTCAACGAGCTGATCAACCTCGGTATGAGCGACACGCTGGCCAAGCGGGCCGAGGTGCAGCGCTTCTTCGGCTGGCCGGGTCGGGCGCCGCAGATCGATCCGTCCCTGTTGCGACGCAGCCGTTCGGCCGGTTTTGCGGCGGGGGTGTGATGCGAAAGCTGCTGTTGATGTTCGCCCTCAACACCTTCCTGGCCATGCCGGCCCAGGCGGCCGACATCGCCTTCTGGGACACCCCGCGCCACGGCGGCAACAGCTTCAATGGGAAGCCACCCGACGAGGCCTACTTCCGCGCGCTGAAGGCCACAGGTGCCACATGGGTGCGGCTCACCTTCTCCAAGTGGAAAGGCGAAGGCCGCGATTTCCTGATCGGCAATGCCGACGCCTACCGGGGCATCCCGGCGGCAGACCTGGCCGTGTTGCGCAGGACGCTGGATGCGGCGCATGCGGCTGGGATCAAGGTGGTGCTGGTGCCGCTGTCTCTGCCGGGCAATCGCTGGGTGCAGCACAACCAGGACAAGCAGGACGACCGGCTGTGGAAGGAGCGCAAGTTCTGGGACCAGTCCGCCGCCTTCTGGCGCGACCTGGCCGTCGCCTTGAAGGACCATCCCGCCCTGGCGGGCTACAACCTGCTCAACGAGCCGACGCCCGAGAAGGGCATGGGGCTGGATGAACATGCGGCGCCGGAGGTGCGGCAGGCCTGGTACGCGAAGTACAAGGGCACGACCCATGACCTGCCGGCTTTCTACGAGCAGGTGATTGCCGCTGTTCGAACGGTCGATGCACACACGCCCGTCATGGTTGACGGCGGTTGGTATGCCAACGCCTGGAGCTTCAGCTACTGGAAACCGTTGCAGGACTCAAAGGTGCTGTACGCCTTCCACATGTACGAACCGTGGGACCTGACCAGCGCGCCGCAGATCAAGCGCAAGCCGCAGTTGCCGTATCCGGGCTCGAAGGTGACGTGGGGCGGCCAGTCGCTGAGCTTCGACAAGACGGCCATGCAGCAATTTCTCGGCGTGCCGTTCGCGTGGGCCCAGGCCAACGGCGTGGCGCCCAACCGCATGGTGGCGGGCGAGCTGGGCTGTGTGCGGGTGTGGACGGACTGCGGCGCCTATCTGGGCGACGTGCTGGACACGCTCAACGGCCACGGCGCCCACTGGGCCTTCTACAGCTTCCGCGAGGACGTCTGGGAGGCGATGGATTACGAGATTCCGCCCGCCTTCCCCGCCGGCCAGGTGTACTACCTGCGCGAACAGGGCAAGGGCGACAAGGTGCTGCTGGACGGCCCGTTGATGGGCGTCATCAAGAGCCGGATGCGTTAGTCAGCGTACGGTTTGGCGGCCACGCGCAGCCCGGCGCCAGACAGCTTGCGTGCAGTCGCCGCGCGAATGCCCGGCACTCGCTTCATCAGGTCAGCCCAATCCGCAAATGGCCGCGCCGCCAGCAGCCGCTGCACGAGCGCCGGGCCGAGGCCGGGCAGGGATTCGAGTTCTGCCCGGGTTGCCGTGTTGGCGTCCACCTCGGTTTGAGCGAGTGCGGGCACCGCCGCCCACAGCAGCAGCGCACGCCGCTTCATCACGGCTCGCCGGCCTGCGCGCGCACCATGGCCGCATAGGCGCCATCGCGGGCGATCAGCTCGGCGTGCGTGCCGGTCTCCACCAGCTTGCCCGCGCCCATCACATGGATGGCGTCGGCGTCGCGGATGGTCGACAGGCGGTGGGCGATGACGATCAGCGTCTTGCGGCCCGACCACGCGGCCAGGGCCTGCTGCACGGCGCGTTCGCTCTCGGTGTCCAGCGCCGACGTGGCCTCGTCGAAGATCCAGATTGGCGCGTCCTTGTAGAGCGCCCGTGCGATGGCCAGACGCTGGCGCTGGCCGCCGGAGAGCTTGCTGCCGTTGGCGCCCACGGCCGTCTCGATGCCCTCGGGCAGCGTCTGGACGAAGTCCCACAGATGGGCGGCACGCAGCGCAGCTTCGAGCCTGGCCTCGTCGCGCGGTTGGGCGTAAGCGATGTTGGCGGCGATGGAGTCGTCGAAGAGCACGATGTCCTGCGACACGACGGCGAACTGGCGGCGCAGGCTCAGCCGGGTCAGCGTCTCGATGTCGGTGCCGTCCAACGTGATGCGCCCGGCGTCCGGCCGGCCAAAGCCAAGCAGCAAATGGATGATGGAACTCTTGCCCGCGCCGGATGCGCCCACCAGGGCCGTCGTGCGGCCGGCGCGGAAAGTCAGGTTCAAGCCATCCAGCGCCGGCTGGTTCGCGCCGGGGTAGGTCAGGCTCACGGCCTCCATCGCGATGTCGCCCTGGGCCAGGTCGGGCAGCTCCTGCGTGCCGGTGTCGGCCTCCTTGGGCGCGTCCATCAGCTCGAAGCAGCCCTTGGCGATGACGAAGGCGCGGGTCAGCGGTGCAGCCAGGTCGGACAGATGGCGCAGCCGCGAGGTCAGCAGCATCAGGGCGGTCACGAACTCGGCAAAGGCCTTGACACCCGTGTCGTCGGCACGCGCCTGCCAAAGCGCCACGCAGATGATCATGGACAGGCCGACGCTGGCCACGAGCTGGGACAGCGGCTGCGCGAGCGCCGCTGCGGCAGCCGTCTTGAGGTCGTTGCGGCGCACGGCCTGGGACACCTCGGCGAAGCGCTCGCGCTCATGCGCGGCCGCGCCGAACTGGCGCACCACGCGCCATGCGCGTGTCATGTCGTCGACCCGGTTGACCAGCAGCAGCTGCGAGTCGTAGGCGCGCGTGGACATGATGCGCATGCGCTGGTTGACCTTCTTCATGACCAGGGCCATCAGTGGCGTGACGACCAAGCTGAGCAGGGTCAGTTGCCAGTTGAGGTGAAAGAGATAGCCCACCATGGCGATGGCGGGCAGCCCGTCACGCAGCACGCTCAGGCCGACATTGCCGACCAATTGGATGATCTGCTGCGGGTCGTTGACGACCTTGCTGACGGCCGTGCCTGGCTGTATGCGGGTATAGACCTGGGCGTCCAGCTGCAGCAGCGCGCTGACAAGTGCCGCGCGGAAGTCCACCACGGTGCGTGTCAGCGTCCAGTTGAAGAGGTATTGGCCGGCGAAGCCGAATACGCCGCGGATGACATACAGGCCGATCAGCGCGACGGGCACCATCCAGAGCGGAAAGGCATTGGCCGTGAATCCGTCGTCGAAGGCATAGCCGACGAGCTTGGGGATCAGCGTCTCGGTCGAGGCCAGGCCGACGTAAGCCAGCACGGTGAGGACGGCGCCCCAGCGGTGCGGGTAGACGTACTGGCCCAGGCGGCGGGCGGGGTTGGTGTGGGATGTGGCGCTAGCGTCAATCGACATGAGACCGATTCTCCCTCCTACACTGCGCGCCGATGCCGAATGACACCACCCTCACTGACCGCCCCCGGGTCGTGCATTTCGTGACGGGCGGCTTTTCGGGCGCGACGCAGGTTGCGGTCGATCTTTGCTTGGCCGCACTTCAGGGAGGCCCGTTCCAGCCCGTCCTGGTGTTGCGCCAAAAGCGCCACACGCCCATGGCGCGTGTCGAGGCGCTGTCGGCTCAGGGGCTCACGGTGCATCTGGTGGCCAACCGCTGGTGGCACCGGGTGACTGTCGGCGAGCTTGCCCGCCTTTTGCGTCAGATCCGCCCAGTGGCCGTGGTCGCTCATGGCTTCCCCGAGCACTTGATTGGCCGCCAGGCCGGCCTTGATGCTGGCGTGCCTGTGCTGATTCAGGTGGAGCACAACTCGCGCGAGCGCTACTCACCGTGGAGCCTTTGGTTGTCGCGCCGGCTTGCGCGGCGCTCGGCGGCGTTGGTGGGCGTCAGCGAAGGCGTGCGCCAGAGCCTGCTGGCTCAGGGTTTGCCGGCCGACAAGACCATCGCGATTCCCAACGGCATCGACCTGTCCCGATTCCCCGCGCACGAGGGTGAACGTGGGGCCGGCCTCGTCATGTCGGCCCGATTCGCGCGGCAGAAGGACCATGGGACGCTGCTCAGCGCCATGCTTTTGTTGGCTTCCAGGCATGGCCTGCGCCCACCGCTCCAGCTTGCGGGAACCGGGCCGTTGATGGCTCGCCTGCAGGCCCAGGCCACGCGGCTGGGACTCGGCACACAGGTCAGGTTTCTAGGCCATCACGCCGACATGCCTGCGTTGCTGGGCTCGCAGGCCATCTACGTGCTGTCCACACACTACGAAGGCATGCCGTTGGCCCTCGTCGAGGCGATGGCCGCCGGTTGCGCCTGCATCGCCTCCGAGGTCATCGGCGTTCGCGGTGTCATCGAGGACGGCGTGACGGGACTGCTCGTGCCTGAGGGCGATGCCGGGGCGCTGGCCGATGCCATCGCACGGCTGGTGCGCGACCCGGTGCTAGCGACGCGGCTGGGCGCCGCAGCGCGCGAAAGAGCCTTGGCCCAGCATGGGCTAGCCTTGATGCGCGAGCGCTATGAGGCGCTGATCATGCGTTGTGCCACCACTGCAGGGCGCGCAACCAGCGGCCACGCTTGACGTAAGCGGTGAGCAGTTCGCGTTTTGTCAGCGGAGCGCTGCGGTCGAAGCGTTCGACATCGGTCCGCAGCCCGGCCAGAGCTTTACCGCCCAGCTGCAGGCGCCGGCGCCTGGCGCGCAGCAGCGTGCGGGCGCAGAAGTGGGCGATCTCGAAGCGTGTGTCGTCATGCAGCGGTGGCAGCTCGGCCGCCAGCCCGTCCAGCGCGGCGCTCCAGTCGTCCAGCCGCTTGGCGTCCAGTGCCGACATCAGGCTGCCGCTGCGCTGGCGATAGGCGATCCAGACCTCGGCGACATGAAGGTGGCGCGGCGTGTGCAGCAGCAGCCGCGGGTACAGGGCCATGTCCTCGAAGACGCGGCCCTCGGGAAAGCGCAGGCCTTGCGGCCAGCAGGCACGGCGCACCACTTTGCTCCAGGGGTGGAACTGGCCATGGATGAAGAAGCCGCGCAGGCGCAGATCGATGTCGTGCATCAGCACGCCGGCCGGCCCGTCGAAACTGACGATGTGGCGGTGGCGCGGCTTCACGGATTCGGTGGAGGGGCCATCGTCGAAGACCCGGAAGTCAAAGCTGAGCAGATCAGGCCGGTGCGTGTTCAACAGCGCTCTCAGCCTGGGCAGCACGTCGGGCTCGACCAGGTCGTCCGGGTCGATGAACCACAGGTAGTCGCCACGCGCTTCATCCAGCAGGCGGTTGCGCGCCGCGCTGACGCCCAGGTTCGTCGGCTGGCGGACCACACGCGCCTGCGGCAACAGCCGCCGGACCAGCGCAGCGCTGGCATCAGGCGACGCGTCGTCGACGAAGACGAGTTCCACGCCCTCGTCCAGCTGCGGTCGCAAGGACGCGATGCAGGCCGGCAGCCAGGCCTCGACGCCGTGCATGGGCAACAGCAGGCTGAGCCAGGTCACAGCGGGCGGCGCAGCAGTTCGTCCAGCACGCTGCCAGGCAGCACGCGGCGACGCAGCCACTGCTTCTCGACGAGGCGGCGGTCGTTGCCGCGCAGCTTCAGCACGGCCGGCATGCGACGGGGGCAGGGGGTCAGCGCCAGGCGCACCAGCAGATGGGTCTTGCGCCAGCCCACGCCACAGAGCCACGCCAGCGGGCCATCCTCGGCACGCAGCAGGCTCAGCCGGAATTCGTCTGCGCGCCGGTCAAGCAGGTCCGCTGCGGCGACGTGCATCAGCAAATAGCGCTGCAAGTCAGGGTCCAGCCCCTGGACGACGCGTGCTGCGCGGCCTTGTTCGGCCAGTCGCGCGAGTACGGCTTCGGCACCTTCGTCCAGCGCCAGGTCAAAGGCATCGGCCAGCGCCTGCGTGAACGGGCAACCCGGCGCGGCGGCCATCAGCCAGTTCTCGACCATGGGCGATTCGGGCCGTGTCGTGAAGCGGTCGATGTAGAAGCCCACATAGCTGGCCGCCCGGTGGGTGCGCTGCCGGTGCAGCCAGTCCAGGTCGCGCGCGAGCAGCATGGAGGCGTCCATCCAGACACCGCCATGACGAGCCAGCAACTGAACGCGCAGCCAGTCGGCCTGGCGATAGGCGGGCAGCGCGTCGAAGTCAGCGCGCAGGGCGGGCAACCAGTCAAGCGCGCTGTCACGGTGCAGCAGGCGGATCTCATGGTCTGGCGCGAAAAGGCGCCAGTTCTCGAGGCAGGCGACGATGAAATCTGGTGGCGGCGCGGCGTGCCAATAGGTCCAGATGACCTTGGGGATAGGCACGTCGAAGCGTGCATTGCCCACCACGGTTTCACGCGTGCGCTCGGGTACGCGGGCGCTCAGCACTGTCCAGACCTCGCGCAGGAACAGCAGCGTGGCCACAACGAGCAGGCCTTGCAGAACGAGAACGACGATGGTCATTCGCGAGTCACTCTCGCCAATGATCCGCAATCCAGCGCGCCGGCCTTGCGTGACGCCAGTTGCCGTTGCTGCGGCCGGCCAGCGCGTCGGGCGGGTTCATGACGCCGTGGAAGATCAGGATTCGCGCGCCGTTCGGGATGAACGGGTCACGCCAGTAACTCGTCGGCCAGGCGGGTATGCAGTGGTACTTGTAGCTGGCGCACCAGGCGTCATCCCAGTACTTGAGCTTGCCCTGACGGTGCAATACAGCGGATAGGAAGGCCTGCTCGTTGCGGTAGTCTGCCTTGGCCTTTGCCTGGTCGGCGACGAACTCGGTCAGCACGTCCAGGTGGGCGCCGAGTTCCCAGCGGTAGACCGAAGAGTTGCCGGTGATGCGCCAGGGGCGCTTCCAGTCGTGGATGACGAGGAACTCGCCGGGCACCTCGAAGAAGGGCGTGATGTCGTCGACGATGACGACGTCCAGATCGAGGAAGAGGGCGGTGCCGCTGAGGCCATACTCGTTGACGAGCACGGGGCTGAAGGTCGTGAGCTTCTTCCAGCCCCGCTCGGGTTCGCCGTTAGGCAGCGTCAGCTCGGGGATGGGCAGGCATCGCACCTCGGCACGGATGCCTTCGCTGCGGTCGGTCAGGCAGACGAATGCGAAGTCGCCCTTCAGATGGCGGCGCACCATCGCATACAGGCGGTTGACGTACTCGGGGCCGTACTTGGTCCCCCATTTCATGCAGACGATGGTGCGCTTAGAGTTCTTCGACATGACGCGGGGGGTAGGTGTCCCAGCCCAGGCAGCCGGGGCACTGCCAGAAATAGTGGGCGGCCTCGAAGCCGCAGGCGGCGCAGCGGTAGCGCAGCAGCGGTTTGACGGCCCTTTCCAGCGCCTGCACCATGGGCGCGCCTTCATCGGCTGGCAGCGCGGAGGCGTTTAGCTTGAGCAGCTCCGTGGCAGCCGACAGTGCTGGTTGCTCGCGCAGATGCGTGGCCAGGCGTTGGCGCTGTGGGGCGGGTTGCAGCATGCCGAGCGCGCGCAGCAGATGCATGCTGGGCGCGCGCTGGTATTGCTCAGTCAGCAGCGCGATGGCGCGCTCGGGCTGGCCCAGAGACTGGGCGGCAGCGGCGCAATCGGCAGCGACGAGGTTGAAGGCGGGCGGGTTGGCCGACAGCAGCTTGGTGAACGCGGCCATCGCGCCTTCCGCCTGCCCGGCCTTGAGCAGCAACTGGCCTTGCAGCACATAGGCCCGGGCCCCCTCGGGCTCGCGGCGCTGGGCTTGGCCAAGCAGTTCCAGGGCGAGATCGCCATGGCCCTGGGACTGGGCGACGAGTGCCTGCTCGCAAAGATAGTGCGCGATACGGCCGGAGAAAGAGCCGGTGCCGGCGGCCTCCAGTTCGGCGGCAACCTCGGCCGCCTTGGACCAGTCGCGCGAGCGCTCGTACAGAGACAGCAGGGCCATGCGGGCCTCGCGCTCGAAGGCCGTGTTGCGCAATTCGGCATAGGCCGCTTCGGCGCGGTCGAACAGGCCGGCCTTGAAGAAGTCCTGGGCCAGTTCATGCTGGGCGCGGTCGCGGTCGGTTTGCGCCAGGTCGCCGCGCCGCAGCAGGTGCTCGTGCACGCGCACCGCGCGCTCGGTCTCGCCGCGACGGCGGAACAGGCTGCCGAGAGCGAAGTGCAGCTCGGAGGTGTCGGGGTCGTTCTGGACGGCCTCGATGAAGGCGTCGATGGCCTTGTCCTGCTGCTCGTTCAGGAGGAGGTTCAGTCCCTTGAAATAGGCCTTGGGCGACTCCTTCTCTTCAAGCTTCCATTGCCTCGAGTCGAGCTTGGAGGCCAGCCAGCCGAGGACGAAGACGACGGGCAGGACAAAGAGCAGCCAGCGCGGATCAAACTCCATCTTGGTGGGCGGCGAAAGGAGTTGCAGGCGCGTCGGGCGTCGGGGTGGGCGCGGTGGGCTGTGGCTCTATGCGCTGCGCCGCGCGGCGGTGCCGCCACCAAGCCGGCACCATGGCCAGCACGCCAAAAGCCGCACCCAGACCAAAGGCGATGAGCACGATGATGACCTGAGGCGCGCGCCATTCGTGGCCGAAGAACCAGCGCACGACGGCGTCGTGACTGTTGTTCAGCGCGAAGGCGAACAGTGTGAAGAAGAGCAGGGCCCGCAGGAGCCAGACGAGGGTGCGCATGGCCCGTGATTCTGACTCAGGGCAGCTCAGGCGTCGGTGACGGGAAGGTGCTTGTCGACCGCCTCGCGCAGCGCCTTGCCCGGCTTGAAATGCGGCGCGAGCTTCTCTGGGATCATGACCTGCTCGCCGCTGCGCGGGTTGCGGCCCACGCGGGGCGGGCGGCGGCTGATGGAGAAGCTGCCGAAGCCGCGGATCTCGATGCGGTGGCCGCGCGCGAGGGCGTCGCTCATCGCGTCGAGGATGGTCTTGACGGCGAACTCGGTGTCACGCTGGGTCAACTGACCAAATCTTTCGGCGAGCACGGCAACGAGGTCGGAGCGGGTCATGGCGAAGCGGCTTTGTCAGTCTTGAAATTGAAACAGGCCCGCTGGCGAGGCCGGCGAGCCTGTGGGGAGCATACCCGGCCTCCACAGAGGCCGGGAACGTCAAACAGAGCTTAGTTGCCCTGGTTGTCCAGCTTGGCGCGCAGCAGGGCGCCCAGGCTGGTGGTGCCGGCGTTTTCACGCTCGCTCGACTGGCTCAGGCGCGTCATGGCTTCCTGGTTGTCGGCGTTGTCCTTGGCCTTGATGGACAGCTGGATATTGCGGGTCTTGCGGTCGATGTTGACGATGACGGCAGTGACTTCGTCGCCTTCCTTGACCACGTTGCGGGCATCTTCCACGCGGTCGCGGGAGATTTCCGAAGCACGCAGATAGGCCATCACGCCTTCAGCCAGCTCGATCTCGGCGCCACGCGGGTCGACCGTGATGACCTTGCCGGTCACCGAAGCGCCACGGTCATTGATCGTGGTGTAGGCGGTGAACGGGTCGCTGTCCAGTTGCTTGATGCCCAGCGAGATGCGCTCGCGCTCGACGTCCACAGCCAGCACGACGGCTTCGACTTCCTGGCCCTTCTTGAAGTTGCGAACGGCGGTTTCGCCGGTCTCGTCCCAAGACAGGTCGGACAGGTGCACCAGGCCGTCGATGCCTTGCGCCAGGCCCACGAACACGCCGAAGTCGGTGATCGACTTGACCGGGCCCTTGACCTTGTCGCCGCGCTTGACGTTCTCGGCGAACTCTTCCCACGGGTTGGCCTTGCACTGCTTCATGCCCAGGCTGATGCGGCGCTTGTCTTCGTCGATTTCCAGAACCATGACTTCGACTTCGTCGCCCAGCGTGACCAGCTTGCTGGGGGCGATGTTCTTGTTGGTCCAGTCCATCTCGGACACGTGCACCAGGCCTTCGATGCCCGGCTCGATCTCGACGAACGCGCCGTAGTCGGCGATGTTCGTGACCTTGCCGAACAGGCGCGTGCCGGTCGGGTAGCGGCGAGCAACGCCGAACCACGGGTCGTCGCCCAGCTGCTTGATGCCCAGCGAGACGCGGTTCTTTTCAGCGTCGAACTTCAGGACCTTGGCGGTCAGTTCCTGGCCGACCTGAACGACTTCGCTCGGGTGGCGGACACGGCGCCATGCCATGTCGGTGATGTGCAGCAGGCCGTCGATGCCGCCGAGGTCAACGAACGCACCGTATTCGGTGATGTTCTTGACCACGCCGTTGACGATGGCGCCTTCGGACAGCGTCTCGAGCAGCTTGGCGCGCTCTTCACCCATGGAGGCTTCGACCACGGCACGGCGCGACAGCACAACGTTGTTGCGCTTGCGGTCGAGCTTGATGACCTTGAACTCCATGGTCTTGCCCTCGTAGGGGCTCATGTCCTTCACCGGGCGCGTATCGAGCAGCGAGCCGGGCAGGAAGGCGCGGATGCCGTTGACCAGGACGGTCAGGCCGCCCTTGACCTTGCCGGAGACGGTGCCGGTCACGAAGTCGCCGGACTCCAGGGCCGTTTCCAGGCTCAGCCACGAGGCCAGGCGCTTGGCCTTGTCGCGCGACAGGATGGTGTCGCCGTAGCCGTTTTCGATGGCGTCGATGGCAACGGAGACGAAGTCGCCGACCTGGACTTCCAGTTCGCCCTGGTCGTTCTTGAACTCTTCGATGGGCACGTAGGCTTCGGACTTGAGGCCTGCGTTGACGACGACGAAGTTGTGTTCGACACGAACGACTTCAGCCGAGATCACTTCGCCGGCGCGCATGTCGGAGCGCTGCAGCGACTCCTCGAACATGGCGGCGAAGGATTCCATGCCGGAATCTTGGGCGGTTTGGGTTTGGGACATGTTGATGGGATCCTGATGCGCCGGGGAGCCCCGGACGCGGCGTGCAGACAAGCTGCGGGTTAAGTTGTTGACATCGCGGCCCTCAGTGAACTGACGTTCGGAGGGAAGGGCCACGGGCCATGGCTTCTCAAGCCTGGACCCTTTTGGGCGCCGCGTGCGTAACGAGGCGCGTCAGAAGGGGCGGCGCTGCTGCCACCAAACCAGCATCTGATCCACCGAGGCTTCGATGGTCAGCGCCGAGTTGTCGAGCAACTGCGCGTCCTGTGCGGGTTCCAGTGGCGAGGCCGAGCGGTTCTTGTCCCGTTCGTCCCGCGCCTCCAAATCCTCGCGCAGGCCTCTGATATTAGCGGAAATCCCCTTGGAAATCAATTGCTTATACCTGCGCTCGGCGCGGGTCGCGGCGCTGGCGGTCAGGAAGACCTTGAGGTCGGCGTCGGGGAAGATCGCCGTGCCCATGTCACGCCCGTCTGCGACGAGACCGGGGAGGCGACGAAAGCTCAGTTGCAGATCGTGCAGCGCCTGCCTGACGGCAGGGTGCACGGCCACCTGGGATGCCAGCAGGCCGGTTGCCTCGGCGCGCAGGCGGGCGCTGACGTCCTCCTGGCCGAGGAAGACCTGGCCTTCAGTGAAGCGAAGTTGCAGCGTCGGCACGATGGCCGCCACTGCGGCGCCGTCGTCCAGGTTCAGGCCGGCACGGCGCGCGGCCAGGCCGGTGACGCGGTAGAGGGCGCCGGAGTCGAGCACGGCAAAACCGAGCGCCTTGCCCACCTCGTCGGCCAATGTGCCCTTGCCAGAGGCAGTCGGGCCGTCGATGGTGACGACGGGGATGTCGGCCGCATCGGCCGTCACGACGCCGAACAGCGTCTCGAAGTAATCGGGGAAGGTCTTGGCGACGCAGTGCGGTTCAAGGATGCGCACCGGCACGGCGGCGTCGGTCACCAGGCCGTTGAAGGCGGCCAGCGAGAAGCACATGGCGACGCGATGGTCGTCGTAGGTGTGGATGGCGGCCGCCTTCCAGTCCCGCAGCGGCTGCACGCGTATCCAGTCCGGTCCTTCCTCGACCGTTGCGCCGAGCTTGCGCAGTTCGGCCGCCATCGCAGCGATGCGGTCGGTCTCCTTGACGCGCCAGCTGGCGATATTGGTCAGCGTCGTCGGGCCGTCGGCGTAGAGCGCCATGACGGTCAGCGTCATCGCGGCGTCGGGGATGTGGTTGCAGTCGAGCGTGATGCCCTTGAGCGGCCAGGCCCCGCGGCGGACCTCCAGCCAGTTCGGGCCGGTCTTCACGTCCGCACCCATGGCGGCGGCGGCTTCGATGAAGCGCACATCGCCTTGCAGGGATTCGCTGCCGACGCCTTCGATGCGCATGGGCGCATCGGTCGCGGCAATGGCACCCAGGCCGACGAAGTAGGACGCGGAGGACGCATCGCCCTCGACGAACACCTCACCCGGCGAGCGGTAGCGGCTGCCGGCCGGAATCACGAACGCCTCCCAGCCCTCGCGCCGGACTTGAATGCCGAAGCGCGCCAGCAGCGCCAGCGTGATCTCGATGTAGGGCTTGGAGATCAGCTCGCCGATGACCTCGATGCGGATGTCGTGCTCGGCCACCAGCGGCAGTGCGAGCAGCAGGGCAGTGAGGAACTGGCTGGACACGTCACCACGCACGCGCACCGGCGCGTCCAGCGCGAGCGGCGACGGGCCGCGCAGCCGCAGCGGCGGATAACCAGCATTGCCGAGGTCGTCGATCTCGCAGCCCAGGCCGCGCAGCGCGTCGACCAAGTCGCCAATAGGCCGCTCGTGCATGCGCGCCACGCCCGAGACTTCGAAGCTGCCGCCTTGCGTCGCGGCCAGCAGCGCCAGTGCGGCGGTCAGCGGGCGCATCGCCGTGCCGGCATTGCCGAGGAAGAGCTGGGCCTGCTTGGCCAGCAACTGGCCGCCCAGGCCGTTGATGCTGACCGCGTCGCCATCCCGCACCACGCCGCAGCCCAGCGCCCGCAACGCGTCCAGCATGACGGCCGTGTCGTCGGAGGCGAGCAGGTCGCGCACGACGGTGCGGCCTTCGCTCAGCGCGGCCAGCAGCAGCACGCGGTTGGAGATGCTCTTGGAGCCGGGCAGGCGCACGGTGCCTGCGGCGCCGCGCAGTGGCGGCAGGTCGAGGAAGGGGATCTTGAACATCACTTAGCCGCAGGGCGGCCGGGAGGAAGGGCAGGGGTGGGCGCAGGCGCAGGGTTGCCCCAGGCCGCACGGCCTTCGGCGATGGGCCGCAGCGCGGCTTCGAGGGCGATGGCATCGCCGGCTTCGATCAGGGCTTCGAGCTGATCGAGCATGGTGCGAAAGCGCTTGGACTGCGCCAGAACTTCGTGCTTGTTGGCCAGCAGGATGTCGCGCCAGACGCCGGGCTCACCCGCCGCGATGCGGGTGAAGTCGCGAAAGCCCGGGCCCGCCAGGCTGAGATAGTCGCGCGCGGCGGGCTGCTCCGCGATGGCCTGGAAATAGGCAAAAGCCAGCAGATGCGGCAAATGGCTGACGGCGGCGAAGGCGGCATCGTGGTTGTGCGGCCGCATTTTCAGCACCGTGCTGCCCAGTGCCGACCAGACGTCGGTGGCGCGCTGCACCAGCATCGGATTGGTGAAGGGCTGCGGCGTCAGGATGACCTGGCGGCCTTCGTAGAGCGTGGCCTCGGCGTGCTGCACGCCACCCGACTCCTTGCCGGCGATGGGATGGCAGGGCACAAAGCTGGCCGCACGCTCGCCCAGGGCACGTCGGGCCGCCTCGATGACATCGCACTTGGTGGAGCCGACGTCCATGAACAACACACCGGGGTTCACCAGGTGGCGAATGGCCTTGAGCGTGCTCTCGGTGGCCGACACGGGCACGGCGATCAGCACAATGTCGGAGCCGGACACGGCCAGCAGCGCCGATTCGGCGGCCACATCGATAACGCCGAGCTTCTTGGCCAGCTTGGTTGTCGATGGCGACTTGCTGTAGCCGACGACGCGCTTGACCAGGCCGGCCTTCTTCATCGCCAGCGCAAAGCTGCCGCCCATCAGGCCGCATCCGATCACGCCGAGCTGCTGGAACATCAATTTTTTACCGGGTAGGCGCCGAGCACCTTGAAGAAGGCGCAGATCTCGCGAAGCTCGGCAAGCGCATCGGCCACATGGGACTGGGTGGGATGGCCGTCGAGGTCGATGTAGAAGTAGTAGTCCCACTGGCCAGTGCGGGCCGGGCGGGATTCCAGGCGGGTCATTGACACGCCATGCTTCTTCAGTGGCACGAGCAGGTCGTGCATCGCACCCGGCCGGTTGGCCACCGAGACGACCAGGCTGGTGCAGTCGCGCCCCGTGGCTGGCGGCGTGGCCATGGTCTGCGGCAGGCAGATGACGGCGAAGCGGGTGCGGTTGTAAGCCTCGTCCTGGATGGCGTGCGCGACGATGTGCACGCCGAACAGCGTGGACGCGCGCTCGGCACCCAGGGCGGCCCAGGCCGGGTTGGTGGCGGCCAGGCGGGCACCTTCGGCGTTGCTCGACACCGCGCGGCGCTCGGCGTCGGGCAGGTGCTTGTTCAGCCAGTTCTGGCACTGGGCCAGCGCCTGCGGATGCGCCAGTACGGCCTCGATGCCGTGCATGGACGGCTCCTTGCGCATCAGGTTGTGGCGGATCAGCAGAGACACCTCGCCGACGACATGGCAAGGGGTATGCAAGAAGAGATCCAGCGAGCGGGTGACGACGCCCTCCGTCATGTTCTCCACGCCGACGACACCGAACTGCGCGCCGCCGCTGGCCGTCGCATGGAAGACCTCGTCGAAGTTGGCGCAGTAGGTCATGTCCGCTGCGCCGCCGAAATATTCCAGCGCGGCCTGCTCGCAGAAAGTGCCCATGGGGCCCAGCACGGCAACGCGCTGGGGTGATTCCAGTGCCAGGCAGGCGGACATGATCTCGCGCCAGATGGCCGCCACATGCTCGCCCTTCAGCGGGCCGGGGTTGGCGGCGCGGATCTTGTCGATGACCTGGGCCACGCGGTCCGGGCGAAAGAAGGGCGTGCCCTCGGCCCGCTTGATCTCGCCGACCTGCTCGGCGACGTGGGCGCGCTCGTTCAGCAGCGCCAGCAACTGCTTGTCCAGGCCGTCGATCTGGTCGCGCAGCGCCAGCAGCGCCTGGGAGGCGACGGGCTCAGCCATTTCGAGCCTCGAAATCCTTCAGGAACGACACCAGCGCCTGCACGCCGTCCAGCGGCATCGCGTTGTAGATGGAGGCGCGCATGCCGCCGACCGACTTGTGGCCCTTGAGCGCCAGCAGGCCGGCGGCCTTCGCCTGCGTGAGGAAGCTCTCGTTGAGTTTTTCGTCACGCAGCAGGAAGGGCACGTTCATGCGCGAGCGGCAGCTGGGATCGACACGGCTCTCGTAAAGGCCGGAGGCGTCCAGTGCGCCGTAGAGCAGGGCCGCCTTGTCGATGTTGCGTTGCTCGACAGCCGCGAGGCCGCGCTGGCCGGCGTATTCGAATCCCTTGACCCACTGGAATACCAGGCCGGCGACGTAGATTGCGAACGTCGGCGGCGTGTTGTACATGGACTGGTTGGCGGCTACGGTCTCGTAGTTGAAGGCCGAGGGGCAGATGTCCAGCGCATGGCCGAGCAGGTCCTCGCGTACGAAGACCAACGTCATGCCGGCCGGGCCGACGTTCTTTTGTGCGCCGCCGAAGGCCAAGCCGACGCGGCTCCAGTCAATGGGGCGGGACAGCAGGTGCGACGAGACGTCGACAACCAGCGGCACGCCGTTTTTCAGGCGCGGCAGCTCGTGGAACTCGACGCCGTCGATGGTCTCGTTGGTGCAGAGGTGAAGGTAGGCCGCGTCATCGCGCAAGGACCAATCGTCCGGAATCGCGTAGCCCTTGCCAATGTCTGCCGCGATCTGCACGTCGGCGTAGCGACGCGCCTCGGCCGCGCTCTTGCGCGACCAGGAGCCGGTGATGACGACGTCGACCTTCCCGCCGCGGCTCAGATTGAGCGGCACGATGGCGTTTTCGCCGAGACCGCCGCCCTGCATGAACAGGATGCGGAAGTTGCTCGGTACCGAGAGCAACTCGCGCAGGTCGGATTCGGCGCCTTCGAGGATGGCGCCGAACTCCGGGCCGCGATGGCTCATCTCCATGACGCTCATGCCGCTGCCGTGCCAGTCCAGCATCTCGGCAGCCACCTGGCGCAGCACGGGTTCGGGCAGTGTGGCGGGGCCGGGGGCGAAATTGAACGGGCGGGATGAGGTCATCGACGGAGGGCTGCTGCGGTCTTACTTCTTAGGTGCTGCGGACGCCGCCGGCTTCGGTGCCGAGGCGGGCGGCTGCTGGATGCCAAGCTGCTTGGCGAGGCTGGTCTGCAAGGTCTTGAAGCGGCCGTCCAGCGTCGGGCCGGCTTCGGCCATGACCTTCTGCGCAACCGCCTTTTGCAGCTCGACGCTGGCGAGGCCGTACTTCTGGCTGAGCGGCGATTCTGCCCAGGCGAGGACCTGCTTCAGTTCGTCCTCGTTGAAGCGTTCGTCCAGCAGCGCCGAAGCCGTGGTGGGCACGGCCTTGGAGATCTTGTCCTTCAGGTAAGGCAGGTTGTCTTCAACGAACTTCTTCAGGTCGGCGTCCATGGCCTTGGCCGTGGCTTCGCGCTTTTCCGCCGGCAACTGCTGCAGCGCGCCGCGGCCGGCTTGCGTCAGCTGGGACAGCGGGCCCTGGATGATGTTGGCGGCCAGGCCATCGGCCAGGCCCTGCTGCTGCAACGCGACGATCTTGTCGATCAGCGCCTTCTTGGCCGGCGACGGTTGCGCCAGGGCGGTGCCGGCGGCGAGGGCCAGAGCGAGGGCCAGGCCCAGCTTGCGTGAAATCATGTCAGTCCTTGGGAGCTTCAGGGGTGTCGTTGGTCGGGTCGGCCTCGCCGGGTTCGGCGGCGGCATCGGCTTCATTGGCATCGTTTTCGACGATGCGCTGCAGGCCCGACAGCTTGCTGCCGTCGTCCAGCGCGATCAGCGTGACGCCTTGCGTCGCGCGGCCCAGTTCGCGGATTTCACTGACACGGGTGCGCACCAGCACGCCCTTGTCGGTGATCAGCATGATCTCGTCCGCAGGGCGCACCAGCGTCGCGGCGACAACGCGGCCGTTGCGCTCGCTCTGCTGGATGGCAATCATGCCCTTGGTGCCACGGCCGTGGCGGGTGTACTCGAGGATGCTGGTGCGCTTGCCGTAGCCGTTCTCGGTGGCGGTCAGCACACTCTGCGATTCGTCCTCGGCCACCAGCATGGCGATGAGGCGCTGGTCGGGCTCGAGCATCATGCCGCGCACGCCGCGGGCGGTGCGACCCATGGGGCGGACGTCGTCCTCGTCAAAGCGCACGGCCTTGCCGCCGTCGCTGAACAGCATCACGTCGTGGCGTCCGTCGGTCAGCGCTGCGCCGATCAGGTGGTCGCCTTCGTCCAGGTCGACAGAAATGATGCCGGCCTTGCGCGGGTTGGCGAAGTCCTTCAGCGAGGTCTTCTTGACCGTGCCCATGGCCGTGGCCATGAAGATGAAGTGATCTTCCGGGAATGTACGGAACTCGCCGGTCAGCGCCAGCACCACGGTGATCTTCTCGCCGGCCTGCAGCGGGAACATGTTGACGATGGGCTTGCCGCGCGAGTTGCGTGAGCCCTGCGGCACCTCCCAGACCTTGAGCCAGTAGACGCGGCCGCGGTCGGAGAAGCACAGCAGCCAGTCATGCGTGTTGGCGATGAAGAGCTGGTCGACCCAGTCGTCGTCCTTGGTCTGCGTGGCCTGCTTGCCCCGGCCGCCGCGCTTTTGCGCGCGGTATTCGCTCAGCGCCTGGCTCTTGATGTAGCCGGTGTGCGAGAGCGTGACGACCATGTCGGTCGGCGTGATCAGGTCCTCGGTGCCCAGCTCCTGCGCGTTGTGCTCGATGACGCTGCGGCGCGCGCCCAGCTTGGTCTGGCCGAACTCGGTCTTCAGCTGCACCAGCTCGTCGCTGATGATGGTCGTGACGCGAGCCGGCGTGGCGAGGATGTCCAGCAGGTCGGCGATTTCAGACATCACGTCTTTGTACTCGCCGACGATCTTGTCCTGCTCCAGGCCGGTCAGGCGCTGCAGGCGCATCTGCAGGATCTCGCCAGCTTGCGATTCCGACAGGCGATACAGGCCGTCGGCCTGCATGCCGTATTCGGGCTCAAGGCCATCGGGGCGGAAGGCCGAGCGGCCGCCAGGCGTCTGGCCTTCGGCGCGGGACAGCATCTCGCGCACCAGCGACGAATCCCAGCTCTTGGCCATCAGCGCGGCCTTGGCGACCGGCGGCGTCGGCGAGGTCTTGATGGTCTCGATGAACTCATCGATGTTGGCCAGCGCCACAGCCAGGCCTTCCAGCACATGGCCGCGCTCGCGCGCCTTGCGCAGCTCGAAGATGGTGCGCCGGGTCACCACCTCACGGCGGTGTTCCAGGAACACGATGACCATGTCGCGCAGATTGCAAAGCTTGGGCTGGCCATCGATGAGGGCCACCATGTTCATGCCGAAGCTGTCCTGCAGCTGCGTCTGCTTGTAGAGGTTGTTCAGCACCACTTCGGGCACTTCACCGCGTTTGAGCTCGATGACGACGCGCATGCCCGACTTGTCGGACTCGTCCTGGATGTGGCTGATGCCCTCGATCTTCTTCTCGTGCACCAATTCGGCGATGCGCTCGAGCAATGTCTTCTTGTTGACCTGGTAGGGGATCTCGTCAACGATGATGGACTGGCGCGCGCCCTTGTCGATGTCTTCGAAGTGAACCTTCGCGCGCATCACCACGCGGCCCCGGCCGGTCCGGTAGCCGTCGCGCACGCCAGCCAGGCCGTAGATGATGCCGGCGGTCGGGAAATCCGGCGCCGGGATGATCTCCATCAGCTCGTCGACCGTGCACTCCGGGTTCTTCAGCGCGAACAGGCAGGCGTCGATGACTTCGTTGAGGTTGTGCGGCGGGATATTCGTTGCCATACCCACTGCAATACCCGACGAGCCATTCACCAACAGATTAGGCAAACGGGTCGGCAGGACCAGCGGTTCCTTATGGCTGCCGTCGTAATTCGGCCCGAAATCGACAGTTTCCTTGTCGATGTCCGCCAGCATTTCGTGCGCGATTTTGTCGAGCCGGATTTCGGTGTATCGCATCGCAGCGGCGTTATCGCCGTCGATGGAGCCGAAGTTCCCCTGCCCGTCGATCAGCATGTGGCGCAAGCTGAATGGCTGGGCCATGCGGACGATGGTGTCGTAAATCGCCGAGTCGCCGTGCGGATGGTATTTACCCATCGTTTCACCCACTGCCTGCGCGCTCTTGCGGTACTTGGCGTTGTAGGTGTTGCCCATTTCGTTCATCGCGTACAGCACGCGACGGTGCACCGGCTTGAGGCCGTCGCGGGCATCGGGCAGGGCGCGGCCGACGATCACGCTCATCGCGTAATCGAGGTAGGAGCGGCGCATCTCCTCCTCAAGGCTGATCGGCAGGGTTTCCTTGGCGAACTGGGTCATGCGGGCTCGATCTTCAGCGTGCGCGGCCTGGCCTCACGGCGGGGCAACATCAGGGGTGGCGAAAGGTGCTAATTCTATGCGGCCCGCTACCCTGTAGCAGGAGCGCAACAGCGTCGCCGCGCCCACGAACGTAGGCCGCCACAATGCGGTCGACCCAGTGCCCACATGGCACAATCGTTGAGTCCCTAGGAGAAACCCTAAAGACTCTCCTGCGGTTTGAGTACTGACTCTCGCAGGGCAACTGCGGCATTCCTTGAGAGGAGAATCATGAAGAAACTGAATCGCGTGGCGTCGCTGTTTGCGGTGGCTGCGGTCGTCGCTGCGGCATCGTCGGCCACTACGGCCCAGACTATTGACAACTGGCGCGCTACGGACGGCACTGTTTGGAAGAACGGCACCAACGAATATTGCTGGCGCAACAACTTCTGGACGCCGGCCACGGCTGCCAAGGGTTGCGATGGCGAAATCAAGCCTGCAGAAAAGCCGGTAGCGCCCCCCGCGCCTCCTGCTCAGCCGCCGGTCGCCCCTCCTGTCCCGCCGAAGCCGGTCCCCCCGCCGCCTCCGGCTCCGGTCAGCGAGAAGGTTACTTTCGCTGCTGATGCCTTCTTCGACTTCGACAAGTCGACGCTGAAGCCCGAAGCCACCGCCAAGCTGGATGACCTGGTCAGCAAGACCAAGGGCATCAACCTGGAAGTCATCATTGCCGTGGGCCACACCGACTCGGTCGGCAGCGACGAGTACAACCAGAAGCTGTCGATCCGCCGCTCGGAAGCCGTCAAGGCCTACCTGGTGGGCAAGGGTGTCGAGCCGAACCGCGTCTACACCGAAGGCAAGGGCGAAAAGCAGCCCGTGGCCGACAACAAGACCACCGAAGGCCGTGCCAAGAACCGTCGCACGGAAATCGAAGTCGTCGGTACGCGCAACAAGTAAGCTCCATCGCCTTCGGGCGGTTAGCTCAAAGCCCCGCCGGCTCGCCGCGGGGCTTTTTTATTTCAGCAGACCATGACGATCAATGCCGATCCGCAAGAGCTTGCCAAGTTTGGCGAACTCGCCCACCGCTGGTGGGACCCAGAAAGTGACTTCAAGCCTCTTCATCAGATCAACCCGCTGCGGTTGGGCTGGATTCAGCAACTCTGCCCGCTGGCGGGCAAGCGCGTCGTCGACGTGGGCTGCGGTGGCGGCATCCTGAGCGACTCCATGGCCCGCGCCGGTGCTCAGGTGCTGGGCATTGACCTGTCGACCAAACCATTGAGAGTTGCCGAACTGCATGCCATGGAGGCAGGCACGGAAGGCGTCGAGTACCGTGAGATTGCGGTCGAGGCGCTTGCGGCCGAGCAGCCGGCGAGCTTCGACGCCGTCACCTGCATGGAGATGCTGGAGCACGTGCCCGATCCCGCCTCCGTCGTGCGCGCTCTGGCCACTTTGGTCAAGCCCGGCGGCTGGGTGTTTTTGTCGACGCTGAATCGCAACGCCAAGTCCTTCGTTCTTGCCATCGTCGGCGCGGAGTACGTGCTGAACATGCTGCCCAAGGGCACGCATGAATACGCGCGCTTCCTGAAGCCTTCCGAACTGGCGCAGTTCTGCCGCGACGCTGGCCTGGAGCTGCAAACCAGCCGCGGCCTGAGCTACAACCCGCTGACGCAGCGCTACAGCCTGGGTAGCGACACCGACGTCAACTATTTGCTCGCCTGCCGGCGTCCGTTGTGAGTCGCCTCGCCCCGCGCTGGGTGCATCTGCGGGCCGTCCTGTTCGATCTTGACGGCACGTTGATCGATAGCGCCGAGGACTTGGCCCGCGCGGCGAACGCGATGCGCGCCGAACGTGGCCTGTTGCCGCTGCCGCTTGGGCAATATCGGCCGCACGGCGGCTCGGGGGCCCGCGGCATGCTGGGACAGGCATTCGCCGTTGCGCCCGGGCAGCAGTTTTACGACGAGCTGAAGCGCGAATTCCTCGACCGCTATGAGACGCTGATGTATGACAACACGCGAGCGTTTGCCGGCGTCGAGGCCGAACTCGCGGCGTTGTCGGCTGCGGGTCTTGTCTGGGGCATCGTCACCAACAAGGCAGAGCGCTTCGCGTTGCCGTTGACGGCGGCGCTGCGTCTGGGTGCGCGGGTGTTGGTGGGCGGTGACACCACCGGCCATACCAAGCCACATCCGGCGCCGCTGCTGGAAGCGGCGCGCCGTCTGGGCGTTGCTCCCCAGGGCTGTCTCTACGTGGGCGACGACGAGCGGGATGTGATCGCTGGTCGCGCGGCCAGCATGGCGACGGCGGTTGCGGCATGGGGATACCTGGGCGCGCAGGCAGATTTCAGTCAGTGGGGCGCTGATATCGCGCTGGCCGCTCCAGGCGAGCTCTTGAAACAGCTCGGACTGGCCTAAACTAGCGAGCTCTGGGGCCGACTTGGTTTCGACGTGGGTGCGGATCCGGAGTAGGGCATGCCGAGCACCAGTTCGCTCGTAAAACCACTGGAAACAAAGTAACTGCAAACGACTCTACGTTCGCACTCGCCGCTTAATTGCGGATGAGCTTCTCAACGGCAGGCCGATGGGCCGGGCTGAATCCCGCAAGGGGCTAGGCTGAGAAGTCACTCACATCGGCTGGCAATGCGCTGGGTCACTCAGTGTGTTGTGAGACTAAGTGACTGGCGGGAAAGCTAGCGTGCCACTGCGCGAGTTGACCGTGAGATTCAAATCAGCCGGCTAAGCATGTAGATCTGCCCGGTGATGGCTTGCGGACGGGGGTTCAATTCCCCCCGGCTCCACCATTACAGAGTTCAGCGAGGTTCGCTGAATTCCAAAAAAGGCCTAAGTCAATCAACGACTTAGGCCTTTTTCTTTGTCCGTCAGCGTCCGGGTAAGTGCGCCACCTTCCGGCATCTGACCGGGTAACTTTCAGGATAGCCCGGCTCGTCGGGGTGACACTCCTCGCAGAGTTACCCAGCCGGTATTCGGGCTATGGACCCCACCACGATTGATGGTGAGAGCGCGCGAGCGCGGGGGCTATTTCTTTGCACCGAATCCCTTTGCTCGTACGCGGGGACCCGGCATAGCCCAGTCGGGCATCGACGCTCCTCGCTCGCCGATCGGGCTGTCGAGGCCCAGCTTGCGGGTGAGCGTCGCGGCGTCAAAGGGTGCATGAACTTTGACGTCGTTGTCGAAATAGCAGTAGATGTCGCGGCGGGAATGATGGGGACCGGGATCCGTGGAGGCCAAGCGGGCGTCGTATACCTGGTGGCCGCTGCTCCAGGCCTTGACGCGCGTCGCCCAGCGGTCCAGCGCCTCGCCGCTGTAGCCGCTCGCGTAGAGCTCCTTGTCGCCGTGCAAGCGCACATAGACGAAATCTGCGGTCAGGTCTTCAAGCAATGGCCATTTGCCGGCTGTATCGGCGACGACCAGCGCGACCTCGTAACGCCGCAGCAGCGCGATGAAAGCTGGGTCGACAAAGCTTGGATGGCGAATCTCGACGGCATGGCGCATCGAGCGTTTGCGGTCGATGTCCAGGCTCACCCGGCCTTCAACGCGCGAGTCGTGACCTCTGGCGATACGCGCCGCCGCTTCAGTGTCATGCGGCAGCATGGCGAAAAATGCTTCGAATCGATCCGGCTTGAAGGGCAGCATCGGCGGGAACTGCCAGAGGATGGGGCCGAGCTTGTCACGCAATTCGAACAGGCCGTTCGCAAGAAAATTGGCCAGTGGCGTCTCGATTTCCTTCAGCCGCCGCATGTGGGTGATGTACTTCGGCGCCTTCACGGAGAACACAAAGCCGGGGGGCGTGTCATCGCGCCACTGCGCGTAGTAGTCCGGGTGCTGAAGCGAGTAGAAGGAGCCGTTGATCTCGATGGTGGGCACCATCCTCGATGCGAACTCAAGTTCGCGTCGCTGGACCAAGCCCTCCGGGTAGAACACACTGCGCCAGGGTTCGTATCGCCAGCCGGAGATGCCGATTCGAATGTCACCACCGGGAGCGCGTGCCTTGGCCATGCGGCAACGGGGCAGGGCGCGTGCCCAAACCGGCGTCGATCCAAGCGAATCGCGCGCCGTTCAATATCGATCAGTTGAAGCCTTGCCCTCTGATCAAGCCGACGGCCAGGCCCTCGATGCTGAAGTGCTCGCTGTCGTTCACATGAATGGGCTCGAAATCAGCGTTCTCAGGCAGCAGCTGGATGCCGTCCGGCCCGCGCTTGAAGCGTTTGACGGTGACTTCCTCACCAACGCGGGCGACGACGATCTGGCCGTTGCGGGCTTCCTTGGCGGACTGCACGGCGAGCAGATCGCCGTCGAGGATGCCGATGTCCTTCATGCTCATGCCCTTGACCTTGAGCAGGTAGTCGGGCTTCTTCGCAAACAGCGTTGGCTCGACGGTGTAAGTCTGCTCGACATGCTCCTGCGCCAGGATGGGAGCGCCGGCGGCAACGCGGCCGATCAAGGGAAGCGTGAGTTGGGCGAACGCCGGGATGGGCAGGCTGAACTGGCGGGCGCGATTGACGGCATTCAGCGTGTCGGACTTGAGGCGGATGCCGCGCGAGGTGCCGCCGACCAGTTCGAGAACACCCTTGCGCGCGAGGGCCTGCAGATGCTCCTCGGCGGCGTTGGCGGATTTGAAACCCAGTTCGGCGGCGATCTCGGCGCGGGTGGGGGGCGAGCCGGTGCTTTCGATCGCGTTGCGCACCAGGTCGAAGATCTGCTGTTGGCGGGCGGTAAGCTTGGGTTGGTCTTGCACGGGCGGCCTTTTCAAGGTGGCTGGAAATTTGTCCAGCACCTGTATTTTTGTCCAGGAAACCAGCAAATTGCAAACCCCAGCGAAATTGATCGTCATTCTGGGCACCGGCGGCACGATTGCTGGCACCGCTGCAAGCGCCAGCGACGGCGTGGGCTACACGGCCGCGCAGCTGCGTGTCGAGGACTTGCTCGCTGCTGTGCCGGCATTGGTGGGGCGGCCATTGGAGGCGCAGCAGGTCGCACAGTTGGACAGCAAGGACATGGACTGTGCGACCTGGCAGCGCCTCGCGCATGCCGTGCAGGCGCAGTTGGCGCGGCCCGAGGTGGCGGGCGTCGTTATCAGCCACGGCACGGACACGCTGGAGGAGACAGCCTACTTTCTGCACCGCGTGCTGGCGCCAACCAAGCCCGTGGTGCTGACGGCGGCGATGCGGCCGGCGACGGCGCTGGCGCCCGACGGGCCGCAGAATCTTTTCGACGCTGTGCAAGTGGCGGCCACCCGGGGCGCCATGGGTGTGGTCGTTGTGCTGGCGGGTCGCGTGCATGACGCGATACAGGTGCGCAAGACGCACAGCTACCGCGTCGATGCCTTCGAATCGGTGGACGGCGCGCTCGTGGCCCGGGTGGAGGAGGGCGCGGTCCGGCTTGTTGGCCGCTGGCCGGTGGGTGAGGCGTTAGGTCTGAATCGTGTCGCAAGGCCGGCGGAGAGCTGGCCACGCGTCGACATCGTGCTCAACCACGCCGGCGCCGATGGCCGTGTCGTGCAGGCACTGCTAACGGCGGGTGTGGACGGCATCGTCGCAGCCGGGACAGGCAACGGCACGCTGAGCATGACCCTGGAGGATGCGCTGCGTGACGCCGAGGTGCGCGGCGTACGCGTGCTGCGCAGCACGCGCTGCGACGCCGGGCCGGTGATGGACCTGCCCGGCCTGCTGCCGAGTGCCGGTGCACTGAGTCCGGTCAAGGCCAGGATCGAGCTGATCCTGGTCCTGCTCGCGGGCTGATCAGACGATCGTCAGCGTCACGTCCACATTGCCGCGCGTGGCGTTGGAGTACGGGCATACCTCGTGGGCGGTGGCCACCAGCGCTTCCAGTGCGGCGCGCTCCATGCCGGGCACGGAGATCTTCATATCGACCTGGATGCCGAAGGCGCCCGGCTTGTTGGCGTGCGGGCCGATGGCGACATCGCTGGTGATGGACACCTCGGCGGGCAGGCTGATCTTCTGCTTGCCGGCGACGGCCTTCATCGCGCCGATGAAGCAGGCGGAGTAGCCGGCCGCGAACAACTGCTCGGGGTTGGTGCCCGGGCCGCCGGCGCCGCCCAGTTCCTTGGGCGTGGACAGCGTCACGTCGATGGCGCCATCGGAAGACTTGGCAGTGCCGGCGCGGCCGCCAGTGGCAGTTGCGGTGGCGGTGTAGAGGGCTTTTTCGATGGCCATGGGGGCTCCTTTGGGGGTCGTGGTGGGAAAGGTGATCAGTCGGTAGTGGCTTGACTCAGCTGCTGCCGGAGTTCGTGCAGCCGCTGGGTCAGTGCGACGAGCTCGTCCAGCTCGCAGGCGCTGGCGCAGGCGAGCTGGTTGGGGATGTCCAGCGCCAGGGAGCGCAGCTTGCGGCCTGCGGGTGTCAGAAACAAGTCGACGCGGCGCTCGTCGTCCGTGGCACGGAGGCGCTCGACATGGCCCAGCAGCTCCAGTCGCTTGAGCAGTGGCGTCAACGTGCCAGAGTCCAGCGACAGGCGTTGGCCGAGCGCGGACACGCTCAGGCCATCAGCCTCCCACAGCACCAGCATGGCGAGGTATTGCGGATAGGTCAGGCCCAGCGGCGCCAGCAGCGGCTTGTAGAGCTTGGTCATGGCCAGCGAGCTGCTGTACAGCGCGAAACACAATTGACGATCGAGCTGCAGCCATTGCGTGCGGGGATCGCTGGCGGTGGACGGCTTGGCGCGTGGCATGGCTTCTAATGTAGTTGGCAATTCAATTGCGTACAAGTTAAATGGTCTTTCCCACGTCTTTTAGCGACAGGGGACCTTAGGGCCATCTGCGAGGATGCGCCACCCCAATCAATGATGAGGAGAGAGACGATGCAGACACTCGCAATCGTGCTGGCGGCGCTGGTGGCACTGCTGCACCTGTACTTCCTGGTGCTGGAAATGTTCTTCTGGACCAAGCCGCTGGGCCGCAAGGCCTTCGGGCTGAAGGCGGACTTTGCCGAGCAGAGCAAGTCGCTGGCGGCCAACCAGGGGCTCTACAACGGCTTTCTCGCTGCGGGCCTGGCCTGGGGCCTCGTGCAGGGCGCCGCGGGAGCGGGCAAGCCCTGGCTGGTGTTCTTCCTGGGCTGTGTCGTCGTGGCCGGCGTATTCGGCGCGGCTACGGCCTCCAGGAAGATCTTGTTCGTGCAGGCGCTGCCGGGCGCACTGGCCCTGGCAGCGGTGCTTCTTAGCTGAGCGCTTCGATCTGCTCGCCCAGCTCCAGCCAACGGGCTTCGTCGGCTTCGAGCTGGTCGCTGATCGCCTTCAGCCTTTTGCCCATCTCGGCGATGGCCGACGCGGCGGCGCCTTCAGCGAGCTGAGCTTCGATGCTGGAGCGCTCCGTGGCAAGCGCATGCATGCGCTTGTCGATCTGCTCCATCTCCTTGCGCAGCGGCCGCGTCTGGTCGGCGAGCTTGGCGCGCGCCTGACCTGAGACCTTGCGGTCCTCGCGCGCTGCGGGGGCCGGCGCAGGTGCGGCGGCAACCACCGGCGCGGGCGCGGCTGCTGCCGCCGATTGCTTCTTGGCAGCGCGGGCGGCTTCCTTGCTCTGGTCGAGCAGCCACTTCTGGTAGTCGTCCAGGTCGCCGTCGAAGGGCTTGACGACGCCGTCGGCCACCAGCCAGAACTCGTCGCAGACCTCGCGCAGCAACGCGCGGTCGTGGCTGACCAGCATGACCGTGCCCTCGAACTCGTTGAGCGCCATCGACAGCGCCTCTCGCGTGTTCAGGTCCAGGTGGTTGGTGGGCTCGTCCAGCAGCAGCAGGTTGGGGCGCTGCCACACGAGCATGGCCAATACGAGGCGGGCCTTCTCGCCGCCGGACAGGCTGCCAACCTGCTGGTTAACCATGTCGCCGGTGAAGCGGAACTGCCCGAGGAAGTCGCGCAACTCCTGCTCGCGGCCGGCCGGGCCAACCTCGCGGGCCAGCCGCACCATGTGCTCCAGCGGGCCTTCGTCCAGCCGCAGCACGTCCAGCTCCTGCTGGGCGAAGTAGCCGATGGACAGGCCCTTGCCCTGCGTCAGCCTGCCGGCGAGTGCAGGTTGCGTACCGGCAATCGTCTTCACCAACGTCGACTTGCCCTGGCCGTTGGCGCCCAGGATGCCGATGCGCTGGCCGGCCAGCACGGAGCGGTCGATGTTGCGCACGATGGTGGTCGTGCCATAACCGGCCGACATCTCGTCGAACATCAGCATCGGGTTGGGCAGATTGAGCGGCTCGCGGAACTCGAAATTGAAGTCGGCCGAGGCGAGTACGGGCGCGAGGCGCTCCATGCGCTCCAGCGCCTTCACGCGGCTCTGCGCCTGCTTGGCTTTGCTGGCCTTGGCCTTGAAGCGGTCGATGAACTTCTGCAGGTGGGCCACGCGCTCCTGCTGCTTGGAGAAGGCCGCCTGCTGAAGCACCATGCGCTCGGCGCGCTGGGTCTCGAAGCTGGTGTAGTTGCCGCCGTAGCGCACCAGCTTGCCTTCGTCCAGATGCAGCGTGACCTTGGTGATGGCGTCGAGGAATTCGCGGTCGTGGCTGATGATGATCAGCGTGCCGTCGTAGCGCGCCAGCCAGGCTTCCAGCCAAACGAGGGCGTCCAGGTCCAAGTGGTTGGTGGGCTCGTCCAGCAGCATCAGCTCGGCCGGGCACATCAGCGCGCGGGCCAGCTGCAGGCGCATGCGCCAGCCGCCGGAGAAGCTGTTGACCGGGGCGTCGAGCTGCTCGCTCTTGAAGCCCAGGCCCATCAGCAACGCCTGGGCGCGCGAGCGGGCGTCGAAGGCGCCGACGTCGGCCAGAAGCGCATGCGCGTCAGCCATCGCGTGGCCATCGTTGGCGGCCTCCGCCGCTTCGAGCGCGGCGCGGGCGGCCACCAGCGGCAGGTCGCCCTCCAGCACGTAGTCGGTCGCGCCGTCGTCCGTCTCGGGCATGTTCTGGGCGACCTCGGAACGGCGCCAGTGCTTGGGCACCTCGACCTCGCCCTTGTCGTTGCCCAGGCGGTGGGTCAGCAGCGCAAACAGGCTGGACTTGCCGGCGCCGTTGCGACCGACAAGGCCGATCTTTTCGCCGGGTTGCAGCGTGGCGGACGCGTTGTCCAGCACCACCTTGACGCCGCGGCGCAGCGTGATATCGCGCAGCGTGATCATTGCAGGGCTTCCTTGGTCAGCAGCAGCACCTGGTCGGCGCCGGAGGAGGTTTCCAGCCAGACGGTCTCAAGCGTCGGAAAGGCGGCCTCGAAGTTCTCGCGCTCGTTGCCAATCTCCAGCACAAGCACGCCGTCGTCGGTCAAGGCAGCGGGCGCGGCGCGCAGCAGCTCGCGGATGAAGTCCATGCCGTCCGACCCGCCGGCCAGCGCCAGTTCGGGTTCGGCGCGGTATTCGGCGGGCAGGGCGGCCATGCTGGTGCTGTTCACGTAGGGCGGGTTGCAGAGAATCAAGTCGTAGGGTCCGGTGTTCTGGCTGACGGCGGCGGCCAGACCGTCGCCTTGCAGCAGGCGGATGCGCAGCGCCATATCGTGGCGCTCGACATTGAGCTTGGCGACGGCGAGCGCGTTGATGTCGATATCCAACGCATCCACTTCGACGTCGGGCCAGGCCAGCGCCGCCAGCACGGCCAGGCTACCGTTACCGGTGCACAGATCCAGCACGCGACGGCTGGTCGGATGCAGCCAGGGGTCGATGCTGGCGTCGGCGATCAGCTCGGCGATGAAGCTGCGCGGCACGATGGCGCGCTCGTCGATGGTGAAGGGCACGCCTTGCAGCCAGGCCTCGCCGGTCAGGTAGGCGGCGGGCTTGCGGGTCGAGATGCGCTCGTCGAGCAGGGCCGCGATGGCCGCCTGCTCGGCGTCGGTCAGCTCGCGCTCTTCATGCTCGTCCAGCGCGTCCACGGGCAGGCCCAGGCGCCACAGCGCGAGCCACGCGGCTTCGTCGAACGCGTTCGTCGTGCCATGGCCAAAAAACAAACCCGCCTGGTCAAGGCGGGCAGCTTGGGTTTCTATGCAGGTAATCAGTTTCAAGAGCCGCGGACGTCCAGGGTGATTTCGGTGAAGCTGGCTTCGTCGCCAGCCTTCTCTTCCTTGCGCGGCGCGGTCGACAGGCGGGCGCCCGGCGCCTCGTTCTGCAGCCGCCAGAGCAGGTTGGTCGGCGAGTCGGCAAAGGCCAGGCCTTCCTCGCGGGTGATGGTGCCGTCGGTGATGAGCTTTGCGAAGTGTTCTTCGTAGGTCTGCGAACCCTCGGCGATGGACTTCTCCATCGCCTCCTTGACGCCGGCGAAGTCACTGTTCTCGATCAGCTCCGACACCAGCTTGGTGTTCAGCAGGATCTCGATGACCGGCACGCGGCCGCCCGCGGTGGCGCGCACGAGGCGCTGCGAAATGACGGCCTTCAGGCCGGCCGCCAGGTCGTTCAGCAGAGCGGGGCGGGACTCCGGCGTGTAAAAGGACAGGATGCGGTTCAGCGCGTGGTAGGTGTTGTTGCCGTGCAGCGTGGCCAGCACGAGGTGGCCCGACAGTGCATAGCTGATGGCCGCCGTCATCGTGTCGCGGTCGCGGATCTCGCCGATCAGGATGCAGTCCGGCGCCTGGCGCAGTGCGTTCTTCAGCGCGATCTGCAGCGAGGCCGTGTCGCGGCCGATCTCGCGCTGGTTGACGACCGAGCGCTTGTTGCTGAACAGGTATTCGATCGGGTCCTCGATGGTGAGGATGTGCCCCGTCATGGTCTGGTTGCGCATCTCCAGCATGGACGCGAGCGTCGTGCTCTTGCCGGTGCCGGTGGCGCCCACCATCAGGATGAGGCCGCGCTTCTCCTTGATCATGCCGCCCAGCACGGGCGGCAGCTGCAGGCTCTCCAGCGTCGGGATGTCATGCGGGATGTGGCGAAACACGCCGGCGATGGAGCCGCGCTGGCGAAAGCCCGACAGCCGGAAGCTGCCGACGCCGCGCACCGACACGGCCATGTTCAGCTCGCCCGTGTTGTCCAGCTCGGCCATGCTGCCGGGGTCGATGACCTCGGCGATGAGCTGGCGCGGCTGCGGTGGCGTCAGCAGCTGGTCGGACAGCTGCACGGTCTGCCCGTTGATGCGGATCAGCACCGGCATATTGGCCGACAGGTAGCAGTCCGAAGCACCCTTGTCGGCCATCAGCCGAAGGATGCGCTCCATGTTGCCGGCGCTGGGGCTGCTCATGATCAGGCGCGCAGCAATTCGTTGATGCTGGTCTTGGAGCGCGTTTGCGCATCGACCCGCTTGACGATGATGGCCGCGTACAGGCTGTAGCGGCCACCGTCCTTGGGCAGCGAGCCCGAGATGACGACGGAGCCGGCCGGGATGCGGCCGTAGCTGACGGTGTCGGTCGCACGGTCGTAGATCGGCGTGCTCTGGCCGATGTAGACGCCCATCGAGATCACCGAGTTCTCTTCGACGATGACGCCTTCGACGACCTCGGAGCGGGCGCCGACGAAGCAGTTGTCTTCGATGATGGTCGGGTTGGCCTGCAGCGGCTCCAGCACGCCGCCGATGCCGACGCCGCCGCTCAGGTGCACGTTCTTGCCGATCTGCGCACAGGAGCCGACGGTGGCCCAGGTGTCGACCATGGCGCCTTCGTCGACGTAGGCGCCGATGTTCACGTAGCTGGGCATCAGCACGACGTTCTTGGCCTGGAAGCTGCCGCGGCGGGCGACGGCCGGCGGCACGACACGAACGCCGCTGGCGCGCAGCTGTTCGGTGCTCCAGCCGGCGTACTTGGTGGGCACCTTGTCGAAGAAGGTCAGGTCCTTGTCGCCCATCATGCGGTTGTCGTTCAGTCGGAACGACAGCAGCACGGCCTTCTTGATCCACTGGTGCACCGTCCACTGGCCGACGCTTTCGCGGGTGGCCACGCGCAGGCGGCCGGCATCCAGTTCGGCGATGACATGGTCGACAGCCTGGCGCAACTCGGGGGCGTTGACGGGGTCGAGCGAGGCGCGGTTGTCCCAGGCGAGGTCGATCAGGCTTTGCAGTTCGGCGGTGTTCATCAGCGGGATTTCGTAAAGGAAACGATGCGGCGGGCGGCTTCGAGGCATTCGGCCTCGTCGGCGACCAGAGCCAGGCGGATGCGCCCGGCGCCGGGGTTGTTGCCGTGGGCGGTGCGGGCCAGCAGGCTGCCCGGCAGGACGACGAGATTGTATTGAGCGAGCAGGCCTTGGGCGAAGGCGATGTCGTCGCCGCCGGGGACAGCGGCCCAAAGGTAGAAGCCGGCGTCGGGCAGGGCGACGTCCAGCACCTCGGCCAACAACGGCGTGACCTCGGCGAACTTTCGGCGATAGCGCGCGCGGTTCTCGATGACGTGCGCCTCGTCGCTCCAGGCGGCGAGGCTGGCGGCCTGCACGATGGGGTTCATGGCGCTGCCGTGGTAGGTGCGGTAGAGCAGGAACTTCTTCAGCAGCGCCGCGTCGCCGGCCACGAAGCCCGAGCGCAAGCCGGGCACGTTGGAGCGCTTGGACAGCGACGTGAACGAGATGAGATTCTTGAAGTCGTGCCTGCCCAGCCTGGCGGCGGCTTCCAGCCCGCCCAACGGTGCTTCGTCGCGGAAGTAGATCTCCGAATAGCACTCGTCCGACGCGATGACAAAGCCGTGGCGGTCGCTCAGCTCGAACAGCGCCTGCCACTCGGACAGCGGCATCACCGCGCCGCTGGGGTTGCCCGGCGAGCAGACGTAGAGCAGCTGCGTCCTGGCCCAGGTGGCGTCATCGATCTGGCTCCAGTCGACGGCGAAGTTGCGCGCCGGGTCGGAGTTGGCAAAGACGACCTCGGCGCCGGCCAGCAGCGCCGCGCCTTCGTAAATTTGATAGAAGGGGTTGGGGCAGACAACCGTGGCGCCGGGGCGGCTGGCATCCACCACCGTTTGCGCGATGGCGAACAGCGCCTCGCGCGAACCGTTGACGGGCAGGACTTGCGTCACCGGGTTCAGCGTCAGGCCGTAGCGGCGCGAGATCCAGGCGGCGATGGCCTCGCGCAGCACGGGGGTACCGGCCGTGGCGGGGTAGACGGCCAGGCTCTTCATCGCACCGTTGATGGCTTCCGCGATCAAGGCAGGTGCCGCGTGGCGGGGTTCGCCGATGCCCAGCGAGATCGGCGCCAGAGACGGGTTGGGCGTTATGCCGGCGGTCAGTTCGCGCAGGCGTTCGAAGGGGTAGGGCTGGAGCCTGTCCAGGCGCGGATTGACGGAAAAACTCATGCGGGGATGATAGGGTGGTCGTTGGGGTCGACCATGCGGCCGGTGCCTGGGGAGGCAAGAACATGAAACGCGTTTGGCTGACCATTTGCGGGCTTGCCGCGAGTGCTGCCGTCACGGCGCAGGCCGTCTGTACCCGGGTGGTCGTTACCGCCGACCCGGAGTACCCGCCCTATGCGTGGTACGACGGCCAGACGCTGCGCGGCGCCAGCGTCGACGTCGTGCTGGCGGTGCTGCAGGCCATGAAGCTGCCCTATGAGCTGCGCTATGTCGGCCCTTTCGTTCGCGTGCTGCAGACGGCCCGGATGGGCGACGTGGACATCATCACCGAGCTCAAGCGCAAACCCGATCGCGAGCTGTACCTCGCCTACACCGACACGCCCATCTTCTCCAACCCGAGCTCGGTCTTCGTGCGCGCCGGGCAGAACCTGAAGTTCACCAAGCGCGAAGACCTGCGAGGCCTGCGCGGCGGCGTCACGCATGGCACGCGCTTTGGTGCCGGACTGGACGAGTTCATCGAAGCCGAGCTCAGCGTCGAGGCCGGGCCGGGCATCAAGCAAAACTTCCTGAAGCTCGACGCCGGGCGCATCGACTACTTCATCTCGCCGCATTACCCGGCGCTGGCGCACCTGATCTCGACGGGAAACGAAGCGCGCTACCGCGTGCTCAAGCCCTTTGTCGCCGAGGCGCTGAACTATGTCGGCTGGTCGCGGCGCAGCGCCTGCCTGGGCCGGCTGCCGGAGTTCGACGCGATGCTCAAGCGCTATCTGACGGCGATGAACACAGGCCGCCTTCTGGACGAAAACCAGGAGGCTTGGCTTCGCAACCCCGTCATGAAGCGCTGATTAACCGAGCATCCCCGACTCGAAGCCATGCGCCGGCAGGTCCACGCGCGGCGCGGGCGCCCAGCCGGCCTTGCGGTGCTCGGCCACGACGTTGGTGTAGATGCCGCCGCGCACATACCACTTGGCCGTGATGCGGATGAAGCGCGGGTCGGTCACGGCGACGATGTCGTCGAGGATCTTGTTGGTGACCTTCTCGTGGAAGGAGCCCTCGTCGCGGTAGCTCCAGAAATACATCTTCAGGCTCTTGAGCTCCACGCAGAGCTCGTCGGCAATCATGTCGATGGTGAAGTGGGCGAAATCGGGCTGGCCGGTCAACGGGCAGTGACAGGTGAACTCGGGCACCTGGAACTGGATGACGTAGTCGCGCTCGGGATTCGGGTTCGGAAAGACCAGGATGTCCTTGCTGGGCTTGCTCGGCGGATTCGGCGGCACCTCGCGCATCTTGGGCTTGTTGTTCTTGGCGGCGGGGGTGGCGGACTTCTTGGTGGCCATGGTGCGGGGTCAATCTGAGAGGGGGCGAATGCTATCATCCGGCCCCATCGAAGCGCCCGTCAAAGGCGCTTTTCTTTAGCCAAATCAAGGGCTTACGAACCTTCCTCCATGCGGCTGAATTCGATCAAGCTCGCCGGCTTCAAGTCCTTTGCCGAACCCACCACCTTCCAGCTGCCCGGGCAGCTCGTCGGCGTGGTGGGTCCGAACGGCTGCGGCAAGTCCAACATCATGGACGCGGTGCGCTGGGTGCTGGGCGAGAGCAAGGCCAGCGAGCTGCGCGGCGAGTCCATGCAGGACGTCATCTTCAATGGCAGCGGCAATCGCAAGCCGGCGGGGCGAGCCAGCGTGGAGCTGGTCTTCGACAACCAGTCCGCCCGCGCCGGTGGGCCGTGGAACCAGTTCACCGAGATCGCCGTCAAGCGCGTGCTGACGCGCGACGGCACCAGCAGCTACTTCATCAACAACCAGCCGGTGCGTCGCCGCGACGTGCAGGACGTCTTCCTCGGCACGGGCCTGGGGCCACGCGCCTACGCCATCATTGGCCAGGGCACGATCTCGCGCATCATCGAGAGCAAGCCCGAGGAGCTGCGCCTGTTCCTGGAAGAAGCGGCCGGCGTGTCCAAGTACAAGGAACGCCGCCGCGAGACCGAGAACCGGCTCAAGGACACGCGCGAGAACCTGACCCGCGTCGACGACATCCTGCGCGAGCTGAACGCCAACCTGGAAAAGCTGGAACGCCAGGCCGAGGTGGCAGCCAGCTACCGCAGCCTCCAGGACGCCGGCACGCTGAAGCTGCACCAGCTGTGGTTCCTGAAGGCGCGCGACGCCGGCAATGAGGCGACGCGCGTGAAGACGGCGCATGCTTCAGCCCTCAACGCACTCGAATCCCGCACGGCCGAACTGCGCGCCGTCGAGGCGACCTTGGAAGAGGTGCGTCAGTCGCACTACGCCGCCGGCGACGAGCTGCACGCTTCACAGGGCCGTTATGCCGAGGCGCAGCTGGAAGTGAGCCGGCTGGAGGAGCGCATCCGCTTCGTCGTCGAGAGCCGCAACCGGGCCCAGGCGCGCCTGGCCGAGCTTCACGCGCAGGACCAGCAATGGCGCGAGCGCGCGGAGCAGTCTGCCGCTGAGCTGGAAGGCATCGCCGAGCAGATTGCCGGGGCCGACGAACAGAGCGAGATCCTGGCCGCCCAGGCCGAGGAACAGCAGGCTCAGCTGCCGCAGGCCGAAGACGCCGTGCGCGCCGCTCAGGCCCGCGCCAACGAGCAGCGCACGCTGGTGACGCAGGTGCAACAGCAGATCCAGGTGCTGGCGGCCGAGAGCCGCAGCGTGGACGAGCAGGCAAGGGCGCTGCGCCAGCGTGAGGACCGGCTGACGGCCGAGTCCCGTGCACTCGGTGCGCCGGATCACGAGGCCTTGGAGCAAGTGCGCGAACGCGCCGCTGCGGCCGACGAGGCGCGCGAGCTGTCCGACGGGCGCCTGCAGGAGCTGGCCGAGCAGCTGCCGCAACTGGAGGAACAGCGCCGCAACGCGCAGCAGGACGCGAACGCGCAGCTTGCCAGGCAGTCGGACCTGACCGCCCGCCTGGAAGCGCTGAAGGCGCTGCAGGAAAAGGTGCAAACCGAGGGCAAGCTCAAGCCGTGGCTGGCCAAGCATGGCCTCGATGGCCTGCAAGGCCTGTGGACCCGGCTGCACATCGAACACGGCTGGGAGAACGCGCTGGAGGCTGCGCTGCGCGAGCGCATGGGCGCGCTCAGCGTCGGCCGGCTGGACACGGTGCGGGCCTTCGAGGCCGATGCGCCGCCCGCGAAGCTGACTTTCTATTCGACGCCGACGGGATCGATCACCAACACGCACGAGACGCTGCCCAAGCTCAGCGAGCTGCTGCGCCTGAACGACGCCGGCCTCGGCGCGCTGCTGAACGACTGGCTCGAAGGCGTCTACACCGCGCCGACGCTGGACGAAGCGCTGGCCGCGCGCGGCAAGCTCACGCATGGCGAGCTGATCCTGACGCCGGCCGGTCATGCGGTCGGCCAGTTCTCGGTGACGTTTTACGCGCCTGACTCCGAACAGGCCGGCCTGCTGGCTCGCGCCCAGGAAATCGAGCAACTGACCACCGGGCAGCGCGCGCAGAACCTGATTGCCGATGAAGCCCGCATCACGCTGAGCCGCATCGAGCACCAATTCAACGACGCCAACGGCCGCCTCGCGACGCTGCGCCGCGAGGCCAGCGAGGCGCAGACGCGCGCCCACCAGATCCACGTCGAGCTGCTGCGCCTGAGCCAGCAGGCCGAGGCCAGCCAGCAGCGCCGAAGCGCGCTGGACGCCGAGCTGGCCGAGATCGCTGCCCAGCAGGAGGGCCTGCAGGAGCGCCGCGCGGTGGGAGAGGCGCGCTTCGAAGAGCTGGACATCCAGCTCGGCGACGCCCAGCAGCGCCATGCCGAACTGGAAGACGGCACCATCGCCGCCGAACGCAAGCTGGCCGATGCCCGCGAGCAGCTGCGCGGGCTGGAGCGCCGCGCCCAGGAAGCGCGCTTTGCCACGCAGACGCTGGCCGCCCGCCGTGGTGAGCTGCAGCGCGGCATCGAGACCGCGCAGGCGCAGATCGCCACGGTTGCCACCTCCGCCGCCAGCCTGCAGACCGAGCTGGACGGCTTCAACGACGTGGCGGCCCAGACCGGCCTGCAGGACGCTCTGGCCCTCAAGCTCGAACGCGAACAGGCTCTAGCGGCAGTGCGTGCGAACTACGACGACCTGTCGCTGCGCCTGCGCAAGGCCGATGAGCAGCGCATGGGTTTCGAGCGCAGCCTGGACCCGCTGCGCGAGGCCATCACCAAGCTGCAGCTCGAGGAGCAGGCCGCCCAGCTCGGCGGTGCGCAATACCGCGAGCAGCTCGAAGCGGCCGCCGTCGACCTCGAAGCGCTGGCGAAGTCGGTCGAGGAGAACGGCGTCAAGCTCCACGGCCTGCAGAGCGAGATCGACCGCATCAACCGCGAGATCGCCGCCCTCGGCGCCGTCAACCTGGCCGCACTCGACGAGCTGACCACCGCCCGCGAACGCAAGACCTTCCTGGACTCGCAGTGCGCCGACCTGAACTCGGCCATCGCCACGCTGGAAGACGCCATCCACAAGATCGACCTCGAGACCCGCGACCTGCTGGGCGCCACCTTCAACCAGGTCAACGACCATTTCGGCCGCATGTTCCCGGAGCTGTTCGGTGGCGGTGAGGCGCGGCTGGTGATGACGGGCGACGAGATCCTGGACGCCGGCGTGCAGGTCATGGCCCAGCCGCCGGGCAAGAAGAACAGCAGCATCCACCTGCTATCGGGCGGCGAGAAGGCGCTGACGGCGATTGCGCTGGTGTTCGCGATCTTCCAGCTCAACCCCGCACCCTTCTGCCTGCTGGACGAAGTGGACGCGCCGCTGGACGACGCCAACACCGAGCGTTACGCCAAGCTGGTGACGCAGATGAGCCGCGTCACGCAATTCCTCTTCATCTCGCACAACAAGATTGCGATGGAAATGGCCGAACAACTGATTGGGGTGACGATGCAGGAGCAGGGCGTTTCGCGCATCGTCGCGGTGGATATGGACAAGGCCCTGGCCATGGCGGACGCATGAACATCACCCTGACCAGCCTCCTGGCCATCCTTGGCGGCCTGATCCTGATCGCCGTCATCGTCCACGGCGCCTGGACGGCGCGCAAGGCCGGCCCCAAACGCGCCGTGCCGCCGCTGGAGGAGCCGCATTTCGATGGTCCCCCGCCCGCGCTCGGCGACGAAGCCGCCGTGGCGGCCGACCCGTTGGACGCGACGCTGCCCGCCGTGGCCCGCCCGCTGCGCCGGCAGTCGGCACGCATCGACGCGCTGATCGACGCGATCTCGACCATCACCGTCGAGCAGCCCGTCTCCGGTGAGCTGGCCCTGCAGCACCAGCCCGGCAGCCGCCGCGCCGGCACCAAGCCGCTGCAGATCGAAGGCCTGAACGCTCAGAGCGGCGACTGGGAACTGCCAGAGCCGGGCCAGCGCTACAGCGAGTTCCAGGCCGGCCTGAAGATGGCCAACCGCAGCGGCGCGCTCAACGAGATCGAGTACTCCGAGTTCGTGCAGAAGATCCAGGCCTTTGCCGACGGCGTGGGCGGCTTCGTGCAGTTCCCGGACATGCTGGACGTGGTGGCCCGCGCCCGCGAACTGGACCAGTTCGCTGCCAGCCACGACGCCCAGCTCGCCCTGCTGCTGCGCGCCAAGGGTGCGGCCTGGACGCCAGGCTTCGTGCAGCAGGCCGCGGGCCGGCACGGCTTCGTCGCCGGTGCGCTGCCGGGGCGACTCGTGATGCCCGCGGCCGAAGAGGGCGCGCCGCCGCTGCTGACGCTGCAGTTCGACGCCCAGGCCGCACTGGCCGAAGACCCCGAGGCGCAGTCGCTGCGCGAGCTGACACTGGCGCTGGACGTGCCGCAGACGCCGGCTGAAGCAGAGCCCTTTGCCGCCTGGCAGGAGGCCGCCCGCTCGCTGGCCCGCGACCTGGAGGCGGAGGTCTGCGACGACCGCGGCCAGGTGTTGGGCCTTCACGCCTTCGCCGCCATCGACGTCGAATTGAAGAAACTCTATGAAGCGCTGGCCGAGCGCGACCTGGCGGCTGGCTCACCTGCAGCACGCCGCTTGTTCAGCTGATTTCCGCCTGCGAACTAAGTCACGCATGAGCCCGCGCTGACGCGCCGGAAGGGCGCCACGCCCCCGCGTTTTGGGGGTTTTGACCGCCATTCCGGCCAGCCTCGCCCCGAAACTTAATCCCCTAGAACTAGGGATATCGGAGCGAGGAACATCATGACGATCTTGAAACTTTCGGCCACTGTGCTGGCACTGGGCTCGGCGATCTCGGCACAGGCTTCGCCTGTGCTGGTTTCCCAAACGGTCAACCTGGGGCAGGTGCTCAACGGCGGTGCACAGAACTTCCAGTTCGACCTCAGCGCTGCGCTGGCGCAGGCGGGTGTGTCGGGCGGCAACACGCTGTCGGGCAGCTTGATCGTGTACGGCGTCTCCGATGCGTCGTACGGTTCGACCAACACGTTCTATGGCAACTCTCAACAGCTCGGCTACTCCACCTACGTCGCCTATTACTCGGGCGGTTGCTATTACTCCTCGTGGGGTGGCGGCTACTGCAGCTATTACCCGGTGTACGGTTCCAACACCTCGATCGGCCGCGACATCGACGTGATCCACCGCGACACAGTGGCCGACACGATGCGCGTGACCGCCGGCGGCACGCAGGCCAGCGACACCGCTGACCAGACGTCGAACTGGGCCACCGGCTACGGCGGCTGGAACTACGAAGGCCAGACTGGCGGCCTGAACAACTACGTCTACTACAACCGCCAGCGCGACGTGTATGAAGCCGTCTATGGCGAGCTCTCCGTCAATGTCGGTCTGGATGGTCTGGCGCTGGCCGACCTGGCGCAGGACTCGATCCTCAGCTTCAACGTCGCCGCGACGGCGGGCCAGTTCCGTCTGCTGTCCGCCACGCTGAATGTGCAGGTCGAGCCCAACAGCGTGCCGGAACCTGCGGGCATTGCCTTGCTGGCCACGGCGGCCGTCACCGGCGCCGCCTTCACCCGCCGCCGCCGCAAGACGTCGTGACCGCACTCGACCGGGTCTTCCGCCTCAACCCCGCAGCGCAGCTGCGGATCGAGTCGGTTTCTGAAGACTGCCCGGTCCTGGTCGTCGACCAGTTCTACGAAGACCCCGACGCCGTGCGGCAACTGGCGCTGCACGGCAGCTTCGACAGCTCGCTGGCCTACTACCCCGGGCTGCACAGCAAGATCCCGGCGCAGGCGCTGCAACCGCTGTACGAGCAGCTCGGCAAACTTCTGGCCGCACTGGGCACGCCGGGGCTGTTGCCCGAGCACTTCAGCTCGGACTTCTCCATCGTCACGACGCCAGCGTCCGAGATGCTGGCCAACCAGAAGCATCCGCACATCGACGGGTTGCTGGTGGCGGGCGTCATCTACCTCAGCCCGCAGCTCGAGATCGGCACCTGCCTGTTTCGCCACCTGCCCACAGGCAAGGCCATGCTGCGCGACGCGGCGGAGATGGCCGCATACGGCGAATGGCTGCGCGAGCATGGTGAGGCCACGCAGCCGGCCGGCTACGCGGTGGAGCAGGACGGCATCTGGCAGCGGCTGCACACCATTGCCGGCCGTTACAACCGCCTCGTGATGTACCCCGGCAATGCCTTCCATTCGATCGACATGCGCGACGTGCAGGCCAACCACACGATGGACACTGCGCGTCTGACGCAGCGCCTGTTCGTCAATCCGCCTGCGGCAGCCACCCACTGAATCTCGTTCCGCCAAGGACACCATGCACCCGATCCGCAACATCGTCATCGTCGGGGGCGGCACCGCCGGCTGGCTGGCAGCGTGCTACCTGCAACGCACCATGGCATCCAACCCTGCCGCGGGCGTGCGCATCCGCCTGGTCGAGTCGCGCGACATCGGCACCATCGGCGTCGGTGAGGCCACCGTGCCCACGCTGCGCAGCACGCTCGCCGCTTTAGGCATCCCCGAGGCGGCTTTGTTCGCCAATGCAGACGCAACGCTGAAGAACGGCATCCGCTTTGCCGGCTGGCGCGAGGGCGGCTCCGCCGAGGCCGACCGTTATGACCATCCCTTCGAAGCGCCCGGGCCGTTCAACGGCTTCCCGCTGTCGATGCACTGGCTCGCCCTTAAGCAGCGCGGCGCGCCTGTGCCCGCCATGGCCGACGCATGCGTTGCGCAGACGGCATTGATGGACGACCTGCTGTCGCCCAAGACCATGCAGTCGCCCGACTACCAGGCGCCGCTCACCTACGCCTATCACCTGGACGCGGTCAAGCTGGCGGCGCTGCTGCGCGACACCGCCGTCTCGCGCGGCGTCGAGCATCTCGTCGGCGAGGTCGTCGACGTGCAGCGCTGCGACGCCGGCATTGCCAGCCTCGGCCTGGCCGACGGCACGCGCCTGGAAGGCGACTTCTTCTTCGACTGCAGCGGTTTTCATGCGCTGCTGCTCGGCAAGACCCTGGGCGTGCCCTGGCATTCCTATGCCGAGCAGCTCCCTTGCGACCGCGCGGTGGCCATGCCGTGGGCCTATGCCGACGCGCAGGGTCCGCTGCGCACCTACACCACCGCGACGGCTCAGCCCGCAGGCTGGACGTGGGAAATCGACCTGCAGTCACGCACGGGTTCGGGCTATGTCTATTCCTCCGCGCACTGCAGCGACGACGAGGCCGTGGCGACGTTGAAGCGCCAGATCGGGAACCGCCAAGCGCTGGCCGAGCCGCGCCTGCTGAAGATGCGCGTCGGCCGCCACGTGCGCAGCTGGGAAGGCAACTGCATGGCGCTGGGCCTGGCCGGCGGCTTCATCGAGCCGCTGGAATCGACCGCCATCTACCTGATCGAGTACGCGCTTCAGCTGTTCGTCGATCACCTGCCCAACGCCAGCGGGCTTGAGATCTGCCGCAGCCGCGTCAATCAATTGATGAGCACGGTTTACGACGAGCTGCGCGACTTCGTGCTGCTGCATTACGTGCTCTCCCAGCGGCGGGACAGCGGCTTCTGGCGCCACATCACCGAAGAAGTGGCACTGCCGCCCTCGCTGGTTGCGGACCTGCAACTGTGGGAGGTGAAGGCGCCGTCGCCGACCGACATGCGGCACCGGCTGTCGCTGTTCGGGGCGCACAACTGGTTCTACATCCTGGCCGGCCTGCACTGGCTGCCGGAGCAAGGCGTGGGCCAGGCGCCATTCATACCGCCGGCTGACAGCGTCGCGGCGCTGGACTATGTGCGCCAGGTGCGTGAAGTGGCCCGCCAGCAATCGCCAGGCATGCGCGACTACGCGCGCAAGGTGCGCGCCGCCTACGAGGGCCGCCCGCGCGCCTGAGCTCGCCGGCGACCGCAGGTAAGCGCATCGCGGGGTAGGGCGCCGCTAAACTGACGGCCCCTTCCCGCCGGAGCGCTCTTGAGCTTCAGCCTGCTGCTGATTGCCCTCCTCATCGCCGCCAGCGCCTTCTTCTCGATGGCCGAGCTGTCGCTGGCCGCATCGCGCCGGCTCAACCTGCAGCAGCGCGCCGACGGCGGCGACGCGCGGGCCGCCAGGGTGCTGGCCGTGCAGGAGCACTCGGGCGACTACTTCACCGTCGTGCAGATCGGCGTCAACACCGTCGCCATCCTGGCCGGCATCGTCGGCGAGGGCGCGTTCACGCCTCATTTCGAGGGCCTGTTCCGACTCGTGGCGGCGCCCGAGATGGCGGCCACGCTGGGCTTTGCGGCCTCCTTCATCAGCATCACGTCGCTGTTCATCGTGCTGGCCGATCTGGTGCCCAAGCGCCTGTCGATGAATGAGCCCGAGCGCGTCGCCATGGCGCTGGTCGGCCCCATGCTGCTGCTGTGCCGCCTGCTCAGGCCGCTGGCCTGGGCGTTCAGCGCCATCACCGAAGGCCTGATCCGCCTGCTGGGCCTGCCGGCCAAGCGCGACGAGACCATCAGCTACCGCGACATCCTGGCCCTCACTGAGGCGGGTTACCAGGCCGGCGTCGTCGCCGATGAAGAGCAGCAGGTCATCGCCAACGTCTTCGAGCTGGACACGCGCACCGTCGAGACCGTGATGACCGAGCGCGAGCGCATCGTCTTCTTCTCGCGCGACGACGACGACGCGCTGATCCGCACCCGCATCGCCGACACGCCGCACTCGACCTATCTCGTCTGCGACGGTGACGTGGACCAGGTGGTGGGCTATGTGGACGCGACCGACCTGTTCCAGCGCGTGCTGCGCGGCGAGCGCCTGTCGCTGCGCGAAGACGGCGGCGTGCTCGTCAAGAAGGTGCTGATCGTGCCGGACCGGCTGACGCTGTCCGAGATGCTGACCCAGTTCCGCGAGGCGCATGAAGACTTCGCCGTCGTCGTCAACGAGTACAGCCGCGTGGTGGGCGTCATCACGCTGAACGACGTGATGAACACGGTCATGGGCAGCCTCGTCGCCCCGCACGACGAGGAACAGATCGTGCGTCGCGAGGACGGCAGCTTCCTGGCCGATGGCATCACGCCGATCCCGGACGTCGAGCGCTCGCTCGGCATCGAGAGCTGGCCGCATGCCGGCACCTACGACACGCTGGCGGGCTTCCTGATGGTGATGCTGCGCCGCATCCCGCGCCGCACCGACGTCGTCGAGTGGGAAGGCTGGCGCTTCGAGGTGGTGGACGTGGACAGCTACCGGGTCGACCAGGTGATGATCACTGCAGTAGCGCCCGCAGCCCGGGAATGACACCGGCAGGGACGTTGACAATGGCGGCATGACTGCCGCACCCGCTACTGACGTCGAGCAACGCGCCGCCGAGTTGCGCGCCGAACTCAACCACCACGCCCATCTCTACTACGTGCTCGACGCGCCCGAACTGCCGGACGCCGAGTACGACAAGCTCTTCGCCGAGCTTCAGGCCATCGAGGCTGCCCACCCCGAGCTGCTGACGCCGGATTCGCCGACGCAGCGCGTCATCGGCGCGGTGCTTGCGGGCCTGACGCCGGTGCGCCATGTCGTGCCCATGCTGTCGATCACGACGGAGACCGACACGACCGAGGGCGGCGCCATCGCCTTCGACGCGCGTGTGCGCCGTGAGCTGGGGTTGTCGGCGAGCGACGCGCCTGTCGACTACAACGCCGAACTGAAGTTCGACGGCCTGGCCATCAACCTGCGCTACGAGGACGGCGTGCTCGTGCAGGCGGCCACGCGGGGCGACGGGGAGACGGGCGAGGACGTCACGCACAACGTCCGCACCATCGGCCAGATTCCGTTGCGGCTCAAGGGCCAGGCGCCGCCGGTGCTGGAAGTGCGCGGCGAGGTCTATATGCGCCGTGACGCCTTCGAGGCGCTGAACGAGCGCCAGCGTGCCAAGGGCGACAGGACCTTCGTGAACCCGCGCAACACGGCCGCGGGCGCCATTCGCCAACTCGATTCCCGCCAGGCACGCGACAAGCCCTTGAGCTTCTACGCCTACGGCATCGGCGAGGTGCAGGGCTGGGCGCTGCCACCGACGCAGTCCGGCCTGCTGGACGCGCTGGCCGTCTTCGGCGTGCCGGTGAGCGACATGCGTGTGGTGGCCGCCGGAACCGCCGGCCTTGTCGCCTTCCACCAGCGCGTCGCCGAGGCGCGCGACGGCCTGCCCTTCGACATCGACGGCGTCGTCTACAAGGTCAACTCCCGCGAGCTGCAGCTCAAGCTCGGCTTCAAGACCCGCGAACCGCGCTGGGCCGTGGCGCACAAATACCCGGCGCAGGAGCAGGTGACGACATTGCTGGCCATCGACGTGCAGGTGGGCCGCACGGGCAAGCTGACGCCGGTGGCGCGGCTCGATCCGGTGTTCGTGGGCGGCACGACGGTCAGCAATGCGACCCTGCACAACGTGTTCGAGATGCGCCGCAAGGGCGTGCGGGTGGGCGACAAGGTCGTCATCCGCCGGGCGGGCGATGTGATCCCCGAAGTGGTGGGCCGCGTGCCGGGCGAGCGCGCCAGCTACGTGCCCAACTTCCGCATGCCGCGCGCCTGCCCCATTTGCAAGAGCGAGGCCGCGCGCGAGAAGGGCGGCATGGACTACCGCTGCACCGGCGGCGTGTTCTGCCCGGCGCAGCGCAAGCAGGCCATGCTGCACTTCGCCGGGCGCCGCGCGATGGACATCGAGGGCCTCGGAGACAAGCTCGTCGAGCAGCTCGTCGACGCCGGCATCGTGCTGAGCCTGCCCGGCCTCTACAAGCTGGGAGTGGCCAAGTTGGCAGCTCTCGACCGCATGGCCGAGAAGAGCGCGCAGAACATCGTCGACGCGCTGGAGAAGAGCAAGGCGCCGACGCTGGCGCGCTTCCTGTTTTCACTCGGCATCCGCCAGGTCGGCGAGACGACAGCCAAGGAGCTGGCGAAGCACTTCGGCACGCTGGACAAGCTGATGAATGCCAGCGTCGAGCAGTTGCTGGAGGTGGCCGACGTGGGCCCGATCGTCGCGGAGAGCATCCACACCTTCTTTGCGCAGCCGCACAACCGCGAGGTCGTCGAGCAGTTGTTGGCGGCTGGCGTGAGCCCGAAGGAAAGCGCAGGCGAGGGCGATGACCGGCCGCGCCCGCTGCTGGGCAAGACGCTGGTGCTGACCGGCAAGTTCCCGACGCTGAGCCGCGATGAAGCGCAGGCGCTGGTGGAAGACGCCGGCGGCAAGGTCAGCGGCTCCGTGTCCAAGAAGACGAACTACGTCATCGCCGGCGAGGACGCGGGCAGCAAGCTCGACAAGGCGCAGGCCCTCGGCATCACGGTGCTGGACGAAGCGGGATTGAGGGCCTTGCTGGCGGGTTGAGCAAAGACCCCCTGGCCCATTCGGGCACGGTCTCGAAGAGGTGGTCGATGAAGGCGCGCGTCTTGGCCGGCATCAGCCGCCGGCTGGCGGTCAGCAGGTGGACGGGCAGCGGCTCGTAGCGCCACTCGGGCAGCACCGGCACCAGCGTACCGGCCGCCACGTCGGACGCCACCATGCCGAAGGGGAAGCTGCCGAGGCCGCCGCCGGCGCGCGTCAGTGACAGCACCAGGCCGATGGAGTTGGCCTCCAGCGGCCCGCGCAGCTGTACCTCGGCGGTCTGCTTGCCGTTCTGCAGCGTCCGGTACATGCCCTTGCCCTGGGTCAGCACGACGAAATCGTGGTGGGCCAGATCGGCCGGCGTCTGCGGCGCCGGACGCGCCTGCAGGTAGACCGGGCTGGCGTACAGGCCGCGCTCCAGCAGCATGTATTGGCGGGCGATCAGGTCGGGCTCGTCCACCGGGCCCATGCGCACGGCCACGTCGTAGGGCTCGTTGAAGAGGTCGACCCGGCGCGGCGTCGTGTCGACTTCCAGTTCGACTTTGGGGTAGCGGCGCACGAAGCGGGCAAAGCTCTCGGCCAGCACCAGCATCGCGAACTCCGCCGGCACCGAGACGCGCAACCGCCCCTGCGGCGTGGCCTCACGCGAGGCAAGCCAGTGGCGGGTCTCGGCGATGTCGTCGTCATGCCGCGCGGCGCGCTCGGCAAGTTGCTCGCCCAGCTCCGTCAGCGTCAACCGGCTGGCGCCGGGCACGAAGAGGCGGGCCCCCACCGAGGTCTCCAGCGCCGTGAGGCGCCGGCTCAGCGTGGCCTTGGGCAGGTCCAGCTGGCGGGCCGCCTCGGAGAGCGATTCGGCCTTGTGGACCTGGGCCAGCAGCAGGAGGTCGTCGATCTTCATTTCGCCTTGGATTTCATTTTGTCTCGTTTCGTTTCCGGAACGGTCCGTTTGAGTTTTGTGGCTGTTCGCCATAAATGGAACTCTCTACAGTCCGGCCCATCATGTCAACCACCCGCCTTCTCCAGCCCCAAAGACAGCGCATCGGCGCCGGCTTCCAGGCCGAGGGCTGGCGGGAGCCGCAGCTGCTGCTCGACCCCTTCATCATGGTCGACCACTTCCGGATGAGCGAGCCGGCGTTCGCGCCGCACCCGCATGCCGGCTTTTCGGCGGTGACCTACCTCTTCGACGACTCGGCCACCGGCATGGTCAGCCGCGACTCGCTGGGCGGCGAGCACGCCATCCCGCCCGGCGGCCTGCACTGGACGCTGGCCGGCCGTGGCGTCATGCATGACGAATTCCCCGCCGAGCCGGGCCGCGAGGCGCATGGCCTGCAGATCTTCGTCAACCTGCCGGCCGACCAGAAGCTGCGCGCGCCCACCGTCATGCGGCTGGCACCCGAGCAGATGCCGCGCCGTGCAGGCGACGGTTGGCGGGCGGTGCAGGTGTTTGGTGCCGACACGGCGCTCGACCTGCCCTGGTCGACGTCACTGGTGCTGGTCGACATCGCCGCCGGCGCGAGCTTCGACCTCACGCTGCCCGAAGGAGAGCAGGGCTTTGCCATCGTCGTCCACGGCCGTGGCCACACCGATGAGCTGCCGCTGTCCACCGGCCGCGCCCTCAGCCTGCCGCTGGGCGCGAGCGCCCGCGTCGCGGCCGATGACGCCCTGCGCCTGGCCTGTTTCTGCGGCCGGCCGCTTCATGAACCCGTCGTGCGCCACGGGCCCTTCGTCATGAGCGACGAAGGCCAGGTGGTGGCGGCACTGCAGCGATTCCAGTCGGGCGGCATGGGCCGCCTCAGCCCGAGATAGTCCCAGATAGATCCAAGACAAAACAAGCAACACAAGAAGGAAAACTGTCATGAACGCACCGCAAGAAAACGCCACCCCGCCCAAGCCCGCCAAGAAGGGCCCGCCCGTACCGCTGATCCTCTTCGGCGCACTGCTGCTGATTGGCGGCATCGGCCTGGGCGGCCGCATGTGGTGGCGCGCCCAGCATCTGGTGGAGACCGAGAACGCCTTCATCGCCGGCCGCCTGCACCCGGTCGCCACGCGTGTGGCTGGTGTCGTCACCGAGATGCACATGCAGGACAACGCGGTCGTCAAGGCCGGCGACGTGCTCCTGCGCCTGGACCCGGCCGACGCCGCCGTGCAGATCGAACGCCTGAAGGCGCAGATCGCCCAGGCCGATGCGGCCATCGCCACCGGTGCCGCGCAGATCGCCCAGGCCAAGGCCCAAGCCGCGGTGACGAACTCGCAGGTCGCCCAGGCCGAAAGCGTGCTGGCCCGCACCGAGCTGGATGCCAAGCGCAGCCAGGCGTTGTTCGGTGCCGAGCTGCGCGCGACCAGCAAGCAGGAGCTGGATGCAGCGCTGGCCGCGCGTGACGTGGCCCGCGCAGACCTGACCGCCCGCAAGGCCGGCGCCTCTGCCGCCAGGGAGGCCATCGTGGCCGCCGAGAGCGCGCGCCAATCCGCCAATGCGCAGAAGGGCGCGACCCAGGCGCTGCTGAAGGACGCGCAGAACCAGCTTGGCTATGTGGAGCTGAAGGCGTCGAGCGACGGCCGCATCGGCAAGCGCACGGTGGAGGTGGGCCAGCGCGTGCAGGCCGGCCAGCAGCTTGCGGCCATCGTCGAGCCCGAGGTCTGGATCGTCGCCAACTTCAAGGAGACCCAGCTCGCGAAGATGAAGCCGGGCCAGAAGGTGCACGTGCACGTCGATGCATTTCCCGGCCAGGAACTGCTGGCGCGTGTCGACAGCTTCGCCCCCGCCTCGGGCGCAAGCTTCGCGCTGCTGCCGCCGGACAACGCGACAGGCAATTTCACCAAGATCGTGCAGCGCGTGCCCGTCAAGGTGGTCTTTGAGCCTGAGAGCCTGAAGGCACTGGGCGAGGCCGCCACGCGCATCGTGCCGGGGCTGTCGGTGCAGGTGGAAGTCGAACTCTGAGGCCCAGGCCATGGGCAACGAAAACTACCTCCCCCCGCCGCCCGACCAGAAGGTCAGCGGCCGCACCTGGCTGGCCGTGCTGGCGAGCCTGCTGGGCGCCTTCATGGCCGTGCTGGACATTGCCATCACCAACTCGTCGTTGCGCGACATCCTCGGCGCGCTCTCAGCCACGCAGGAAGAGGGCTCCTGGATCTCCAGCGCCTACCTCGTCGCCGAGATCGTCGTCATCCCGCTGGCGGGCTTCCTGTCGATGGTGTTCTCCACGCGCCGCTACCTCGTCGTCAACGTCGCGCTGTTCCTGATCTTCAGCACGCTCTGCGGCATGGCCTGGAGCCTGGAAAGCATGATCGTCTTCCGCGCCGCGCAAGGCTTCACCGGCGGCGTGATGATCCCGATGGCGATGACGCTGGTGACGCGCAAGCTGCCGCTCAACAAGCGGCCCATCGGCCTGGCCCTGTTCGGCATGACGGCCACGCTGGCGCCCACGCTGGGCCCGACCATTGGCGGCTATCTGACCGAGCTCTACGGCTGGCCCAGCATCTTCTACATCAACTGGGTGCCCGGCATCCTGCTGCTGCTCGGCGTCAGCATCGGCCTTGAGAAAGAGCCGATGAACCTGCGGCTGCTGCGCGACGTCGACTGGTTCGGCATCGCCTGCATGGCCATCGGCCTGGGGTCGCTCACGGCAATGCTGGAGGAGGGCAATGCCAAGGACTGGTTCCAGAGCCCCTTCATCATCACGGCCGCCGTGCTGGCGGTCAGCGGCATCTACGGCTGGGCCTGGCGCGGCCTGACCCGCAAGAACACCTTCATCGACCTGCACATCCTCGGCCGCCCGAGCTTCCTGATCGCCGGCGTCATCGCCTTCACGACTGGCATGGGCCTGTACGGCTCGGCCTTCATCCTGCCGCTCTACCTGGGGCAGATCGCCAGCTACACGCCGATGCAGATCGGCCTGGTCATCATGTGGATGGGCCTGCCGCAGCTGTTCATCATGCCTTTCGCGGCCAAGCTGTCCACCAAGCTGGACAACCGCGTGATGATGAGCGTCGGCCTGGCGCTGTTCGCCGCGTCGTGCTTCATGAACACCCACATGAGCGCCGAAACGGCCGGCCCCGAGCTGATTGCCGCGCAGATCGTCCGCGCGCTGGGCCAGCCGCTGATCATGATCACGCTGACCAACTTCGCCGTGAACGGCGTGCCGCCGCAGCTGCTGTCCAGCGCCTCGGGCATGTTCAACATGATGCGCAACCTTGGTGGCTCGGTCGGCATCGCGCTGCTGGCCACGCTGCTGACCAACCGCGAGCATCTGCACAGCGCCCGCATCGGCGAGTCCGTCAGCCTCTATGACCCGGCCACGCAGCTGCGCCTGGACCAGCTCGCACAGAACTTCGCGACCAAGGGCTTTGACCTCGCCACGGCGCAGGACATGGCCCTCAAGGCGCTGGACAACGTCGTGCGCCGCGACAGCTTCGTCATGGCCTACAACGATGCCTTCCTGATCCTCGGCATCGCGCTCGCGAGCTGCGTCGCCATCGTCTGGATGAGCAAGAAGGTGCTCGGCGGCGCCGGCGCCGCCGAAGCCGCACATTGAATCGGGAGATCGACATGATCCAACTCAAGACTGTTCTCACCCTCGTCAGCGCGGCCGCGCTTACCGCCTGCACGACGCTGGGCCCCAACTACCAGGCGCCCGCCGCCAATGCGCCCGCCGCCTACCGCGCGGCAGCCCCCGTGGCCGGCGCCGAGCTGCAGCGCGACTGGTGGCTGATGTTCAACGACGCCCAGCTCAACGCGCTCGAAGCCCAGGCCCTGCAGGCCAGCCCGACGCTGGCTGCCGCCGCCGCGCGCATCGAACGTGCCCGCGCCGTCTTCGGCGCCACCAAGGCCGATCACCTGCCGCGCGTCGACCTCGGCGCCAATGCAGGCGGCCTGCGCACCTCCGCCAAGGCGACGACGACGCCGGTGCTGAATGGCCATCCCGTCACCTTCGAGGGCGAGACCTTCGGCCTCTCGGCCAGCATCGGCTGGGAGCTGGACCTGTGGGGCCGAGTGAAGCGCCAGGGCGAATCGGCGCAAGCCCAGCTCGACGCCTCCACGCTGGACGCCGCTGCCGCCCGCGTCGCACTGACGGCGGACGTTGCGAACGCCTACTGGCAATGGCGCGCGCTGGCCGACGAAAACGCTGCGCTGCAACGCCTGCGCGACAGCCGCGCGAACGCGTTCAAGGTGGCGCAGACCCGCTTCGACGCCGGCTCGTCCACCACGCAAGACCTGGAACGGGTGCGCGCCGAACTCGCCGCCGCCGACGCCGACGTCACCGACCTGCCGCGCCGCCAGGCTCTGCTGCTGAACCAGATCGCCGCGCTGACCGGCCAGGCTGCCGCCGAGCTGAAGCTGCAGGCCTCGCCCATGGCCGCGCCGCCGCTGCTGCGCGCCGGCCTGCCGTCCGAGCTGCTGCAGCGACGTCCCGACCTCGCCCAGAGCCTGGCCCAGTTGCACGCCGCCACGGCCCAGGTCGGCATTGCCGAGGCGGCCTTCTACCCTTCCATCAAGCTGACGGGGAGCTTCGGCTACTCCAGCGAAGACCTCGGCTCGCTGATCTCGGCGCCGGCGCGTCTCTACAACGTCGGCCCCAGCATCTCGCTGCCGCTGTTCGAGGGTGGCCGCAACAAGGCCAACCTGGCCTCAGCCAAGGCCCAGGTCGACGAGTCGCTCGCCGCCTTCCGCGGCCGCATGCTGCAGGCCCTGCGCGAGGTGGACGACGCACTCGCCGAACTGCAGGGCCGCGCCGCCACGGTGGACGCGCAGAACCGCACGCTGAGCTCGGCTGCCCAGGCATTGAGCGTGGCCAGGAGCCGCTACGACAAGGGCGCCGTCAGCTACCTCGACGTAACGGAAGCCGAGCGCACGCCGCTGGCGACGGAGCGTGCGCTGGCGCAACTGCGCGGCGCGCAGTGGGCGGCGACGGCGCAGCTTGTGAAGGCGCTGGGCGGCGGCTGGACACCCAGCGGCGGCTGACCGCGTCGTTATGCTGCGGCCCCTGGAGGAGACCCCCATGGACCGCATCACAAGACGTCATTGCCTGCTGGCCGCTGCAGGCAGCGCCACCATCCCTGCGTTGGCCCAGACCGAGGCCGCCGCGTTGCAGACGCTGCTGGAAGCCCGCCTCAAGGACGACGGTGTCGCGCTGGCCGCCGGCCGGCTGAGTGGCGGCAAGACCCAGTTTGCCGGTGCAGCGAAGACCGGCGCTCGCCCCGACGCCGACAGCGTCTTCGAGATTGGCTCCATCACCAAGACCTTCACGGCGTTGCTGCTGGCCGATGCCGTCGTGCGCGGTGAACTCAAGCTCGACGATCCGGTCGAGGCGGCCTTGCGGGACGGCCTCAAGCTGCGCGACAGCACCGGTCAGCCGCTGCGCTGGGTGGACCTGGCCACGCACCGTTCGGGCTTGCCGCGCCTGCCGCCCAACTTCGCACCTGCCAAGCCGGACGACCCGTATGCCGACTACGGCTGGGTCACGCTGCGGCAGTTCCTGAAAGACTGGCAGCCCAGCGTCCCGCGCGACAGCCGCTTCGAATACTCCAACCTCGCCTACGGACTGATGGGCCATGCGCTCGCGTTGCGCCAGGGGACTGACTACGCCACGCTGTTGACCAACCGCGTGCTAAAGCCGCTCGGGCTGACGCCGCACATCGGTTTCGGCCGGCCCTCGCTGCTGCAGGGCCACGACATGCAAGGCAAGCCCGTGTCGGCCTGGCATTTCCAGAGCCCGACTGCCGGGGCCGGTGCGCTGCACGGCTCGGCGCGCGGGCTGCTGCGCTATGCCGAGGCGGCCATGGGCGGCTACGAGCACCCGCTGCGCGAGGCATTCGCGCTGTGCCTGCAGCGCCGGGTGGTCGGCGACGGTTCGAACAGTCCCGTCGGCCTGGCCTGGGGAATGGCCACGGTGAACGGCCGCGCGCTGCTCAACCACGACGGCGGCACGGGTGGCTTCAGCAGTTCGCTGTGGCTGGACCCAGATCGCCGCAGCGCCACCGTCGTGCTGGCCAATGCCCAGGTGCCGGTGGGCGACCTGGCCCTGCACCTCCTCGACAGCGGCGTGCCACTGCGCGACCTGTCGGCCACACGCCAGGCCAGCATCACGCTCGCGGCCGAGCAGTTGCAGCCGCTAACCGGCGTCTACGCGTTGAACCCGCAGTTCAAGCTGACCATCCGTGCCGATGGCCAGCGCCTGTTCGCGCAGGCCACGGGGCAGGGCGAATTCGAGCTGTTCGCCAAGGCGCCTCGCCGCTTCTTCGCCAAGGTCACATCGCTGGAGATCGAGTTCGATGCCGACCTGAAGGGGCTGACGCTGTTCCAGGGCGCCGCCACGCTGCGGTTCGTCAGGGAATAGTTCGCAGCGCCAGCAGCGCGGCCGCCATGCGCGCAGCCGCACCGCGATGGGCGGTGGAGAAGGCGAGGGCGTTGGCGCTCATCGCGCGCCGCTCGGCATCGTCGGCGCACAGCGCCAGGCCGCGCATGACCGCCTCGGCCAGGGACGGGCAACGCACGGCCGCGCCGGCCGCCAGGGCCAGTTCGGCGGCCTCGGCGAAGTTGAAGGTGTGCGGCCCGGCCAGCACCGGGCAGCCGCAGGCGGCAGCCTCGATGAGGTTCTGGCCGCCCAGCGGCTCGAAGCTGCCGCCCAGCAGCGCGACGCTGGCAAGGCCGTAGTACAGCGGCATCTCGCGCATCGAGTCCCCGAGCCAGACATCGGCCTGCAGCGCTTGCGCGGGCGGTTCGTCGGCCCAGGCGCTGCGGCGTGCGAGCTTGAAGCCGGCGCCTTCGATGAGCGCGGCGATCTCGTCGAAGCGCTGCGGATGGCGCGGCACGATGGCCAGCAGCGGGCGCGGGGCAGGGCGCTTCAGCCACTCGGCCAGCAGCGCGGCCTCTTCGCCTTCGCGGCTGACGGCCAGCATCAGCACTGGCCGGCTCACTCGCTCGGCCCAGGCTTGGCCGCGTGCGATCAGCGCTGGGTCGACGGCGATGTCGTACTTGAGGTTGCCGGCGACTTCGACACGCGCCGTGCCGATGGCGCGGATGCGCTCCGCATCAGCCTCGGTCTGTGCGAGCGCCAGCGTCATGCGTCGTGCAGCGGGCCGCATCAGCGCGGCGAACCGTTGCCCCTGGCGCAGGCTCTTCTCGGACAACCGCGCATTGGCCAGCACCATCGGCACGCGCGCATGTTCGGCCTCGCGCTGCAATGTGGGCCAGACCTCGGTTTCCATCAGCACGCCAAGCCTCGGTTGCCAGTGGCGCAGGAAGCGCCGCACGGCGCCGGGCGTGTCGTAGGGCAGCCAGGCCTGGGCGTCACCATCGCGCAGCAAGGCATGGCCGGCCTCGCGGCCCGTTGCCGTCGAATGGGTCAGCAGAATTTTGAGCGATGGCTCGCGGGCACGAAGCGCGGCGATCAACGCGCTGGCGGCGCGGGTCTCGCCGAGCGACACGGCGTGGATCCACAGCCGGCCAGGCTCGGTCGAGCCAGATGAGAAGCCGAGGCGCTCGCTCAGCGCTTGCCGGTAGAGCGCCTCCTTGGCACCGCGCCGCCACAGTCGCAGCAGGTAGAAAGGCGTCAGCAGACGCAACAGTGCCGCGTACAGGGCCAGCGCCAGGCCCTCAGGCATCAGCCACCCTTACGTGCCAGGTCATGCGCGGCCTTCAGGCGGCGCATGACCGGCTCGTTCAGGTGCCGGCTTGCGGGCGTCCAGAGCTGCACCTGACGATCGATCTCGGTCTGCAGGCGGGCGGCCGTGGCGGCGTCGCCCGTGGCCAGCGCCCAGATCGAATATTCGGCGTGGGCCTCGAAGCTGCCGTACTGGCGCACCGCCGCCTCGAAGCTCTCGCGCGCCTCGGCCTGCCGGCCGGTGCCGGCAAAGCTGCGCGCGAGCAGCAGCAGGATCTGGTCGGGCCGGTAGTCGGGCCGCTCGGCCTTCAGCACCTGCAGATGGCTCAGGGCCGCGTCGAAACGCTGGCTTTCGACATAGGCGCGCACGGCGCCGAAGCGCAGGTCGGGGTCGCTGGCGAACGGCCCTTTCAGCGCGCCTTCGTACAACTCGGCCGACTCCCTGGCCTCGCCGGCGTTCAGCAGCGCCTCGGCCAGACGCATCTGGTTCTGGGCCGAGGGCGAGACGTCGTAGACGACGCGCGCCTCACGCACATCGCGGCCCGGGTCCATCGCCCGTGCTGCGGCGGTCACGGCCTTGCGGGCGCCGTGGTCAAGCCGCGAGTTAGGCATGTAGATGGCGAAGAAGTACACCAGGCTGCCCAGCAAGGGGAAGGCGAAGAGGATGAAGAGCCAGTAGAGCTGCTGGCCGCTTCGCACGACATGGACCGCGCAGAGCAGCGCGATCAGGATGTGCAGGCCTCCGATGATTGGCATGTCGTTTCTCCCTGTCTTCGTAGATAAGGCGGCTCTGCGGCCGCTCTGTCCTTAGTGGCCTGCGGCGAACTGCGCGTCCGGCTTCACGCGCTTGAGCTGCGCCAGCACGTCATGCTGGATGCGCTCCAGCGCCTCTGGCGTGTGGCCCTCGAAGCGCAGCACCAGCACCGGCGTGGTGTTGGACGGGCGGATCAGGCCGAAGCCGTCCGCGTATTCGAAGCGCATGCCGTCGATGGTGTTGATCTCCAGAGCGCCCGGCAGGTCGGCCAGCGACACCAGTTCCTTGAGCTGCTTGACCACCTCGTGGTGCTCGCCTTCGGCGCAGGGCACGTTGATCTCGGGCGTGTTGAAGCTGTTGGGCAGGGCCTGCAGCACGGCGCTCGGGTCCTTGGCGCGGGACAGGATCTCCAGCATGCGACCGGCCGTGTACATCGCGTCGTCAAAGCCGTACCAGCGCTCGGCAAAGAAGATGTGGCCCGACAGCTCACCGGCCAGCGGCGCGCCGGTTTCCTTCAGCTTGGCCTTGGCCAGCGAATGGCCCGTCATCCACATCAGCGGCTTGCCGCCGTGCTTCTTGATCCACGGCGCCAGGCGCTGCGTGCACTTGACGTCGAAGATGATCTGCGCGCCCTTGTTGCGCTTGAGGATGTCGGCGGCGATCAGCATGATCTGGCGGTCCGGCATGATCATTTCGCCGTCTTTCGTGACGATGCCGAGGCGGTCACCGTCGCCGTCGAAGGCCAGGCCCAGCTCGGCGCCGGTCGCGTGGACGACGCGCTTCAGGTCTTCCAGGTTCTCGGGGCGGCTCGGGTCCGGGTGGTGGTTGGGGAAGTCGCCGTCGACCTTGGAGAAGATGTCGATGACCTCGCAGCCGAGCGCGCGCAGGATGGCCGGGGCCGACGCACCGGGGATGCCGTTGCCGCTGTCGACGACGATCTTCATCGGCCGGGCCAGCTTGCAGTCGTTGACGACACGGGCGGCGTACTCGGGGACGATGTCCATCTTGGCGCCGCGGCCGCGGCCCTTGGCGTAGTCCTCGGCCTCGATGCGGCGCTTCAGGCCCTGGATCTGGTCGCCGTAGACGGCGGCGCCCTTGAGCACCATCTTGAAGCCGTTGTAGTCCTTGGGGTTGTGGCTGCCCGTGACCATGATGCCGGAGCTGCAACCCTGCTTGGCGCGCGTGGCGGCAACGTAATAGAGCATGGGCGTCGTCACGGCGCCGATGTCGACGACGTCAAGGCCCGTGGAGCGCAGGCCGCGCACCAGTGCCGCCACCAGGCCGGGGCCCGACAGGCGACCGTCACGGCCAACCGCGACGGCCTTTTCGCCCAGGGCCTTGGCCTCGGTGCCGAATGCGCGACCCAGGTGCTCTGCGAGCTCCTCGTTCAAGGTCTGGCCGACGACGCCACGGATGTCATAAGCCTTGAAGATGGAAGCGTGAACCTGCATGAAATGCCCTCGAATACTGGGTTTTGAAATCGCGGCGGATTGTAGGCACGGCCCATGACTGGCCATTTGTCGTGCCGGCTGTCGATCCGTCGCTTATGCAAGGGGCATGCCGCCGGTGCTTCCTACACTCGCGCCCCATGACCTTCTCCGAGGAATTCGCCCAGGCCCTGCGCCACCAGCGCGTGCTGATGAAGCACCGCCCGGACCGGCTGCATGTGCGGCTGCTGATCTACCTGCTCTGGTTCCTGTTCTTCGGCTTCTTCTTCGCAACCTTCCACGGCCTGCAGAGCGGCCGACTGGGCTCGGCGCGCTGGTGGGCCGGCGACCTGCCCGGCCACCTGCTCGTCAGCGCTTGCGTGACCGCCTGCTTCTTCTTCATCTTCCGCGGCTTCGAGAAGCTCGCGCCGCAGCGCTGGATCGACACGATCGTCGGCTGGCGGGACTGGCGCGCCGGGCTGTTCTACACCTCGGCCTCGGTGGCCTGCTCGGCCATCGGCGTCGTCATCGGCCTTGCGGCGGTGGACCAGGTCTGGATGACGCAGAGCTGGAACAGGGCGCTCGCGCAACCGGCGTTCTGGGCCGAGTTCCTCGTCATCTCGGCCGTCATCTCCGTTTTCATCGGCCTGCGCTACCGGGCCCGCTGGAAGCAGGAGGCGATGCAGGCCCGCATCACCGAGGCCCAATTGCGCTTGCTGCAGGGCCAGATCGAGCCGCATTTCCTGTTCAACACGCTCGCCAATGTGCAGAGCCTCATCGACTTCGACCCGGACCGGGCCAAGCTGATGCTGGAGCGCTTCACCGACTATCTGCGCGCCAGCCTCGGCCAGCTGCGCGGCGACAGCACGACGCTGGCCCAGGAGTTCGGCATGCTGGAGGCCTATCTCGGCCTGATGCAACTGCGCATGGGCGAGCGGCTGCGCGTGAACCTGAGCTTGCCTGCCGAACTGGCCGGCTTCGAGCTGCCGCCGCTGCTGGTGCAGCCGCTGGTGGAGAACGCCATCCACCATGGCCTGGAACCCAAGGTCGGCGGCGGCGGGATCAGCGTCAGCGCGCGGCGCGAGGCCGGCCGGCTCTGCATCACCGTCGCGGACGACGGCCAGGGGCTGGATGCACCCAGGCGGCGCGGCGGCAACGGCCTGGCCCTGGACAACATCCGTGCCCGGCTGGCGGCCCGCTGGGGCCCTGGCGCCACCCTTGAACTGCTGCCCCGCGAAGGTGGCGGCACGCTCGCCACCATCCAGATTCCTTTGACAGGCTCCTAGCCATGACCACCGCCCTGATCGCAGACGACGAACCCCATCTGGCTCAGTACCTCAAGGCCCAGCTGGCCCAGGCCTGGCCGGAACTGCAGATCGTCAGAACGGCCGCCCACGGCATAGAGGCCGCCGAGGCGATTGCCGAACTGGAGCCCGACATCGCCTTTCTCGACATCCAGATGCCCGGCCTGACGGGGCTGGAGGTGGCCCAGGGCATCGAGGGCGCGACGCGCGTCGTCTTCGTGACGGCCTACGACCAGTACGCCGTCGACGCCTTCGAGGCTCGAGCCGTCGACTACCTGCTCAAGCCGCTGAAGGCCGACCGCCTGGCACGCTGCGTCGAGCGCCTTCGTGCGGCTCCCGCCGCCACGGCCGATGGTTCGCTGGCCGAGACCCTCAAGCGCCTGCTGCCCTCGACCGCCGGCGCCGCGCCCGCACGGTTGCGCTATGTCCGCGCCGCCCAGGGCGAACTGACGCACCAGGTCCCGGTGGACGAGGTGCTGTTCTTCCATGCCGACGACAAATACACCATCGTGCAGACGGCCGCGGCCGAGCACCTGATCCGTACGCCCATCTTCGAGCTGGCCGGCCAGCTCGACCCCGACCGCTTCTGGCAGGTGCATCGCTCCACCATCATCAACCTCGATCACCTGGCAGGCACGCGCCGCGACGAGCAGAGCCGGCTGTTCGTGCGCATTCGCGGCAAGGGCAACGAGCTGCCGGTGAGCCGCGCCTACGTCCACCTGTTCAAGGCGATGTAGGTTCGTGTCGCGGCGCTAGAGTCGGGGGGCAACGAAAGCCCTGCCGATGATGTTGCGCCGCCATCTGCTGCTGATGCTGTCCGTCACGGGATTGACGCCCGCGACCGCGCGAGCCCAGCACACCAACGAGGTGGCAGACCGCTCAGCTCAGCTCGAATGGGTGGCCGGCGATCTCCCGCCGTTTGCCTGGCGTTCGCCCGCCGGCCCGCGCGGCTATGCACATGAGCTGGTCCTGCTGATGGCGCAGCGCATCGGCCGGTCCACCCAGGTGAGCTACTACCCCTGGGCGCGTGCCGTGCAGCTGGTCGAGCGCAGCGACCGCGTCGGCGTCTTCCCGCTGGCCCGCACGCCGGACCGCGAGACCCGCTTCCAGTGGCTGGTGCCATTGATGAGGGTGCGCTACGTGCTGATCACGCCAGCCACCGACGAGCGCTTGAGCCTGGTCCAGTTGCGTCCCTTGCGCGTGGGCGTCCTGCGCGGGTCACCCATCCTGCGCAATCTGCAGGCCGAGCAGTTCAAGAGCATCGTCGAGGGCAAGGACTACCGGGACCTGCTGCGCATGCTCGTCGGCGGTGGCCTAGATGCTGTCTATGCCGGAGCGCCGATGATCGAGGCGGCCATGGGCGAGTACGGCTACGGCCGCCACCAGTTCACGACCCACCAGGCCCTCGGCGACGCCAGGCTCTACATGGCTGCGTCGCTCGGGCTGGCGCCCGAGGAAGCCCAGCTCTGGCAGAAGGCCTATCAACAGCTGGAGGAGGACGGCAGCGTCGCCCGCCTGCGCCGCCGCTACTTCCCCACCGACAAGCACTGACATCGCGTGGCAGCATGCCGCGTCTGGGTGTCCGAAAACGGCCAGCCGCAGCGACGGTCGGCACCTAGACTGGCTGCATGCTGTCCGAAACCCTTGCGCCCGACGCCGCTTATGCCGCCCTGCAGGCGCATGACGCGCGCTTCGACGGGCGGCTCTATGTAGGCGTCACGTCCACCGGCATCTACTGCCGCCCGGTCTGCCGCGTGCGCTGCCCCAAGCGCGAGAACTGCCGCTTCTTCTCGACCGCCGCCCAAGCCGAGGCGGAGCGCTTTCGTCCTTGCATGAAATGCCGGCCCGAACTGGCTCCGCGCGCGCTGCCGTGGACGACGATGGACGCCTCGCGCACGCTGGCCCAGCAGGCCGCCGCCTGGCTGGACGCCTGCGACGACGCCGAGGCCAGCGTCGAGGGCCTGGCCAAACACCTTGGCATCACGAGCCGCCACCTGCGCCGCATCTTCCAGACGGCGCACGGCGTGTCGCCACTGCAATACCTGCAGACGCGCCGCCTGCTGCTCGCCAAGGCGTTGTTGACCGACAGCACGCTGCCCGTGCAGGAGGTGGCCTACGCGGCCGGCTTTGCGAGCCTGCGCCGCTTCAACGCGGCCTTCATCGAGCATTACCGGCTGCAGCCGACGGCGCTTCGTCGCGAGGGCGGCGGCACGGCGCCTGTATCGAAGTTGCGGTTGAGCTATCGCGAGCCGTATGACGTGGCCGGTGTCCTCGCCTTCCTCGCACCGCGCGCCGTCGCTGGCGTCGAGAAAGTGGAGGAGGGCGCCATCACCCGTTCCCTGGCCCTGACGCACGCGGGCCACCGCCATGCCGGCTGGTTGCGGGTGCGCTTCGACAAGCCCGGCGAGGTGGCCGTCGAGCTGTCGCCCACGCTCTGGCCGGCGGTCGGCTCGCTGCTGCCGCTGCTGCGCCGCTGGCTTGACCTTGACGCCGACCCGCTGGCAATCGCCGCCGCCCTGGGCGAGTGCGGCGTGCCGGGCCAGCGCCTGCCGGGCTGCCTGGATCGCTTCGAGCTGACGGTGCGCGCGGTACTGGGCCAACAGGTCACGGTGGCCGCCGCTCGGACGCTGGCGGGTCGCTTCGTCGAGCGCTTCGGCGAGGCGTTGACTGACGCACCCGAAGGCTGCCAGCGCCTCTTTCCGACACCCGAACGCATTGCCGCCGCAAGCCGCGATGACATCGCCTCGCTGGGCATCATCGGCCGCCGTGCCGACAGCCTCATCGCTTTGGCCACGGCGTGGCCGACGCTGGCCTTTGCGCGCTTCGAGGGCAGCGCGGAAGCGGCCGCGCAGGAGCTGACGCAGATCCCCGGCATCGGCCCCTGGACGGCCGGCTACATGCTGATGCGCGGCTGGAGCTGGCCCGATGCCTTCCCGCCCGGCGATGTGGTGCTGCGCAAGGCCCTCAGCGCTGCCGTTGACGAAAACGGCCCCTTGCTGTCACCCAAGGCCTACCTCGAAGCAGCCGAGCCCTATCGGCCCTTCCGCAGCTACGCCGTCCTTCACCTGTGGAGACACTCATGAACCACCACCATGTTTTGCAACGCCGCATCGAAACGCCCCTTGGCCCGCTGACCGCCGCCCGCAGCGCGACAGGCCTTTCGGGCCTGTGGTTCGACGGGCAGAAGCACCACCCCGGCGCACTCGCCGTGCCTCAAGACGATGGCAGTGACGCGCTGCTGTCTGCCACCGCCGACGCCCTGACGGCCTATTTCAGCGGCAGGCCATTCGAGCTGCCGCCGCTGGACCCGGCCGGCACGGCCTTCCAGCGCGAGGTCTGGCAGGCCTTGCTGGCCATCGCGCCCGGGCAGCCTTCGACGTACGGCGCACTGGCCGGGCGGCTCGGTCGGGCCAGCGCCGCGCGCGCGCTCGGCGCGGCCGTCGGCCGCAACCCGATCTCGGTGCTGGTGCCCTGCCACCGCGTGGTCGGCGCCGATGGCTCGCTGACCGGCTATGCCGGAGGGCTGGAGCGCAAGAAGGCCCTGCTGACGCTGGAAGGTGCCGCCGCATGAAGGCTTTCGACATTGGCGAGCTGGTGTTGCTGGCGGCGCTCTGGGGCGCGTCTTTTTTGTTCATGCGCCTGGGTGCGCACGAGTTCGGTCCGATCGCACTGGCCGCCATGCGCGTGGGCCTGGCCAGCGCCCTGCTGATCCCGCTGCTGGCCGCTCGCGGGCAACTGGAAGAACTGCGCCGGCACTGGAAGGCGCTGCTGCTCGTCGGGGCGCTGAACAGCGCCATCCCCTTCGTGCTCTTCTCCTTCGCGGCCCTGTCCATCACGGCCGGCCTGTCCAGCATCGTCAACGCGACCACGCCGCTGTGGACGGCCGTGGTCGCCTTCGTCTGGCTGCGCCAGGGGCTGACCCGGCTGCGCGTGCTCGGCCTCGTCATCGGCTTTGCCGGTGTGGCCTTTCTGGCCTGGGACAAGGCCAGCTTCAAGCCGGGAGCGGACCACAGCGGTTTCTGGGCCATGCTGGCCTGCCTGGGTGCCACGCTTTGCTACGGGCTGGCGGCCAACGCGACGAAGCGGTTTCTGCAGGGCGCGGCGCCCCTGGTCGTCGCCACCGGCAGCCAGTTCGCCGCCGCGTTGATGCTGGCGCTGCCCGCCGCCTGGCTCTGGCCGGCGGTCCCGCCGGGCGCGGTGGCGTGGGGTGCCGTGCTGGCGCTGGCGGCGCTGTGCACGGCGCTGGCCTACATCCTCTACTTCCGGCTGATGAGCCGTGTCGGGCCGACCAATGCGGTGTCGGTCACCTTCCTGATCCCGCTGTTCGCCATCGTCTGGGGCGCGCTCTTTCTCGGCGAGGCCGTCACGGCGCAGATGGTGGCCGGCGGCGCCATCGTGCTGGTGGGCATCGCGCTGGCGCTGGGACTGGTTGGGAGCAAGGCACGCTGACTCCACCCTGCAAGTCATGGTAGCGTGCGGGCACAACGACTGGTAGCGCTACCTTTGCTGCCGCAAATGACCCGCACGGAGACTGCATGACAAGCCATTTCCTTTCCTACAGCCCGCAGCGCTGGGCTGCTGCCCTTGGCCTGCTGATGGCCCAGCTGATTGGCGCCGCCGCGGTTGCGCAACCTTCCGGCGGCCCCTATGGCCCCATCCCGCAGCGCTACGCCGTGCCGAATGCCGCGCATGTCTACTTCGTCGCACCGGACGGCAAGGCCGAGGCCTCCGGCGCGTCCATCAGCGAGGCCACGTCCATCGAGGCGGCCATCGCCCGCGTCGTCACGGGCGACGCCATCGTCATGCGCGGCGGCACCTACCGCACCGGCGGGCTGCAGCTCAACCAGGGCATCACGATCCAACCCTACCTGGACGAGACGCCCGTGTTGAAGGGCACGCGCGTGGCCACCGAGTGGGAGAGCCTGCCCAACAACGTCTGGCGCACCAAATGGGCGACGCTCTTCCCCGCGCAGCCGATGGGCTGGTGGCGGCCCGAGCGCGAGGGCGCGCTGACGCCGCTGCACCGCTTCAACAACGACATGGTCTTCATCGACGGCGAGGCGCTCCAGTCCGCCGGCTGGCCGGGCGAGATGGGCAGCAAGGGTTATTACATCGACTACACCAAGGGCCATGTCTACATCGGCGTGAACCCGACCGGCAAGCAGGTCGAGATCACCGCCCACGACATTGCGCTGCACCGCCCTTCACGGCCGGTGCACGGCAAGGCGTCCGACCGCAAGGGCCCGACGCTGCGCGGCATCACCCTCACGCAGTACGCCTATCGCGCCATCGACATCGAAGGCAAGAAGCCGTCCACGCTGGTGTCTGAAGAACCGACGGATGACCCGGTCGGCCCGTCGCCGGAATCCGAACACGGCAAGGAGGTCGTCGGCACGCTGCTGGAGAACGTCACCATCACGCACTGCTCGCGCGTGGCCGGCTATTTCCGCGGCGACAAGCTGGTCATCCGCAACTCGCTGGTCAGCGACACCAGCACCGAGGGCATCTACGTCATCGGCTCGGCGGACGTACTGCTGGAGCGCAACATCATCCGGCGCAACAACGTCGAGCGCCTGACTGGCTACTACCCGTCCGCAGTGAAGATCTTCAACCAGTCGCACCGCGTCGTTGTGCGGGACAACCTCGTTGTCGAGCAGCCGTATTCCAACGGCGTCTGGTGGGACGTCGGCAACCACGACGGCGTCTTCGTCAACAACCATGTCGAAGGCACGATGGCCGGCGTCTTCTTCGAGATCTCCAAGGGCCTGACAGTGGCCGGCAATGTGTTCGTCAACAACCAGCAGGGCGCGCGCATCCTCAACAGCGCGGGTGCCAAGCTCCATCACAACACCTTCGTCAACTCGCCCGTGCTGATCGATCGCAACGAGCGCAGCGCCCAGGGCGACCACTTCGGCTGGCATCCGCAGACGGGGCCGGACGTGAACGAGCGCGTCGGCCATGTCTTCGAGGGCAATCTGCTGGTGGCCGATGCCGGCGTCAAGGGCCCGCTGCTGCGCTTCGAGCAGGCGCCGGTCACCTGCGGCAAGGTCACGCAGGCCATGACGACGCGTGTCGACGGCAATGTCTACGTGCGCTCGGGCAGCGGCCAGCCTCTGGTGAGCTGGGCACCAATGGCAGGGGCAGCGGGCACGCCTTGCCAGACGAACTTCGCCACGCTCGACGCCTTCCGCCAGGCCGTGCCTGGCATGGAGGCCAAGGGCAGGGCGCTGCTCGCCTATGAGGGCGCCGTGTTCAGCAGTCCGGAGCTGCGCCGCTTCGAGCTGGCGCGGGTGCCCGAGGGTGTGCAGCCCCTGCCGGTGGCGCCCGAGGTGCGCAAGCTTCTGGGCTGGGGGGTCACCCACCTGCCGGGCGCACTGCCGGCCGTGCGCTGAGACTGTTTTCAGGAGCTGTCATGCACTTCAAGCGCATTGCCCATGTCTGCCTGCACGTGAGCGACCTGCCGCGCTCGCTGGCGTTCTACAAGAAGCTGGGCTTCACCGAGGTCTTCGACTTCACCCGCAAGGGCAGGGACTTCGGCCGCTACCTGCAGATCGCAGACGCCTGCTACCTCGAGCTGTTCGAGGAGCCCGCGCGCGGCCCGGTGGTGAACAACGGCATCGTTCACTTCTGCCTGGAAACCGAAGACTTGGCAGGCCTGATGGCCTTCCTCGATGCGCAAGGCGTGGCCTACACGCCCCCCAAGCTGGGCGGCGACTTCACCTGGCAGATCTGGCTGGAGGACCCGGACGGCAACAAGTTCGAAGTCCATTGCTACACCGACAAGAGCATGCAGGTGCACGGCGGCACGATGGAGGCGGACTGGTGATGAAAGGCGCGACGCTGGCCGTCTGCGCGACATGGGCCTGCGGTGCAGCGTCCGCCGCGCCGCTGCCTGAGGACGCGGCGACCGGCTGCGTGCCGATGCCCGTCGCGGCGTATGCCGACCTGCCCGCCGTCACCGCGTTGCCCGACCCCTTCCTCAGCCGCAGCGGCGCTGCCCTGACGCGCAAGGCCGACTGGCCCTGCCGGCGCCGGGAAGTCAGCCAGCAACTGCAGGCCTACGAACTGGGCCAGAAGCCCGCACCCGTCGCGGGCAGTGTCAGTTCCAGCAGCGATGGCGCCTTGCTGACGGTCACCGTGAAGGATGCGGGCCGCAGCATCCGCTTCGTGGCCAGCGTCCAGTGGCCCACCGTCGGCACGCCGCCTTATCCCGCGCTGATCGGCATCGGCCGCTCATCGCTGAACAACGCCGAACTGCTGCAGCGCGGCGTTGCCCTCATCAACTTCCCCAACGACGACATTGCCCAGCAAGCGGGCGGCGCCTCGCGCAACCTGGGCAGCTTCTTCACGCTGCACCCGCAGAGCGAAGGCGCCGGTGCGCTGGTGGGCTGGGCTTGGGGCGTGAGCCGGCTGATCGACGCGATAGAACTGGGTGGCCTGCCGGGCATAGACGCCGGCCGCCTCGGCGTGACTGGCTGTTCCCGCAATGGCAAGGGCGCGCTGATGGCGGGAGCGCTGGACGAGCGCCTGGCGCTGACCATCGTGCAGGAGAGCGGCTCGGGCGGCGCGGCGGCCTGGCGCGTCTCGGATGCCCAGAAAGCCGCCGGCCAGAACGTGCAGACCCTGGGCCAGATCGTCCAGGAGAACGTCTGGTTCCGCAGCAGCTTCGGCCAGTTCGGCGCCAGCGCGGCGCGGCTGCCCTACGACCACCATCAGGTGCTGGGCCTGGTGGCGCCGCGTGGCCTGCTGGTCATCGAGAACACGTCCATGGAATGGCTGGGCAACCAGAGCGCCTACACCGCCGCCCTGGCCGCCCGCGAAATCTGGACCGCGCTGGGCGCTGCGGACAGCATGGGCATCACGCAGGTCGGCGGGCACAACCACTGCGTGCTGCCGGCCTCTCAGGCCGTCGAGGTGAATGCCTTCGTCGACCGCTTTCTCAAGGGCCAGACCGGCGTCGATACCGACGTCGTGCACAGCGACGGCCGCTTTCCTGTCGAGCGCAACCGGTGGATGCACTGGAAGACGCCGGCGTTGGACTGAGCTTGTCCGGTTCGCGCTGAGGCCAGCCGGCCGCCCCTGCCGCCGCCGCTCAGTTCAAGCGGAAGGTCGCTACGGCGCTGGCCAGCGTGGCTGCCTGCTCGCGCATGCTGGCAGCGGCTGCGGCGGACTCTTCAACGAGGGCGGCGTTCTGCTGCGTCATCTGATCCAGCTGAACCACGGCCTGGTTGACCTGGCCGATGCCACCGGACTGCGCGTTTGCCGAGGCGCTGATCTCGCCAATGATGTCGGTCACCCGCTGCACACCGTTGACGATTTCCTTCATTGCCTCGCCGGTGCCCTGCACCAGCCTCGAGCCGCTCTCGACCTTCTCGCCGGAGGCGACGATCAGGGTCTTGATCTCGCGTGCTGCCTGTGCCGAACGCTGGGCCAAGGTGCGCACTTCCGCTGCCACCACGGCAAAACCGCGGCCCTGTTCGCCGGCGCGCGCGGCTTCGACTGCGGCGTTCAGCGCCAGGATGTTGGTCTGGAAGGCGATGCTGTCGATCACGCCAATGATCTCGCCAATCTTTCGCGAGGAGGTGTTGATCTCCTCCATGCTCGTCATGACCTTGGCGACGATGCCACCGCCCCGGTGTGCGGCTTCGGCTGCGGCACCGGCCATCTGCGTGGCTTGTTGAGCGGACTCGGCGCTGTGACGCACGCTTTCCGTCAGGGTGTCCATCGAGGACGCGGTTTCCTGCAGGCTTGACGCGGTCGCTTCGGTGCGCACGCTCAGGTCCTGGTTGCCGGAGGCGATCTCGCTCGAGGCCGTGGCGATCGAATCGGTCGCCTGGCGGATCTGGCCAATGGTCTCGCGCAGCTTGCCGGCCATCTCGGCCAGGGCGGCGTTCAGCGAATGATCGTCACCGGCCGTCACGGCGACATGCACCTGCAGATTGCCGTCGGCGATGTGGCGCATCGTCTCGTGCAGCGCGGTGGGTTCGTCGCCCAGATCGCGCCACACCGAGTTGATGACCGCCCTGGATGCGAAGCCGAGCACTGCCAGCACTGCCAGCCCGGTGGCCAGGTTGACCCACAGTGCCTTCTGCACACCGCGGTCGGCTTCGGCCTGGCGGTCCAGCGTGGCCTGCAGCGCTTCGTCGTTGCGCTGCTTCAAGACCTCGGTCAGCTTGACCTGGGAGGCCTGCATGCGCTTGACCTGGTCGCCCACCTCGCCCTTGCCGAGCATCGCGCGCGTGGCGCCCAGCGCTGCAGATTGATAGGGGTCGAAGGCCGACTGGATCTCGCGGGCGAGATCGGCCTTGCCCTCGATCTTCGCCATCGAGGCCAGCACTTCGTTCGTCTTGGCGACGACGGCCTGTACCTCGGTCAGCTTGTCGATGTCCCCTTCGGCAGCAGCGGACTGCAGCGTCAGGCGGAACTGCTCGACGCCTCGATCCACGCGTTGCATGTGGTCGAGCACCGGGTTGTCGACGACGCGCAGTTGATGCAACGACGCCGAGGTGCGAGTCCCGACGACATAGCTGATCGCCATGCCAACGACGAACACCGCTGCCGCAACCAGCGGCAGCATCCAGATCTTGCTTCGAAACTTCATGTGCGAACCTTCAACCGGGAGAGGCGCGTGGGCAGGTCAGTCCAATGACACGGCAGCTTTCACCGTGGCGTCGACTGCGGACTTCTCGATGTAGCCGACGCTCTTGGGGTTGGCTGCGACGGCCTTCTTGACCGCTGCGGAATCGGCCAGCTGCTTGGGCGCCTCGCCCTTGCCGCTGAAAACGATGCGCGACCAGGTCGACTTGACCTGCGCCACGTCGCGGCCGGTGGCCTTCTTGTAAAACTCCGCGTAGACCGGCGAGGACTCGTTCTGGTCGATGGGTGTGAAGGCTTCGCTCTTGCCGAGGAAGATCTGAGCGACCTGATCCTTGGTCAGCGCACCGGCGCTGGGGTGTGTGATGACGACCAGATCGGCCGCCTGCACCGTGGCGCATGCGAGCAGTGCCACAGGGAAAAGAATGCTTGCTTTCATGGCGGTTCCAGGTGATCAGAAGACGAAGTCGGCGGCCACGGTCACGAGATTGACCTTGGCATTCACCGGGAACGTCGGCTGCACGTTGGCGAAGCGGCCGTTGGATTCATTCTTGTTGCTGATGCGCTCGACCTGAAGCTTCAGCGCCACGTTGCGCACGACATCCCAGCGCACACCAGCCGACAGTGAATCCTGCGAGCCGTTGAACTGCTTCAGCGTGGCGTTGAGGCCCGCGTTGATGCCCGCAGCACCGGTGGCCAACGGCGTGCCTTCGGCCGCAGTGATGCCCGCCTCGGCATCGATGTGAGCCTTGGTGCTGGCGAACGTGACGTAGGGTGTCCAGCTGCCGATGCGATAGCCGCCGGTGATGTACCAGGAGGTGCTGTCCGCCAGGAAGCCGTCGCCCTTGAAGGCGACCAGCTCGCTCATGACGAACCACTCACCCGGGTCGTAGTTGAGGCCCACCACCACCGCCGACAGCTTCATGCTGTCGAGCCGGTATTTTTCGACCAGCGCGAGCGCTTGCGCGGCGGAGTTCTGGAAGGCGGGCACCGGCACTGCGCCGGCACCGGCAGCGAACTGCGTCATGCCAGCGAACAACGGCGTCAGGTTGCCGATCTGCAGGTCCAGGTTGACGTTGGTGTAGCCGGCGCGCACCAGCAGCGAACCGATCTCGATCGAGTCGTTGAACCCCCAGGTCGGCTTCGACTTGGCCTTGCCGGTGGGCAGCTTGCTGCTGCCCTGACCGTAGAAGACCTGGAAGGTGTTGTTGGCTTCGCCGAAGCTTTGGCGCCAGGTCGCGTCGACGCCGTCGTTGCTCGTGACCGCCAGCACGCTGTAGACCTCGCTCGGTGCGTGCGCCCAGGGGCTGGCATAGCCGACGAAGCGCGACTCGGACAGCAGATAGGACGGCAGCGCGATGCGGCCGGCACGGAAGCTGAGCGCCTCGTTGAACTGGTACTTGACGTTGGCCCACTCCAGCAGCGGCTTGAACGAGTTGTCGGCCTGGTGCTGGGAGATCACCTGCACGACGGCCGAGACCTTGTCGCCCAGCTTGGCGCTCACCTGGGCGCCGAGCTTGGTCTCGGTGCCGAAATCGGTGCTGCGCGTCAGGCCCGCACCATTGGGTTGGAAGCGCGTCGCGACATAGTCTGCACCGCGCTCGCTGGAATGCACGCCGGCCAGCGTGCCGAAGCCGCTGAACTTGAAGTCGATGCCTTCGGCATGGCTGGCAGATGTCGCCATCGACGCGAGAGCGGCAAACGCGACGGCAGTAAGTTTCAAAGTCATGTATTTCCTTGCGGTGTAGGTTGCGCACGCCCCAAGGGTCGGCCACGACAGCAGTCATGACGCACTCCAAAGCGGCTGGCAAACACATTTGAAATCGGCCGATTTCAGGTGGGCTTGAGCAGGTTCGCGTGGCGGATCGAGAACGAATGCGCGGGGGATTGGGGCGTTGCCGAGATCGCGGAGCGCCTCGTGCGGCGCTGTTGCGACTGACAGATTGCGGGGTCTCGCCCGCCGTGAAAGTGATTGAATGATCGGCCCCGCATCGCCTGACCGCAAGACGATTGCGTCACGCTTATGCTGGTAATCACCAATCCGTTGCGTGCCTGCTAACTGCGCGAAACGTGGAAAAACCACGACGCCGAAAGTCAAGGCAATCCGTCACGAAGCAACCCCTGGCCAAGGCGTTCGGCAGGGGCAACTGACCGAGCCGGCGAGAAGCTCCACGCCCGGCCCGCCGCCATCAACGGCTATTTCGGCCGCTGCTCCGCCGTGCCGTCCAGCCGGATCACGCGGCGAGACCGGTGCGCCGTGTCGTCCAGCGATTCGCTCACCAGCCGGTTGTGCTGCTCCCAGTCCTCCGCCGTGCGGATGATGCTGGGCTTGATGAGCACCACCAGCTCCCGCTTGCGGCCGTTGTTGGCGCGGTTGCCGAACAGCAGCGACGTGAGGGGGTTGCCGTCCGCGCCCGGCACGCCCGAGCCGCGGCGCGAGGCCTCCATCTGCATCAGGCCGCCGATGGCGACGATATGGCCGTCGGGAATGCGCACCACCGTGTCGGTCTCGTTGACGCTCGCGCTGGCCAACGGCAGGCGGAAGTTGCCCACCGAGCCCAGGTCGACCTGCTTGACCTTCTCGGTCACGTTGGACACCGACGGATGGATGTGCAGCGTGACCATGTCGGCACCGTCGATCTGCGGCGTCACGTCCAGCGCAATGCCGCTGAAGAATGGCGTCAGTGTCAGCGTCGGGATCTGGTTGGTCGTGCCGTTGGTGCCGGTGTTGCTGCTGTTGCTGCCGCTGTTGCTGCCGCTGATGCCGGTGATGAAGTAGTCGTCGGTGCCGACCTTGAGCACGGCCTTCTGGTTGTTCAGCGTGGCGATGCGCGGGCTGGACAGGATCTGCGTGTCGCCATGGCTCTCGATGAAGCTCAGCAGCGCCTGGAAGCCGCCGCGCGCCAGCGCCAGGCCGAAGGTGCCACCGCCCGCCGATGGAAGGGGGATGAGGTCGGGCCAGCTCGGGCTTTGCGTGCCGGAAGACAGCGTCGGCAGGCCGCGCGTATTGCTGACCAGCGGGTTGATGATGCTGTTGACGCCGGTCGGCGTGGAGGGGTTGACGCTGGTCTGGCCGATGGCGCCGCGGTCGCCGATGCGCGACCAGTCGATGCCGCTCTGGTAGCCCTCGCGCAGTTCCACCTCGACGATCTTGGCCTCCAGCATGACCTGGCGCTCCACGGCCACGCGCGTGGCCTTCAGCCAGGCCTCGACGTGGCGCAACTCCTCCGGCATGGCGCGCACGGCGATGGTGCCGGTCTGCGGGCTGGTGATGACGGTGCGGCCTTCGCCGGTGCCGACGAGCGCCTTCAGCGCCGCGGCCGTTTCGCCCCAGAAGTCGCTCGCGACCTTGGTGCTGAGCTGGCTGCTCTCCTGCTGCTGCGAGGTGGTGGCGCTGCCGCCGGACGTGTTGCCGCTGCTGCTGCCCGCGTTGCTTCCGTTGCCCTGGCTGCCTGCCGGCGCGGCACCGGAGCTGACGCGCACCTCGCTGCGGCCGCTGCGTTGCAGGGCCAGCGCGTTGAGGGTGAAGACGCGTGTCTGCAGCGTGGGCGGGAAGACGGTGATGCGGCGACCGTCGATGCTGTAGTCGAAGCCGTAGACGTCGCGGATGGCGTCCAGCGACTCGCGCAGCGTGACGCCCTTGAGCGTGACCGACAGCTGGCCCGACACGGTGGGGTGCACCAGCATGCTGTAGCGCGTGTCGCTCACCAGGGACAGGAAGACGTCGCGCGCCGGGGCGCCGTTGACGATGAGGTCGAAACGCGGCTCGGGCGGCAGTGCAGGCGCCGGTGCCGGCACCGGAATCGCCTGGGCTTCGGGCGCCGAGGCGACAGGTGCCGGCGCCGCAGCGCGCTGGGCCTGCAGCTCGTCACGCAGCGACTGGCTGGGCTGGGCCACGCGCAGGGGCTTGTCGGCACAGCCTGCAAGCAAGGCCATGGCCGCGCTCAACAGCAGAAGACGAGGGGCGGGGGCCTTCATGGCTGCTTCTCCTTGGAATTTTTGAGCGCCGGCTTGGGCGACGCCGGTGTGGGGGGCGTGCGCTTCTCGACACCGCCGTACAGCGGTTCGCGGCGCACCTGGCCGGCCTCGCGCAGCCACACGGCCTGCTCGGTGATGCGTTCGATGCGGGCGCCGTCGAGCAGCTCGCCCACGGCAAAGCGCCGACCGCGCTGCACCACATAGCCTCGGCCGTTGGCGAACACGATCTGGCGGATGCCGTCGCGTGCCGGCTCGGCGCCCGGGCCGGGTGCGGACGCGGCCTCGGCGGCAGTGATGGCATTGCGCAGCGCGGCGGGCAGGGCCGTGGGGTCACGGCTTGCGTCCTGGGCCTGAACATGACCTTGGCCCGAAAGCGCGGCCAGCAGCAGGGCGATCCGTCTCATGGCTGCACCTTCAGCAGGAAGAGCTGCGCGCGCAGTCGCGGTGGCTCGTTGTTGCCCGAGGCGATCAGCTGCATGTCGCCCCAACGCAGCCCGGGCATTTCGCGCTCCAGCGCCTGCAGATAGCGCTGGATGTCACCGTAGCGGCCCAGCACCTGCAGTTCGACGCCCTGCCAGCTCATGCCCGGCATCTGGGGCAGAGCAGGGGGACGGGCAGACGGCGCCGAGGCGGCAACCGCGGACACGATGGACGTTGAGGGCATGGCCACGGGCATGTCGCCCAGCAGCGCCAGCCGCTCCAGCACCAGGCCGGGCTGCTGGCCCAGCAGGCGCTGCAGCACGGCGGACAGGCCCTCGCCGCCGCCGACCGAGCCGGCCTTGCGCAACTCGCCGTCCAGCCGCAGGCGCTCGGCCTGGGCGGCGTCGAGCTGGACGCGCAACTGGCCGGCCGGGTCGTTCACATTGCTGCTGGCCGCCACGAACTGCTCGCGCAGTTGCGTCACCTCGGCCGCCTGGCTGGCCTGGGCTTCGGCACGCAGCTTGTTGCGGGCGGACAGCGGCGTCAGTACCAGGCTGTCAAACAGCGCCGCCAGCACCGCCGCGATGCTGATGAAGATGATGGCGCGCTCACGCAGGCTGAGGGCGTCGATGCGCTTGCCCTGGCGTTCCCAGCGTGCTTTCAGCGGCGCGAGATTGATGGGCGTGGAGGCTTTCATCGCGCGGCCTCCGAGGCCGCCTGGGCCGGTGAACTGACGACGCGAAACGCCCATACCGGCAGGCCCGCCCGGGCGACCGGGCTGGTGCTCGACAGCAGCGCGTTGGCGTCAGCGGCCGTGCCCGGCGCGCCCAGGCGCTCCACGCGCAGCGTCGACAGCGCCTGCCCGGCCAGCAGCGGGTGGCCGGCCAGCCGGCCCAGCCAGGGCCGAAGCACGGCAGTGTCCAGCGTGCCGCCGACGAGTTCCACCCGGCCCGGCGCGTAGTGCAGCTCGCCCAGCCAGGCGGCTTCCGGCAGGCTGCGCGCGATGAGGGCGAGCAGGTCCGAATGACGCTGGCCGGGCCTGGTGCCGCCCTCGGCACCCAGGGCTTGAAGCAAGGCCCGGCGCTCGCCGTTGCCGGCCAGCAGCTGCTGGAGTTGCTGTTGTGCGGCGGCGCCGTCGACCGGCACGGGCAGGCCGGCAAGGGCCACGGCGAGCTGCTGGCGCTCGGTCGCGTACTGGGCCAGCAAGGCCTGGTGCTCAGCGTCGGCGCGGCGGTCGCGCTGCTGCAGCCACAGCGCGGCGCCCAGGCCCGCGGCCAGCAGCAGCCCGGTCGCCTGCACCAGCGTCAGCGCCGAGAAATAGCGCTTGGGGGCCAGCAGGATGGGCGTGAGGAGGTTGATCTGCTGGGCCATCAGAGCTTTCTTGTCTCCGTGCGCAGTGCGGCGCCCAGCAGGGGCAGGCAGGCGGCCAGGGCCTGGGTTGCGTCGCCCTCGGGCGGCGGCGCATCTGCGGCGAAGGCTGCGAGCGGGTCGAGCGCCACCGTGCGTTGGCCCAGCTCGCGCTGGATCAGCGCCGCGACGTCGGTGCCATGTGCAGCCGTCAGCACATAGAGCCGCGCCAGCGGCAGGTCGGGCCAGCTGCGCTCCCAGACGTCGATGGAGCGCTGGAGTTCGACGACCAGCGGCGACTCCTGCGTATTGCCGCCGTCGAAGGTGCCACCGGGCTGGTACTCGAAACCCAGCGGCAGATCGGCCGAGGCCGGCTCCGCCTGCTCGCCACGGGCGCGCGCCAGCAGCGTGGGGTCGCCCTCCAGGCGGCGCGTGTAGAAGAGCTCGTCCCCGGCGCAGATGACGAGCAGGCAGTGCTGTTCGTCGATAAGCACGGCGGCGCAGGCGCGGGCGGCCAGGTCGTCGGCGCGGGCCTGGGCGGCCAGCAGGTTGCGCAGCGCCGTTTCCCAGATGTCGACGATGGCGATCTGGTCGTTGAGAGTCGCAGCACCACGGGTCAATGCCTTGATGGCGCTGTTGCGGGCCGCCACGACGAAGAGCTGGCGCGAGCCGGTAGTGCCGGGCCGCTCGACAGCGCCACCGACGTGCATGACGTCGAGCGTCAGCTCGGCAACGTCCACGTCCACCATCTCCTTGATCTGCCAGCGCGCGGCTGCCTTGAGCTCCTCCTGCGGCACGTTGGGCGTGTCGACCTTGAGGATCTGATAGTCGACCGGGTCCAGCAGCGCGATGGCCTCGCCGGCGGGGACGGGTCTTGCCTCGGGCAGCAGACCCCAGCGCAGCAGGCGCGCAGGCTCGTCACCGGGCGCGCCGTCGGTCAGCACGAAGGCGTGCTGCGCGCCGGCCTGGCGCACCAGCAGGCGCTGGCCGCTGCGGCGGGGTTGCCAAGGCCAGCGCATCAGTAGTTCTCCCGCTGGTAGAGCACGCCGTCGGCACCGCGGTAGAGGCCCCATGTGGCGCGGGCGCCGGGGTCGCTGGCGGCAGCCGTGCCGCCGCACCACGACCCGCGCATTGCGCTGAGGTTGGCGCCTGCCGTCGCGGCCACCGTCGGCGTCCAGCCGGCTGCAGTTTTCAGGCAGGAGGCGTCGGTGCTGGTCGAGCCCAGCGCCAGTGCAATGTCCATGCTGCCCACGCGCCCGCTGCCTGGTGCCGCCAGCGTGATGAAGGAGGGCGTGGTGGGGCTGACGGTGACGCTGCTCGGGCTCATCACTGCATCGGCTGCGGTCAGCTGCCGGCGGAAGTTTCCGAAGCTCACGTTGGCAGAGGTGATGCGGGTGCAGGAATCCAAGTCGTTGGTCTTGAAGGTGGAGGTGCTGCTGTCCCAGTACTGGGCCGTCAGCGGCAGCCTGAGGACGCGGTTGGCGGCGCCCAGCGCATTCTGCAGGCGCAGCCGCCCATAGCGCAGGGGAACTTGCCCTAGGAGGGTCCGGTCGGCGCCGTCGGCCGGGGAATCGGTATCCAGGTTGAACGCCAGCATAGCGACGCCGTCGCTGTCGACAGGCGCGATGCCGAACTGCGCGTTGGGATGGGGCCCGTCGGGGCTGGTGCCACGCTGGCCGTTGGCGGTCATGCTGACGTTGACGGCGCCGTTGCTCCAGGTGCCGGAGCCGAAGGCCGTCGTCATGCGCCCGCCTGGCTTCCACATGGTGCTGCCCGAAATGCCGGCCAGGTTGATGCTGGCCGTGTTGGTGGGATCGAACTTGGCGAACGCGCCGGTGTAGTTCTGCGTCGTCGCTCCGGCCGCGTTCTGGGCCGTCAGCGTGAACCTGAACGTCATGCCTTCGCCCATGTAGCTGAACGTCGAAGCGGGGCTGCATGCCATCGAGCTGCGGTGGGTGACCGTAAAGCTGCCGACATCAAACCCCGCCGGAATGAAGCGGCCGACATTGCCACTGGTCGTGCCGGTGACATTGCTGTTGCTGGCGCCGAGGTAGCTGCCGTCGGCCACCGCAGGCGTCAGCGTGATGATGCCGACCTCGGGCCAGGCGAAGGTGGTGCCTGTGGCCGCACCGCCGCTGAAAGTGCCGAAAGCGCTCGGGTTGGTCAGCGCGGGCGCATTGCCGCCTGCCGGCTGCGCCAGCGCGGCGGTGAGCGTCACGCCTTCCGGCGTCGTCTCCCTGCCGTAGTTCGGGGTCGCGTTGCCGCTTGCGTCTACGGCCGTGACGGTGGCCGAGAACGGCCGGCCGGCCGGCATGAAGGCGCCGCCGGCGGCCGACGTCGCGCCGGGGTTGTTGCCGGGATTGGCGATGGCGGCGGTCGCGCAGGAGCCGGCCGCGTAGGTGGTACAGCGGATGGCAGACATCACGAAGCCCGCCGGCTTGACGACGAAGGCGTTGCTGCTGCCGCTCAAGGCGCCCGCCAGCGAGCCGCCTGCGGCCTTGCTTGCCAACAGCGTCACTCGGCCGACGTCCGCGTAGTTGAAACTGAACGGCGCATTGCCGTTGGCATCGAAGGTCATCGGCACCGCCGTGCTGGCACTGCTGCTGCCGTTGGCGTTGCCGGCCACCGCCACCGCGCTGCTGCCGGTCACCGTCATGCGGCTGCCGCTGGAGCAGGTCGTGGGGTCGTTGCACTGCACGCCCCAGTTCACGTTCGTCGCGCCGCTCAAGGCGGCTTCGCAGGCCTTGGTCGTCGTGTTTGTCTTCACCGCCCGCAGCACCCAGCTGCCGGAAGACGTGCCGGCGGTCTGCGTCGGCACGGTGGTGGCAGCGCCGTTGAGGCTGCTGGCGATGATGAAGCCGGCGGTGCTGAACGTAGTGGAACAACTGTTGGCGGCGCTGCAGCTCGTGCCGTCGGCGCAGCAGCGGCGCGCCGATGTGGCCGAGGTGCCCTCGCCCGACAGCGTCACCGTTGCCGTGCTGCCGTTGCCGGCGGTGCCGTGGCTGAGCGTCGTCGTCGCACTGCCGCTTGCATTGAAGGTGACGGTGCCCGACCCCAGGGTCCCGGCCGTCGTGGCGAGCGTCGCCGTCTCGCCGCTGAAGTTCGCGACGGGATTCGTGCATGGGCTGGAACTGTCTGCGCAGGCGGTCACGGTCAGCGTCGACGCCTGGCAGGACAGGCTGGCACTGGGCGCGGAGAGTTCGTAGTGGTCGACCGGCGGCGCCAGGCCGGCGCGCGGATAGAAGGTGGCGCGGCCGTTGATGGCAGCACTGCCGTCGCTGGTCGCCAGGATCATGCTGTTGTCCACCGGGTGCTGCAGGTAGTAGGCGGGGTAGTTCGACGCCTCGAAGCTGATCGCCGTCGAATTGGCGAGCCCGCTGCGCAGGCAGAACGTGGCGTCTGCGGGGTAGGGCGCTGTCGCGCTGTTGACGTTGAGCTTGAGGATGAAGTTGTTGTGGCGCAGGTAGTAGCCCGGAGCGTTCACCGACTCGAACGACCAGCACGCCGAGTTCGTGATGCCTGGGCGGGCGATGAAGGTGCTGTCGCTGCGCGTCAGCCAATTGCTGCTCGCCGATACCGGCGAGATGTAGCCGAGGTAGTTGCTGTGGCGGATGTAGGAGCCCGGCACGTCGTAGGACTCGAAGCTGTAGCGAGCCCCGGACACCAGCGTTGGCGCCGGGCCCGCGCAGGTGGCGGGCATTGCATAGGTGCTGTTGTTGACGACGCAGCTGTTGGTGCAGCTGGCGCCGCAGCAGACGCTGTTGATGCTGCTCGTCACGCCGAGTGTGATGCTGGCGCTGGAAGTGGACTTGACGCAGGCCGAGGCGACAGCGTTCTGCCCGAAGCTGATGGTGCCGCTGCTGGTGGTGAGCGCCCCGACCACCGTGCCGGCGTAACCCACCGAGACCGCGCCGGCGCCGCCGGTCAGCGTACCGCCGACCCGTGCGCTCTGCCCCAGGGTGATGGTTCCCGTCGTCGAGAGATTGCCGTTGACCTTGGCGCTCTCGCCGACGGACACGGCGCCTGAACCAGCGCTGAGGTTGCCCTGAACGGTGGCGAACTGTACGACCGTGATGCTGCCGCTGCCCGTGACGCTGCCCGTGACCGTCCCGCTTTCGCTGATGGTGATCGTGCCCGAGCCGGCCGTCACGTTGCCGCCAATCGTGCCGAAGCCCGCCGTCAACAGTGTGCCGGTTCCGCTGGTCGAGACATTGCCGGTGACGGACGTCTGATAGGCCAGCGTCACGTTGCCGCCCGTGGCTGTCAGGTTGCCGGTGACGACCACGCCGCCGCCACCGGCATCGTTGACGCTGGTCGCCGTGATGTTGCCGGTGACCTTGGCCTGGTAGCCGAAGGTCAGGGTGCCATTGACGACGAGGTTCAGATCGCTGGTGGCGCCGGCCTGGTTGATCAGTGCGTTGCTGGTGTCGAGGTTGCCATTGACGGTGATGGTGGCCGGCTTGGTGCCGGCAATGGCCACGGTGTCGTTGTAGCCCAGGCTCAGTGCGGAGCAGGTGTAGTTGCCGCCAGTGCCGCTGCACCCCGCCGGCAGGGTGCCCGGAAAGGTGTAGGCCGCAGCACCCGCCAGCGAGGGCAGGGCCAGGGCGGCGATGGCCAGGAACGAGATCAGCCAGTGCTTCATTGGCTCAGGCTCAGGCTGCGGGTGAGTTGCCGCTCGGCATAGGTTTGCTCGGCCGTGCCTGCGTTGGGGCAGGCGCCGCCGGTCGGGATGTTGCAGGCGGTCGCCAGCAGGGTGTAGAAGGCATGGTTCTGGCCATCGTCCGCCGCACTGCCTGCGGCGGGCGTGCGGGTGCAGGTGACGGTGACGGTATAACCGGTCAACTGATCGGGCAACGCAATGTTGCGCGTCGCAAAACAGGCCGGCTGGCCGCCCGCACGCAGGATCTGGTGGCTGCCCCACTCCAGGCCGGCAAACGCTCCCTGATAGGCCTTGGCCGCTGCCAGCTCACCGGCCGAGCCCATCTGCTGGCGCTGGCTCAGCGATGCCAGTGCGACGCCCAAGGCGGCCAGGGCGACCAGGATGAAAAGCATCGACATCATGGTGAAGCCGCCAACGGCACGCAGGCGATTCATGGCAGGTTGTCCACGTGGACGGTGTGATAGAGCGTCACCGTCTCGTTCTGGGCGCCGAGCTGGATGCTCAAGGTCACCAGGGCATAGCGCGATGCGATGGCATTCACGTCGTAGCTGAAGGAGCAGCTCTTCACATGGCGGGCCAGCACTGCGGCATTGCCGCCCGCGGGCGGATTGGGCTGGCTGCTCACGAAGCCGTAGCCGCTGTAACGCGTCAGCGTTTCGGCGGTGGTGTCGCAGCGGTAGGTGACCGGCTGCTCGATGGCGTAGACGCGGTAGGGCGGCGCCTGCAGAGCGTTCGGCAATGCCGCACCGGCGATGGTCACGCTGGTGGCGTTGCCGGCCGCCGTGGACGAGACGCGCACGTTGGCCTGGGTGTAGGCGTCGGCATCGGGCACGCCGGGGCCGAGGTTGTACCAGGCCAGGCGCTGGCTGGCGCTGGCCAGGCGCAGCGCCGGGCCGACGATGGCGAAGCTGGTGTCCGGCGTACCGAAGAGCAGCGGGTCGCCGGTCTCAGTGCCGGCCGCATACCGTGCGGCGCCGCTGACGGGAATCAGCTCCAGGCTCATGCCGGTGATGCGCGCGCTGTTGGGCAGCGCTGCAGCCAGGTCGCGGCTGATGCGGCGCAGGGCGGTGTCGGCCTCGTCGCCGAGCTGGGCACGCGTCGCGCTGGCGAAATAGGCCGTGATGGATGGCACGATGAAGATGGCCACCATCGCGATGACGACGCCAGTGATGGTGATCACCATGACCGCCTCGATCAGCGTGAAACCGCGCATGCGGTTCGACAAACCGCGCGTGCGGCCCGTCGGGACGCCGACGCGGCAAGGAAAGCCGGCTTGCCGACGCGCCGACACCGCGTCAGAACGCCGCTCAGAATGGTGAATTGGGCGCATAGCGGGTTCGCCAGCCTTGCAGCGCGATGCTGCTGCTGCCGGGGCCTGAGACGGTGACGGTGATCTTCAGCGCGTCCCCGCTGCCGACGGTCAGCGAGTCCAGCGCGGCGGCGGCGACGGCCACGCTGGCCGTGTAGCCAGACAGCCCGCTCACGGCCGCGTTCGACAGATCGCGGATGCCGGTCATTGAGAAGCCAGCGTAGTCGTTGACGTTGTCGATGTAGTTGGTCGGGCCGTAGCGGCTCTCGCCGCTTTCGGCGACGGGGTTCTCGATCATGCTGGCGCAGCCTGTTGCCGACACGACGGCCGATGTCGCCGTCTCGACATTGGCGTCGTCCGGGTCGCACCAGGTGAACGGCATCAACTGCACCTCGCGCAGCAGCGACTCGGCAATGGCGAGCTGCTGGCGGCGGATCATGGGGTCGGCGCTGGCCATCGTGGCGGCGGTGAAGACCCGCAGCATCGCGGCCAGCGCAATGCCCACGACGACGATGAACATCAGCAGCTCGATCAGCGTGAGGCCCTGGGCCCGGCGGGGGAGGTGCATGCGCTTCATGCTAGCCCAGGGTCTGTGTGGCCCAAGCTTCAAGGAAGGGGGTAGATCAGGCCCGTGTCGGTCTCTACACGGTAGGCCTGGCTGTAGCTGCCGGAGGCCACGGTGACGGTCAGGCTCGCGGCCGTGCTCGTCACCGTGCTGCCGCCGTTGCCGCTGTTGAAGGTGACCGTGCGGCTGCCGCCCTCGGCGATGCAGGGCGACTCGGTCGGCGGGCAGGCGAGGGCGCCGAGGCTGGCGCCGCTGCCGTAGGCCCAGCTGACGCCGGTGCCGGAGATGGTGGCCACGATGGGCCGGCGCTGCTGCAAGGCCAGTCGAAGCATGCCCTGGTGGCGGGCCATCAGGTCGTCGCCAAACGAACGCAGCCGCCAGAGCGTCGTGTCCAGCACCTTTGGAAGGGCGAACACCGCCAGGGCGGCCGTGATCACGATGACGAGGATGAGCTCGATCAGCGTGAAGCCCGCGTCAATACGCGGGATTCGTTTCATGGGTCAGGTGCTGCCGGTGACGGTGAAGGTCGCCGTCTTGCCGTTGCCGGTCAGCACGCAGGTGGAGACGGTGACGTCGTTGGCTGCCGTGGAGTCCGTCGTGACGGAGTAGCCGGTGGGCAGGGCGCCGCCTTGCAACGCGGCAACGATGTCCGAGCACTTGAGGATCTGCACCGTCTTGTTGGTCGCCGTGGTGCCGGATTCGCCCTTGGCCTTGCGGCTGGCGTAGTTGATGGCCGAGGCCGAGCTGAGCGCGCCAGCTACGCCGTTGACGGCAGCGATCTTGGCGTCGTCGTCGACGTTGACAAACTTGGGCAGTGCGACGGCAGCCAGCACGCCGAGGATCACGATGACCATCACCAGCTCGATGAGGGTGAAGCCAGATTGTTGGGACTTGTTCATGGGAGAGAGAGCCTTCCTGCGCTGAGCGCTGACATCCGGGAATGACAGGACTATCGGCCGGCACCCGTCAGACTGAAAGTGAATAGCGCACGGCTTGACCCTCGCGGCTTGAAACGAGCCTGCAAACCGTTGCAGGCTTCACACGCCAATGGGTCGCGGGCCGCTAGCGCCCTTGCGCCGCCTGGCCCAGGTTCCACAAGGGCAGGAACACGCCCAGCGCCAGCACCAGCACCAGCGCACCGATGACGGCCAGCAGGATGGGTTCGATGGCCGCCGACAGGCCTTTGATGGCGTAGTCGGTCTCGCGTTCATACATCTGCGCGATCTCGGTCATCAGCGAGTCCAGCTCGCCGGTCTCCTCGCCCACCGCAATCATCTGCAGGACGATGGGCGTGAAGACGCCGGTGGCCGTGGCGCAGCGCGAGATGCTTTCACCGCGCTCCACGCCGTCGCGCATCTGCTCGATGCGGGCGCCGATGTAGGCGTTGTCCACGGTCTGGGCCACCACCGTCATGGCCTGGCTGATGGGCACGCCCGAGCTGTTGGCCAGCGCGAAGCTGCGCGCGAAGCGGGCCAGCGTGGCCTTCAGCACGATGTTGCCGGCGATGGGCAACCTGAGCTTGAAGCGGTCCCAGGTGTAGAGGCCGCTGGCCGTGGCGATCCAGTTGCGCCAGGCCAGTGCCAGGCCGATGCCACCGGCCACCACCATGGGCCACCACTTCAGCGTCCAGGCGGAGAAGCCGAGCAGGATGCGCGTCATCAGCGGCAGGTCGGTCTTGAAGTGGGCGAAGACGTCGGCAAACTTGGGCAGCACGAAGACGTTGATGACCACCAGCGCGATGCCCATGGCGATGAACACCATGATGGGATAGCGCAGCGCCTGCTTGATGCGGGCGCGGATGTCGAGTTCGAACTCCAGGTGCTCAGCCAGGCGCTTGAAGACTTCAGTCAGCTTGCCCGTCAGCTCGCCCACACGCGTCATGGCGATGAAGAAGGCGCTGAACACAGTGGGGTGGCGAGCGAATGCGGTGGCCAGTTCACGCCCCTGGTCGAGGCTGGCGCGCACGTCCTGCAGCAGGCTGACGATGCCGGGGTGGGTCGTTGACGCCTCGAGGCCGGCCAGCGCACGCAGGATGGGCACGCCGGCCTTCTGCAGCGTGTAGAGCTGGCGCGTCAGCACGAGGGAGTCCTCCATCGTCACGGGCTTGGCCAGCAAGGCCTGCAGCCAGCCGCCGCCGCCAGCCGTGCTGACGGCGTCCTGGGTCGGCTCGATGCTGACCGGCACGACGCCGCCGGCCATCAGCTGGGCGGCCACGGCGTCGGGGGTGACGGCATCGACGATGCCTTCGACGAGCTCGCCGCGACCGTTGCGGCCCTTGAAGGCGAAGTTCATCCCGGCAGCCTGCTATGGCTTGGAACTGCGGGCCGAGCGCCGGGCCGCCCCAAGCCGGACCGCAGGCGATGTGCTTGGGGCTCAATGCCACAAGCATCGCCGTTCCCTCGGGGGCTGAGGCCGGACACAGTGTGCCCAGTGGGCACGCTGTGCCTGCCGAAGGGCTGCGGCTCAAGCCGCAGCGCCGTCTGCAAGACCGACTGGACTCGCCCGCGTTCAGCGGCGCGAGGCTGGGCGAGGGGCTGCTTCACTCGGCGTCGACGCTGATGCGCACGGCTTCGGCCAGCGAGGTCTTGCCCTCGCGCACCAGCGCCAGGCTGCGGTCGGCCAGCGTCTTGCCCTTCAGCGCCTTGCGCGCGGCGGTCAGGAAGCCGCCGGCATCGCTGTTCTGGATGGCCAGTGCCATGTCGGGGTCCAGCTCCAGCATCTCGTAGATGCCGCGCCGGCCCTGCGTGCCGGTGCCGTTGCACTCCGCGCAGCCGCGGCCCTTGACGCTGGTGACGGGCGCGGTCTCGCCGTTCAACGCCATCACCTGCTCCACCCAGGCCTGCTCCTGCGGCGTGGCGCGGTGCGGCTCGGCGCAGTGCTTGCAGACGCCGCGCAGCAGCCGCTGGGCCAGCACGGCCTGCAGCGAGGTGGCCACCATGAAGGGCGGGGCGCCCATGTCCAGCAGGCGGAAGGGCGTGGAGACGGTGTCCTTGGTGTGCAGCGTGCTCAGCAGCAAATGGCCGGTGATGGCGGCGCGCAGGCCGATCTCGGCGGTCTCGGCGTCGCGCATTTCGCCGACGAGGATGACGTCCGGGTCCTGGCGCAGCGCGGCGCGCAGCACGCGGGCGAAGTCGAGCTCGATCTTGTCGTTGACCTGCACCTGCGTCAGGCCGGGCAGGCGGTACTCGACCGGATCTTCCACCGTGATGATCTTCAGCTGCTCGGCGTCGATTTCGGCCAGCGCGGCATAGAGGGTGGACGTCTTGCCCGAGCCGGTCGGGCCGGTGACGAGGATCATTCCCGAGTCGCGCCCCAACAGCTCGCGAAAGCGCTTGAGCATGTCGTCGGGCATGCCGATCTGGTCCAGCCGGCGCAGCGCCGAACCCTGGCCCAGCAAGCGCATGACAACGGATTCGCCGTACTGGCTGGGCATGGTCGAAAGCCGCACGTCGAGCGTGCGGTCGCTCAGGCGCAGCGTGAAGCGGCCGTCCTGCGGCAGGCGCTTCTCGGAGATGTCCAGGCCGGCCATCAGCTTCAGGCGCTGGGCCAGCGCGGGGGCGATGCGCTTGTCGGCCTGCGTCAGCGTCTGCAGAAGGCCGTCGACGCGGTTGCGGATCAGCAGCTCGCCCTCCTGCGGCTCGATGTGCACGTCGGAGGCGCCGGCACGGGTCGCGTCCTCGAACACGCTCTGCAGCAGGCGCACGACGGGCGCGCCTTCCTGGCCGACGCTGGCCTGCAGCGTGCCGAAGTCCACCGCATCGCCGATGTCCCGCTCCAGCGCCTTGGCGAGGCCCGAGATCTCGTCGCTGCGGCGGTAGTGCTTGTCGAAGACGGCGGGCAGCTGGCTGTCGGCTACGACGGCCATGGCCAGGCGGCGCTTCAGGATCTTGGCCAGCTCGTCGAAGCCGAACAGGTCCAGCGGGTCGGCCATGGCCACCAGCAGCGTGTCGCCGCGCTCCTCCAGCACCAGCGCGCGGAAGCGCCGGGCCGGCGTTTCGGGCAGCAGGCGCACAAGGTCGGTCTTGAGCGGGAAAGTCTTGAGGTTGACGAAGGGCGCACGCAGCTGGCGCGCCAGCACATGGGCCAGGGCCTCCTCGGTGATGAGGTTGGCTTCGATGAGGATGCGGCCCAGCTTCTTGCCGGTGGCGCGCTGCAGTTCCAGCGCCTGCGTCAGCTGCTCGGCCGAGATCAGTTGCTGCTCGACGAGCACATCGCCCAGGCGCAGCTTGGGGCGGGGCGCGGCGGCGGTTTCTTCGGTCATGCGTTGCTGGTCGCGTGGACTTCGGCAATGGTGGTCACGCCCTGCAGCACCTTGACGATGCCGTCCTGGCGCAGCGAGCGCATGCCTTCGACGAGGCCGGCGTTGTGCAGCTCCTCGGCGCGGGCGCCGGTCTGGATCATGCGGCGCAGGTTCTTGGAGACGGGCAGCAGCTCGTGCAGGCCGGCGCGGCCCTTGTAGCCGCTGTGGCCGCAGCTGGGGCAGCCGGGGCTCGTGAACTTCATCAGTCGACCGTCCTTGCCGTGGCTCTTGATCCAGTCGGCCATCAAGGCCAGCCGGCTGGGGCGGGTGTCGGTCGCGAAGACGTGCAGATAGTCGTCCAGCAGTTCGCCGAGTTCGGCCTCGGTCAGCGGCTCGCTCGTCTGGCAGGCCGTGCAGCTGCGCCGCACCAGGCGCTGGGCCAGCACGGCCAGCAGCGAGTCGGCGAAGTTGAACGGGTCCATGCCCATGTCCAGCAGCCGCGTGATGGTCTCGGCGGCGCTGTTGGTGTGCAGTGTGGACAGCACCAGGTGGCCGGTGAGGGACGCCTCGATGGCGATCTCGGCGGTCTCCTGGTCGCGAATCTCACCGACCATGATGACGTCGGGGTCGGCGCGCAGGAAGGCGCGCAGCGCCTTGGCAAAGGTCCAGTCGATCTTGGGGTTCACCTGGACCTGGCGCAGGCCGGCCTGGGTGATTTCTATCGGATCCTCGGCCGTCCAGATCTTGCGCCCGATCGTGTTGATGTGGCTGAGCGCCGAGTGCAGCGTGGTCGTCTTGCCCGAGCCGGTGGGGCCCACGCACAGCACCATGCCGTAGGGCCGGGCGACGGCGGCCAGCAAAGCGTCCTTGTTGGCCACCGTGAGGCCCAGGCGCTCCAGCGGGATGGGCCGGCTGCTGGCCAGGATGCGCATCACGACGTCCTCCAGCCCGTTGTTCGTCGGGATGGTGGCCACGCGCAGTTCGAGCTTGTGCTGCGACGAGAAGCGCGAGAAGTTGATCTTGCCGTCCTGCGGCTTGCGGCGCTCGGAGATGTCGAGGTCGCACATGATCTTGATGCGCGCGATCATGGCGTTGCGGTAGGTGGGCGGCAGCTCGAGGTAGGGCTGCAGCACACCGTCGCGGCGGAAGCGGATCTTGAGCTTCTCGCGGCCCGGGTAGGTCTCGATGTGGATGTCGGACACGCCCTGGTTGTGCGCCTCGATGATCATCGTGTTGATGAGGCGCACGAGGCTGTTGTCGCTCTGCTCGATGGGCGATTCGTCTTCCTTGGCCGTGCGCTCGCTGCTGTCGCGCTCCAGGCTCTCCATGAGCTTGTTGGAGCTTTCGAGCGAGAAGTCGGGCTGGAAGTCGGGAAGGGCGTCCACGTTGCCGCGTGGCAGCGCCTCGGCGCCGAAGCGGTCGTAGGTGCTCGGGACAGCGAACTGCAGCGTGCCCAGCTTGGTCAGCGTGGGCACGACCTTGAGCTGGGTGATGAACTCGACCTCGTCGATGGCCTCGCGCCGCGTCGGGTCTTCCATCGCCACGACGAGGCGGCCATCGCGCAGCACCAGCGGCAGCATCTCCAGGCGCTTGGCAACGGCAAAGGGCAGCTTGCGCACGGCGTCAGGCTCGATGGCGAAGCGCTCCACGTCGACGATGGGGTAGCCCATCTTGCGCGCCAGGGCCGACTGAAGCTGGCCCCGGCTGATGACGCCCTTGCGCACCAGCAGCTCGCCGAGCGGCACGGAGCGGTCGTCGCGCTGCTGCACGAGGGCGAGCTCCAACTGCTCGGCCGTGACGAGGTCCAGCGCCAGCAGCGCCTCGCCGATGCGCACCATGGGCATCTTGGCCTGCTGCTCGATGGCCTTCAGCAGCTGCTCGGCGCTGACGATGTGCTGCTCGACGAGGATGTCGCCCACGCGCTTCTGGCGCAGGCCGGTCTGCTCGACCGCTGCGGCCGCGAGCTGCTCCTGCGTGACGAGCTGGTCCTTCAGCAGCAGGTCGCCGATGCGCTCGCCGATCTCGAAATGCGCCAGCACCTCGCGCGGGATGAAGACGCGGCGCACCGAGTCGTCGGTGTCCGACAGCGGCGGGAAGAGGAAGAGGCCGAGCTTGTCGTGCTGGTGGCCGATGGTGACGCCCTTCAACTCGTCGCCGCCGTTGAAGACGACGCGGAAGTCGCTGCGCGGGCGCTGGTCGACGCTGAGCGGCGCGTTCACATCGCTCTCTTCGCGCGGCGGCACGGCAATGGCGCGCATCAGCTTGACGGCGCGGAACTGGCTGAACTTCAGCGGCATGCTGTTGCGCGCCGGCGGCACAGTGATGCGCACGATGCGGTCGCTGGCATCCACCGCCAGCAGCTGGCCGACGCTGCGGCTGTTGTTCAGGCCGAGGATCTCGCAGGCCTCGGCGCCTTTTTGCACCTGGGGCTGCGGATAGGCCGCGTAGGGCGGGCAGGGCCAGAGGAAACCCGAGGCCGGGCCGGCGGTGGCCTCGGCGTCGTCAGGGGTCCAGGGCAGGGGCTCGGACGGGTCTGTCATGGATGCGGGTGCTGCGGGTGCGAGCCATTATGGAGGCCTGGAGGCGCGTAACAGCGCCACAAAAACAGGGCGCTGCGGCAGCATTCCGGACAATCAAGGCATGAACATCCTGCTCACCGGCTTCGAGCCTTTCGGCGGCGAGACCATCAACCCGGCCTGGGAGGTGGCGCGCGCACTGCACAACCAGGTCATGGGCGACGCGACCGTGCACGCGCGCTGCCTGCCCACCAGCTTCGGCGAAGCGCCAGGCGAACTTGCGCAGGCGCTGGCCGCGCTGCGGCCCGGCCTCGTCATCGCGCTGGGCCAGGCCAGCGGCCGCAGCGAGATTTCCATCGAGCGCGTGGCCGTCAACCTCATCGACGCCCGCATCGCCGACAACGCCGGCCGGCGTCCGCAGGATGTACCGGTGCGCGCCGAGGCCCCGGCGGCCTACTTCTCGACGCTGCCCATCAAGGCCATGCGCGACTCGCTGCGCGCCGCAGGCCATCCGGCCGGGCTGTCGCTGTCGGCCGGTGCCTTCGTCTGCAACCAGCTGTTCTTCGAGCTGCAGCACCAGCTCGCCGGGCGAGGCGTGCGCAGCGGCTTCATCCATCTGCCGGCCCTGCCCGAGCAGGCGGCGCGCGTGCAGCCGGCGGTGCCCAGCATGGGGTTGGCGGCGCAGATCGATGCGATTCGTCTCGCCATCGCCGTGGCGATGGGGGGCGAGGACGGCGGCGGGCCGGACGAAGGCGCGCCGACCAGTTGAGCTACTCGTCCGTGTACTTGCGCCAGCGCGCGCTGGCTTTGCGCATCAGCTCCACCTGCCGGTAGAAGCGTCGGCAGTTGCCGCAGACCCGGTGATGCAGGCGCAGCGACAGCCGTTCGGCCAGGGGCACGTTGCGGTCTTCGGCTTCCAGCGTGATCTGCGTGGCTTCCCTGCAGGTGATGTTCAGCTTGATCAAGTCGCCCCTCCAGCGAACCAGCCCATCTGCAGGCATTCCCTCAGCCTCAGCCGAGCCCGGTGCAGCATGACCCACAGATTGGTCGGCGTGATCAACAGTTCCTTACAGATCTCATCGGATTCCAGCTCCAGCCATTCGCGCATCATGAACAGCCGCCCCTGCTGGCCGGGCAGTTTCTCCATGCACGCCTCCAGCACCTTCATGAAGTCGACCTGCCGGAGCGAATCCTCCGGGTTGCCCCAGTCGTGCTGGGTCTCGCGCCAGTGGCCATCGCTGGAGAACAGCAGGTCGTCCAGGTCCTCGCCCTCGTCGCTGGCCGCCGTCGTCGACAGCTCGCGGCTGTTTTTGCGAATCTGGTCGATCAGCTTGTGCTTGAGGATGCCGATGAGCCAGGTCTTGAGCTGGCTGTTGCCCGCAAATGACTGCGGCTTCTCTAGCGCGGCCAGCAGCGCCTCGGACACCGCGTCCTCGGCCCAGGCCGGGTTGCGCAGCTGCAGGCGTGCGTATTTCAGCAGCACGGGACGCAGGGCTTCGAGCTGGCGGCAATAGTCGGGCGGGGCGGTCATGGCGGCGCGCAGTGTAAGGAGTAGGCGATGTCTTGCGACTTCAATCTCGCCGCCGGATGATCGGCCGCCTTTCACCTCCCAACCTTTTGGAGACCTGTCTCATGAAGAACCAAGCCCTCGTGTCCTCGGCCCTGGCCGCCGCCCTGTCCCTCGGTCTCGTCGCCCAGGCTCAAGCCCAGGACAAGGCCGCCAAGGAAAAGTGCTACGGCATTGCCAAGGCCGGCCAGAACGACTGCGCCAGCGCCAACGGCAGCCACTCCTGCGCCGGCCAAGCCAAGGCCGACAAGGATGCCAATGAATGGAAGTACGTCGCCAAGGGCGCGTGCGAGAAGGAAGGCGGCTCGACCAAGGCACCCGCCAAGAAGTAAGCGCGGCATGCCAGGAGCCTGTCGGGCTTTGGGTCGGGTGCGCGCCGGGGTGAGTTGCGGGGCGAGGCAAGGCGCCGACGAGGCGTGGGATCCATCTCCCACAACGAGTCGGCAACGCCGAATCGCCCCGCAAATCACCCCGGCCCTTCGGGTTGGGCGTGCAAGGGGGCTGATCCGTCGTTGCAAATGCTCGCTGGGCATCGCGCCCAGCTCTGCTTTGCGCCTAGGCTGAGCCCCCTTGCAGGCCCAACGCGCACCCGACCCAAAGCCCGACAGGCTCCTAGACCCCTGCGTCGGCATAGGCTGGCGCCAGCCTCACTACGAGACCTTGCTGGCCGGGCGCCCCGCGCTCGGCTTCATCGAGGTCCATTCGGAGAATTTCTTCGCCGACGGCGGCATCACGCTGGCGGTGCTGGAGGCGGGCCGCGAGGCCTACGAGCTCAGCTTGCACGGCGTCGGCCTGGCGCTGGGCTCGGCAGCCGGCCTGGACGGCTGGCACCTGGAGCGGCTCGCCCGCCTTGTCGAGCGCGTGCAGCCGCGCTGGGTGTCCGACCACGCCTGTTTCGCCCGCGTGGGCTCCGGCCTGCATGCGGCCGACCTGCTGCCCATTCCTTTCAACGACCAATCACTGTCATTGATGTCGACTCATGTCGACGAGGTGCAGCAGCGCCTGGGCCGCCCCATGCTTGTCGAGAACATCAGCGCCTATGTCGGCTGGGCCGGTGACACGCTGGCTGAGCCTGAGTTCTTCAACGAGCTGACACGGCGCAGTGGCTGCGGCCTGCTGCTGGACGTCAACAACCTGTTCGTCAATGCGCGCAACGCCGGTTTGGCTCCTCAAGAGGCCGCGCAGGAGGCCATGCGCTGGGTCGATGCGATCCGGCCCGGCAGCGTCGGCGAGATTCACCTGGCCGGGCATTGCGATCTGGCCAGCGGCCTCGTCATCGACGACCACGGCAGTCGCGTGCGCGATGAGGTCTGGCGGGTCTACGCGCACGCCATCGCGCGACTCGGCGCCGTACCGACGCTGATCGAGTGGGACACGGCGGTGCCCGCGCTGGACGTGCTGCTGGACGAGGCCGAGCGGGCGAGGGCGGTCCAGCGATGAAGGCCGATCAACAAGCCCTGGTCGACGCGCTGCTGGGTCGCGGCGCCGCACCCCTGGGCCTGACCGGCGCCGAGCGCGGCCTCGCGGCCTACCGCAACAATCTGATGGCCTTGTCCGCCCAAGCCCTGGCCGTGCCCTTCGGAAGGCTGCGCGAGGCGCTGGGCGAGGACGAGTTCGCCGCGCTGGCCTGGACGTTCTGGCGCGCGCAACCGCCCCAACGCGGCGACCTGGCGCAGTGGGGCGGGGCGCTTGCAGGCTTTCTCATCGAGCGTGCCGGCGAGGCGTCCGGCCTGCCTGACCTGGCGCGGCTGGACTGGGCCTCGCATCAGGCCGAGCGCGCGGCCGACGCCGAACTGGACGCCTCATCGCTGGCGCTGCTGGGCACGACAGCGCCCGATCAGCTGTGGCTGCGTCTGCGCCCTGGCGTCGCCTTGATTGCCCAGAACAACGGCTCGGTGCTGGTCTGGCGCGAGGGCTGGGCTGCGAGATCGCAGGCCATGTCTCCCGGAGAGGCGGCCTTCATGCAGGCCCTGCTGGACGAAGTGAATCTTGCCGACGCGCTGGTGAAAGGTTCCGGCGCGCTGGGCGACTTTGACTTCGGCGTGTGGCTGCAAGCCGCGCTGCAACATGCCTGGCTGCAAGGGGTCAGGTCAACACCCCTTCCCTGAACACCCCGGACGACACCATGAAATCTCTGACCTCTGCCGCACTGCGCGCCTTTACCGACCCCGGCCTGCAGCCGACTCGCCTGCCGGCACCGCTCGACACAGTGGTCAGCCACCTTCAGTCGCTGGCCCTGCTGGCCGCGCGGCTCTACGTGGCCAAGATTTTCTTCATGTCCGGCCTGGTCAAGTTGCGCGACTGGTCATCCACGTTGGCACTGTTCAACGACTATTACCAGGTTCCGCTGCTTCCGCCGGCGCTGGCGGCGTACGCGGGCACGGCCGGCGAGCTGGCGATACCGGTGTTGCTCGTGCTCGGCCTGGCGGGGCGCTTCGCCGGGGCAGGGCTGTTTGTCGTCAACTTGATGGCGGCGCTTTCGCTGCCGGCGGAAGACCTTTCGGCCGCCGGCGAGGCGCAGCACATTCTCTGGGGCGTATTGGCCTTGGTGATCGCCCTGTGGGGGTCGGGCCGCTGGTCCGTCGACCGCATGGTGCTGAACCCCGCGACCGGCCGGGCGAATTGAAACTTTGCACGATGTAAGCAGGCGCCACATTTGGAAACGGCCTGGTAGCAGGGTTGGCCCTAATCTCGCGGAAAGTTAGCAATGGCCGGCCATGGAGTTTTCAGAGCTTTTCACCCAGAGCGCGCGCGACGTGCTGCCGCATGCCAGAAGGAAGGGGCTGATCGGCTACTTCGACTGTCGCGGACCGCGCATCGAGCTTCATGATCCTGGGCCCTACCTGCGCGCCGGCATCCATCGGATATTGCTCGGCATCGTCGACTGCTTCGAGTCGGGTTTCGTCATGTTCAGCGCGGAAGTCGAGCCACCGGTCTTTGGCCGCAGCAGCATCGTCATCCACGCCGCCGGCACGGGGGCGCATCGCCCATCCGATGTCGTGGGCGTGCTTCAGCGCCTGCAGTTGCTGGCCGAGGATGCCGACGTGGGCCAGGGGCTCGTTGCGCGAGCGCAGGCACCTTGTCCGGCCACAGCAGGCTTGGTCCAGTTCGTCGATGCAGGACTGGACGGGCTGGTCATCTCACTGAGCGGTGAAGTAGCGGCGGAGGAAATGCCGTTTGAACACGCACCGGACGCCGCCGGCTCGGTGGCGTGGCTGGTCAGCCCTCTGCCCGGCGCACTGGACTCGGTCGAGACGAGACTGAGGCACCTGGGCTGGCACGTGGTGTCGTTCGAGCGGCTGGACGAGGCCGCGGCGGCGATATCGGTTGCTCCGGCACCGATGCTGATGATCGCTGCTGAGCACGGTGGCCAGGATCTGCCTCAGCTCGAGCAGATCGCCCAGGCCCTGCCCAGCCTCTGGCCCGTGCTTGCCGTGGTCTCTGGCTCCGACACCCTGCGCTTTCGGCGCCAGTGTTCCGTCGACATCCGTGTGCTGCCGTTCAGCCCGCTGGAGCTGGAGTGCTTCACCGCGCATGTCGACACCCGGACGTCGACTGCCCTTTCGCGGCTGACATCGCCCGCCCCGCTGTACGTCCAGGAGAGCCGACGCGTGCTCGTCGTCGACGACAACGTCGTCAACCAGATCGTCGCGCGGGGTCAGCTCGAGGCCCTGGGCTACGAGGTGGTGGTGGCCGGCGACGGGATCGAGGCGCTCGACTCCTGCTGTGACGAGCCGCCAGACATGGTGCTGATGGACGTGGACATGCCGGTCATGGACGGGCTCGAAGCCAGCGAGCATCTGCGGTCCTTGCAGCGCGTCGGCAACTTGCCGCCGTTCCCCATCGTTGCCGCCACTGCCGGCGACACGGATCTGCGGCGCAATGCCTGCCTGAGGGCCGGCATGGATGGCTTCCTCGGGGTGATCTCGGTTTAGGTGCACAGACTGGGGTTAAGGGCCGCGGGTATTCCCGTAATTGTTTCCCGTCTCGGGCGTCACAAACGCGTTAGGTAGTCTCCTGCGCCAGGCCTGACAACGCCCGGGCCGTGAGGAGACGAGGTTGCCCAGTTTTCACTTGCGGTTCGTCGGCCGGGATGTTCTTCCCAAGACTCTGTCCGCGCGCGACGTTGAAGAGTCGTTTGGCCTTAGCGCTGACGACCTCCTCGAACTCAAAAACGGGTTTCGGGGCAACGCCCGCATCGGCGCCGCCTATCAGCTGGTGGTGCTGCGAGCCACAGGCCGCTCCCCTGATGCGCTGACCGGCATCCCGAAGGCGCTTCTCGCCTACATGACCTCAGCCATGGGCATGCGGGCGACGGACATCGCCTCACTCGCTTCCTTGTACAAGGACGCTCACACCAGCGGTCAGCACAAGGAATGGGCCAGAACTCGCGCTGGCTTCCAGCTTGTCGACGACGACGTCAAGGCTACCCTGCTCGACTCGCTGCACCAACTGTCGGCTACTGCGATCTCAGTCGACGACCTGGTCAAGCAAGGCGAGATGTGGCTCTACGAGAAGCGGCGAGTCTTGCCCAGCGACCGCGTGATCCGAGACCTCGGGCGCGAGGCCTTCGCAGCCCATGAAGCCGCAGCGATTCAGGCCGTGCTGACCGGCGTGCCGGCCGCCAACCGCAGCGCCGCGATACGGGAGCTGTTTACCAAGCGACCCGGCCCCGGCAGCGTCACCATCCTCGAATGGCTGCGCACCCCGCCTGGCAAGCACGGCCGCGCCACGCTCAAAGAGATCATCGAGAAGATCCAGTGCGTCAAGAAATGGGACACCGAACAGTGGAAGCTCGACGGTGTGCCACTGGCCCGGCTACGGGCCTATAGCCAGGAGGTGGTCGCTCGCGCGCCGTCCGACACCAAGCGCCTCAGTGAACAGCAACAGGCCTTGCAGCTGTGCGCTTTCATCTACGTCACGCTGCTCGACCTGAACGACATGGCCACCGATGTCGGTGGCCGCTGCGCCGTCGACCTCAATCGCAAGGCCTCCGGCCGAGTGATGCAAAAGCAAGCCGGCACGGCCGTCGACCTTCGTGCCGAACGTGTGAAGGTCAAGTCCATCCTCTACGACGGCCAGCTCAAGGACAAGGAGATCGTCGCCGCCCTGCGCGAGTTGATGCCGAAGGATGAGCCGGATTTCTCCGGCACCCGGGCATCGCTGATCCGCGAATCCCTCGTGAACGACGATGCGCCGCGCGTCACCGCGCTGTTGAACTCGCTGTCCATCCTGAACATCCGCGGAGCCGACGACGAGAAGGCGATGCAGCAGCTTCAAATGCTGAAGTCTCTCAACGAGCGCGGCGCTACCACCCTGCCCGACGACTTCGACCTGTCGATGGCCGATCCTTCGTGGCACAACCTGCTGGCGGACCCCGATCGCAAGAAGGCACTGGCCGCCCTCAGGGCATGTGCGATGAATTCCATCCGCAAAGGCGTCAACGCCGGCAAGCTCTGGATCGCCCATAGCACCAAGCACCAGAGCAAGGAGCAGCAACTGATCCCGCCCAAGGAATGGGAAGAAAACTCCAAATCCCTGATCCGAGCGCTGAGCTTGACCGATGACCCGGACAAGTACCTGGAGCGCGTTCTCGCCCGCCTGAACGAATGTATCAAGCAGCTTGGCGAGTCGATCAGGAATGGCATCGTCACCGTCGACAACAAGGGGGAGATGCATATCGACCCCATCCAGGCGCTGGAGGTCGAGCCGGAGGTCACGCGGACGCGTGACACCATGTTCCAGCAAATTGGCAACCAGCAGTTCGCCGAAATGCTTGTCGAGGTCGACGCAAAAACCGGGTTGAGCGAGGTCCTGTTGGGCCGCCGGGCAAAGACCTTGGACGAACTCAAGGCGCTGTACGGCGCGTTGTTCGCGCATGGCACCGAGAACACTGCCAAGGGAGTGTGCGCCATGATCCCGGGCCTGCAGGTGCCCCAGATCACGGCGGCCATGCGGGCGATGGAAGCCCGAGGCCGGCTGCGCGATGGCAACAACGTCGTCGTCGAGTTCCAGCAGTCCTTCCCCATCGCTTCACTGTGGGGCAGCGGCGAGAAGGCCTCGGCGGACGCCATGACCTTGGATACATCGCGCCACCTGCACAGTGCACGGGTCGAGCATCGGCGCAAGACGCACGGCATCGGCATCTACGTCCACATGAGCGACACATGGAGCCTCTTCTACGACCAGCCCATCGTCCTCAATGATCGCCAGGCCGGCAGCGCCGTGCACGGTGCTGAGGCGTACAACGTCTCCCGCCGGGAGGACCAGATCCGACTCCAACTGCTGGCGGTGGATACCCACGGATACACCAATGCAGCGATGTCGATCTCCAAGCTGCTTGGGTTCGATCTGTGCGTTCGGTTGCAGCGCTTGTCTGAGCGCAAGATCTATTTGCCCTGGGGCACCCAGGTGCCCGAAGACCTGGAGCGGCTGAACGTCGGCAAGGTGTCGTTGAAGAAGATCCGTGAGGGTTGGGACGGACTGCTGCGACTGATCGCCTCGATCCGCCAAGGCAAGCTGACCGCCCGGGAGGCGCTCTCGCGGCTCGGCAGCGCGGCCAAAGGCGACCCGGTGCATGCGGCCGCCGACGAACTGGGCAAACTGCTGCGCACTATCTTCCTCTGCGACTACTTCACCAACCCGGAGTTCCGGCGGGAGATGCATGCGTTGCTGAACCGTGGCGAGTCGGTTCACTTCTTGGCGCGCGCCGTCTATCACGGCCGCATCGGCGTCACGCGCGCTCGCCGCAGCGATGAGCTGATGGCTATCTCCGGCGCCCACACGCTGCTCACCAACATCGTCATCGCCTGGAACACCATGAAGATGCAGGAGGTGGTCGACACGTGGCGCGCGAGGAAGGAGCCGACCGAGGACGCTTGGATTCGGCGCATGGGTCCGGTGCACTTCGAACACATCAACTTTCGGGGGATCATCTCGTTCAACTTCGACCCCTTTGCGGACGCGCTGTTGGCCAAGGAGTCGAAGAGGCGCGCCCGCGCCGCCGCCTAGGGGCGCCTCGGCGGTCAGCCAAGGCCTTTGCCGAGATCAGTCCCAGGTCGTGTCGGTTGCCTGCTCGTGCAGCGACGCCTCGAGGAGGCAGTTGCAGCTACCTGCGGTGCGGAACAGCTCGTCCAAGAGTTCCAACATGGTGTCGTCCAGCGCACCTCGGTCATGGAAAGGCACTCGAAGCTCAAAACGTCTGCCATCCCGGTCGATCTGCCGCACGCCGTACTTCTTGAGGTGCACTGCTTCGATCTGCTGCTGCACGCGCTCCGTGCCCTTGCGCGAGCCGCCCGGCTTGGTCAGGAGCATTCGCAGGTGAACGACGGCGACCTGCTCGGACGGCGCGGGTTCTGCGGGCGCCGGTGCTGTTGTGACTGGAGCCGCAGGCGCCGACTTCGCGAGGCCCTGTTCGAACTTCGCCTTGAACTTGTCCTGGGACGCGTCGATGTAGCGCATGGCGGTGCCAACATCACGCCAGCCCACGTGCTCCATCAGTTCCTTCACATCCCAGCCGCTGGACGTCGCCCAGTTCGCGAAGCCACGCCGCATCGAGTGACTCGAATAGGCGCTGGCCGCATCGACGCCGGCGTCTTCCAGGATCCGGCGCAGCAGCGGAATCACGGCCTGAGGTTGCATCGCGCTGTCCGAGACGTTGCCCCACATGTCGATGGCCGGGTACACGGGGCCCGATTTCAGTCCGCTGGCTTGGATCCAGTCGACGTACGCATCAACCGGGCAAAGCCGTGACAAAGCTGGGCACGTGAACTCGCGGTCTTCCCCTTCCGCTACCGTCTTCGTGCGCCGGGGCCGCCAGGTCCAGCCGACGCCGCGCCTGGCCTGCACCTCCTCGATGCGCATGTTGGTGAGCTCGTCGGCGCGAAATGCGCGCCAGAAGCCCAGCAGCAACAGCGAACGGTCGCGAGCGCGGCGCAGCACCTCAGTCTTGCGGCCAAGTTCGCCGGCCGTCGCCTGGGACGCCAACAGCCAGTCTGACACCTGCTCCAGGATCTTGAGTTCCAGGGGCTTGGCCCGTTTCTGGGGCGTGGCGTGCTTGACCCGAACCCCCTTGAAGACCCGCTGGACCAGCGCAGACCGCGTCGGATCGGGGAACCCGTGGTCGGCGTGCCACCGGGACAGCGCGGCCAGGCGCTGCCGCAGTGTGCTGATGCTCAGCGTCGTGGCGTGTTCGGCCAGGTAGCGGGCGACGCTGTCGCTGGTGGCCGGCAGCAGGCCTTTCCACGTCGTCTCGAAATGCTTGAGGGCATTGGCATAGCTGCGGACCGTGTTTTCTCGGTCCGCGGCAAGAACGTAGTCCTCGATGGCGCCAGGGCCGGTCACCCGAGACGCACGCCCAGTTGCAGCTCCGGGTGCAGCAGCGACTTCGACGTGTCCTGCAGCGCGATCACCTGCCCGGCTGTCGCGCCGCTAAGGCCGTCGAGTTCGGCCGCCTTGAACAGGACTTGGAGCGCGCGAAGTTGATGCATCGGCTGGCTGAAGAGACGTCTGCAAAGGTAGGTCGTGATGATAGAGATTTGCAACACACAAGCCCAGGAGCGGCGCCTGCATGCGCGTCGCTATACCGCGACGGGTTGAAGGATCGCATGTGAGGGGCGCCAGGGCCGAAACGCGCCTGGCCCGCGAGGTGCGAAGCCGGGCTTGCAGCTCCCGCTGCAGCCCGGTGCCCGATCACTGACCGCCGCTGTGCTCTCCCCGCGGCGACCCGTGCGATCCCCGCAGTGGCTCCAACTGCCTGAACGGCTGGTAGTCAACGATGCCGAAATGCTTCTTGAGCTCCATGCGCATCATCTCGATGTCCGAGATCTGGCTGTGCCACATACCCTGACATTCGCGCCGGAGTTCGTCGTGCATCAGATCCGTCCCGGTCATGCAGGCGTTGACGGGTTCCATCAGGGTGTAGTGGTGCCGGCTCAGCACTTCGTAGAACGAGTGGTTGAAGTCCGCGCCGGGTTGTGCGCGCTCCAGGATGGCGATCTGGCCCATGTTTTCTGGGCGGACCCTGGGCTGGTATCGGATGCCGTACCAGTCGCGCAGGAACCCCTGCAGGGTCAGGATCTCTTCCCGTTGCATGCGGTTGTTGCGCCGGGCCATGGACTTGAGGTCGTCGAGCGTCGCCTTGGCTTGCGTCGCCGGGAAGCCCATGGTCGGTGAGGTGCCGTCCTGTGGGCTGATGTCGGCACTGCGCTGAACGTCCGTGCCAGCGGCCAGCTCAGTGATCCGCAAGGCGGCGAAATGGTGGTCGATGGCCATCTGCATGAACTCGACTTCGAACCGGGCCGTCAGTCCCTGACCGGGACCCTCAGCCAAGACAGGGGTCGTCAAGGCGGCAGCGGCCAGCGCCACCAGTGAGGCGGTGAATTTCATCGGAATCTCCAAGGATGGCCCGCGCATCTGCGCGGGCGGTTGAATGGAAAGAGTGCTCAGGCAGCCATCTGGCGGCACTCGGAGGCACAACGTCGGCACGCCTCGGCACAAGCCTGGCAATGCGAGTGCTCGTGCTTGGCGCATTCCTCAGCGCACGCGTCGCACACCTGGGCGCACAGCTGGCACACGCTCTTGGCGAACTGACTGCCTCGCGCCATGAAGCCGGCAGCCAAACGGCAGATTGCCGCGCAGTCCATATCGAGCGCGATACACCGCGCCATCATCTTGACGTCCTGCTCTCGCAGGCACGCCGTAGCGCAGTGATCGCAGGCGTCGGCGCATTCATTGCAAGCCTTGACGCAGGATTCGTGGGTCTGTTGCATAGGTTTCTCCATCATGAGGTCGAGGGTCTATGGCGCCGCCGTGGTTGGCAGCGCCTGCTTCGTGCGAAGAACCCTAGGACCTTGGCGGATGCCTGGGTGGTGGCCACACGACAGACACGTAGGCGGTGGAGTACCTGGGCGACCAGACCGATGCAGATCCTTCCGGGGCCCAAGCAACATCTCCGTCGACGACGCCAGGGACGAACATCAAATGGCAAGGTCCGCTGTGCTGCAGCGGCGTTGCCCCCTCGTCCATGGCGTGGTCCTCACCGCCGATGCGCTCCGAGTGGTGGCCCATGCCGAGTCCGAGCACCTCGTGCGCGGCGCAATCAGCCTCACACGTGATCGCTGCAAAAGACGCTGGCAAGTAAGTTGCCAAGACGAGCGCAATCAGTACCCGCTGCACGCCCAGTTGCAGTAAAACGTGCAAACCGTGGCCCGCCAATCGCGTCATCTGGGTTGCGTGCCCAGAAAGCGCCAACCACATTCGCAGAGCACCGAGCTTCGGGGGCACAGCCACAGCTCGCCTGCAGAGGCTGCCTGCGCCGTACGCCGACCGTAGAAGCTGTCCAGTCATCCCGGGGTTTGCTCGTCTGATAAGTCGCTGCAAAGAGGCCGCGCAGGCCACAGTCCGCGAGTTGGGCAATCGGTATTCCGCCTCTTGCTACCGGCTTGGCCGCTGTGGATTCCGGGAAGACCTGGCAGCGCTCCACCGCCGCGTCACGCCGTTGGCAGTCAGCGCATCAGACAGTTCCTACGTCGCAGCAGCACTTCCAGCACTTCGGTGCGTGTGACCCTGACTCCTAGCATTGGCGGAGTTCACGCCAACCGCGTGAACCGCGTGACGCGCGCATCCGGCGCCGCGCTGCGCTCACTCGAAACAACCGGACCGGCGACCCATGCTGATTCAGCCGATCGACTACTTCCTTGTTGTCTGGTTCGTTCTGGCCGGTGCATCCACGCTCTACGTAGCGTTCGACCAGTTCCGCAACAACCCCGAGCCGACCGTCATGCGGTGGGGTTTCATCCTCGTCACGCTGTACATGGGTCCCTTCGGCCTGTTGCTGTACGTGATGGCGGACAAGGAGCCCCGGCCTGGCACGCACGAAACCTTCGTGGCCCCTCTATGGCGACAGGGTGTCGGATCGACGATCCACTGCGTCGCCGGAGACGCCACCGGCATCATCCTCGCCGCCGTCATCACCGCCGCCCTTGGCTTGCCGATGTGGGTGGACCTCATCGTCGAGTACGTCGCCGGCTTTGCATTTGGCCTCTTCATCTTCCAGTCGCTCTTCATGAAAAGCATGATGGGCGGCACCTACTGGGAGAACGTCCGCAAGAGCTTCGTCCCTGAGTTCATCAGCATGAATTTCATGATGGCCGGGATGGCGCCAGTCATGAGCCTGCTGATGATGGGCCGCGACATGCGCGCGATGGAGCCGACCGAGCTGCTGTTCTGGGGCGTCATGTCCCTGGGCGTGATGGCCGGCTTTGCCTTGGCCTACCCGGTCAACGTCTGGATGGTCGCCCAGAAGATGAAGCACGGCCTGATGACCGAGCGCAAGCCTGGCAGCCGGTTCGAGGTGGGCGAGAAGGCCGGCGAGAGTGCGAGCAAGAAAGTCGAGCACGAGGGCCACTCTGCCCATGGGCACCAGGGCGCCATGCCCGCCCACGCGGCTCACGACGCTGCGAGCGCCGCTCCTGCGCCGCACTCGGCCGATCACGGTCACTCGGGCGCGCCCGCCATGGCCATGGCCGAGGCTGACAAGCCGCACGACGGCGCAGATAAAAGCAAGCCTGCTGGCGAGCATGCGGGCATGAAGCACGGCGGTGGCCAGCACGGCGGTGGCCAGCATGGCGGGCACGACGGCGGCATGTCCAGCGACTTGACCCGCCCGCAGCTCGCGGCGGTGGGCGGGATCTCCGTGTTGCTGCTCCTCACCGGCATGGCGGCTCCAGCGAACTTCGTCAACATGAGCCTCAGTGCGCGCGACGTGGGCGGCGCCATCATGCCGCCGGGCATGATCATGGACCGCGACACGCCGGGCGAAGCGATGCGCGACATGGCCGCTGTGCCGCCGCGCTTCGTGACGGCAACCTACGGACTCGACAAGCGCGGTGACCAGGAGCTCACGCCTCGCATCGAGAACGGCGTCAAGGTCTTCGACCTGGAGACCTCCGTTATCCGCTGGCAGATCCTGCCGAACGTCTCGATGGAGGCCTTCGCCTTCAACGGCCAAGTCCCGGGCCCGCGACTGCGCTTCAAGCAGGGGGACCGGGTGCGCATCAACGTCACCAACCGCTTGCCCGAGTCGACCACCGTGCATTGGCACGGCCTGGTGCTCCCCAACGTCATGGACGGCCCGGCGCACGTCACGCAAAAGCCCATCGAGAACGGCGAGCTCTACCGCTACGAGTTCACTGCCGTCCAGTCCGGCACCTACTTCTATCACTCGCACGACCACGTGGACCGGCAGCAGGGGCTGGGTCTGTACGGTGCGCTCATCATCGACCCGGCAACTCCCAAGGACGAGATCCCCGCGGACCACGAGTACACCCTGATGCTGCAGGAGTGGCTCAAGCGCGAAGGGCTGACCTACCCGGCGATGCCGATGGAAGGTGGCATGCCGAACTACTTCACCATCAATGGGCGCGCCTACCCGGAGACCGACACGATCAAGATGAAGGTCGGCGAGACGCTCAAAGTGCGCTTCATCGGCTCGAACAGCGGCTTCATCCACCCGATGCACATCCACGGCGGCCCCTTCGTCGTGGTGGCTCGGGACGGCGAAACCCTACCGCCCGCCGCCCGCTACAAGGCCGACACCGTCAACGTCGGTCCTGGCCAGCGCTACGACGTGATCTGGACCGCGCTCAAGCCGGGCAAGTGGATGATCCATTGCCACATCTCCCACCACACCACGAACAACAACGTGGAAACCAAAGGCGGTGGCGGTTTGATGATGCACATCGACGTCGAAGGCAATCCCGCAAGCTGAGCATCCCGGCCAGGCTGCGCAGCAGGTTCCTGGCCAAGTTTTTCCACCCCCCCAGGAGAGCACCATGAACCCGACCCGCCGTTGTACCCGCCTTGCCGTCGGCCTGAGCGTTTCAGTTCTCGCAGCCCTGTCCGCTGGCGGCGCCAGCGCACAGAGCACCGCCTCACCGGCGGCATCCGCCAGCGCATCGATGGACAAGCCCATGACGGGCTCGCACGCCGACGCGGCCAAGGAGATGCACAGCACCATGATGAGCGGCATGGAGAGCATGAAGAACATGCCGATGAGCGGTGACCTCGACAAGGACTTCGCGATGATGATGAAGATGCACCACCAGCAGGCCATCGCGATGGCCAAGCCCGAAGCCGAGCATGGCAAGTCGCCGGAACTGAAGGCGATGGCGCGCAAGATCATCAAGGATCAGACCAAGGAAATCGCGCAGCTCGACGCGTGGATGAAAAAGCATCCGTGACGCTGGGGCCGGCGCCGTGAGCGCCGGCCAGGACCACGTCGCTGTCAAAATCAGCTCCGCGCTCGCAACGATTGGGGTGCGCTGGCGCTGTCTCCCGAGACACGAGTCAGAGTCGCCGTCCGACCAAACTTACGCTGCCAGACCACGCAAAGTAAAGCGCAAATTCTGAGTGGCGCCGAGCTTTCCGTAAAACGCTGCAACGGGCTCCTCAGTTGATGAGCAAAGCCACTTTATGGAGCTGCAAGTGATGGAGTGAGATCTTCGCTTTGACCTCCCCACCGGCACCCGACGCTGGCTCGGTGATGGCGCAGACCAGCGTCACTTCCCCATCTTCGAAGCGCGACTCTGTCTTGCTACCTTCTTTGCAGTCAATAGCCGCGCCATTGAGCGTGACCAAGCGAAGCGACACCAGGCTGTCGTCGTGGCTTCCGAGGAAATGTGCCTGAAAGCGAACTGTCCTACCGCCGGGCGCACGCGCAGGTAGCGCACACACGGCCTCCGCTTCCTCGTCATTCAAGACCGTGCTCTGACACTCGGGGGCAGGATGAAGCTCCGAAGCACCGGCCACCGGGGCCGTCAAAGCTGCGAGCAGCAGCAGCGCCAGGCGACTTGATGGGCTGAATGCATGGTCCTTGAGCATATGCAGATGGTGCTGGTGGCTCATGACACTGCCATGGCATCGTTGCGGAAGGCCGGGCGTTGCCGACAAATCCCAAGAATCAAATTTTCTTGCTCATTTACCGGGTGTAGGTCGGAAGCTTTTCAGGTGGTTCGTCCTCGCCCGGCGGGCGCACCCGCCATAGCTGCCTGCTTGCGCGGCCGACGCATCAGCAGATAGGCCGCCGGAATGACGAACAGCGACAGCAGCGGCGCCGTCACCATGCCGCCCAGCATCGGCGCTGCGATGCGGCTCATCACCTCCGAACCTGTTCCGCTGCCCCAAACGATGGGCACCAGGCCGGCCAGGATCACTGCCACCGTCATGGCCTTGGGGCGCACCCGAAGAACGGCGCCCTCGCGGATCGCGTCCAGCAGTTCAGCCAACGTCAGCGCTCCACCATCGGGGCGCCGGTCCGCAACGGCATGCTTGAGGTAGATGAGCATTACGACGCCGAACTCGGCCGCCACGCCCGCCAGCGCGATGAAGCCGACGCCCGTCGCGATGGAGAGGTTGTAGCCCAGCAGGTACAGGAACCAGATGCCGCCCGTCAGCGCGAACGGCAGGGTCGCCATGATCAGTGCCGCCTCGTCCCATCGGCCGAAGGTCAGGTACAGCAGCACGAAGATGATCAGCAGCGTGGCCGGCACCACGACCTTGAGCCGGGCGTTGGCTCGCTCCAGGTACTCGAACTGGCCCGAATAGGCGACGCTGACACCCGGTTCCAGCTTCACCTGCCGGGCGACTGCTGTCCGCAGTTCGTTCGCCACCGACTCCAGGTCCCGGCCGCGCACGTCGACGTAGACCCACCCGGAGGGGCGCGCGTTCTCGCTCTTGAGCATCGGCGGACCGTCAGTGATGACGACGGTCGCCACGGTCCCCAGCGTGATCTGCTGGCCCATGGGCGTGGAGATCGGCAGTTGCGTCAGCCGCTCGGGCGAGTCCCGCCATTCCCTGGGGTAGCGGATGTTGATGGGAAACCGCGCCAGGCCCTCGATGGTCTCAGACACGTTTTCACCGCCCACCGCACCGGCGACCACCGACTGGATTTCGGCGATGTTGAGCCCGTAGCGGCCAGCCGCCACGCGGTCGATACGCACGTCGATGTAGCGCCCGCCCGTGAGCCGTTCCGCCAGGGCCGACGTCACACCGGGGATGCCCTTGGCCACCTGTTCGACCTCGCTCGCAATCCGGTCGATGACGCGCAGGTCGCTGCCGGTCACCTTCACGCCGATGGGACTCTTGATCCCGGTGGCCAGCATGTCGATGCGGTTGCGGATGGGTGGGATCCAGATGTTGGACAGGCCAGGAATCCTGACCGCCTTGTCCAACTCTTCGACCAGACGGTCCGGCGTCATGCCCACGCGCCACTGTTCGCGCGGCTTGAGCTTGACGGTCGTCTCAAACATCTCCAGCGGCGCAGGGTCGGTCGCCGTTTCGGCGCGGCCGGCCTTGCCGAAGACCCGCTCTACCTCAGGGACGGTCTTGATCATGCGGTTGCTCAGCTGCAGCAGCTCGGTGGCCCGCTGCGCGGACAAGCCCGGCAGCGCCGACGGCATGTAGAGCAGATCGCCTTCGTCCAGGCGCGGCAGGAACTCTCCGCCCAGTTGGCTGAGCGGCCAGGCCGTCGTCAACAGTGCCAGCACAGCGACGATCAGCGTCGTCTTCGGACGCCCGAGCACCCATTCCAGGCACGGCCGGTAGACGGCAATCAACGCCCGCGTGATCGGGTTCTTGTGCTCGTCGGGGATGCGGCCGCGGATCCAGAAGCCCATCAGCACGGGGATCAGCGTGACGGACAGGCCCGCCGCCGCCGCCATCGCATAGGTCTTCGTGAATGCCAGCGGTCCGAACAGGCGCCCCTCCTGGGCCTCCAGCGTGAACACGGGCACGAAGGACAAGGTGATGATGAGCAGGGAGAAGAACAGGGCCGGCCCGACTTCCTCGGCGGCCTGCGTGATGACCTCCCAGTGCTCGGCGCCCTGAAGCGTTTCCCCAGGATGCTGGTGCTGCCAGGCTTCCAGCTTCTTGTGCGCGTTCTCGATCATCACGACGGCCGCGTCCACCATCGCGCCGACGGCGATCGCGATGCCGCCCAGCGACATGATGTTGGCGTTGATGCCCTGGTACCGCATCACGAGGAAGGCCGTCATCACACCCAGCGGCAGCGAGATGATCGCGACCAGCGCCGAGCGCAAATGCCACAGGAAGATGGCGCAGACGATCGCCACCACCAGGAATTCCTCGCCCAGCTTGGTCGTCAGGTTGCGAATGGCGCGCTCGATGAGCGCGCTGCGGTCGTAGGTCGTGACGATCTCGACGCCCTTGGGCAGGCTGCTCTGCAGTTCCGCAAGCTTGGCCTTGACGGCGGCAATGGTCTCCTGGGCGTTCTTCCCCGAGCGCAGGATCACCACGCCCCCCGCCACCTCGCCTTCGCCGTCAAGCTCCGCGATGCCGCGGCGCATCTCGGGCCCCTGCTGAACGACTGCGACGTCACCCAGCCTGACCGGCACGCCGCCACGCGACACCAGCGGGATCGCGCGGAAATCATCCAGCGTCTTCAGGTAGCCGCTGGCCCGCACCATGTACTCCGCGCCTGCAAGCTCCAGCACCGAGCCGCCCGACTCCTGGTTGGCCTGCATCACCGCGTCGCGGACCTGCGCCTGGCTCAGGCCGTAGCCCGCCAGCTTGATCGGGTCCAGCACGACCTGGTACTGCTTGACCATGCCGCCGACGGAGGCGACCTCCGCCACGTTGGGCAGGCTCTTCAGCTCGAACCTCAGGAACCAGTCTTGAAGCGCTCGCAACTGCGCCAGGTCGTTCTTGCCGCTGGGATCCACCAGCGCGTACTGGAAGATCCATCCCACCCCGGTCGCATCGGGGCCGAGGCTGGCCTTGGCGGCGGCCGGCAGCCGGCCCTGCACCTGGTTGAGGTACTCCAGCACGCGCGAGCGGGCCCAGTACAGGTCCGTCCCGTCCTCGAACAGCACGTAAACGAAGGAGTCGCCGAAGAACGAGAAGCCGCGCACCGTCTTCGCACCCGGCACCGACAGCATCGTCGTCGCCAGCGGATAGGTCACCTGGTTCTCGACGATTTGCGGCGCCTGCCCGGGGTAGGTTGTGCGGATGATGACCTGCACGTCGGACAGGTCGGGCAAGGCGTCGACGGGCGTGCTGCGCACCGCCCAGATGCCCCAGGCGGTCAGCATCAGCGTCGCCAGCAGCACGAGGAAGCGGCTCTTGACCGACCAGCGAATCAGGCGGGCGATCATCGCGACACCTCCTCGATGCGCGTGATGACGTAGTCGTCCCCCCGCTGCTCGAATGTGAACCGGACTTTCTGTTCGGGCTTGCGGCCTTGGGCCAGCTTGGGATCCGCCAGCTTGAAGGCCATGGTCATCGCCGGCCACTTCAAGCCAGGCACAGCCTCGTGCGCCAGAGTCATCTCCGTCGGCGAGACGTTCTGGATGACACCGGTCACCGAGAACGCAGCCGGCACCGTGGCGGCCGATGCCGCACCACCTGCCGCCGACGCGGCAGCCGCTGCGGGCAGGATGCCCTTGAGGCTGGCCTCGGAGTCGATCAGGAACTGCGCGGAGGCCACCACCTGTTGCCCGGCCGTCAGCCCTCCCAGGATGGCCAGCTTGTCGTCGACCTCCGCGCCCAGCTGCACCTCGACCGGGTGGAACTTGCCCGGCGCGTCGACGACATAGACGACTGCGCGCCGCCCGGTACGGATCACGGCTTCGCTCGGAACCAGCAGGGCTTCAAGCTGGCGGCCCCTGAGGCTCACCTGACCGGTCATGCCGGCCTTCAGGCGCTGCCCCGGATTGGGAACCTCCAGGCGCACCCGCACCGTGCGGGACTCTTTGTTGGCTTCGGGCAGGATGCTCGCGACACGCGCCCGCCAGGTCTCGCCCGCGAACGCCGCCAGCCGGACCTCGGCGGATTGCCCGACCTGGGTGGTCCCGCTTTGCGCCTCCGGCACGGCCGCCTCGAGCCAGACCGTCGAGAGGCCGTTGATGCGCGCCAGGCTCATGCCGGCAGACACCGTCATGCCCTGGCGAACCATCAGTTCGGCGATCAGGCCACCCTGGGGCGCCGTCACCGTGTACCGGCCCTGGACATCCGCGCTGCGCTCGACCTGGTCGATGACCGTCGCCGGCATGCCGAGCAACTGCAGGCGCTGCCGGGCCGCTCCCAGCAGGGTTTCGTCTTTCAGGGCGCGCACGGCGAGGAACTCTCGTTGCGCGCCGATCCACTCCGGCAAGAGCAGGTCCACGAGGGGCGCGCCTGCCGCAATGACGTCGCCGGGCGCCCGGGCGTAGACGCGCTCGACGAAGCCGCCGGACCTGGCCTGCACAATGCTGACATCGCGGTCGTTGAGCTGCACCGTGCCCACCACATCGACGCTGGCGGCGACCCGGCCGCGCTCGACAGGTGCAGTGCGCAGGCCCAGCGACTGAATGGTCTGCCCGGACACCGTCACGCCGTTGTCGGCCCCAGAGCCTTCGTCGGCGTACTTGGGCTGCAACTGCATGTCCATGAAGGGCGACTTGCCGGGCTTGGCGAACTTCTGCGTCGGCTGCATGGGGTCGTACCAGTACAGCACCTTGCGGTCAGGGGTTTCCGAGGCGCCCGGCGCCTGGGTATCGCCCGTCGAGTGTGAGCTGCGCCACTGTGAGGCGCCATAGCCGATCGCGATGCCGGCGGCCAGCAGCGTGACCCCGGCGATGATCTTCTTCGTGTTCATGGTCGTGCTCCTCAGGGCGCGGTCAGGCTGTTCAGGCGGGCGATGAGGACATCGCGCTGCGCGGTCAGGTCAATCAGCCGCAGTCGGCTCTCCAGCACCTGGGCTCGCGCGCCGAGCACGTTGCTCAGGTCACCCTTGGCGGTTTGGTAGTTGGTCAGTGCCAGCGAGGCGCGTTCACGGCTCAGGCTGATGCCGGTGGACGCCAGCCGTTCGATCTGGCGCTCCAAGGTAGCCAGCTCTGCAGCGGCGTCATCCAACTCCTGCAGGTGGCGACGGGCCGCGTCTTCCTGCTCCGCCTCGACTCGCTGCGCCTCCAACTGCTTGGCCCGGATCTGCGGCTGCTGCCGGCGCTCCTTCTGCCACGGCAAGTCGAAGCTCAACTGCACCGACACCATGTCACCCCATTGCCGGCCGCGCCGGCTGTAGGCCACCTCCCAACCCCAGTCACCGCGGTTCTCCGCCTGTGCTTCGCTCATTTCGGCCTGCGCCATCTGCCGCATCGCCGGGTACAGCGCCAGCTCGGCGTGCCGGTCGAGATCGGCACGCAGCTGCTCCACAGGGATGCGCAGGGTTGGCGGCGGGTCCGCGAGCGGTTCGTCGGCGCGGGCGCCCAGCCAGCGGCGCAGCGCGGACCGCGCCTTGAGACGATCTCGTGCCAGCTCGTCCTGCCGATCCTTGAGGCCCAGGGCTTCCTGACGTGCCATCAACAGGTCCGTCGCTTGGGTGCTGCCGGCGGCGATGCGCGCGGGCAGGCTCTCCTGAAGTCGCTGGTTTTCGGCCAGCAATTCATCCAGCAGCGACTTGCGCTGGTCGGCCGACTGCGCCGCGATCCATGCCAGGCTGAGATCGAGCTGGAGCTGCAGCCGCTGAATCACCAGCAAGGCTCGCTCACGTTCGGTGCGAGCCTGGGCGGTCTGCCGCTGCGCTTCTCTCTTGGCTGCATTGGGCACGTCCTGCATCAGCGCAATGCGCTGCATCGTCATGAAGTCCCGCGTCAGGCTCCAGCGATCCATGCCGCTGACTGGCAGGTTCTCGACGCCGACCGACAGCTTCGGATCAGGGAGAGCGCCGGCTGACACCTGGACCGAGGCTGCTGCGGAGATCTGCAGCTGCTGTGCCGACAGTGCGGGGCTCTGGCCCTGCGCCAATGCGACCGCCTCATTGAAGCTGAGAGCTTGGGATGCGGCCGGTAAACATGCCAGCAAGGTGGCCAGCAGCAGGCCGGCGACGCATTGCGCACGGCAAGCCGATGGGAACGTGGATGGGAACGCTCCGGCCGGTTGGCCGCAACACCGCCGCGCCATAGGCGCACCGGAAAAAGAGATGTTCATGGTGGTCCTCGAAACTGAAAGCCGCAAACAGCCCGCCCGCCGCGACAACGGCGCGGCAGACGCGTCTCAAGGCGTCAATTCCGAAGGACCTGCAGGGTGAGGTAGCGCGGTGGGAAGCCGGATCGCTCGTCCGGCAGGAGCGTGAAGCGTCCTGGCTCGGCTGCTTCCGGCACGATCAGGACAGGCGCCGCCACATAGGCCAACCCGATCAGCTGCACGGCGCTGGGCTTGAAGTCCTGAGCATGCGGCACCGAGGCCGCGGACCCGTCGTTGCTGCAATGCGCGCGGCAGAGCTGCGGCGCCTTCTCGTCCATCGTGCCCGGCATCGCATGGCAGTCCGGCATCGAGGCCATCTCGGCCGCAACACTCATCGCCATGCCGGATGCCTGCATCGCGGCCGCGTGGCTGGCGCCGAGTTTCGGACAGGCGTACGCCGCCAGCGCAAGCTGGCTGAGCAGCAAGGTCGCAATGAAGCCGCCGATGATCCGGCGTCCCCAGGCTTTGACGATGCGTCTGGCGGTGAACATGGGCGTAGCCTAGCGTGGCCGAGAGCAGCCGGCTTTGCTGCAGATCAAGACCCGGGCGAACGGGTGGCAGGCACGCGTCACTTCTGCACCGAGAACGTCAGCTGGGCGTCCGTGCTGCCCTTGTTGGCCCACATCCAGCAATAGTGCTGATCGATTGGCACATCCAGGCGCGCTTCGGCGGAGGTGGCGCTTTGCAGCTTCGCCGGGAACTCGACCTTCTTGTCCTCGTGATAGTGGATGTTGAACTGCATCGGCTGGTCGGACTTGAAGGTCCAGGGCAGCGCCTGCCCCTTGGTCAGCTTGCTGCAGATCTCGACGAACTTGCCGGCCGCCACCGGCGCGCTGTGCTCGAAGCGGCCCTGCTCATTGAAGCGGATCTCGACAAGCTCTGCCCGTGCCTGCACGGCGATCATCAACATGGCAGCGCCTGCCAGGATGGTGGGATTCATGGTGATCTTCAAGCGGTCTCCTTCGTTGTAGATGGGATGGTCGGGTGTCAGATCCGGTGTTAACCGCGACGCAGGCGCAGGGCGTTGGCGATGACCGACGCGGAGCTCAGGCTCATCGCGAGAGCGGCGATCATCGGCGACAGCAGCCAGCCGGTCAGCGGGTACAGCAGCCCGGCCGCGAGGGGAATGCCCAGCGCGTTGTAGAGGAAGGCGAACATCAGGTTCTGCTTCATGTTGGCGACCGTCACCTCCGACAGGTCGCGCGCCACGGAGATGCCGCGCAGGTCGCCCTTGACCAGCGTCACCTGGGCGCTGTTCATGGCGACGTCGGTGCCCGTGCCCATGGCGATCCCGACATTCGCCTTGGCCAGCGCCGGCGCGTCGTTGATGCCGTCGCCAGCCATCGCGACCACCCGGCCCTCGGCCTGCAGCCGGCTGACGAGGTCCAGTTTGTCGGCCGGCTTCACCTCGCCGTGCACTTCGTCGATGCCAAGGTGGGTGCCGACCGCCTTCGCGGTGGTCATGCCGTCGCCCGTCGCCATGATGATGCGCAGGCCGGCGGCATGGAGCTGCAGCAGGGCCTCCGGCGTGCTGGCCTTGACCGGGTCGGAAACGGCCAGCAGGCCCAGCAACTGGCCGTCGGCGGCAAGGTACATCACGCTCGCGCCCTGGCTGCGTAGCGATTCGGCCTGCGCTTTCAGCGCTTCGACGCTGACCCCCGTCTGCTCCATCAGCACGGTGTTGCCCAGCGCCAGCGTCCGGCCCGAAACCCGGCCCCGCACGCCGATACCGGACCCGGATTCGAATTCTTCCGCCTTCTCGAGCGCCAGGCCCTTGTCGCGCGCCGCCCGCACGATGGCATCCGCCAGCGGGTGCTCGCTGCCCTGGTCGAGGCTGGCTGCCAGGCGCAAAACCTCTTCCGACTCGATGCCCGCGGCGGGCACCACCTGGTCGAAGACCGGGCGGCCTTCGGTCAGCGTCCCGGTCTTGTCGATGATGAGCGTGTCCACCTTGCGCAGGTTCTCGATGGCCGCCGCGTCGCGGAACAGCACGCCGTTGGCCGCGCCACGTCCCGTCGCCACCATGATGGACATCGGCGTCGCCAATCCCAGCGCACAGGGGCAGGCGATGATCAGGACGGACACCGCATTGATCAGGCCGTACACCCAGCTGGGCTGCGGCCCCCAGATGCCCCAGGCCAAGAGCGTCAGCACGGCCACACCCAGCACCGCCGCGACGAAGTAGCCGGCCACCTGGTCGGCCATGCGTTGCATGGGGGCTCGTGATCGCTGCGCCTCGGTCACCATCTGGACGATCTGCGACAGCATGGTGGAGGCGCCGACGCGTTCGGACCGCATGACCAGGGTGCCGCTCGTGTTGAGTGTCGCGCCGATGACGCGGTCACCCGCCTTCTTGACGATGGGTATCGGCTCACCCGTCAGCATCGATTCGTCGACGGAGCTGCTGCCTTCAACGACGAAACCGTCCGCCGGCACCTTCTCGCCCGGCCGCACCCGCAGCAGGTCACCCACATGGACATGGGACAGCGGGATGTCGCTCTCTATGCCCTTTGCATCGATGCGTCGCGCCGTCTTGGGCGCCAGGCCCAGCAAGGCCTTGATCGCGCCAGAGGTCTGCGACCTGGCCCGCAGTTCCAGCAGCTGCCCGAGCAGTGTCAAGGAGATGATCACGGCCGCCGCTTCGAAATACACCGCCACCCGTCCCATCGCCAGGAACGACTGGGGGAAGACTTCCGGCACGACGGTGGCCACGACGCTGTAGACGAACGCTGCACCGGTTCCCAGGCTGATCAGCGTCCACATGTTCAGGCTGCGATTGACCAGGGACTGCCAGCCGCGCTGGAAGAACGGCCAACCCGCCCACAGCACGATGGGCAAACTGAGTACCAGCTCGATCCAACTCTGGGTGCTCATCTCGAACCACTGCAGCCGGTGCCCGAGCATCGCGAGCACCGTCACCACCACGGTCAGCGGCAACGTACCCCAGAAACGCCGCTGGAAGTCGTGGAGTTCCGGGTTGTCATCGTCCTCGAGGCTCGGCAGCAGCGGCTCCAGCGTCATGCCGCACTTGGGGCAGTTACCGGGGTGGTCCTGCCGGATCTCCGGGTGCATCGGGCAGGTGTAGGTCGTGGCGCCGTCCTGGGTTTGAGCGCCGTCGCCCCCCGAGGGCGGCGGTGGCTCGGCCGGCGCGTGGCCTGCCGCGGCGTGCGGATGGTGGGCATGGTCACCGTGATGCCCGTGATGTGCAGGCTCAGAACCGTGCCCGGGATGCATCTGCGCCGTCGATGGCTCGCCAGCCCCGGCGAGCACGAGCGTCATGCCGCAGGTCGGGCAACGCCCCGGCTGGTCTTGCCGGACCTCGGGATGCATCGGGCAGGTATAGACCGGGGCGGACTGGCCAGCGGTGGCGCCGCTCGCCCCCGGACCGGTGTCAGCAGTGGCATGGTGATGCTGGTGCTTCATTCGGCTCCCCTGTCGCTGTGTGATGTGGCGTCCAGCTCCACTGTGGACCTTGCCACCGTGGCAAGGTCAACCACCTCGTTTGCGCATGCTGCCGTCATCGAGTTCCAAACCGCCTCGGCCGGCCGGTCAGGACGGTGAGGCGGCGAGGACTACTTGCCGGCAGGCTGGATCTCGGTGACCACGATGGCGCCGTTGGCCTTCTCGGCCTTGAAGCGCACCTTGTCACCCGTCTTGACCTGATCGAGCATGGCCGGGTCCTTCACCTGGAACACCATCGTCATGCCCGGCATTTCGAGGTTCTTGATCTCGCCATGCTTGATGGTGATCTTCTTGGTCTCCTTGTCGACCTTCTTGATCTCGCCGTCAGTCATCTCCGCCGCAGCAGCGCTGGCCGCCGGCATCTTGCTGTGGTCCATGGCCTGCGCCTGCGCCGGCAGGCTCAGCGTTGCGCCCACGGCCAGGGCAAGGCCAGCGAGGGTAGACAGGGTGAGTTTCTTGGATGCTTTCATGGGATCTCCTTCAGGGGTAGCGTTGATAAACACGGGTGCCGCCGTCTTTGGTCATCAGCAGCACTTCATAGGCGTCCTTGCGGCCGCCGTAGACGGGACCATCCATACCGGGTGAACCGATGGGCATGGCGGGAACGGTCAAGCCCAAGGCGTCGGGCTTTTCCTTGAGCAGGCGCTGGATCTCGCGTGCCGGCACGTGGCCTTCGACGACATAGCCAGCCACCTCGGCTGTGTGGCAAGACGCCAGGCCAGATGGCACACCGAGGCGGCGCCTTGCGCCGATGTTCCCGGTATCGCGCACCTGCACGCTCAAGCCGCTGGCGCGCAGGTGCTCCACCCAGAGCTTGCAGCAGCCGCAGTTCGGGTCTTTCCAGACCGTCACCATGGGTGACTGCGAAGCGGCCTGCGCCCATGCGAATCGAGGAAGCATGGCCAAAGCCACGCCGCACAGCAGCATCTGGCGCCGGCTTTCAGTGCTTGTGGTCGGCATGGCCGTCAGGCTTGGCAGCGCCGGCCTTGCCGGCCACGTTCACAGCACCCTTCATGCCGGCGTCGTAGTGGCCCGGCTGCAGGCAGGCAAAGTCGATCCTGCCCGCCTTGGTGAACTGCCACACGATCTCGCCGGTCTTGCCGGGCGCGACGGTGACCATGTTGGGGTCGGCGTGTTCCATCTCCGGGTTCTTCTTCATGACCTCGTAGTGCTCCTTGAGCTCCTTCTCGGTGCCCAGCACCATCTCGTGCTTGAGCTGGCCCGAGTTCTTCACGACGAAGCGCACGGTTTCGTTTTGCTTCACGTCCACGCTTGACGGCGTGAAGCGCATCGCGTCAGTCATGTCGATCTGCACGGTGCGGGTGGCCTTGGCCGCAACGCCGGGCTTGCCGATGGCGTCGCTGTCGTGACCGTGGCCACCGGGATGGTTGCCACTGGCAAATGCCGCGCCTGAGCCAATGGCAAGGGTCAGGGCGGTGATGGCGGAAAGGGACTTCAGTTTCATGGTTTTCCTTGGGAGCGCCGTGTGCACGGCTGTTGAATCAAAGACAGGGAAAAGATCAGTGCTCAGAATGACCCGTGGGCTTTCGGACGGTGACTTCGGCAGGCGGCGAGGGCTTCTTGCGCGGCATGGACTGCCCGCCCTCGGCCGCAAACCGCGCCGGCTCAGGCAGTGCACCGGTCCACTCGAACGCGACCTCACCCTTGGGGTGCTGGTACCAGCCTGGGTTGCTGTAGTCGCCCGGCTTCTGGTTCTTGCGCACCTTCACGACCGAGAACATGCCGCCCATCTCGACGCCGCCGAACGGACCTTCCCCCGTCATCATGGGAACGGTGTTGTCCGGCAGGGGCATCTCCATCTCGCCCATGTCCGCCATGCCGCGTTCGCCCATCACCATGTAGTCAGGGACCAGCTTGGTGATCTTCTTGGCCACGCTGCGGTGATCCACGCCGATCATGGTGGGCACGTCGTGTCCCATCGCATTCATCGTGTGGTGGCTCTTGTGGCAGTGGAAGGCCCAGTCGCCTTCCTCGTCGGCGAGGAACTCGATTTGGCGCATCTGGCCGACGGCGACGTCGGTCGTCACTTCGTACCAGCGTGTGCTCTTGGGCGTCGGTCCCCCATCGGTCCCGGTGACCTGGAACTCGTGGCCGTGCAGGTGCATCGGGTGGTTGGTCATCGTCAGGTTGCCAATCCGGATGCGCACCTTGTCGTTCTTGCGCACGTTCAATGAGTCGATGCCCGGGAACATGCGGCTGTTCCAGCACCACAGGTTGAAGTCCAGCATCGTCATGATCTTGGGCGTCGCCGTACCCGGATCGATGTCGAAGGCGTTGAGCAAGAAGCAGAAGTCGCGGTCGACGGTGTCGATCAGCGGGTGCTTGGCCTTCGGGTGCGTCACCCAGAAGCCCATCATCCCCATCGCCATCTGCGTCATCTCATCGGCATGCGGGTGGTACATGAAGGTGCCGGGACGGCGCGCCACGAACTCGTAGACATAGGTCTTGCCCGGCTGGATGGCCGCCTGCGTCAACCCAGTTACGCCGTCCATCCCGTTGGGAATGCGCTGGCCGTGCCAGTGGATGCTGGTGTGCTCCGGCAGCTTGTTGGTGACGAACACGCGCACACGGTCGCCTTCGACCACCTCGATGGTCGGACCAGGCGACTGGCCGTTGTAGCCCCACAGGTGAGCCTTCATGCCGGGCGCCAGTTCACGCACGACCGGTTCGGCCACCAGGTGGAACTCCTTGACGCCCTGGTTCATGCGCCAGGGCAAGGTCCAGCCGTTGAGCGTCACCACCGGGTTGTATGGCCGCCCGGTCTCGGGCAGCAGCGGCGCCATGGTGTCGGGCTTGGTCTGCAGCATCGGCTCGGGCAGCGCAGCCAAGGCTACCCTGCTCACTGAAGCCGCTGAAACCGCAGCGGTGACAGCACCGGCGTTGCGGAAGAAATCACGTCGAGAAACCATTGTTCTTGCTCCTGATTCAGTGGGCGGGACCGGCGGCGCCAGCCACTTCGGCAGCTGTGCCGCCGCCAAGGCTCGGCTTGCCGACCAGTGCCATGTCGAGGTCGGCCTTGGCCATCCAGAAATCCCTCTGCGCTTCGATCGCGCCGTTCACGGCGGCGATCTGGGCGCGTGCATCGGCCAGCAGCTCGAACACGCTGATGAACATGCCGTTGTAGCGAAGCACGTTTTCTTCCGACACCCGCTTGGCCGTCGGCACGATGTCGTCCCGGTAGTGGCGCGCGACGTCGTAGCTGCTGCGGTAGCCCACGTAGGCTTCACGCACCTCGGACCGCGCTTCAATGGCCGCCTGCGCGGCGCGGTGCACGCTCTGCATGTAGACCGCCTCGCTGCGCGCGATGCGGGCCGTGCCCCAGTCGAACAGCGGGATCTCCACGCTGACCTCGTACCCGGTCTCGCGAGGGGCGTCGTTGAAGGTGTTGCGCTGGTAGCCGAACTCCAGCACGTTGATCAGGCGCGTGACCTTGGTCAGGCCCAGGTTCTTGGCGGTCGCCTCAGCCTGCAGCTTGGCGGCCTGCACGTCCAGGCGCTGCGCCATCGCAACGCTCTCGATGTCCGGCTGGTCCTGCAGCTCCGCCGGCAGGTCCGGCAGGCGCTCGGGCAGCGTGAACTGCGTCTGCGTGCCCCACAGGCCCAGCAGGCGGATGAGGTGCTCTCGCGAGCCGAGGCGGTTCTGCTCGGCACGCGCAAAATTCAACGCGGCCTCCGCGAAGAAGCCATGCTCACGGGCTTGTTGCAGCTTGCTCCAATTGCCCGCCAGGGTGAGGCGCTTGGCGAGTTCGGCGCCGGCGTCGGCGGTTTCGCGGACGTCGCGCATGTAGCGGGCGGTCTGCTCGGCAGCCACGGCGGCGTAGAACGCCTTGCGGGTCTGGGCAGCCAGCGACAGCATCTCCGACGACACGGCACGCTGCGTGGCGGCAAACCGCCGTGCCTCGAGCTGGCGCGTCAGTGGCAGCGCGATCAGGTGTGCCAGGTCGAAAGAAAAGCTGCGATCGATCTCGCGGGTATCCCCCTGGCGGACCTTGGCAAAGCTGAATCCCGGGTTCGGCAGCCGGCTGGCCTGGACGAGTTCGGCCTCGGCGATGCCCAGCTCCTGGAAGCTCGCCTGCAGGCCGCGGTTGTTCAGCAGCGCAATCTGCACCGCACTGTCGGCGTTCAGTGGCCGAGCCAGGAGTTCCGCCACACGGGTGGCGACGCGGTCCTGGTCGGCGGCTGTCTTGACGACCTCGACGTTTTGGCCGAGGTGCTGCTGGGCGGCGGACTGCACCGGCTGCATGCCGCCATCGGCGCTCAGGGTGGCGCAACCGGCGAGCAGCAGCGGGGAGGCGGCCAGCGCCACATTTCGCAGCCGTCGCAGGACGGGGTAAGACGGGTTTGTTGTGCTCATGCGGCGGGTCCTCATTTCATCTTGTGGCCTGCATGGCCTGCTGGCTGCGGCTTGCCTGCGTCCGGTTTGGCATCGGACTTGGTACCGGACGCTGGCGCGCTGGCAGCGTCGGGCGCATCCGGTTGGCGAGCTTCCTTGGCATATACCCGCCAGCCGCCAACCGTCGCCACGGTTTTGTTGGTCTCGACCCACGAGGCCGGCTCCGTGTCTGCATACGGGCGGTAGCCCTGGAGCGGCGAGCGGTAGACGAGAAGCGGGACGTCGGAGCGGGCGTCGGTCGGGTCGCCACGCTGCCCTGGGGCGGCTTGCACGGCTGAGGCGGCCGGATTTGGGGGCTGAGCTTGCGCGGTGGCCGACAGGGCGGTGGCCAGCATGGCGCACGCCACGGCCACGCGCTGTCGCGTAGAAATTTCGGTCATGGTGATCCTGCTGTTGAACGGCGGGGGGCGACGAGGATTCACGCTCGCGCGGACTTCATCGTCTGGGGAAGTTCAAAGCGAGCACGCACGCTGCCAATGCAGCGGCAAGCCGTGCTCAGGCGTGCAGGGATCGAGGGGGGCGGTCCAGCCTGCCGAGCAATACGCGGTCATGCGCGGTCGGCGTCGTGGCCACACCCACGGGGCGCGAGGGGATCACGTCGAAGTGCACCGCCGTCGACGCCATGGCCGTCAAATGGCAGCACGAGGCACAGGCACTGCATTTGTCCGCATGACCGGCCGTGCCGGATTTGGCAACCTCGGCATGGGCACCATCTGTAGAGCTGACATGGTCGTGACCATGACGACCGTGATCAGCCGCCGCCTTGTCGAGATGCTGAGCGGAACTTTGAGCCGCGGCGGCTTTGCCCTGATTGTGAGCGGGCCCGCAGGCTGTCATGGCATGGACGGCGTAGCCCTGCAGTGGCAGCGCCACTGCAAGGACCCACGTCAGCACGATGCGCAAGAGTTTGCTCATTTCCGGAGTCTAAGGTCTAAAAACGGAAAGACACTGTCGTGGTCAACATGACCATCCGAGGACTTGCCGTCCTCCGGGGCAGTGAGGCGCCGGAAGCCGGCGCGATGGAGTGAACTGTAAGGACAAGCCGCAGACTGCCGGCCGTCCCGCACATTACGAATTTGTCATCTATGGCGGATGCGCTTCCTCGCAAAATGCCTGGATGAAGCTGCTGGTGATCGAAGACGAGGTCAAACTGGCGGACTACCTTCGCAAGGGCCTGACCGAAGCGGGCTATGTCGTGGAGGTCGCCAACGACGGCATTGAAGGCCTGCATCTGGCCCTGGAAGGTGATCACGACCTGCTGTTGCTCGACAGCATGCTCCCAGGCATTGACGGGCTGAGCCTGCTCGCCACCCTGCGCCGCACCAAGCAGACGCCCGTGCTCATGCTGACGGCTCGCTCGGCCGTCGACGACCGGGTGCAAGGCCTGCAGACCGGCGCGGACGACTACCTGGGCAAGCCCTTCGCCTTCTCGGAACTGCTGGCCCGCATCCAGGTTCTGCTGCGACGTGCCGGCCCGCGCGGCGGCGTCGAGTCCACGACCTTGCAACTCGCCGATCTGGAGGTGGACCTGCTCAGGCGCAAGGCGGCCCGCGCCGGCCAGCGGCTGGACCTGACGGCCAAGGAGTTCAATCTGTTGACGCTGCTGTTGCGGCGCCAGGGTGAGGTGCTGTCGCGCACCGAGCTGGCCTCGCAGGTCTGGGACATGAACTTCGACAGCGAGACCAACGTCGTGGAAGTCGCGATCCGGCGGCTGCGCGGCAAGATTGACGTGCCATTCGAGCGACCCCTGTTGCACACCGTCAGGGGCATGGGTTACGTGCTTGAAGACCGGCCATGAAGGAGAGGCGGTGACCTTGCCGCTCGCTCACAACGCGCCTCGCGCGCTCGGCCAGCGTTTGTCCCTGTGGCTTGCGGCCCAGACCTTCCTGGGCTTGACGCTGGTCTCCACGGTGGTCTACCTGCTGACCGCCATTGACCTGGACAACCGGCAGACCGAATCGTTGCAGCAAAAGCGCGAGCTGATCGAGCATGTGCTCTCGGAGGCCCGCAGTGACCGGGACCTTGCAACGCTCAAGCACAAGCTCGACGACTTCTTCCTCGGCCACCGAGACCTGGCGCTGACCCTGCGCCATCCTGACGGCAGCATCCTTTATGACAACGCCGCCTCGGCGCATGCTTTCGGACGGATCAAGCGCAACACGTTCGAGCTGGCCTACTGGGAACCCGGTGGCGCAATGCTGGCCGCGGAGATGGTGCTGGACATCTCGCCAGACCAGAAGTTCCTGCGCCGACTCGGATTTACGCTGATGACGGCCGCCATGATCGGCGCCGCAATCGTGTCGGCAGGCAGTTTCCTGCTCGTGCGCCGCGGCCTTGGACCTGTCCGCCACCTGGTCGACCAGACGCGCCGCCTGGCCGCAGAGAAGCTGCATGAACGGCTGGACGGCTCCATGCAGCCGCAGGAATTGCAGCCCCTGGTGGACCAGTTCAACGCCTTGCTCGCCCGCCTGAGCCGCGCCTACGCCCAGCTCGAAGGCTTCAACGCGGACGTCGCGCATGAACTTCGCACGCCGCTGGCCACCCTCATCACGAGCACCGAGGTCGCGCTGCGGGATCCGTCCTTGCCGCATGCCACGGCCGACCTGCTGGGCTCCAACCTCGAGGAGCTGCGCCGCATGACCGGCATCGTCAACGACATGCTCTTCCTGTCGCATGCGAACAGTGGCGCCGTCGCCCGCCGCCAACCGGTGGCCAGCCTTGCGGCTCTTGCCGGCGACGTAGTGGACTACCACGAGGCCGCACTCGCCGAGGCTGGCCTGACCGTCGAGGTCCAGGGCGACGGTGCCGGCCAGGTTGACGCGTCCCTTCTCAAGCGCGCGCTCTCCAACCTCCTGGGAAACGCCACCCGCTACGCGGCCCCGAACTCCACAGTCATCGTGCGCATCGCGGCGCCGCAGTCCGGCATGCTCGAGCTGTCCGTGGCCAACCACGGTCCAAGCATTCCAGCGGAACACCTGCCTCGCCTGTTCGACCGCTTCTACCGTGCCGACCCTTCGCGCTCCCAGGCCAGCGTCAACCATGGCCTGGGCCTGTCCATCGTCGCCGCCATCGCCCGCATGCACGGCGGCGAGCCGTTCGCCGAGTCCAGCGATGAGAAGACCCGCGTCGGTTTGACAATGCAGCAGGCGCCCCGCGACCCTTGACGCGACCACCTACAGCGTCTGGGAGATCTCCATCAGCGGCTTCAAGCCGGTGCCAAAGCGCGCGATCGACTCGCGGTGCTGCTGCAGCTGGCTGTAAGGCAGGTAGCGGATACCCAGCTCCGACACGCGGGAAAATGCAGGCCGACGCAGCTGCTGCGCCACCTCGTCGCGGCGGTTGTCGGGCGCAACCAGGAACAGCGTGCTCTTGGCACCGACCTCCGTGCCCAAGGCCAGGTCCAGCATGCGCACGATGCCGGAATAGATGGAGGTGGAGTGCTCAACTTCGAACGCTGCGGCGACCGACTGCGTTGCCGGATCGACCCAGACCACATCGATCAGCTTGACCGCCTCGGCGCCGGCCTGGGCGCCGACCGGCAGCTGCGTCAGGCATCCGTCTCCCAGGGGCACACCCTGGTGGAGGCGGCCGCGATCGTTGGAGGCGATCCACACCGCATAGCCCAGCGACCGGCCCATGTCGCGCAACCAGCTCTGGATCTCGGTATGGCCTGTGTCGCTCTCCCGGTCCGCGACCCACTGCTTCTGCGCCGCGGCGGACTCCTGCCGGACCTTGTCGAGGTCCGCCTCCCACGCCCGCAAGCCGTCCACGTCGTCCGCGCGCGGCGGCGCCGGGTAGCGGCCGCTGCCCACGTCAAACAGCAACCCCGCGATGGCGCCAAAGTCGTTGGACAGTTGGGCCCGATGCTGGCTGTTGAGTCGGATTGCGCCTTCCCGCATGGACAGATAGTGGTCCCAGCGTCCCAGCTTCACGTTGCCGCCGGTGATCGCGTTGTAGCCCCTGACGATCGCCGTGTTGAATGGCATGACCAGCGTCGGGTGAATGAAATACAGCAGGTTGGCGACCGCCGGCCCGAGCCCCTTGATCTTGGACGCGTCGATTCGCTGGATCGCCGCGATGACCGCCTCGGCGGTGTCGCAGCAATCGCAGGCGTTGAGCAGGCGCGAGAACGCCCTCTGGTTGTCGCCGTTCTCGTAGATGTCGGGAATTCGCAGCTTGGGCTTCCACAGGAACGCATGGTCAGCGCCCTTGAAGATCTGGCGCTGCTCGGCCACCGACCCCACCACCGTCTCCAACGAGGAGCCGCGGTACTGGTTGCCGAAGGTCCCGGCGTCGATGTCGCGAACCACCTGACCGATGCCGCGCCGGATCGAACGGAAGTTCTTGAGCCGCTCCTCCCAGAGGAACCAGCTGTTGAAGCTGCTGTGCGGGTCGGCCTTCCAGTGGTCGATCAGGCGGGTGAGGCTGTCCGTCATGGTGTCAGGGCTGGCATCAGAGGCTGAGATAGGCAGATTGTCACAGGCAGTCGCGCGGTACCCGGGCCGCATGTTGAGATGACGAAACTGTCATGTAGCGGACCGTCGCATGTCGGGGTCGGATTTCTAGAGTTGCAGCGTGCTCAAGGCACTGCTTCCACGAAAGGATCCCACCATGAAGTCATTCGCCATCGCTCTCGCGATTTCCGCAGCTGCCACCGCCGCAGCCCCTGCCTTCGCCCACGATGCGCTGGAAACTTCCGGCGTTGTCAAATCCAAAGTTCAGCTGGTGGACGGCAGCACTCTCTATGTCTTCAAAGACGGAAAGATGGCTCGGGAAGACCGCTTCGGCCGCGCCGTGTTCCTCAAGCGTGGCGAGACCCTCACCACCGTCGACGGCTCCAAGATCGTCGCCGTCGGCAACGAGGTCGCCCGACTGGACGCGCTGCTGAAGGAAGGCCACAACGGCTGACGCCGCGCGCACGCAGGCTGGCGCTCCGCGCCGGCCGACCGCGGAGCCGGCCCAGAGCCGGCCCGAGCCGCTTTTGCACATCCCCAATGAGTCAGGGGCGTCGAACCGCAGTCCGACGCCCCGTTTCGCTCACCGCCAGTCGGGCTCAGCCGCAGCAGCAACCCTTCTTGCCGGTGGAAGGTGCAGCTTCCGCGGGCTGAGCAACCTCCACGGGCGAATAGCCCGCTTCCTTGATGGCCTCGAGCAGCTCCGTCGCGTCCGCCTCGGTAGGTTCGATCTGCACGCGATGCGATGCCACATCGATCGCCACCCGAGCGCCCTGGTCGACGCTCTTCACTGCCTTGGTGATGGTGCTGGCGCAATGGCCGCAGGTCATGTCGCTGACTTCAAACGTGATCATGGTGAATCTCCTGGTGAATCTGAGACTTCACTGTCAGGCTTGCCACCGTGGGAGGGTCAAGGCCTGTTTGCGGATGGACACAATTGCGGTGGGGTGATCGACCACGCTTGACTTTGCCACGATGGGAAGCTTGAGCATCTCGCCATCGCCACCAGCCGGTCAGAGAAAAATGTCCACTTCCATCACCACTCCGGGGAAAGCATCCCTCAGCTTCCAGGTCCGCGGCATGACTTGCGCATCCTGCGTGATGCGTGTCGAGAAGTCCCTCAAGGCCGTCGAGGGCGTGCAGGACGCGACCGTCAACCTGGCCACCGAGAAGGTCTCCGTGACGGCAGCACCTTCGGTCGGCGCCGCCCAGTTGACGGCCGCCGTTCAGAAGGCCGGGTATGACGTCGAGACCCGCGACGTCGCGTTGCAGATCAAAGGCATGACTTGCGCTTCCTGCGTCTCGCGTGTCGAGAAGGCACTTCTCAAGGTGCCCGGCGTGTTGACTGCTTCGGTCAACCTTGCCACCGAGCGCGCCAATATCGGCGCCGTGACGTCGGTCAACGACGAGACGCTCGTCGCCGCCATCGAGAAGGCCGGCTACCACGCCAGCCCGGTGACCGACAGTTCGTTGCCGACGCAGCCAGCACATGCAACGCCCGATTGGCTGCCCGTCGCATTTGGCGCCGGGCTGACCCTGCCGCTCGTGGCGCCGATGCTGTTGCAGCTGCTTGGCATTGACTGGATGCTGGACGGCTGGGTCCAGCTCGCGCTCGCCACGCCTGTGCAGTTCTGGCTCGGCGCGCGCTTCTATCGTGCCGGCTGGAAGGCGCTGCGCGCCGGCAGCGGCAACATGGACTTGCTCGTGGCCCTGGGCACCTCCGCTGCGTTCGGTCTTTCGGTCTACCTGCTGCTTCGTCACGGCCAACACGGCATGCCGCACCTGTACTTCGAAGCGTCGGCCGCCGTGATCACGCTGGTCCTGCTTGGGAAGTGGCTCGAGGCGCGAGCCAAGCGCCACACCACGGCAGCGCTGCAGGCACTCAACGAACTGCGGCCGGCCGTTGCGCGGGTGCTGCGTGACGACGTCGAGTCCGAGCTGCCGATCGGGCTGGTCCGCGTGGGCGACCTGGTGCGCGTGCGCCCCGGCGACCGCCTGCCTGTAGACGGTGAAATCGTCGAAGGCAGCAGCCACGTCGACGAAGCGCTCATCACCGGAGAAAGCCTGCCCGTCACCAAGTCGGTGGGCGACCGCGTCACGGGCGGTTCGGTCAATGCCGAAGGCGTGCTCACCCTCAGGACCCTGGCCGTCGGCGCGGAAACCACGCTCGCGCGCATCATCCGGCTGGTCGAGAACGCCCAGGCCGCCAAGGCGCCGATCCAGCGTGTCGTCGACCGGGTCAGTGCGGTCTTCGTGCCGGTGGTGCTGGGCATCGCCTTGCTGACCCTCCTCGGCTGGGTGCTGGCGACGGGCAATTGGGAACAGGGGCTCATCAACGCCGTCGCGGTGCTGGTCATTGCCTGCCCCTGTGCGCTGGGACTGGCCACGCCCACCGCGATCATGGCCGGCACCGGCGTCGCCGCACAGCATGGCGTGCTGATCAAGGACGCACAGGCCCTGGAAGTCGCGCACTCCGTCGACACGGTCGTCTTCGACAAGACGGGCACGCTGACCGAGGGGCGTCCCACGCTGGTCGAGGTCCGCGGCGCTCCGGGGGTGGAAGAGACGGAGGTCCTCAGCCTGTCGGCGGCGCTGCAGCGCCACAGCGAGCACCCCTTGGCACATGCAGTCATCGAGCGGGTGCGCGCTGATCGCCTCCCGGTGCCGGAAGCCCGCGATACGCAGGCTCTGCCCGGACGCGGCATGCAAGCCACCGTCAGAGACCAGCGAGTCACCATCGGCAGCAACCGGCTGCTGGGTGAACTCGGCCTGGAACCCGGCGCGCTCGGGGAACAATCCCGACGCCTTGAGGGTGAGGGTTGCAGCATCTCGTGGCTCATCCGCGAAACCGACGGCGCCAATGTGCTGCTGGGCCTGCTGGCCTTCGGAGACACGATCAAGGCAACTGCAAAACAGGCCGTGGACCGCCTGCATGCGCTGGGTATAGACACCGTGCTGCTGACCGGTGACACCCGAGGCAGCGCCCAGGCGGTCGGTCGGGCCCTTGGCATCCGTCAGATCGAAGCCGAAGTCCTGCCCGGCGACAAGGCCGACACGGTGACGCGGCTGCGTGCCAGCGGCAGGACGGTGGCCATGGTCGGTGATGGCATCAACGATGCGCCAGCCCTGGCCGCGGCCGACGTCGGCATTGCGATGGCGACTGGCACCGACGTGGCGATGGAAACGGCCGGCATCACCTTGATGCGTGGTGACCCGACGCTGGTCGCTGCCTCCCTGGACATCTCCCGGCGGACCTACGCCACCATCAAGCGCGGCCTGTTCTGGGCTTTCATCTACAACCTCGTCGGCATCCTGCTGGCGGCATTTGGTTGGTTGAACCCGATGATGGCCGGGGCGGCGATGGCGCTCAGCAGCGTCAGCGTGGTGGCCAACGCACTGCTGCTGCGCCGCTGGCAAGCCCGTTGAGTCGCAGATCAAAGAACAAGGAGCATTCGATGCAAGGCATGAACATCGGCCAGGCGGCCGAAGCGTCAGGCGTCACCGCCAAGATGATCCGGCACTATGAGCTGGTTGGCCTGCTGCCGGCGGCGCGGCGTACCGAGGCGGGCTACCGCCAGTACGGTGACAACGAGGTCCACACGCTGCGGTTCATCCGCCAGGCTCGCGACCTGGGCTTCTCCATTGCCGAGATCACCGAACTGGTCAGCCTGTGGCAGAACCGCCGCCGCTCCAGCCGCGTCGTGAAGGCGCTGGCCGAAGCGCATATCCAGGCGCTGGAGGCCAAGGCTCAGGAGTTGCTCGCCATGAAGGCGACGCTCGAGCACCTGGTTCATTACTGCCACGGCGACGAACGGCCCGACTGCCCCATCATCGACACGCTGGCGGCTGATGTCGCTGCTCCGGCGCCAGCATCGCCAGCCGATGTGCCACAAGGCCGGCGCAAGAAGGCGCAGTTCCAATAAGGTGGAAACCCGTTTGCTCACCCCGCGCAAGGGACGGTATGTGGATTGAAGGCCGCTGGTTTTCGAAAGAACTGTTCAACCAGTTGATCGTCATCTGGCTCGTCGGCGTCTGCATCGTCGCCGTGATCGTATGGCGCCTGCGAAAGAAAAGCGGGCCGTCCGGACGAGCCCCGGCGACCCGCTCAAAACGCCGCCGCCGGTGAGGCCTAAAGACGCTTACGCCTGTTCGGTGTAAAGCAGCAACTGCAGGCCGAACAGCAGCAGCGGCAGCAGCCACGCCACCTCCAATGCCTGGGCTCGCTGGCCGCCCAGAACCGCCAAGGCCTTCGCGCCGGCCGCCACCCACAACGACGCCGCAAAGAACCGGTGCTGCGTCATGACCAACGCCATGGACCCAGCCATGTTCTCGTGGGCGTGCATCCAGAACACCGCCCCGGTGAACGCAAGCGCGACCGGCACGGCCAGCTGCCACCAGCGGTTCTTCAGCTTGCCCCATTCGATCAAGCCCTGCACGACGCCTGCGATCATCATGGCGCCACCCTGTATCAGGTGCTGCCGCGCCTCGCCAGCATAGTTCTGCGGCACGGCACTGCCGTGTAGCCAGACGTCGGCAGCGCTCTCCAGTCCGTAGCCCACGAACAGCAGCGGCAGCAGGAAGTCCAGCCAACGCCATTGAAGCACCGCGGTGCGGCGCAACAGCAGCAACAGGGCAGTGGCCGTGAAGAACGCGCCGCCCAACCAGTGCACTTGCTCGGTACTGAGGTCCATCCGATCACCTCGCTCGGGTTACCCGGGACAGGCAGCGCTTGCGAGGCCCAAGCCCATGGTGCGCCGGGCCCCAACGCGTGGGCGCTACCGTCCGGAAGGAATTGAACCAAGTTGCGACAGGGTTCAAATTTTGAAGTCGTCGAACGCGACATGGTCGTCGGAAACCCCGAGTTCCCTCAGCATTGTCCGCGTCGCCGCCAGCATCACCGGAGGGCCGCACAGGTAGAAGTCGCATCCTTGCAAGTCGGCGTGGGATTTCAACAGCTGCTCCCTGACCACGTCGTGGACCATGCCCGCGGGAAGCTCTGCGCCACGCTCCTCCGACAGCACCAGCTGCCAGTGGAAGTTCTCATGGCGCTCGGCGAGCGCCTGCATCTCCTCAACATAGGGCGCATCGGCCGCCGTTCGTGCGCCGTACCAGAAGTGGATAGTCTCCGTCGCGCCCGACTTCAGCAGGTCGAGGATCATGGCGCGCAGCGGCGCCATGCCAGCCCCGCCACCGATGAAGATCTTCTCGCGTTGGCCGTGCTGGATCGCGAAGTCACCGAACGGCCCGCTGTACTGCAGCCGGTCGCCGGCCTTGAGCCCGAAAACAAAGGCCGAGCCCTTGCCCGGGGGGTGGTTCTTGCCACCGCTGTGCTTGCCATGGCAGAAACGCACCAGCAGCGTCAGACGCCCGTCAGCCTGTTGCACCGGCGTCGACAGCGAATACGACCTGCGCAACAGGGAGCCGCTGGACCATTGCGCCGGCAGGTGCAGGCCGGCCCAGGCCGAGTGGTGCTCCTGGGGTGTCTCGATCTCGTGCTTGGCCATGCGGTAGGCCGGCACATGGATCTGGATATAGGCGCCTGGGCGGTACTCAGGACCTGGCTTGCCCTTGGGCCGCAGCACCACTTCGCGAAGGAAGGGCGACAAGGCACGAACCCGTTCCACCTCGGCCTCCTTGACGGTGCCGAGCTCAGCACCGCCTTTGACCTCCACATCGAGGTTGCGGTCCAGCTTGAGGTTGCATGCGAGCCGGCAGCCGGCTTCGATCCGGGGCGGCGAGATCAGCGCTCGATCCGCCGCGGTCGCGTCTGGCGCTGAACCCCGAACCCGCACCTCGCACAGGCCACAGGTCTGTCCGCCGCCGCAGTTGGATGGCAGCTGCAGGCCCTGCTGAGCGAGTGCGACGAAGACCGTATCACCTGAATGGGCGCGAAGGCTGCGCAGGCGACTGCCATCGGGGGCATGGACCATCAGCACCCGGGTCGATCGCCAGCGCTTCGGGATGAACTCCGCCAGGCTGAAGCTTGTGAACAGCAGCCAGATGCCGCTCAGCGCCAGCCAGAAACCGCCCACGGCCGCCGTGACCACCAGCGGGTTGTTGAAGTTCTCGCGCCCGGTGTAGTCCATGATATGCAGCATCCAGAACACATCGAACAACCGCCAGGTGCTGTTGCGATGCTCGAGCACGTCGCCCTGCTGGGACAGGTAGACGGTCGTGTCCTGCCCATCCGCGAACGCCACCCGCCACACCTTGCCTTCATGCGCGCGCGTCTCCAGCGATGGCTCGACGAGCTGGGCTGGACTGGCCGTGCCGGTGCCGGTGTACGACGCCTGCGCGAGCCGCCGTGCCAGCAATGCATCAAGTTCGACACGTTCACCGTTTCTTGCATCGATCAGCACCGTCGACTTCTCGCCGGTCAGCCGGTACACAGGGCGGTCCAGCAACCAGCCCGTCGTAACCGCCACCGCCTGATCGCGTGCCGATGCCAATAGGGGTCCTACCGCGACGACATCGGATGGCCACGGCTGCTTGGCTGGCGCCGGCGCCCGGAACTCGCGACCCCGCACCTTCTCGGCGTCCAGCAGGCTCATGACGAAGCCGCTGGACATCCACAGCACCAGTTGCAGCCCGATCAGCAGGCCAATCCATTTGTGAATCTTGCGCATCCAGGGCGTCATGGCTGAGCCCTCCGGCGAAGGCTGTAGAACACCAGCCAGGCGCCGCTCAGCGCGAAGACCAGGCCGACACCTGCGGCGACGCGCAGCAAGCTGTTGTTGACATCGGTCCGCTGGTCGTAATCCATGATGTGGAACATCCACAGGAAGTCGAACCAGCGCCACAGGTCATGGCGACGGGCGAGCAGGTCGCCCGTGTCCGGAGAAAAGTACAGCGTGGTGTTGGCGCGGTCGTCGAAGCGCACGGCCCACATGGGCACCGGTCGCTTGGCCACCTCCTGCGGCGCCTGGGTGATCCACGTGACCTCGCGGATCTCGGCCTCACCCTGGTAGATGTCCTTGGCGCGCGCGACCACCTGCTCGCGCGGCAGTGGACTCAGCACCTGGCCCGTGCGCGCGTCCACGAGGCTGGCCTTGCCGCCGCCCTTGAGCTCATAGGCCTCCTTGCCGAGGAAGCGCTTGAGCTTGAACGATTCGAAGCCTGGGCGGATCTGGGCGATCTGCGCAACGTCCAGCCGCTCGGCATGCCGCTCCAGCGGCGCGTCCGAGACGTGGGCGAGATGGTCGCCATGGATCACTTCGAGGGAGATGGCCGTCATGTAGACGCCGCTGAGCATCCAGAGCAAGGCCTGGACACCGATGACGAGGCCGATCCATTTATGGGCTCGGCGTACCCAGAAGGGCAGGTTCATAGAGGTTGTCTCACTGCGTTCATTCGTTCGTGAGGCGCCACAGACCGAAGTCTGCAGCGCCTTGCCGCTTTGCCGAGGCCTTACCAGCGATAGCCGGCGCGAACGTGCCAACGGCGCCCCTGGAGGTCGTAGGTCATCGTGTCCGTGTTGGCGTCGGTATACGACTGGATGAACGGCGGCTTCTTGTCGAAGAGGTTGTCGACGCCGACTGCAAAGTCGAGCTGCTTGTTGAACGCGTACTTGACCTGGACCGAGTGGTAGATGACGGTGGGTGCCTTGGCGCCGATGTCCGTCGGAGCAGCGTTGATGTCATCCGCCGCACCGATGTACTGCAACGTGTAGGACCCTGACCACGGCCCCTTGGCCACCGTCACTGAGCTGAGCGAGCGCCACTGCGTGTAGCTGCCACGGCCACCGGTGATCTTGCCGGTGTAGTCGATGGCATCAGCCCCTGGGAACGGCCGCACCTGGTAGTTCTTCAGGTAGGAGGCCTCGGCGTTGAGCGTCGTCATGAAGCCCGCGACGTTGAACTCGTAGAGCGCGCCCACATCGAAGCCGGAGATCTTCTCGTCCGCCGCATTGACGGGCTGTGAAGAGAGGAAATCGATCTCGCCGGTCGTCTTGTTGCGGGTGAAGCTCGACGGGCTGCAGAAGATGTGCGCCAAGCCGGGCGTGTTGTAGCAAACGGCCAGCTTGGTCGACCCGGCCACGCTCTGGATCGCGTTGGTGATCTTGATGTTGTAGTAGTCCAGAGTCAGCGTCAGCGCCTTCGTCGGGGACCACACGACACCGGCGGTCATCGTCTTGGCGTCTTCCGGGCTCAGGGTCGGGTTGCCGCCCACCGTGGTGAGGATGGTGTTGCCGAGTTGCTTGTAGCCGGCAGGCACGCCGGCGGCCTGGCAGTTCTTCGAGACCACGGACGACGTCGGCAAGGTGCTCCAGTTGCTGCACGGGTCCGTCGTCGTCAGGTTGCCTTCCGACACGCCGCCGTACAGCTCGGGGATGTTGGGCACCCGGAACGCCGACGACACGTTGGAGCGCACCTTGAGGCCGGGCAGCACCTGCCAGTCCAGGCCGGCCTTGTAGGTGCTCTTGGAGCCGAACAGGCTGTAGTCGGAATAGCGCGCCGCGGTGTTGAACTGCAGCGACTCGACGAACGGCAGCTTCTTGAGCAGCGGCACGGCCAGCTCGGCATACACCTCGCGCGCCGTGTACTTGCCGGCGATCGGGTCCTGGCGGTTGGTGTTGGCCACGCCGAGGACGGTCAGGTTGTCAGGGTCTCGCCAGCCACTTTCCTTGCGCACCTCGGCGCCGGCAGCAAACCCGACCGTGCCGGCCGGCAGGTCGAAGAGCTCGCCGCTGATGTTGGCACTGACGCCTTTCTGGTCGTTGCCGCCGGTGTCCCGGGTCTTCATCATGATGTAGCGAAGCACCTCCGGCGTCACATTGCCATAGCCCAGGTAGTTGCCGCAGGGGATGGCGGCACCGGCGGTGGTGCTGCACTTGCTGCGGTCCAGCGTCTGGTCCACGCGGTCCAGGTTGGCCACGTTCGTGGTGCTGTCCACGCCGGTGTTGCGCCCCCAGTTCACAGCCGCCGACCAGTCCCAGCTCTTGCCGAAGCTGCCCTTGGCGCCGGCGACGATCCGGAAAATGTTGGATTCCTGGCCGAAGGTGCGCGTACCGCCTTCCTCGAGACGCCTGCGCTCAAGCACCATGCTCTGGCCGGTCGGGTTCGTCGGGTGGTTGGCCGCGATGTTGATCGGCCGGTAGACGCCCAGCGCACCCGGTGTGGCGAGCTGGTTCGACTCGCGATGCGAGAACAGCGCTTCCGTGAACAGCTGGGTGTCCTCGGCGAGGTTGACCGTGCCGAAGGCGCTCAGGTTCAACCGCTTGATCGGGTTGACGGCATTTAGCGTCGGATTGCTGTTGTAGTTGTGCTTGGTGGCCGAGTACGTCTCGTAGAAGTTCGGGTCGCCACCCAGCGTCTGCTTGAAGTTGACGCGCCGCCCGTCGGCGAGCCGCGCTCGGCCACCAATGGTAGAGGAGCTGCCCACGCATGCGAGCTTGCCGTCCACTTCGGCCAGGCCGCAAGGCGCGCGCGTGGCCATGTTGATGGCGCCGCTTTCTGAATAGTTGAGGCCGGTGACGAGCGACCCTGCCGCACCTTGAAGGCCATACGCCAGGTCGACGGCCATCTCTTCACCGTCGCCGCGACTGGTCTGGCCGTAGCGCACGGAGGCTTCGCCGCCCTTGATGCCGCTCTTGGTGATGATGTTGACCACGCCGGCGACGGCGTCCGCGCCGTAGATGGCCGAGGCGCCATCCTTGAGCACCTCGACGCGCTCGATCATGGCCACGGGAATCATGTTGAGGTCGACCGAGCTGTTGGCGCCGGTGCCCCCGTTGACGACGCGGCGGCCATTGAGCAGGACCAGGGTCCGGTTGATGCCCAGGCCGCGCAGGTTGACCTGGGTCGTGCCGTAGCCGTTGCCCGTCCAGTAGGCACTGGTCTGATTGCCGGCCGTGCCGGCCGATGCAGGCAGGCGCTGCAGCAGCGTCTCCGCGGAGATGGCGCCGGTGCGCTGGATGGTCTCCGCATCGATGACGGTGACCGGCCCGACGCCTGAGATCTGCGCCTGCTTCAGGTTGATCCGGCTGCCGGTGATCTGGACCTTCTCAAGGGAGGCAGGCTGGGCATCAGAGGGGGGAGGAGCGCTCTGTTGCGCGAATGCATGGCTGACGAAGAGCAGGACGGCCGTCGCAACGGCGGTGCGCGGGAGTTGTTTAGACATTGAGTGCATCCAGTACGGTGCCGTGCCGCCGCCATCAAGGGCGAAAACGGATCAGGCACCTTCGAACCGAGGTTCGCCGGCGAGCACATGGCGATGGACACGAGAAGAGTCGTTTGACGGGGAACCCGTGGGGATCAGGAGCTCCGGCAGCCACCGCATGCCACTCAGCCGACGCGTGGCCAGCTCGTCTCGGCATGCGCGTTCGCGCAGGCCGCCGGCTGGCGGTCGTGCTGAGTCAGCTGGTTCGGGGTGGCCGTTCCTGCCCGGAGCGCAGGAACTCAGCGCGCGGTCCACCAGGATCCGGCAGGACCAGATCGGCCAGCGGATGGTCAGCCGCCACTATGGCGAGCTCGGTCACCATGGACACGCAGGAACCGCAGCTCGTGCAGTGGTTGCAAGGCGAGGCATCGCAGCAGTGCTGCGTCTGTGCATCGGACTCTGTGGCAACCGGCTTCTTGCCAGCCGCCTTGGTGATCGGCGCTCTTGCATGGGCGCCTGAGAGCGCCGCATGCTTGCTCAGGGTCTTCGCTTCGGCGACCTGTCCAGACAGCTTCGCCTTCGCAACCGCGACGGTGGGGCAGAACAGCGACGTGGCCACGCTGGCAGTCGCGGGGACGAGCACCGCGAGCACGATCAGGAGCCAGAAGCCGAGGAGTTTCATGGAGAAGGTCACGAGATGCTGCATTGCACCAAGCGTGCATGGGCCTGTCTACCTAGGGTGTTCCCCTTGAAGATGCCGCGATCGCATGGCGCCCCCGGACTGCAATGCGACCCGGCCCCGATCGGGTAGGAGGCGAGGTTACCCCCGCCGTCCTCCCACACCACCGTACGTGCCGCTCGGCATACGGCGGTTCCTGTCTACTGGGCAGAGTGCCCCAGCGAGCTTGGTTTCGTTCATCGTGTCGCCTGTCGTCCGTCGGACACCACGACACCGCGCCGAGGCTTCCGGCCTCGATGCAGGCTTGTCGTGGCTCTTGGTCTACGCCAAGACTTCTGCCCTGGAGCGTCAGAGAGCACGCGTGACTGTCCACTCATGACAGGTTCGGCCCTTCGCAGCTGCGGTCTCCAGCGGCTACTACGACCTCTGCTGACCCCTGTCAGCCCATCCCGATGCCTTGCGACGCCGGTAGCCCTTTCGGGCAGGCTGGCAGGTCTCCCAGGGTAAGACGCGCGACCTTCACTGCATATACCCGCCGCATCTACTTGCTCACCTTCCGGATGATTTCGGGCTTCGGGTTTCTTGGCCCCCTCGCCCAGTTGAGTCTGCCTCATATGCGGTTCCTGTTCGTCGGGCCACAGCTTTGCGTACAGCTTCCTTCAGATTCCGCCTCGCGGCGGACACCCTTGCTGTTCGGCTAACGGTTCCCATCATCAAGGTCCGTAGGGGACTTTCACCCCCAAGTCATCCAGCTCGCCACCACAGCGAGCCAGGCAGCGCCAGTCACGGCGCTGCGCGCCATGCCTGGCGCACCAAGAAAAAACCCTCGGTTTTGGCCGAGGGCTGAACCTTCATCGCTGTCGGCGCTGAAGCCTGCCAGGGAGGTAAGCAGGGAGGCCAGCAGTGCCGGCCTCGATGGCGACTCTAGCAGCCACGCCACCACGAATCCAAATGGGGCATCCCGCAGCCGAGTTTCGTGCGCGTTGCGCAACGACCTTGCCCCAAGCTGAAACGCCTACCCATAGAAATGCCTGAGCACGACGCCCAGGCTGTATCGACGCTGCTCGGAGCAATCTGCGCTCGCCCGAACGCGCAGGAACAGCAGCCGCGCCTTCATCAGCAGCGCCGCGTATTCATCAAGCTCGGCCAAATCCCAGGCGTTGAAACGCTGCAGGTACTCGACCGTCGGATAGCCGTCCAGGAGCTGAGCTGCTTCCTCTCGCCAAGACGATGGCAGCGAGGAGTCCCTGGAGAACTCGTCGAGCGTTTCACGCCCCCAGATCAAGTTTCTTCTGCGCTCGTCCGGCGTCGTCACGCGGCCTCCATGGAAAGCTTTGAGCACCTCAACATATCTGTGCTCAGGCCCATATCAACACTCTTGATATTCAAGGCGACGACGTGAGGCCGCCGGCCCCGCCGGCGCTTCACCCGCTCTTGCGACGCTGGGCGCCTGATGCCGAAATCTCGCTCGCAGGCGACGCGGCAGCAGCCTTGGCCAGAACGTTGGCTCTGGGCTTGGCAATGGCGAGCGGCTTGGGCGAGCCCGCCATGGCTCCGATGAAACGCTTCGGCTCTGTTGCCCTCAGCTCGGCAACCTGTTTGCGGGTGAGGCCCGTTGCCAAGACCCGCTCGGCCTTCTCCGCCAAGTCGGGGGAGATGGCGACGAACTTGCCAGGGGCAATGCGAACTCGTTTCATGCGTGGACTTTCGCAGAAAGGCACCGTGGTTGCAGCAAAAGCCCGGCGGCCTTCAGCCGGCTTCCGGGCTCGACCAGGTGCTCGGCCCACTCGTAGCGAATCCGTAAGAGCCCAGGACCGAAGACGGCCATGCAATCCGTGCCGAACTGCTGTGCGGACTTGTAGACGATCCCCTCAAAACCACCGTCCCTCGCGTTAGCCGCCAGCTCCTGCGTGCGGTTGAAGCGCAGTGACGGCCGCCTCGCGGTCGACCGCCGCCTAGCCGCTGCACGCTAGGCAGTGCGCTTTTCCGCAGACAACCAATCCTGGCTGACGCCAATGCGCTGCATCGTCATGCTGTCGGCCGTGGTGCTGAGCCGGTCACGGCCGGAAACCGGGAGGTTGTCGATGCCTGCGGAGAGCACCGGGCCGGGAGTCCAAAGTTTGGCGCCACAGATTCAGGCAGCAGGGTCGAGAGGTGAATTGGCCTTCTCGTCATGCTCCTCGGCAAGCGCGGCTGTAGCGCTCTTGAAATGGTCCTCCTGGTCGGTCTGGCCACAAGGCTCCAGCTCGCACTGCACGGTGATGTGGTGGATGCCGAATGCCTCCGCCAGGCGCCTGCGCACCTCGGGAAGGACTTCCTTTTCAGCGATGACCTCCGGCTGCGTCACAAGGTGGACCGTGAGCGTGCTCTTGCCGCTCGTCACCGCCCAGACGTGCAGGTCGTGCAGGCTTCTGACGCCGGGCACTGCCAGCAGAAGCTTCTTCAGCTCGACCATGTCGACGTCTTCGGGCACCCCCTCCAGCAGGATGTTGATGCTCGACTTGAGCAACGTCCAGGTCCGAGGCACGACCCACAGGCCGATGAGGATGGCGACGGCCGAATCGACCCAGGCCCAGCCTGTGAACTTCAGAATGATCGCGCCGACGATGACGCCGACGGAACCAATCATGTCGGCCCACACCTCGAGGTAGGCGCCCTTCACGTTCAGGCTCGACTGCTGGCCGCCCTGCAAGACGCGCATGCTGATGAGATTGATCAGCAAGCCGATGACTGCGATGACGAGCATCGCGGTCGACTGAATTTCTGGCGGCGCCTTGATGCGCAGGTAGGCCTCGTAGAGGATGTAGACCGCCACGCCGAAAAGCAGCATGGCGTTGAAGGCCGCGGCCAGGATTTCGAAGCGGTGGTAGCCGAAGGTCCTTTGGGCATCGGCCGGCCGCTTGGCTATCCGGATGGCCGCAAGTGCGATGGCCAGCGCCGCGACGTCCGTGAACATGTGCGCTGCGTCAGAGATGAGCGCGAGGCTCTGCGACACGATGCCGCCGACCAGCTCGACGAACAGGAACACCGTCGTGAGCCCGAAGGCAATCTTCAGCGAGCGCTGGTTCGCGCCCGCTGTGTGGTCGTGGCCTGCTGACCCGTGAGCGTGGTCGTGCGACATCTTCGTCTCCTTAGGCTTCTACCGGGGTCGCGACTGGAGCTTCGACCTCGTCTTCATCCCGCCGGTGCGCCCACCGATACAGCAGCGGCAGCACCAGCAGCGTCAGCGCCGTCGAAGACAGGATGCCGCCAATGACGACGGTGGCCAGTGGGCGCTGCACTTCGGCGCCGGTGCCGGTGGCGATTGCCATGGGCACAAAGCCAAGTGAGGCAACCAAGGCCGTCATCAGCACGGGACGCAACCGGGTCAGCGCACCCTCCCAGATGGCTTCATCAAGGCTCTTGCCCTCCTCGCGAAGGCTGCGGATAAACGACAGCATCACCAGCCCGTTGAGCACTGCGACACCGGACAAGGCGATGAAGCCGACCGCCGCCGAGATCGACAGCGGGATGCCTCTCAGCCAAAGTGCCAGCACACCACCGGTCAGGGCAAACGGGATGCCGGTGAAAACTAGGAGGCCGTCCTTGGCGTTGCCGAACATGGTGAAGAGGAGCGCGAAGACCATGGCCAGAGCCAGCGGCACCACGACCTGCAGGCGCTGCGACGCGGACTGCAACTGTTCGAAGGTGCCGCCCCAGGCCGTCCAATAGCCTGTCGGCACCTTTTCGCCCGCCATCGCTGCCTGCGCGTCGGCGACAAACGACCCGAGGTCTCGCCCCGTTACGTTGGCGCTGACCACTACGCGGCGCTTGCCGTTCTCCCGGGAGACCTGGTTGGGCCCCGGCGCAACTTCAAGCGTCGCCACTTCCCCAAGCGGGATGTACGACGCGCGGCCTTCAGCACCAGATTTCGGCAACGGGATGGGGAGGCGCTTGAGCGCCTCGACGTCCTGACGCACGTCTTCCGGCAGCCGCACGAGGATGTCGAAGCGTCGGTCACCCTGGAAGAAGGTGCCGGCTTCGCGCCCGCCCACGGCCGTCGCCACTGCCTCCTGCACGTCGGTCATGTTCAGGCCGTAGCGCGTGGCCTTGGCCCGGTCGATGTTGACTGAGAGCATGGGCAAGCCCGTCGTCTGCTCGACCTTCACCTCGGTTGCACCCGGCACTTTCTGCAGCGCGGCCGCAATCTTGTTGGCCGTCTCGTTCAGAGCGTCGTTGTCGTCACCGAACACCTTGACCGCCACATCGGAACGCACGCCGCTGATGAGTTCGTTGAAGCGGAGCTGGATGGGCTGCGAGAACTCGTAGTTGTTGCCAGGGACCTTTGCAGCTTCGTCGCGGATGGCGGCCAGCAGCTCGTCGCGCGTCTTGCGCGGCTCGGGCCACTGGTCCATGGCTTTCAGCATGATGTAGCCGTCGCTGATGTTCGGCGGCATCGGGTCCGAAGCAATCTCGGCGGTGCCGGTGCGGGCAAAGATGCGTTCAATCTCCGGGAACTTGGCCATGAGCGTCGACTCGAGCTGCTTCTGCATCTCCACGGACTGGGTCAGGCTCGTCCCAGGAATGCGCAGCGCCTGGATGGCGAAGTCACCCTCGTTGAGGTTGGGCACGAACTCGCTGCCCAGTTTGGTGGCCACGATGAGGGACAGAGCCACGACGACAGTGACGAGCGTCATCACGACAGGCGCGTTTCCCAGCGTCGCCTTGAGCGCAGGCTCGTAGCGGCGCTTGGCCCACTCCATCAGACGGTTCTCCTTCTCGGTCACCCGCTCGCCGATGAACAGGGCCACCGCCGCGGGCACGAAGGTCACCGACAGCACCATCGCGCCAAGCAGCGCGAGCAGCACTGTGTAGGCCATCGGATGGAACATCTTGCCCTCCACGCCGGTCAGGGCAAGGATGGGCACATAGACCACCATGATGATGAGCTGTCCGAACAGTAGCGGCCGGCGAGCCTCTTTGGCAGCCGCAAACACCTCGTGGAAGCGCTCGGCGCGCGTCAGCGCACGGCCCTTGTGCGCCTGGACGTGCGCCAGTCGGCGCACCGCGTTCTCGATGATGACCACCGCGCCGTCCACGATGATGCCGAAGTCCAGTGCACCCAGGCTCATCAGGTTGGCGCTGATACCGTACTTGACCATGCCGGTGAAAGTGAAGAGCATCGACAGAGGGATGACCATCGCCGTGATGAGCGCGGCCCTGAGGTTGCCCAGGAAGGCGAACAGCACCGCGATGACCAGCAACGCACCTTCGACCAGGTTCTTCTGGACGGTCTTGATGGCTTTGTCGACCAGCGTGGTCCGGTCGTAGACCGTGACGGCCTTGACCCCGGCCGGCAGCGTCTTGTTGATGGCCTCCATTTGCTTGTCCACGGCACGCGAGACAGTGCGGCTGTTCTCGCCCATCAGCATGAAGACGGTGCCGAGCACCACCTCCTGACCGTTCTCGGTGGCTGCGCCGGTGCGCAACTCCCGACCAAGTTCCACGGCTGCGACGTCCCGCACGCGGATGGGCTGGCCCTGCGCCGTGCCGATGATGATTTCGCCAATGTCCTCGATGGACTTGACCTGTCCAGGCGCACGCACGAGGTACTGCTCGCCGCGCCGCTCGATGTAGCCTGCACCGAGATTGGAGTTGTTCTTCTCCAGTGCGTTGACGACGTCGGCCAGGCTGAGGCCGAACGCGCCGAGACGCTCGAGGTTGGGCGCCACGACGTATTGCTTAGCGAACCCTCCGATGGAGTTGATTTCGGTGACGCCGGGCACGTTGCGCAACTGCGGCTTGACGACCCAGTCCTGGATTTCGCGCAGGTCGGTCGGCGTGTAGGCCGTGCCGTCGGGCTTCTTGGCGCCTTTCACCGCCTCAACCGTCCACAGGTAAATTTCTCCGAGACCCGTGGAGATGGGACCCATGCTTGGAGTCACCCCGGCAGGCAGCCGCTCGCGCGCCTCCTGCAGGCGCTGGTTGACGAGCTGGCGCGCGAAGTAGATGTCGGTGCCGTCCTTGAAGATGACAGTGACCTGGGACAGGCCGTAGCGCGACAGAGAACGTGTCTGCTCAAGGCCTGGCAGGCCGGCCATGACTGTCTCGATGGGATAGGTGACGCGCTGCTCGGTCTCCAGCGGCGAATAGCCGGGTGCCTGGCTGTTGACGACGACCTGCACGTTGGAGATGTCGACGACGGCGTCGATAGGCAGCTTGGTGTAGCTGTAGGCCCCGAGGGCTGCCATGGCCAGCACGGCGAGCATGACCAGCCAACGCTGTTCGATGCAGAAACGGATGATGCGTTCAAACATGTCCGTCCCCCCGCTCAGTGTTCGTGGCCCGCGCTGGCTTTACCCAGTTCGGACTTGAGGACAAAGGTGTTCTTGGACGCGACCTGGTCGCCGGCCTTGAGTCCGCTCAGGACCTCGACCAAGCGGCCGTCGGAGCGGCCCACTTTGATGGGCACAGCCTCGAAGCCGCCGGACACGGCCTTGAAGACCATCGCCTGGTTCTCGATGGTCTGGACCGCGTCTGCCGGCACCGTCAGGGGGACGTCCTGGTTTTCACCGTAGACCGATACGGTCACGAACAGCCCTGGCCGCCATGCGCCGTCGGGATTGGTCAGCGTCACTCGGGCGCGGGCGGTGCGGGTCTGTTCGCCCAGCAGCGCGCCGACGTAGGAGATGGTCCCTTCGACCTTGCTCTCGAACGCGGTCGACGAGACCGACACGCGCTGGCCGACACGAACCGTGGCCAGGTCCTTGGGCGCGACGTTGAACTCCGCCCAGACCGACCGGAGGTCCGAGACGGTGAAGATGCTGGCGTCTTCCTTGACCGCCTCGCCGAGCGCCAGGTGCTTCTCGACTACCGTGCCGTCGAACGGCGCACGCAGCTCGAAGCGGTTGAGGTTCGCCGCTGAGCCGGTCGCACCGATCGCGCCAACGGCCGCGAGCTTCTGCGTCGCGTTGCGGACGGCGATGTCCGCCTCGCGCAGGGCAGACTGGGCCTGCAGATAGTCCTGCTCGGCGGAAATCTTCTCCTGCCAGAGCTTCTTCTCGCGCTCATAGGTGACGCGGGCGGCGTCGCGGCGCTCCTGGGCAGTCAGCAGCTCGCTGCGCTGCTCGGACAAGGAGTTGCTGGCGATGACGGCCAGCATCTCGCCCTTGCGTACCGACTGGCCGAGATTGGCGACGACCTGCTCGGCCACACCGGCCAAGCGCGGCACGACGTGGGCCGTGCGGTCCTCGTTGAACCGGATTTCGCCGGTGAACTCGGCGGCAGCCTGGAGCTTTGCCGGGCCTGCGACTTGCACGGCGATGCCCGCCTTCTTGACCTGGTCCTCGGTCAGCTTGACTGAGCGCTCTTCATGCCCCTCATGTGCTTCCTTGGCAGCCGGCGCCGCCTTCTTGTCGTCGTCGCCCTCCTTGCGTGCGTGGCCGGTCTCTTCCCCATGCTCTGCCTCTTCGCCGGTTTTGTGCCGTTCGGTGAGCAGCAGTCCGCCGCCGGCCAAGATGCCGACAAGGACGATGACCGCCATCGCGATGCGTTGTTTCTTCGTGATTGCCATGTTGGTGTTCCGTTCTCAGCGACCGAGCAGGCGGTCGATGGCCGTGGCGGCTTGGTATGCGTTGGAGAGCGTGCTCAGGTAGCGCGCTCGGGCTTGCAGCAGGGATCGCTGCGCGTCGATGACGTCAAGGAAGCCGAACTTGCCGGCTTCGAAGCCCTTGCTAGCTGAGTCGTAGGCCTGCTGCGCAGCGGGCAGGACCGTCGACTGCAGCGCCTGCAGAGATGTGCGAGCAATCGACAGCTGCGCTGCCGCCGTCTGCAGGTCGGCAAGGACACGCAGGCGCGCGGCCTGGAACTCGTCCTCGGCCTTGTCGGCGCGCTTGCTGGCCTCGTAGACCGCGCCCTGGTTGCGGTCGAAGAGCGGTAACGGGATGGTCAGGCCGATGATGGCCTGGGTGCGCCCCAGTTCGTTGTCGCGCTTCGCGCCGACGCTCAGCGTCACGTCCGGCGTCGCCTTGCTGCGCTCGACATCCACCAACGCCTTGCGGCGCTCCACCTCGGTGCGGGCGGTTAGCAGCGCTGGAGCTTCCTCGAGCCGGGCCATTAGCTCAGGCAGAGGTGCGCGTTCCGGGATGACGTTGATGTCGCCCGCGACACGAACGAACCGTGGCTCCGCGTCGCCCCAGAGGTTGGCCAGCGCACGGCGGGCGGTCGAAAGTTCCGCTTGGGCTTCGGCGAGTTCGAGCTGCGCGTTGGCCTGGTCGACCTGGGCGCGCGTGGCGTCCACCGGCGAGACTTTGCCGGCCGCCACCCGCTTGGATACGGCCTGAGCGCCGCTCGTGGCGAGGTCTGCCGAGTTGCCGGCAAGCTTTGAGCGCTCCTGACCTGCGAGCACCGCGAAGTACGCCGCGATGGCCGACGAACGAACCTGGGCCTTCGCGTTGGTCAGCTCGACCTGAGCAAGGTCGCGGGCACGCTCAGCCGCGTTGACACGGGCGGCGCGTTTGCCACCCAGTTCCAACGGAATGTTCAGCGTTGTCGTAGTCGTTCGCGTCGCGCTGCGGGTGTCCTCGACGCTTGCAGCGAGTTCCGGGTTCCGGAATGCACCGGCCTGCCGGACGGAACCGTCGTGGGCCTCAAGCTCTCGCTGCGCCGCCGACACCACGAAGCTTCGCGATGTCGCCAGGTCGAGTACCTGTTCGAGGGTGAGTGTGTCCGTCGTCGTCGCCTGCTGGGCGCGGACGGTGAAAGGGCTGAGCAATGCGGCCGCCAGCCCGAGCGGCCAAAGAAGTCTTCTCATCGAATCTCATAGGTTGAAACCGGGGATTCGGCGAGACGGGGTGGTTGGAGGTCCTCCTGTCTCGCCGGCTAGGCGAGACGGCGCCACTGAGGGCGGTCTGGCGCCCTTGTGGGCGCGGACGCATGAGCGTCAGAGGTGACGGCGACCAAGCCGGCCGCAAGGCCTATGGGCCATAGGCCTGCCAGTGCATCGGCGGCTATAGCCGAACTGCTGATGTGGCAAGAAGCACAGTCGTTGTCGACGACCAGCTTCTTCGCCATGGGCTTCTTCGCTTCAGCCTCGTGTGCGTCTGCCTTGTGCTCGTGCTGGTGGTGGCCGAAGTGCTTGGCACCTTGCGTTGTCGTCTCATGCTCACAGTACGCGGCCGCAGCGCCCCAGGCGACCTGAAGAGGCAGCAGGAATGACAGCGCCACCAGGAAGGCGGTGGCCAGGCGGTGGAGGCGACGGATGGTCATCAGTGTTGGCAGTCTAGCGGTTCGGCTTTTGCTGGCGCCCGCCGCACGCCATCATGTCTGCTGCTCCGGCTTGGATGAGGCACGTCCGTGCCAGAGGAAGAACCCAAGCACGAACGCCAGAACGGCCGCCTGGGCGGCCAGACCGATGGTGGATGGGTACACCCCCAGGAGTTCAAGGCGAGGGGACGGCAGCGCGCTCGGGACAATCCAACCGGCCTCCTGCAAAGCTGCGACCCCCTTGCCTGTGAGCACGACGGCGAGCACGGCGACCAGCCAGGAGCTGGCGGAGAAGAACTTGCCAACGGGCAACCTCGCGCTGAAGCGCAGAAGCAGGACGGTGATTGCTACCAAGGACAAGATGCCAGCAGCCAGCCCAGCCAGGATGGCGTGGTCGTTGCCCTGGCCCCAAAGCGCCGCGTAGAACAGGATGGTCTCGAAGACCTCGCGATACACCGCGATGAAGGCCAGGCCAAACATGAAGAACGCCGACTTGCGGTTCAGGGCGGCAGACATGCGCTCACGCAAATACGCCTGCCACTGCCCGGCAACGCTCTTCTGGTGCATCCACACGCCAACGCTCACGAGCACTGCCGCAGCGAAGAGGCTCGACAACCCCTCCGTCACTTCACGGTTCGCTCCGCTGATGGTGACGAGGTACGTTGCAGCACCCCACGTCGCCGCGCCTGCAAGAAGCGCCGTTACCCAGCCGGCGTGGACGTAGCCCAGCACATCAGGACGTTCCGCCTTGCGCAGGAACGCAATCATGGCAACCACGACGAGCAGGGCCTCAAGACCCTCGCGCAGCAGGATGGTGAGGCTGCCCAGGAAGGCAGCTGTCCAGTCCGCCGTTGAGTCCGCAAGCACCCTGTCTCCCAGCGTGAAGAGCTGCTCCACGTCGGCCGCCGATGCGGTCACTTGTTCGACCGGGGACCTGTCCGAGATGCTTGACCGGTAGCGGCCCATCGACACTTCAATTTGGTTCTTCAGCGAGCCATCTTTGGCCGCGAGTGCATGCTCGTAGGGCTCAACACCATCCAGATAGGACGACAGGGCAAGGTCTTGTGCCTTCTTGAGGTCGCCGGCCTTGTACGCGGACAGGCTGTCCTTGAGCTGCTTGCGTGCCAGCGACAGGCTGCCGGTTGCAGCCTTGCTCAGTGCATCGGGATGCGCGTGCAGATAGGCCATCACGGCGCTCGCGTCCTTTTCGCCAAGCGACTCAGCCAAGTCGTTCTGCGTCAGACCGACGAAGCGGTCGACATTGGGAACAGCGGTTTTTGCCTTCTCTCCCTCAGCCCACACCTTCTTGCCTTGCCCGACCTCGTCGCTGTCATGCGCGAATGTTCCAAGGTAGGTGGCAACGGCCCATCGGTCTTCCTCGGAAAGCTGGCCGAACGCGGGCATCGCTGTTCCGGCGATACCTTGCGACACAGCTTGGTAGAGCGCAAAGAGGCTGCGTTGGCGCGCACGCTCCTTGTCGGTGAAGGCGACGGGCGGAGGGTTCAATGCCTTGCCCACCGGGCCCATGCCGTTGCCCGTCGCGCCGTGGCAGCTCGCGCAGTTTTCGGCGTAGACCTTGGCTCCAAGTCCCACGTCTGGGATGTTCGACGGCGCCAGCGGGACGGGATAGGCAGCGACAAGGTGCTTGGCCAGAGCCTTGGACAGCGTGCCGACCTTGCTTGCCTCAGCTTGGGCGCCGATGGCCGCCTCAAGCTCTGTAGCCTGGGCAATCAGCGCGGCCTTTTCGCCCTTGGCCTCCAGTCCTTCGATTTTGGTTCGCGCCGTCAGCACGAACTCCTTCATCTCGTCGTACTCGGACTGCGAGACGACCTTCCCATCCTTGACGGCACCGGCGTAGTCGACGGCCAGGTAGTCGAGGATTTGCCAGACGCGCTTCACGTCGGCTTCCGACGCTTGTGAAACGCCTGAGAAGATGAACGCAGCGAGGACGGCGAGGACCTTGGTGCTGCGGTGGACCGTCTTAGTGAGACTCATTTCGGTTCTTGTGCAAAAAGATGGCCCGCGCAACGCGAGCCATTCGGTCGAGGACTTAGCGGGAGCTTTTCAACAGGCGCAGTCCGTTGAAGACAACCAACAGGCTGGCACCCATGTCGGCAAAAACAGCCATCCACATCGTCGCGCTGCCGAACACCGCCAGCACGAAGAAGACGGCCTTGATGCCAAGTGCAAGGACGATGTTCTGCCAGAGGATGGCGTAGGTCCGCTTGGACAGCCGGATGGTCTCGGGCACCTTGCGCAGGTCATCGTTCATGATGAGCACGTCGGCCGCCTCCTTGGCCGTATCGGTGCCAGCGCCACCCATCGAGAAGCCCACGGCAGCCGCAGCCAGGCTTGGCGAGTCGTTGACGCCATCGCCGACCATGCCCGTCTGCTGGGCCCGACCCAGCTCGGAAATCACCTTGAGCTTGTCCTCCGGGAGCAGGTTGGCCCGCACGTCGTCGATGCCGACCTGGCCGGCAATCGCTTTGGCGGTCGACGGGTTGTCGCCGGTCAGCATGATGGAGCGGATGCCAAGTGCCTTGAGGTCAGCGACGGCCTGCCTGCTGGTTTCCTTGACGGTGTCGGCGACCGCGAACAGTCCCAGGACGCGCTCCTGGTCTGCCAGCAAGGACAGCGTGCGCCCCTGCGCCTCGTGCTCTTCAAGCCGGGCCTCTAGCTCGGCGGAGCACAGGCCTCGCTCATGCACCCAGCGGTGATTTCCAAGGATGTACTGGCTGCCATTTACCGTGCCGTGAACGCCTCGGCCCATGTCGGCTCCGAAGTCTTCGACGGGAAGTGTCTCGCCGTCCAGGCCGGTCGCGACGGCCTTGGACACGGGGTGGTCTGAGCGCGCGGCCAGGCTCTTGGCGATGCGCAGGACCTCCGCTTCCGGCACGTCCTGCGGCAAAGCCGCGTGGGCGACGAGTCGCGGCTTCCCCTCGGTCAACGTGCCGGTCTTGTCGAGCGCGACCACCTTGAGCTTTCGCGCCTCCTCAAGGTGGACGCCGCCCTTGATGAGGATGCCGCGACGCGCTGCAGCGGCCAAGCCGCTGACGACGGTCACGGGCGTCGAGATGACGAGAGCGCACGGACAGGCAATGACTAGCAGGACCAACGCCTTGTAGAGCGCTGTCATCCACGGCCAACCCATGAGGAACGGCGTTCCGACAGCGACAGCAAGCGCCAGGACGAAGATGGCCGGCGTGTAGATGGCCGCGAACTTGTCAACGAAACGCTGAGTTGGCGCGCGCTGGCCTTGTGCTTGTTCGACCGCATGGATGATGCCGGCCAGCACTGTGTCGCTGGCGGACTTGGTCACTTCGAACTCGAGCGAGCCGCTCTGGTTGATGGTCCCCGCGAAGACGCTGTCGCCTGGCGCCTTGTCGACAGGAATGCTTTCGCCGGTGACTGGGGACTGGTCGACGGCACTCTGACCGGCGGTGACGCGGCCATCGAGGGCGAAGCGCTCTCCGGGCTTGACGCGGGCGGTCGAGCCAACCGCCACGGTCTTGGCGTCCGCGCTGGCCCAGGCGCCGTCAGTCTGGCGCACCTCCACTTGCGGCGGCGACAAAGCCAGCAGGCCGGTGATCGCGTTGCGCGCCCGCTCCACCGAGCGCGCCTCGATGAGCTCGGCCAGGGAATACAGCGCCATCACCATCGCGGCTTCCGGCCACTGCCCAATGGCAAATGCACCGGCGACGGCCACAGACATCAGGGCGTTGATGTTGAGCTGCCCGTGCAAGAGGGCTGAAAGGCCTTTGCGGAACACGGCAAGACCCGACAGCGCAATGGCACCTGCCGCGATGGCCATACCCACGGCCTTCCAGGCCAAGGTGTCCGGCGCGACGAAGTGGACCAGCTCCGCGCCGACGGCAACGAGCAGCGCCGACACCAGGCGAATCAGTTCGGCGCGCTGAGCCTTGGCTGTGTCCTCCGCAGGAGGCGGTGCTGACAGCGTCTCCGTCTTGAAGCCGATGCCATTGATGGCGGCAATGACCGGCTCCCAGGTTGCCTGCGGGGCGTCGATGTCCAACGCGCGTGCGGGCAGGTCAAACCGCAACCCGCGGACTTCAGGGAAGCGCTCCAGCGCCCGGCGTATCTGTCCTTCCTCGGTTGGGCAGTCCATGGCCGGGATGCGCAGCAGCAGGCCGCCGGACGTCGCGGCGACTGGGGCCTTGGTCTCTGCGCCGCAGGCCGAACCGCAGCATGGCGACTCCTGGGGGTGCACATGGCTGGAGTCGCTCCCATGGGCTTGTCCAGCCCCATGCGCATGGTCGTGCTCATCGTGATGGTCGGCATGGTCGCCGTGCGCGTGCTCGTGGGTGCTCATGCTTGCTCGTGTGTCGGGTGCAGAGGTATTTGACAACCTGTAGCTGCTACAGAGTCAAGCCCCTACACTTTCTGCTGGATAGTCGGAGAAATCATGAAGATTGGTGACCTTTCCACCGCGTCGTCCACGCCCATCGAGACCATCCGCTTCTACGAGCGCGAGGGCTTGCTGCCCGCGCCGGGCCGGACGCAGGGGAACTTTCGCGTGTACGAGGCGCCGCACCTGGAGCGGCTGCAGTTCATCCGCTACTGCCGCGGTCTCGACATGTCATTGGACGAGGTGCGGGCTCTGCTGCGCTTCAAGGATGCCCCCGGTGAGGACTGTGGTGACGTCAATGCGCTGCTCGACGAACACATCAGCCATGTGTCCAAGCGCATCAAAGAACTGCGTACGCTTGAAAAGCAATTGAAGGAGCTGAGGCAGCGGTGCGGCGATGTCCGGCCGGCTGACCAATGCGGCATCCTTGCCGGCTTGGCAGAGGCGTCGCAAGAGTCATCGCCGGCCGAGCAGCCCGGCACCCATCTACGCTCCGTGCACAAGCACTAATCACCGAAAAGGAACAGAGTCAGCGTTGACTCGTGCAGCAAGTGCGATCGACTGCAACGCGCGCTCGACCGCCTGGCACAGCGAGGTCCTCCAGGATGGTGCAGTCGACGGCAGCCCCGCCAGCGCATGCCGTATCGCAGCTATGCACGAACTGGGTCATATTGGCTTCGAGCGCCTGCAGCTCGGCAAGCTTCTCTCGAACCTGGTCCAGGTGCCGCGCCGCGATGTCGCGCACCTCAATGCAAGGCTGATCGGGTTCGTCGACCAGGCTCACCAGCTCACGCACCTGATCGATGGAGAACCCGAAATCGCGGCAGCGCCGGATGAAGGTCAGCCGATTGATGGCGTCGTCACCGTAGACCCGTCGACCGGCTTCCGTGCGCGGCCCCGGCCGTAGCAGCCCAATCTCCTCGTAATACCGGATCGTCGGCACCGAGCAGCCGGTCTGCTGGGCGACCACGCCAATGGAGCGGTTGGGCGACTTGTTCATGCGCTCAGCTTAGCGTTTGCAGCCACACCCCGAGCCAGGCGCGGCCTCCGCAGGGGCATCAGGCAGGAACTGACAGAACAGCCAGCGGGCGCCGACCGATTCCTGCTGCGGGGCTGTGATGCAGAGTCGAACGGCTCCGGCCTCGGTGCACATGTGGAACTCCAGGAAAGCACAGCAGCTTCGCTCCAACTCCACGATCTCTGCCAACTCGGCGGCGGCGGCGGGGTCATAGACCAGTTCCAACGTCGAACCTTTGAGCTCATGCGCGCGAAGATGGGCCAGCGTGAGCTGCCGAATCCGCGCCAGGCGCGGCCCCATCTCCGACGGGCCCAACTTGCAGGCGACGGCCGCCGGCTCAGCGGCAAGCACTCTGAGCCTCCGTCGAACAGCTCTGGACGCACCCGCACTTGGCACGACGAGCGGCCTCTCGCCGCTTCCATCCCCAAATGCCAAGCAGGCCTGCCGCAACAGCGGCCAGCACGGCAACAGCTGGCAACAACTCGTCGGCGCAGGCCCACAGCGCGCTGCCAAACGCTGCGAGCCCTCCGGCGATGCCGAGCAGCGGGACCGCGCAACACGCGGCGCAGGCGGCGCTGAGGCCGAGGGCAACTTTCCAGGGTTTCATGAGGGCTCCTTGATGACTCAAGCCGTCACGGTAGAACCTCAAGCCACTTGAGGAGCAAGCGCTGCCCTTGACCTACCGTCCTGCGTGCTCAGGAGCGGCCATGCATCCGGCAAGCCGCGCAAAACGCCGTCGCCTCGCCACCAGCAACCATCAACCAGCGCAACTCGAGCAGCCGCCCTGCACCTGCACCGGCGGACACTTCACCGAGCCATACGAGCAGAACACGCAGCAGTGGCCAGGCTTCGGCCGCAGCAACGTCCCGCACTGCTCGCACTCGTAGAAGAACTGGCAGGCGTCGGTGGGCATGTGTTCTCGCTTGACGTGCCGGCACTGTGGACACGTCAACACGGAGTCCAGCACGGCGATGGTCGCCATCGTCATTTGTGTTCCGTGGAAGGAAATCCCGCGTCGCTGGTCGCCTTGATCAGAGCAGCTGTGCTGGTCTTGCCACCGTCGAACGTGACAGTGGCCGTCTTGTTCTCGAAGTCGACGCGCACCTGGGTGACGCCGGGCACGTGTTCCAGCGACTTCTTGATGGTGACCTGGCACAGGCTGCAGGTCATGTTCTGCACGTCCAGCACCGCCGTCGTCGGAGTTACCGCGAGTGCAGCGAACGGCATCAGGGCGATCATCAGAAGGGTGATCGAGTTGCGCATATGAGTTCCTTCAGAGAAAGAGCGGCGCCAGCCAGGGCACCGACAACAGGGCTAAGAGCAGGATCGCGACGGTCCAGAAGACTAGGCGCTGACGCCTGAGCACGATCGGCTGGGCACAAGCCGTGCCGAGCTCGCACGCTCGCGGCTGAAGGTACAGCCGGTGGAAGGCCAGGCCTAGGAATAGCAAGGTCGCGCCGATGAGCCAGGGCCGCAGCGGCTCAAGCGCCGTGAGGTTGGCCACCCAGGCGCCGCCAATGCCCATCATCAGCAGCACCAGAGGGCCGACGCAGCACGCCGAAGCGCCAATGGCAGCCATCACGCCGGCGAGGAGAGAACCTTTGACGTTGAACGTAGCCATCTGCTGGGTGATCTTGTTCGATGGCAACCAGTCTAGAGTCCGTACCATGGTACGGAGTCAAGAGGAATGTGTGATGACCGAGCTGACGATAGGGCGGCTGGCTGCCGCAGCCGGCGTGAACGTCGAGACGATCCGCTACTACCAGCGGCGCGGACTGATGTGCGAACCGGAGAAGCCGACGAACGGCCAGCGGCGATACGCCGTCGACGCCGTCAGGCGTGTTCGCTTCATCAAGCGGGCACAGGTACTCGGGTTCACATTGGAAGAAATCGCCAGCCTGCTTGAGCTCGACGAGGCGCACGCCTGTGCCGAAACCCGCGACCTCGCTGCCCACAAGCTTGAGGTCGTCGAGAGCAAGCTCGCCGACCTGAAAGCCATGCGCAACGCTTTGACGCTGCTCCTGCACGAGTGCGACAGCGGGTCAGCCAAGAACGTCTGTCCGATCATCCAAGCGCTGGCGGCGGACTGAGGACCGTGTCGGCATCTGATGCCCGTCGGGCCACCCGCCTAGACTTCGATGGCAAGACGTCGTGAATACCTTCGAGACGGGGCCATCATGCCGGCACTTGAGCAAGGGGTTTGTATGCAGTCCAAAAAGCACTGGGAACAGGTCTATACAACGAAGGCCACTACCGGCGTCAGTTGGTTCCAGGAACACGCTCGTCAGTCCATCCAACTCATTCGTGAGACAGGCGTCGCAAAGGACGCCGGCGTCATCGACGTCGGCGCAGGCGCCTCGACGCTCGTCGATGATCTCCTCAGCGAGGGATATTTCAACATTTCGGTGCTCGACTTGTCCGAGGCTGCCTTGTCGACTGCCAAGGCGCGCCTGGGCGAAGGCGCACGCGATGTTGCTTGGCTTGTAGGGGACATCACTCAGGCTGAGCTACCGCAGTGCGCCTACGACGTCTGGCATGACCGTGCGGTCTTCCACTTCCTCACGACGCGAGAGGAGCGCGCAGACTATGTCCGTGCCGTGCTGCGTGCGGTCAAGCCCGGAGGGCACGTCATCGTGGCAACGTTCGCCGAGGATGGCCCTGAAAAGTGCAGTGGTCTGCCGGTCATGCGCTACAGCCCCGACGGACTGCACGCGGAGTTCGGAGTTCCGTTTACGCTCCTGAAGCAGGAGCGCGAGGAGCACCACACGCCGTTGGGCACCGTTCAGAAGTTCATCTATTGCCTGTGCCGCAAAGAGCCAAGCTGAGCGCACTGACACCCGCCCATGCCGCATCAAATCGTCTATCCGCCTGTTCGGGTGCGACGGTAGCCCCCAGACATCCTTGAGATTGGACCCGTCGATCATGCCCAAGTGCATCAGGCTCCCTATCGCTGGCGCCCTCTGAAGCTCCAAGCCGTAGGTGATTGCCTTCATCGCCGCCACTGATAAGTTGCTCGATCTGTCGATCGATGCGGGCGGCTATCGGGCGAGACCGCCTGGAGACAATGAGTAGATGGATTTTTTCAAGACCTTCGCACTGTTCGTGGCAACGGCGCTGGCCGAGATCGTTGGCTGCTATCTGCCCTATCTCTGGCTCAAGCAGGGCAAGTCGCCCTGGTTGCTGTTGCCAGCGGCGCTCAGCCTGGCGTTGTTCGCGTGGCTGCTGGCTCAGCACCCCACGGCCGCTGGTCGTGTGTACGCCGCCTACGGCGGCGTCTACATAGGCGTCGCCGTCCTGTGGCTGTGGTTGGTGGACAAGATCGAACCATCCAGAAGCGATTTGGCGGGCGTGGCCATCTGCCTTGTCGGCATGGCCGTCATCATGTTCTGGCCCCAGGGGGGAGCCTAAGCGGTCGCGACGAATGGAACGGGATCCGAAGGCACATCCAGCGGCCGTAGGCTCTTCTGCCACCAGCCCACGTCGCGCCATTCACCGTTCTTGAAGCCGACATTGCGGTACACACCCAGCGCTTCAAACCCTAGGGCCTCATGCAAGCCCACGCTGCCCGCATTGGGCAGCGCAATACCAGCAAACGCCTGGAAGTAGCCCAGCTCCGCCAGCAGCGGCAGCAGACGCTCGTAGAGAGTTCGTCCGACGCCCTGACCGCGTGCATCCTGGCGGACATAGACCGTCGTGTCCACCGACCACTGGTAGGCCGCGCGCTCGCGGTGCTTGCTCGCGTAGGCATAGCCGCAGATGGTGCCTGCCGCATCTTCGGCCACCAGCCAAGGCAGGCTGGCCAGCGTCTTCTCGATGCGGCTGCGCATTTCCTGCGCATCCGGCGGCTCCACCTCAAAGGCGATGTTGGTGTGGGCCACGACGGGGGCATAGATGGCCGCGATGGCGGCAGCGTCCTCGGGCGAGGCGGTACGGATCTTCAAGCGGTCTTCTCCAGCGAGGTCGATACAGATGTGCCGGCCCGCGCCGGCACACGGATGAGCAGCAGTGCCGCCAGCGCGCTGAGCGCCACCCCTGCCGAGAACCACAGCGCAGCGGTGCCGAAATTTGCAAGCAATACGCCGAACAGCCACGGGGCCAGCGCCTGCGCCAGTCGTGCCGGCAACATGAGCAGCCCTTGGCGGTGTCCGTAACCGGCGGTGCCAAAGAGCGCCAACGGCAGCGTGCCCTTGGCGATCGTGAGGATGCCGTTGCCCGCGCCGTGAAGCAGGGCGAACACCGCGGCGACCGGCGCACCCAGCACGGCCAGCAGCGCGGCGCCCAACGGATGCATCAAAGCGGCCACTCGTGCCGAATGCAACGGGTGCAGCCGGCGCAAGAAGCCGAACTCCAGCAGTCGCCCGGCCACCTGCGCCGGCCCAACCAGCGCGCCGATGGCAACCACCGCGCTCGGCGCCGTGCCCACGGCTGCCAGCAGTCCTGGGAGGTGTGCCGCCATGGCGGTGCTCACGAACCAAGTCACGGCGAACACCCAGGCCAGCAGCACGGCGGTGGTCAGCGGCGGTTCGGTGGGCTGTGCTTCAGCGCTGGGCGTCGCGCTGCCCTTGGTGGTCGCCACGGGCTGCTCTGCCCGCGGCAGCCAGGCGTTGAGCGGCAGCCCTATCAACAGGTGCAGCCCGGCCCAGGCCAAGCAGGCGCCACGCCAGCCCCACGCATGTTCAAGCGCCGCGGTCAGCGGCCAGCCGACCGTGCTGGCGAAGCCGGCGATCAGAGTGATGCCGGTGATTGCGCCGCGCGCGTCATGGCCGTACAGCCGCACGAGCGACGCAAATGCAGCCTCGTAGAGCCCGCTGCCCATCGCCAGTCCCATGACGGCCCAAGCCGCGAACAAGCCCACCGGCCCGCCCGCCACGGCCATCAGAACGAGGCCCAGCGCGAACAGCACGCTGGTGACCATCAGCACCGGCCGACCACCCCAGCGGTCGATACGCTGGCCGCTCTGCGGGCCGGTCAGGGCTGACACCACCAGGGCCGCAGAGAACGCCGCAAACACCGTGGGCTGCGATACCCCCAGCTCGGCCGCCATCGGCCGTGCAAGCATCGCCGGCAGGTAGTACGACGATGCCCACGCCAACGTCTGAGCCGTGCCCAGCGTGGCGACAACGCGCGTGCGGCTGGCCAGCATGTTCAGCCGCAGCACCGCGAGGCTTGCGCAGCAACCGGTGCCGCAACCTCGGGCGCGGCCTTCGGACCGCAGCTGCCAGGTCCGCAGCCACGCTTGGGTATGGCAACCGGGACGGCGACGGATGACGCACCCACCGCAGCTTCAGGCGCAGGGCCGCAGCAGCCTGTAGCCGCACCGGCCGGCGTCAGGTTGACCGAGCACACGCCCGTCTCCGGCAGCTCCAGCTCAACGCGGTCCGCCGCCGCCAGGTCGCCAGCAATGGCGGCAACGACGGAGCGCGCCTGCTCGAAGCCGGTGGCCATCAGGAATGTCGGCGCGCGGCCGTAGCTCTTCACACCGACCGTATAGAAGCCGGGTTCCGGGTGGGCCAGCTCTCGATGGCCATGCGGGCGCACGGTGCCGCAGCTGTGCAGGTTGGGGTCGATCAGCGGGCCCAACGCTTCGGTGGACTCCAACCACGTGTCCAGCTTCAAGTGCAGTTCGCTCGTTAGCGACAGGTCGGGGCGCTGGCCGGTGGCGCAGATGATCTCGTCGATGCCATCCACGACGACCGGCTGCTGCTTGACGTCCAGGCCAGTGAGGCGCAGTTGATCGCCAACGCGCTCGATGCGTGTGACGCGCAAGCCGCTGAAAAACTCCAAAGCGCCGCCGTCGCGCAGCCGGCGCAGCGATGCGCCCAATGCGCCGCGTGCCGGCAGCGCGTCGGCATCACCGCCACCGAAGACGCGCTGCAGGGCCGGCGAGCGCACCGCCCAGGCCAAGCGCGTACCGGACGACTGCTTGGCCAGTTCCGCCAGCGACAGCAGCGCGTTCGCGGCTGAGTGGCCAGCGCCGACCACCAGCGTGCGCTTGCCTTCATAGCGGCTGCGCAGTGCGCCGGCCACATCGGGGATGCCGTAGAAGATGCGGTCCTGAACCTCGGCCTCGCCGATCGCCTGCAGACCATTGGCGCCCACCGGGTTGGGCTGGTTCCATGTGCCCGTCGCGTCGATGACGGCGCGGGCGCGCAGCTCCAGCACCTGACCGTCCTGCTCGTAGCGCACGAGGAAGGCGGCTTGATCGCGGCCGGCGCTCTTCACCTTGTCGAAGCCCTCGCGGCTCACTGCCAGCACGCGCGCGCCTAGCTTGATGAACGGGGCCACCTGCGGCAGCGCTGCGAACGGCTGCATCACCCGCTCGGCGACCTCGCCAGCGCGAGGCAACTCGGCGGCCGGCGGCGCGGTCCAGCCCGTGGGCGCCAGCAGCCGAGCCATGGCGTGGTCGACGTCGAACTGCCAGGGGGAGAAGAGCTGCACGTGGCCATAGTCGCGCAGGTTGGCGCCCACCTGGCCGCCGGCCTCCAGTGCGACGAACGGCAGGCCGCGCTCCACGAGCTGGGCCACGGCTGCGAGACCCACAGGACCCGCGCCGAGCACCGCCACGGGCAGACCGGCATCGACAGTCGGCGCCTCGCGCAGCGTCAGCGCCATCAGCGCGGCGCAGTTTGGGCAGGCGCCCTGGAACTCGGCCGAGGCCTTCAGCGCCTGGGGCGCATCCTCGATCTTCATGCGCTTGAAGCCGTACTGCGCGAAGTACTCCGGCGCAGTGACGGTCAGTAGGTACAACGCGGCGATGTCGCGCGAACGGGCCTCCAGCAGGAGCCGCTCGACCAGCAGCCGCCCGATGCCTTGCTTCTGCAGGCCGGGCGCAATGGCGACCGAGCGCAGCAGCGCAACCCGGCCGTAGATCTCGGCGCCGGCGCAGCCGACGATTTCGCCGCTGCTCGTGGCGATCAGGTAAGTGGGCAGATGCGCCTGCGCGCCCTTAGTCGGCAGCTTGTTGGCCTGCAGCAAGGCCTCGACGCCGGGCCAGTCGGACGCGCCGGCTTGACGCAGGGAGATGGAGTTGTTCAGCAGCATGATTTGGAATCCCTGGATGGCTCCTTCAGGGCGTCTGCTTGGGGCGGCAGGCAACACATGGCAGCCGGGTCTTCGCGCAGGGCCTTCAGGAGCGTCAGCAATGAGTTCTCGACGGCGTCGCGCTCGCGGGCGCTGAGGCTCGCCAGCAGTCGCTGGGCGTGGTCGTCGAGGGTTCGGTTCAGCTCACGGACGGTGCGCTCGCCTTCGGCGGTGAGCGTGACGAGCCAGCTCCTTGCGTCGGACGGGTTCGGCTCCTTGGTCACCAAGCCACGGGCTGCCATGGCCTCCACGGCACGCGACACCCAGCTCTTCTCCAGGCTGACCCGCGTGCCCAGCTCGGACAGCGGCAGCGGCCCGGAACGCCCAAGCTCGGTCAGCAGGTGGCACTGGGTGTTGGTCGTACGGCAGCAGTCCGCCACCACGCGCTGGGCACGCGTGTACATGCGGGCGACTTCGCGCAACAGGCTGCCGGAGCTGAATTCGTTCATTTGGATGTGTGTAGCAACTATCTGGGCGCATGTTGATGTTTGCCTTCTTCGTTGTCAATAGCAACTATCTGGACCAGAGAAACGGGGCCTCGGCCCCGTCGGGTGTCAGATGGCGCGCTGGTTCACGCGCTTGGACAGCTCATCAGCACTCTCCTTGCGCTCGCTGTAGCGGTCCACGAGGTACGGACCCAGGTCACGGGTCAGCAACGTGAACTTGAACAGCTCCTCCATCACATCCACGACGCGGTCGTAGAAGGACGAGGGCTTCATTCGACCGTCCTCGGTGAACTCGCCAAAGGCCTTTGCCACCGACGACTGGTTGGGGACGGTCAGCATCCGCATCCACCGGCCCAGCACCCGCATCTGGTTGACCGCGTTGAAGGACTGCGAGCCGCCGGACACCTGCATGACGGCCAGCGTCTTGCCTTGGGTGGGCCGCACCGAGCCGGTGGACAGCGGGATCCAGTCGATTTGCGCTTTCATGATGCCAGTCATGGCGCCGTGGCGTTCGGGCGAGGTCCAGACCATGCCTTCCGACCACGCGGCAAGCTCGCGCAGCTCCTGGACCTTGGGGTGGGTGTCAGGTGCATCGTCGGGAAGCGGCAGGCCGCTGGGGTTGAAGATGCGCACCTCGGCGCCCATGGCCTCCAGCAGGCGGGCGGCCTCGAAGGTCAGCAGCCGGCTGTAGGAGCGCTCACGGAGGGACCCGTACAGCATGAGGATGCGCGGCCGGTGCTGCGACGGGGCCGGCACGGTCAGCCGCTCCTGGGTGGGCACGTCGAACAGGTCAGCGCGCAGCGCGGGGAAAGTGGCGTCTGCGAACAGGGGCTCAGACATGGCGTGCCTCGCCAGCGGCGGTCGAAGCGGCAGCGGCGGCGGCCGGCGCGGATAGCAGTTGATGGACGCCCACCGCCAGGGCGGCACCGAACAGCTCGGCGACGACAAAGCCCGGTGCGCTGGTGGGCGCAATGCCGGCGAAGCTGTCGCTGAACATGCGGCCGAACACGGCGGCCGGGTTGGCGAAAGACGTCGATGCCGTGAACCAGTAGGCCGCACCGATGTAGGCGGCGACCATGGCGGCCACGCGGGAACCGGGTGCGCGCAGGATGACCAGCAGCAGGCCGAAGGTGGCGACGCCCTCGGCGATCCATTGGCCCGTGCCGGTGCGCTGCTTAGTGGAGAACTGCACGATCGTCATGTCGAACATGGCATGCGCGAGCCAAGCGCCCAGCACGGCGCCGATGAGCTGTACCGCGATGTAGGGCGCCAGGGCGGCCACCGGCAATTCGCGGCGCCAGGCCATGACGGCGCTGACGGCGGGGTTGAAATGAGCGCCGCTGATGGGGCCAAACACTTCGATGAGGATGTAGAGGCCGCCCACGGTCGCGAGCGTGTTGGCCAACAGTGCGATGGCGACGTTGCCGTCGGACAGGCGCTCGGCCATGACGCCGGAGCCGATCACCACAGCCAACAGCAGCGCGGTGCCCAGGCCTTCGGCAAGGAGCTTGCGGGACAGATTCATGCTCAGCTCTTATAAATCTCGGCCAGGGCCTGCTGCAGGTCAGCCTTGCTCAGATCCTCCAGCGGCAACTGCAGAAGCTGCAGCATGCGGTAGCCGATGGCCTGGCGCGTCAGTTCGAACGCGCGGCGCTTGCCTTCATCGCCACCTTCGGCGTTGGACGGGTCCGGGTAGCCCCAGTGCACCTTCACAGGCTGGCCGTTGCCACCGAAGAAGACTGGGCATTGCTCAGCAGCGGCGCTGTCGCAGACCGTGATGACGATGGACAGCGGCGGTGCGCCGTCCTGGCTGAACTGGTCCCAGCTCTTGCTGTAGTAGCCGCTGTTGTCCACGCCGGCGTTCTGCAGCGCCTCGACGGCGAACGGGTTGATGCGGCCACTCGGGGCGCTGCCGGCGCTGTGCGCTTGCACGTCCTTGCCGAGCTTCTTGGCCCAGTGGTTGAGCATGCCCTCGCTGAGGACGCTGCGCGCGGAGTTGTGGGTGCAGAGGATGAGAACGTGTGTCGTCATGGAAGGGCTCAGCGGGTGCCGATTTGTCGAATCTCGTGCTGGATGGCCAAAGGCTCCAGCTTGGGGATGGGCAGCGCCAGCAGCAGCTCGATGCGGCGCTTGAGGGTGATGGCCACGTCGCGAAACGCCTGCAGCTTGGCCTGCTCGCTGCCTTGCAAGGCGGCCGGGTCGGGCACGCCCCAGTGCGCGGTCATCGGTTGGCCTGGCCAGACAGGGCACACCTCGCCGGCCGCCGAGTCGCACACCGTGAACACGAAGTCCATGATGGGCGAGCCCGGGCCAGCGAACTCCTCCCAGCTCTTACTGCGGAATCCCTCGGTTGACAGGTGCAGCGCGGCGAGCGTCTGCAGTGCCAGCGGGTTCACGACGCCCGTAGGCTGGCTGCCAGCCGAGTAGGCCTTGAAGCGCCGGTCTGACAGGCTGTTCGTCAGGCCTTCGGCCAGGATGGACCGGGCAGAGTTGCCGGTGCAGACGAAGAGAACGTTGAAGGTGTTGTCGAGCATGGGTACCTTGGGTCAGCAGGCGCAAGATGTCGAGCTGTTCTCCACGGCGCACGCTTCGCCCTGGCAGCAGTTCAGGGTCAGGTAGCCGAGCAACGCGTTCATGCGCTCGTAGTTGGCGCGATAGATCAGGTTGCGGCTGGCGCGTTCTTGCGTGACGAGGCCAGCGTTGACGAGTTCCTTCAGGTGAAAGGAAAGCGTCGCTGGCGGCGTGCCCAGGGCTTCGTGGATCGCGCCCGGGGTCAGGCCCGCGTCGCCCACCACCACAAGGGCGCGGAACACCTGCAGCCGCAGAGGTTGGGCAAGAGCCGCCAGGCCCTTGATGACTTCGTTATCTTCCATTATTCCATTTTGGTGGAATATTGAAATATGTGCAAGCGCGATACGGGTTTTTGTGGCGGCGTGGCGGTTGGGCGCCGTATGTGCCGACGTGCTTCAACAGTTGCCGAGGCACCATACTGACCGCCCGCCTCACTTCGCCGTAATAGCCATGCCCTTGCAAGAGCCACCTCCACTGCGCGACGACGTTGCCGCGGTCCTTGCAGGCGCTCAGCAGCTTGTGACTTGGATCGCCGAACGCCACGACGGGCTCGAGATCAAGACCGACAATGCCTCCAGGGTTCCTGGCGTCCTGCTGGACCTCTGTCTTGAACATCACGTCGGCATCGTCCGGCTGGTGACAAGCCAGATCAACGGCTCGGCATTCGCCCTGATTCGAAGCCAGTTCGAAGCGCTGGTCCGCGGGCTTTGGCTGCATCTGTGCGCCAGCGCTGACGAGCTTCAGGCGTTTATGGAGACGGATCGTCTCCCGTTGAAATTTGGCCAGATGCTCGAAAAGATCGAGGAGCATGCTGACTTTGGAGACAAGGTCCTGTCCGGCTACAAGGTCGAAGGGTGGAAGGCCATGAATGGGTACACCCATGGCGGAATGCATCAGATCGCGCGTCGGGTGAAGGCTGGAAGCATCGAGCCGAACTACGCGCCGGAGGAGATCATCGAGGCTCTGAAAGCTTCGGGCCTTTTCGCCCTGTTGGCGCTCTTGCAAATTGGGCGCCTCGCCAACAGCGAGAAAGTGGTCGCCGAAGTGGGCGAGCGGCTCAGTGGCGGTAGCCAACGGTTTGCGGCATGAACACCGGCGCGTGCAGCCAACGCCCGGTGCACAGAGACGCGATGCTCCGTTGAGGCAGCTACGCCGGCGGCAACACCTTGATCTGCGCACCGCGAGCGATCTCAGCCACCACTGAATGGAAGTTGCCGGTTCCGGGCTCGACCAGGCGATCGGCCCACTCGTAGCGAAGTCGTGAGAGCGCTGGACCGAAGACGGCCATGCAATCCATGCCGAACTGCTGGGCGGACTTGTAGATGATCCCCTCGAAACCACCGTCCCTCGCGCTCGCAGCCAGTTCCTGCGTGAGGTTGAAGCGCAGTGACTGCAGCACGGGCCACGACTGCGCATGAGCCCGCAGGTCGAGCAGCCGGATCTGGCGCCGGACCGTCAGGCACAAGAGTTCCCGCTGGGCCAGCTGCGCGAAGTCCATCGTCTCGAACTCGCGGCGCGCGAGGCATTCGTAGCCGGCGGTCTCGGGCCGCTCTGCGAAGTAGCCGACCAATTCGTCCGGTAGATCAAATCGGCCGCTCAGCGTGCCAGGCGGTGCCAGCCGGATTCGACCAGCCTTCTTGTCGCCGCGCCGCGGGGCGAAGCGTTGGACCCTGTACAGGGCCAAGGAGGGCGGCAGCACGTAGGCTGGCGCGTACTCAAGGTCTGTGAGTTTCATTGAGGGCTCAGGTGCCCTCCGCTCCAGCCAACTCCAGCACCCGTGCCAACTTTCCCTGTTCGATGGCCTGGCGGGGCGTGCGCCCGTTCAAGCCGCCCAACGGGCTCTCGAGGAAGCCCAGCAGGGCCCAGCCATCCGTCGTCACCAGTGCGACGCTGAGCTTCGGGATTGCGTCCCAGAGCGCAGGCTCGAATTGCCAGCGCGGCAGCCGGAAGCCGCGGCGCGTTTGGGTCAAGCCGATGGCTCGTCCCTTGGCAATCCATGCGTTGATCGTGACTCGGGTCGTGCCGGCCAATTTGGCTGCCTCGTCGGTGTTCACCATGTCTTCAGCACTCAGGCGCTCCGTTCGGAACGCCAGGCTGCCCGAGAGGAGCGCCTTGGTTGCTGCTGCTGACACATAGGGAGACTGTCTTGCTGTCGGCGACCCCGTGCGGGGCCGCGTCGCGGAGGTAGTGGTTGCGGTCTGCTTCATGATTTCGCCCTGAAGGGGTCATGGAAGATTTCGGCCATCGACCTTGTCCGCGCCGAAGAAGCCGTTGGCTCTCAATTTGGGGAACCGGATGCGTGCCTGCGCCGCCAGCTTGCGCCAGACGTCCCGCGCCAACGCCCAGATCAAGAGCGCCGACTTGCTGGCGACCTTGGCGGCCTGACTGAGGTGGAAGACCAGCAGATGACGGACAACGCGGCGCTCTTCAACGGCGTGCCACGTCGCGTCGAGCGCCTCCATGACGGGGTTGAGCCGAAGCTGCTTGGCCTGACCGCCAATCCAAAACTCAATGTCCCGCCGGACTTCCTGGCGGAAGGACGTTCTGGCCACGCGCCTTGCCACATCGTCCAACTCGACTCCGTCCAGGCTGAAGATGTGGCGCTGGCGCTTTACCTGCTGGAGCGCTCGGGCTGCCAAGCCGCGCGCCCGCCGGCCGTCGCCATGGCGGCTCTCACCACGCAGCAGGAGCAGCACGTCGTCAAGACGGGCGTCGTGCTCGGCAAAGCAATGGCGGAGACTGATGTCCATGACTGGCAGTCTAGGTTATTTCGGTTATCTCGTAAAGTTCGCAAGCCAAATTGGACGAGCGGTCACCGCCTACAGGCATTGGTAGTGGCGACGTTGATCGGCCGCAGCTACGGTGGCGCTCAAGGCGCATGCAACGCCCAGCACGCCGCCACCTGGGCGCCAACGAATGATTGACACCTTGCTAACTCACCTTATCGGGTGTAGTCCTTTGAGGTGCGCGATGAGCCAATGCGGGCCGGAAACGACCCGCGATGAGTCCCAAGGCAACAGCACCCAAATTCGCCCAGGCGCTGCGCGCCGTGAGGATCGAGCGTGGCCTGTCGCAGGAAGATTTTTACGAGGTGTCCGGCCGCACCTACGTCAGTCGGCTCGAGAACGACGGCGCCGATCCCACCTTGGCCAAGACGGTCCAGCTGGCGCAAGTCCTGGACGTTCACCCGTTGACCCTGCTGACGCTGACGTTCTGCAACAAGGGCACGCCGGCCGAGGTCGAGCGGTTGCTGTCAGGCGTCCGCGACGAAATCGCCTCGTTCGACAAGCTGCGGTTGGACATGCGCCAGCGGCGTCCCCGCTCGGTAGCGTGACACCGGCGCGCAGGTCCCGTGCAGCCTACGCGGCGTTTCTGGAAGCGCTCATTCAGCTTCGTGAGCAAGCCGGCCTCAGTCACCAAGCGCTGGCCGGCAGACTCGGTGTGCCGGCAGCCAACGTAGCTGCGGGTGAGGCCGGCCAGCGTCGCGTTGACGTCCTTGAGCTTCAGCGATGGGCGTTCGCCTGTGGGTCATCCCTCACCGAGTTCATGGGCAGGCTGGACGAGTGCGTCGGCCGCAGACCCGACCGGCTGCACTGACCATCGGCGTTTTCCAGCGGCTCACTTCGACCGCACCACCCTCAGCATCTGACTCAGCACATGACGTGCACGGTTGCCCTTCGGGTGCACGATCCGCAGCCGCGGTCCACCCAGGCGAAGGAGCTCGTCGTCCAACTTGGACGTGAAATCAGCGAACTTCTCGTTCAACGCATCCAGCCAGTCGCGCAACTCGATGACATCGAGCCGCCTCTCGCCGCGTTCGACGTTGCTCACCGTGGCCTGGCTGTGGCCGAGCAGGTCCGCCAGGTCAGTCTGGCGCAGGCCGCGGGACTCGCGCAGCTCCCGGAGCATCTTCAGGAAGATCTTGTTGTGTCGGGTGTGCAGGGTCTTGGCCATGGGGACGCTTTTGAGCGGCGACACCGTATTCGAAGTTCAACCGTATTCGGAAACTGAATCTGACCACGACGTCCGAACAATGCGCGCCAGCTCAACCCTTCCACCGACGGATGGCACCATCCGTCGCTGCTTCCTGCATGTTTGTCTCCCACCCCGAGTACCAGTTTCCGATGCCGCCGGCCCTGGATCGCCCCGGCTCACAGCACTGGCGAATGGTCGAGCTGACGCTCCATGCCCCTTGGTTCTTGCTGTCCGTGGAGATCGCCGACGCAGACGAACCCGAGTGCAGCATGACCCGCACCTTGTGCATCGCCTGGGATATCGACCTGGCAGAGCTGTTGCGATCGCTGGATGCCCAGCAGGTCAAGGGCATCATCTGCATGATGCCGGCCTGGCAATCACCGTCGGGTCAGTGGTCCTCGCGGGAGGTTCGAGAGGTCTGGCTGCATCGCTCCGTCAGTGGTCAGCACGTCGCCCTGTACGACGTTTCGGGGGAGCCGTTTGATTGTGGGCTCATCCCCGAGCACGTTGAACCTGTTCAAAGGGAGTTGCTTCTGAAGGTGGGCGTCGCCAACGCGAGCCCACCGGTTCCCAGGGCTCGACGTTCGCGTCCGGCTAGCCGCGCCCGTAACCCGGAGGCCTGACGATGCCCTCAGAAAGCCGTAGCCTCGGACTCATTCTCGTCAACGAGCGTGACGTGCCACCGGTCGAGGAACAGCCGGACATGAAGGTGCATTCCTGGCGGCTGGTGAGACTGCCTTGTGGAGATCGGCACCTCGTCACCCTGAGAAACGGCGGGATCGCCCGCGTGACGTCGGCCGTCGAATCCGTCGACCTTGCGAGCGGGACCGTCACCACGACGTCCGGCCGCCTGTACAAGCTCCTTGCGCCACCAGAAGCTGGCCAACCGGAGAGGGACGTGCTGAACGCTGCTGCCGCGCAGATCCTCGGGCGCACTGACGCCCTCGTTGTCAGCGACGCCACGAGGGAAGAAATGAACAGACGAGTCGCTACTTGAACACTCAATAGCTTCTTCAAGGAGTTGAGGACTTGGAACCGCTCGACATACGCCTGCTGGGCCGGCCCTGGAGCGCCGACGAGATGCACCGCCACCACGACTTGCCCGGCCGGCTGGAGATGGTCGGCGGCAAGCTGTGTCTTGACGACACCCAGCGGCTGCTTCTGCTGGGCGCGCTGCTCGAGCACGTTGGCGCCCGCCGCGCGGTGTCGCTGGGGTTTTTGCAAGTCTGGGAGGCCGCGGTCGCCGAGCGTAGGGAGGAGGTGGATTGGGACGCCATGCCCGCCGTGGGTGCCGAGCAGTTCTGGCGTCCTGCGGCCCAGCGCCTGTCCTTCAGCGAACGACTCGAGCTCAAGGCCGACGTCAGGAAGTTGCGCGAGGCCTGCGGACTGCGCCGCTCGTCATGCGCCCGCACTGCCAAAATTCGCCGCAACAGGCCCAAGCCGGCCATCTCCAGCGAGATCCATACCTTCTTGGTAGCTCAGCGCTCGCTGATGCGCCGGCTGGAGGCGTTCGCTGCCACCCCTGCTTATGCGCAGTTGCTCAATGCGTCCAAGACGCTCGGCGCCCACGACACTGAGGCATGGCTGGCAGACTGGCTCATCCAGCCTGCCGTCACGCTGGGCTGCACGCCGCTGGACCTCGTCGACCAGCCCGCCGGCATCGCGTTGCTGAGCGACCACCTGACGAGGGTCGCGTACGGCACCTACTAGAGCATCGGGAAATGCCTAGGCGCGCGCCACCAGGCATCGATGCCGGCGGTCCTACACTCGGCCACCCCTAGAACAAGGTCAGGCTTCAGGCATCGCACCTGATGCCGGCGACGGGCATGCCAGGCAGGGAGGAAAAGCCGGCAGAGTCTGAACGCCCGACCGCTGCGCCTTTTCATCGCATGCATCTCGCCAAGCGCAACATACCGCTTTACCTACGGAACAAGCGGGCCAACAAGGATGCCCGCTGGCTGCGTCGCCGCGCCAAGACCCTCGTCCGCGCACTGCAGTCTGACTTGGCGTTGAGTGCAGCCTTCGGCCGACGTTCCGTGATTGTGCGGATGGTCGCTGGCATGGCACCGCAGCCCGCCAAGCCCACGAAGATCAAGCGTCGCGTCGGCTTCCGCTTGCCGCCGGGCTTCTCGGTCATGGAGTCGCCCGAACAGGCGCTGGGCAGCCTGTCTCATCTCGCGCGGGCCATGGCGTACGAGGGGCTGAACGACGTCTACATCGATTTCAGCCGGTTGACCCAGTACGACCTGGGCGCCAACGCGCTGTTGGATGTCCTCGTCGACGAACTGGACACGCAGGCTCGGCGCAGCAAGCGGGTGATCCGGTGGCGCGGCAACTTTCCCAGCGACCCGGCCCATGTCCGCTTCGTCCGGGCGCTCGGCGTCATCAAACGGCTGAAGGTGGAGCACGAGTACCTCTCCAAGGTCGACGGCGACCGGCTGCTGCTGTTCGATGAGCGCTGCAAGCACTACGTGCGGGCAATGCGCCCGCGGGAGGCCGACCGCAAGACGAAGGTCACGGTGAGGTTCTCCGACCACATCAACAAGTGCCTCAAGACCATCGGCCGCACCATGACGCCGGCGGCGCGCGGGCGGCTGTGCAACTACGTCGGCGAGATCCTGGACAACGTCGAGGAGCACTCGGGCATGTTCGACTGGTCCATCCAGGGGTACTTGGATACCCAGCTCGCCACCCCCATGTGTGAGATCACGATCTTCAATTTCGGGGCGAGCATTGCTGAAACGTTCGAACGGTTGCCTGACGGCCACTGGACGCGCGACCAGATTCAGACCTACATGGACCTGCACACCAAAAAGCGGCTCTTCGGGAAGACCTGGCGCAAGGAAGACCTGTACACCCTGCTGTCGCTGCAGGGTGGGGTCAGCACCAAGAACGTGTCCGCCGACAGCACACGGGGCAACGGTTCAGGGGATCTGATCGAGTTTTTCCAGCGCGTACATTCGGAATGTTCGAACGGCGACTCGGCCCAGGCCCGCATGATCATCCTGTCCGGGTCGACCTACATCGCCTTCGACGGCAAGTACAAGATGATCACGAGCGACACCGGTTTGAGGACGATTGCCTTCAACGACAAGAACGATCTTCGAGAGCGGCCCGATCCTACATATGTCCGTCAGCTTGCCGGGGTATCCTTCCCTGGTACGCTCATCAGCGTGAAGTTCCCCCTCTCGACTGCAAAGAGCACACAGGCCACTAGCGCGGGAGACGCAACATGACAACCGCAAACTTGATCGACTTCGGCCGCATAGAAGGCCCGGTCTACACCGGACGGGACCGTGGCGCGTCACTGCGCCGCGACCTTGACCTGGATACCTTGGACTCCAACGGTTCGCCCGTGGAGGTCCGGATCCCGACGTCCACGTACACCATCAGCAGCTCGTTCTTTCTCGGCCTGTTCGGCCCGAGCGTCGTTCGTGCTGGTACCAAGGAAGCCTTCTACCGCCGGTTCCATTTCGATTCTCCCGAGTTCCTGCGGGAGGTGATGGACGGGTACGTGCTGCGCGCGCTTCAGAGCCGTAACCTTTTCAGCTGAGGCGCCGTCTTGACGACAGCTGCGGCGCCAGCCGCGCAGTCCGCCACAGCCGCAGCGCCCAACCCAGGGCTTCAATCCGCAACGAGCCCCGCGCCGCCAGCTCCAGGTGCGGTCGCCGCAGCGCCGGCACCGCCACCCACTCCCACACCGCCAGCCCAACTCGTTCTGCCGGACGGCTGCTCGACCGTTGGCAGTGGTGTCCAGCAGGTGGTCATCTGTCAGCCGGCCCGTGAGAGCGCCTGGGACAAGATGCTGCCGACGGTTCCGGCGTTGTCGGTCAGTGTGCTTGCTTTGGCTGTGTCGCTGGGTACTCTGTTTTACAACCGCAAGAAGGACGGCCGGGCCCGACGTCAGTCGATCGTCGACGACTTTTGGCTGCGCAAGGTCGTGGCGCCGGTGTCCATCGAGCCTTTCCTGAAGTCCACAACCGCGCTGTGCGCGACGCTGCCGGACAGCAAGTGGGCCGCCAACGCCGTGCAGAGCTTTTGGACGGATCAGATGGAAGAGAGCGGGAAGCTCTCGGTCGCTTTCATGGCCTTCAACCTCATCGACCAGCCGTTGCGCGCGTCGATCACCGGGATGTTGGAAGAGATCGACGACGTGCTGGCCGAGTACTGCGGCGCGCTTCAGCACTCGGTGACGAACCAGGGCAATCCTCCACCACCCGACAGGAACCAGGCGATCGAGGCCATTCAAGCTGTCTGCATGAAGGTCTACAGCGCCGTCAAGACGCACCAGGAAAACGTCGGCTAAGCGTTGGCGGGTAGCGAGCGAATCCTGCGGACTGGCACCTTTTTAAAGTCCCATCGATTCTGACCGGCCTCTTCGCTGCCGCGATGGCCGCCGGACTCCCCATGCCGTTCGCCCCGTCTTCTCAACATTGAGATTTTCAGGGTTTCGTGCGTGCAAAGCGTCCACGTACCGGGCTCGAGCCCCAGCAGAATAGATAACTTCCAATTATCTAATGTGCCTTCGAGTCGTTCTGTTCGCCGTTGACTCACATATCGTGTTACGTAATACTTGCGTTACGTACCACATACGTAATTGGTGGCAGACATGGCAAGATCAGGCATCACGAAGCGCGAAGTGCAGGCGGCGAGACTGGCGTTGTTGAAGGCCGGGCACCACCCGTCCATTGATGCCATCCGCATTCACCTCGGTAACACCGGCTCAAAAAGCACCATCTCGCGCCTGGTCAAGGAAATCGAGGACGAAGAAGGTGGCGGGGGTAGTCAGGCACCACAGACCTCCGTCAGCGAGCAGCTGCAGGCATTGGTGAACAACCTGGCGGCGCGTCTGGAGCTCGAATCGCAAGAGCGCTTCGACGTGCTGAAGGAAGGGCACGCTGCAGAGGTGAAGCGCCTCACCGAGGCGCGTGACAAAGCGCTGGCCGAGTCACAAGCCTCACTGCGCCAAGCTGAAGCCCGACAAGTTGAGGCGGCTGAAGCCAAGACGGCGCGCCTGCGCATCCAGGGCGAGCTGGATGCCCTTCGCCTTGAGCACGCTCAGACGACGGGACAGTTGACGACGCAGGTGGCCGCGCTCCAGGAACAGCTTGCAGCCGCCAAGGCCCATGCCGCGGAACTCGGCAAGCAACACGAGCACGCCCACCAGGCGCTCGAACACTTCCGGGCGGCATCGAAGGAGCAGCGGGATCGCGAAGCACGTCAGCATGAGCAGCAGTTGCAGTACCTGCAGCGAGAGGTGGCGACGGCGACTGAAGCACTGGCCAGCAAACAGGGCGAACTTCGGACGGCGCTGCAGGAAAAGGTAGACGCCTTGGCGCTGCTGACCGCCGCGCGTGCTGAGCGCAGGCAGCTCGATGAGCAGCTCCGTGACCTGAAGACGGCCGGTGAGCGCCTGGCGGTCCAGAACCAGCTCGTCGAAGACCTGCGCGCCCAAGCCCTTCAGGCCGTGCAGCAGTACGAAACCCTCCAATCAAGGGCCGAGGCGCTGGAGCGCCGAAACGGCGAACTTGAGCGGTTGCTGGCGGCCGCGGAGGCAGCCGCCCAGACGCAAGCCGACGTCGTGAAGGGCGTGCTGGAACGCATCGGGCAGCCGCCGACGAACAAGTCCAAAGACAAGGCAGCGTCGACCGGCTGACACCCCATGGCTGGTGACCTTAACCCCATGTTTTGCACGCAAAACGACGCGGGCAGTTTTTGGCGAATCTCGTAAGTTGTTGATTTAATTGGACTGCGCGCCGCCTTAACCCCAGTTTTTGCACCGAAAACGACGCGGGCTATTTACCGAGCGGTCCTCGCACATCGTGATGTCCGTGGTCCGAAGCGATCCACGCGGCGTTATCGTCGCCACGGCGTCATTCCGACGACCCTCCGGGGGACTCACTTGGTCATGGGAGTTAGGACATGAGGACCAACGCCGAAGCTCAGTTCTGGCGCCAGATTCAAGACGTCGATACCGAACAGCCCGACGACTTCTTCTACAGGGTCGATTCGTTGATGGGAGTACGCACCATCCGGCGAGACACGCTGCTGCGGCCCAGACGCTGGGACACCGGCGACCGGCATCCGCACGTTGAGCTGCTCGCCGCGGATGAGCGACGCGCTGCCCACCAAGCCATCTTCCGTCTGTCGTTCTGGCGCACCTTCAAGGACGGCGTTCAGGACTGGCGCACTCGGGCATCACAGCATCCGATGGTCTTCATGAGGGTTCCTCGCGGCATCGTTCATCGGTCCCTTGAGGGATGGACCTTTGCCGACGACGATCACTTGCCCGGCCGAGCCGAGCTGATTTGGAAGGTGGGCGGCGTCGAAGAGGACAGCAGCGACTTCCATGTCGGCGGGGTGCTGCTGGAGCACGTGGAAGTCTTCGACGCGATCACCGGACGGTGGGAGCCGTGGCATGCGAGCGCAGCGACGGTCGCCGACTCCGCAAGACTGACTGCCTCGGGGTGGTCGTCGATCGCAATCGACACGCGCCAGGGCGGCGCAGGCATGGCGTATTGGCAGGTGGTGCCGGAGTTCGCTCATCGTCCGGCGGCCTGTCGGTATTGGTGCCTCATCACGCTTGACGAGAACATGCCCGGCACGCTCGGTGGCGAAAACGCGGCCCTGACACGCGTCATGTGGCATTTGCTGCCGGGACCGCTGCGGGAGCTGGCCCACTGCCTAGCTGGCGTGCTGACCGTGACGCCGACGCGCGATCGAGTCTGGACGGAACAGCTCGACATTTCCTGGGTCCAGGACAAGGCGCCTTGGCCAGCGTTACTCCGCAGAGCTCCTGAACCCAGGCTCTTCCTTGAGCGCCGCATCCAGCTGAGCCAGGAGGACGTGGCGAGGCTCATCAGGGAAGCGGGGCTAATCTCCGCCAGACCGGAGTACAAGCGGACTATTTGGAGGGAGCCGAGCTGACAGCTGCGGTTCGGCGCCTCTGGCGCTTGCTCGCAAACCCATTGCTGAGGTCCGGCAAGGCGTCGCCGGTCACGGCGGCCACCTTGAGAAGGAGGCAGTGTTTTGCGCGGGCTTACCCTAGGTTCTTAATCCCAGTTCCTGCACCGAAACCGAGATCACCCCTCCTCAGCAAACCCATGGACCTTCAAGCACTGGCCGAAGAATTGCACCGGGTGCTGCCGGGGCGGCCGATCTCCGTGGAGCTTTGAAGCCTCTGGGCTTAGCGACTATTCGCGTGGACGGAAGGTGAGGATGATGACCGACGGCACGCGGCCGTCGGTATCGCGCGGCAGCGTCTCGGCCTTTTCGACAGCGCGAACCACCGCGCGGTCCCATTCCTCGTCACCGCTCGCCTTGGCCAGGGTTGCGCCCTGGATGCGGCCGTCAGGCCAAAGCGTCACCTTCACCTCCGCCGTCGGGTTGGCCGCGCCGTCCGAATAGATGATCAGGGGCCGGATCTTGCCCTTGACTTTGCCCACCCACCCGGCCGACGGCGCGGCGCTCTGGGCCGCAGTGCCCGTGGAGCCCGGCGTGCCGCCGGCCATGCCCTGGATACGGCGCAGGTTCTCCTGGCGCTGCGACTCGCGGCGGGCGTCGGCGTCTTTGGCTTCCTTCGCCTCCTTGGCGTCCTTGGCCGTCTTGTCCTTCTTGCGGTCCTGCTCTTCCTGTTTCGCCTTGTCCTTGGCCGCCTTGTCCTTCGCGTCTTTCTCCTTGGCTGCCTTCTCGCGCTCCAGCTTGGCGGCGTCTTCGCGGGCCTTGTCTTCCTTGCGCTTCCTGTCCTTGGCGATGGCGATCTCGGCGTCGCGCTGCTCGGCCGCGGCCTCTTCGGCGGCGCGCTGCTGGGCGCGGGTGTCGGGTTGCGGCTTGGGCGCTTCCGGCTCCGGTTCGACCGGGGCCTCTTCGCGTGGCGCGGCCACGGTTGGCACGGACGACCACAGCTCCGCCTCGAAGGACGGTGACGAGTCGCTGCGCCAGTTCAGGCCGGAGCTGAGGGCGAGGATCAGCAGGCCGTGGGCGATCAGCGCAAAGGTCAGGCCGCGGCCAATGCCGGCGGCCTCGGGGGGGCGCAGGGTCGCAGCAGACATGGGCTCAGTTGCTCGAAGCGCCGCTCTTCACGGCCAGGCCGACGCGCTGGATGCCGGCGCGCTGCAGGGTGTCCATGACCTGCACGACGGCTTCGTACTTGACGTTCTTGTCGGCGGAGATGACGACAGGGCTGTTCGCGTCCTTGCCCTGCGCCTTCTTCACGCGCTCGGCCAACCGGTTGGCGGGAATGGATTCCGGCTCAAGCTGGTCGACCTTGATCTTCAGCTTCTCGTCGGTGCCGACGATGATCTGGATGACGTGCTCGGGCTGCTGGCGGCTTTTTCCCACGCTGGGCAGGTCGACCATGCCCGTCGTGATCAGGGGCGCGCTGACCATGAAGATGATGAGCAGCACCAGCATCACGTCGATGAACGGAACCATGTTGATCTCGTTCATCGTGCGGCGCCGGCGGCCGCCACGGGTGGAGATGGACGCCATCAGGTTTGCGTCGAGTTGCGTTGCAGGATGTTGGAGAACTCTTCGATGAAGGTCTCCAGCGTGATCGCGGCGCGGTCGATCTGGCGGGCGAACCGGTTGTAGGCCAGCACGGCAGGGATGGCCGCGAACAGGCCGATGGCCGTTGCGACCAGCGCTTCGGCGATGCCGGGCGCCACCGTGGCCAGCGTCACCTGGGTCAGGTTGGACAGGCCGACGAAGGCATGCATGATCCCCCAGATCGTGCCGAACAGGCCGACATAGGGCGACACCGAGCCGACCGAGGCGAGGAAGGAGAGGTTGTGCTCCATCGCATCGAGCTCGCGGTGAAAGCTGGCGCGCATGGCACGGCGGGCCGCATCAAGCAGGGCGCTGGCGTCGGTGACGCGCTTCTCGCGCAGCTTCATGAACTCACGCATGCCGGAGGCGAAGATGCGCTCCAGCGGCGCTCCGTCGGTGCGGTTGCCCACGGCCTGGTAGAGCTCGTTGAGGTTCTTGCCGCTCCAGAATTCCGCCTCGAAGGCGTCGTTGCGGCGCTTGATCTGGCCCAGGCCGATGAGCTTGCCGAAGATGACGCTCCAGCTCGCGAGCGACACGAGCAGCAGGCCCGCGATGACGAGCTGCACGGCAAAGCTCGCATGCAGGATCAGGGAGACGATGGAGAGGTCTTGGTTCATGCGGTGATCGCGGCCACGACGGAGTCGGGCAGGCGTTGGGGTTTCAGGTCGTCGGCGCGCACGCAGCCGATGCGGATCTCGCCTTCGGCCAACAACGTGTCGCCCCGCAGTGCGCGTTGACGCACAGTGAGGCTGGCGCGGCCGGCGGGTTCAGGTTCGACGGTGATGGTGAGCAGGTCGTCGAGCCTGGCCGGCGCTGCGTAGCGCAGGCTGGTGGCAGCGACGACGAAGATCAGGCCGGTGTCCTGGCGCAGCTGGTGTTGCTCCACGCCGGCTGCGCGCAGCCACTCGGTGCGGGCGCGCTCGAAAAACTTCAGGTAGTTGGCGTAAAAGACGATGCCACCGGCGTCGGTGTCTTCCCAATAGACGCGGATGGGGAACCGAAAGCTCACACCAGCACCTCGCGCAGGCGACGCATGGCTTCCTGCAGGTCTTCCATGGACGACGCGAAGGACAGACGCATCCAGCGCCGCGGGTCGGTGGCACCGAAGTCTCGACCGGGCGTCAGCGCGACCTGGGCGCTGTGCAGCAGCTCGTGGGCGAAGGCCCAGCTGTCGGCGTGGTGCCGGCTGATGTCCATCCAGGCATAGAAGGCGCCGTCGGGAGCGACCGGCACGGCCAGGCCGAGGTCGTTGAGTGCCGACACGACGTAGTCACGGCGCTCGCGCAGCACACTGCGGCGGCGTTCGAACTCTGCGATGGATTCGGGCTCGAAGGCCGAGAGTGCCGCCATCTGCGCCAGCGTGGACGGGCAGATGTAGAGGTTCTGCGCCAAGCGCTCGATGGCGGGCACGAGGTCCGGCGGCAGCACCAGCCAGCCCAGCCGCCAGCCGGTCATGCCGAAGTATTTGGAGAAGCTGTTGACGGAGACGACATCGTCGCCGAGCGCCAAGGCGCTGTGGCTGAAGTGCTCGTCGTAGCTCAGTGGCAGGTAGATCTCGTCGACAACCGTGACGCCACCCTGGCTGCGCACGAAGCCGGCGATGTCGGCCAGCACCTCGGGCGCGATGGATGTTCCCGTCGGATTGCTTGGCGAAGCCAGCAGCACGCCGCGCGTGGCCGGCGTCCATGCCTCGCGGACCTGGCTGGCGCCGAGCTGGAAGCGCTCCGCCGCGCCAGTGGGCAGCAGACGCGGCGTGGCGTCCGCCGCCGTCACGAAATGGCGATTGCAGGGGTAGCAGGGGTCGGGCATCAACACCTCGTCGCCACGCTCGAAGAGGGCGAGGCAGGCGAGCTGCAGGCCGGCGGAGGCCCCGGCCGTGATGGCGATGCGTTCGGGCGCGATGCTCAGGCCGAAGCGCTGTTCGTACCAGTGTGAGATGGCTTCGCGCAGCGCGGGCAGTCCAAGGGCATCGGTGTAGGGCGTGGGGCCCTGAGCGATTCGCGTGACGGCCTCGCGCACCGCTGGCGCGGCGCCGAAGTCGGGCTCGCCCACGTTCAGGCGGATCATCCGCCGGCCACCGACGGCCGGGTCGCACAGCGGGCCGGCCGCGATCTGCGCCGCAGCCTTGGCCAGCTCCATCACATAGAAGGGCTCGATGCGGTCGAGCCGGGCGGCCAGCTTCATCAACTTTTCATCAGCGCTTGGCGGCGACCTCGGTGGGTCGCAGGTCGCCGGCCGCACGGTCCAGCACGCCGTTGACGTATTTGTGGCCGTCCGTACCGCCGAAGGACTTGGCCAGTTCGACGGCCTCATTGATGGCGACCCGGTAAGGAATGTCGACGCAATGCTTGAGCTCGTAGGCGCCGATCATCAGGATGCCGTGCTCGATGGGAGACAACTCCGTCGTCTTGCGGTCGACGTGTCGGGACAGGATGGCGTCCAGGTCTGCGGCCTCGCTGACGCAGCCGTTGAGCAGCGCGTCGTAGTGCTTCAGGTCCAGCTTGGCGTAGCCGTCCTGCTCACGGCCCAGGGCGACGATGGCGCCGATGTCCTCGCCGGTCAGCAGCCACTGGTAGAGGCCTTGCAGCGCGGCCTCGCGGGAGCGGCGGCGGGCGGACTTGGCAGGTGCCTTCTTGCCCGCGGCGGGTTTGCCAGTCTGGGTGGCCGTCTTGGTGGCGGTCTTTTGGGGTGCGTTCACGCGATCTCTTTCAGCAGATTGGCCATCTCGACGGCGACACGGGCGGCGTCGCGGCCCTTGGGTTCGGCACGGGCCCAGGCCTGGGCTTCGTTCTCGACGGTCAGGATCGCGTTGGCGATCGGGATGCCGTGGTCCAGGCCGACGCGGGTGACGGCGGCGCCGCTCTCGTTGGCGACCAGCTCGAAGTGGTAGGTCTCGCCGCGGATGATGCAGCCCAGCGCGATGAGAGCGTCGTAGTCGTTGGTCTCCGCCAGTGCCTGCAGGGCCAGCGGCACTTCGAGTGCGCCGGGCACGGTCACGTGGCGGACAGCCTCGGCCGGCACGCCCAGCACCGACAACTCGGCCAGGCAGGCACTGGCCAGCGATGAGGTGACGGCATCGTTGAAGCGCGCCTGGACGATGGCGATCACCAGCTCGCTGCCATCGAGAGCGCCTTCGAAACCGGGCAGGCCTTGGGTGGAGTCTTGCATCGCGTGTCTCTCGTCTCTGGTTTCAGCAGGAAGGGGCGGCGATGAAGCCGGTGACCTCGAGCCCGTAGCCGACCATGCTCGGCATGCGACGCGGGCTGCCGAGCAGCTTCATGTGGTGCACGCCCAGCGCCTTCAGGATCTGGGCGCCGACGCCGTAGGTGCGCAGGTCCATCGCGCTCTTGACGGGTGCCACGGCCTTTTCGGCTGTTGCGCGGGCCAGCACGCCGGCGGCGTCTTCACCGCAGTTCAGCAGCACGACGACGCCGGCGGGGCTGGCATGCACGGCAGCGAGCGCCGCAGGCAGGCCCCAGGAATGGCCGCAGGATCCGGCTTCTAGCAGGTCCATGACCGACAGCGGTTCATGCACGCGCACCAGGACTTCGTCCGCAGCCTGCCAGGAACCGCGGCTCAAAGCGAGGTGGGTGCCGCCGGTGCGGTCGGTGAAGACCTGACAGTCGAACTCGCCCTGGGCTGTGTTCAGCCGCCGCTCGGCGACTCGGGTGACCAGGCTTTCGTGGCGGCTTCGGTATTCGATGAGGTCGGCGATGGTGCCGATCTTGAGGCCATGCTCGGCGGCAAAGATCTCGAGGTCGGGCAGGCGCGCCATGCTGCCGTCGTCCTTCATGATTTCGCAGATGACCGAGGTGGCCGACAGCCCGGCCATGCGCGCCAGGTCGCAGCCCGCTTCGGTATGGCCGGCGCGCATCAGCACGCCGCCATCCTGAGCCTGCAGCGGGAAGATGTGGCCGGGCTGGACGAGGTCACTGGCCTTGGCGTCTGCCGCAACGGCGGCCTGCACGGTGCGGGCGCGGTCGGCGGCCGAGATGCCGGTCGTCACGCCGGTGGCGGCCTCGATGGAGATGGTGAACGCGGTGCCGTGCTGCGTGCCGTTGCGGCGAGTCATCGGCGGCAGCTGCAGGCGCTCGCAATGCTCTCGCGGCAGCGTCAGGCAGATCAGGCCGCGGCCATGCTTGGCCATGAAGTTGATGGCTTCGGGCGTGACGAGGTCGGCCGCCAGCACGAGATCACCCTCGTTCTCGCGGTCTTCCTCGTCGACCAGGATGACCATGCGGCCGGCGGCCAGCTCGGCCACCAGCTCGGGAATGGGGGAGATGGGCATAGCCGTCGATTGTAGGTGTCGACCCTAGCGGCTTGCGCCGCGCGGATATCTAGATTGAACGCAGGCGAAGCCGCAGATCCTGGCCGATCGGTGTGGCTTCGATCAAGCGCCAGTGCTGGGCGTCGGCCAACTGGGCCAAGGGCGACAGTGCCGCGAGAGGGCGGCCTTCGCCGATCAGCATCGGCGCCTGGTAGATCAGCAGTTCATCGACAAGGCCGGCGTCAAGGAAGGCGCCGGACAAAGTCGGGCCGGCTTCGACGTGCAGTTCGTTGATGCCCTGGTCGCCGAGCTCATGCAGCAGCGCCGGCAGATCGGCGCGGTGGGCACCGATGACGCGGGCTTCACCCGGCGGCTGCATGATGCGGGCGCCGGCCGGCATGCGCCCTTGTGGGTCCAGCACGAGGCGCAGCGGCTGGCGGGCTGTGGGCACAAGACGCACGTCCATGCGCGGATCGTCGGCCAGCACGGTGCCGATGCCGGTCAGCACGGCGCCAGCGCGGCGGCGCCAGGCGTGGCCGTCGGCGCGTGCGGCCTCGCCGGTGATCCACTGACTGCGCCCATCGGCCAGGGCGGTGCGGCCGTCCAGCGAGACGGCCGACTTCAGCCTCAGGAAAGGCCGACCGCGTTGCATGCGCGAGAAGAAGCCGATGTTGAGTTCCCGTGCAGCGTCGGCAAACGCCTCGTCGGCCAGTTCGACCTCGATGCCGGCCGCACGCAGCCGCGCCAGGCCCTGGCCGGCAACCAGTGGGTTCGGGTCCTGGACCGCGACGACGACGCGGGCGATGCCGGCACCGATCAGGGCATCGCAGCAGGGCGGCGTGCGGCCGTGGTGGGAGCAGGGTTCCAGCGTGACGATCGCCGTTGTGCCGCGTACGTCATGCCCACGCGCTGCTGCATCGCGCAGCGCCATGACCTCGGCATGCGCCTGACCGGCGGCTTGCGTATGGCCGGCACCCAGTTCACGGCCGTCTGCCGCCAGGATGACGCAACCAACCCGAGGGTTGGGGTCGCTCAGGCCTATGGCCTGGGCGGCCAGTGCGAGAGCGCGTTGCAGCGCGGCGGACGTATGGGAAGCGGGCATCTGCCCAGTCTAGCCAGCGATCACGCGCGATCAGGGCTGGATCTGGTAGGTCGAGTAGTCAATGAAGCGGGCGGCACTGACATCAGCGGGAAGGGTCGGGCACAGACCGGCAGTCTTGCCAGGCATGACGAGGAAGTTCTGCCGCGCCAGCGAGTAGCTCACGGCGCTGTACGACTCGGGGTGCTCCTCGTTGTCGATCTTCGTGTTGCCGTTGTAGTCGCCGCTGTAACGGCAGACCTTGTACTGCGTCGCGCCCGTGCCGATATCCAGTCCGGTCAACAGCACCTGGCCCCACCAGTTGCGAGGGGACTGGGTGTTGGGATAGACGATGCAGTAGTAGTTCACCAGCTTCTGAAGAGCCGTGCTGGACACAGGGGCGTCGCTGAAGCACTCATGATTTGGCGTTGGATAGTCGCGACCGGGGGCCAGCACCAGCGCGCCACTCGCATCCCTGATTTGGAATTGGCTGGGAGTCAGACGCAGCGAGGCGGACAAGGGTTTCGGCAGGGCATCAGCATCGGGGACCGATGGGTCGGGCGAGTCGAGCTTGGAGAAACGAATGACACCACTTACAAGATAACCACCCGAGGTGTTCTTGCAGGACTCGACGCTGCTCGCCTCGAGTTCCGAAACCGGCGTCTCGCCAAGCCCTTCACATTTACCGCTGATGACGCCTGTGACGTTGTTGAACACCCAGACCACCGTAGTGCCGCCGCCCGGGCGGAAAGCGCTGGAACCGTTGCCCAGGTCCTTGGCGGTCGGAGGGATCACCGGATTGCGATTTTCGGGCTGTCGCACTCCGTTGACAGGCGGCGTGACACCCAAGGCGAGGGCGAAGACCGGATCGGTGCGGGAGATGACGGTGTCGAGAAAGAGCTTCTGTTCAACGTTGCCGCGGTCCTTCCATGCCACAGTCACTCTGATGGTTCTGGCCTGAGGCTCGGTCTGGTCCTTGATCAGAGGCGTCACCTCACGCGTGAGTACAAAGGTGGTGTTGCCGTTGGTTAGATTGAAGGACTTGGCCTCGGCAAGCGAGACGATGTCGTTCTCGTAGTCCCTGACGCTGGCACTTGCATCGCCTGGCTTATCGAGCACCGAGAACGAGCGCAGCTTCTCCAACTCCTCCTGCGCCAGGCGCATGGCTTCGCTTCTCTGCTTGGCGATGTCGCCGCTGTAGCGCAGATTGCTCAGCAGACCGACCAGCGCCACCATGCCGAACGACATGACGACGAGGGCCACCAAGGCTTCGATCAACGTCACGCCGCGCTGCGTGCGGCTGGGGCGCCGGGTCTTGAGTTGGAGAGGCTTCATGGCCATTATCAGTTGGTGGAATCGTTCCAGCCGCCGGGAACCCGCACATAGCTGCCCAGACGGTTGCGCACATGGTCAGCCACGGTCTGCTGGTAAACGATGTCAACCCTGCCAATGGTTTGCATGCCACCTCCCACCAGCACGATGCCGTTGACGAGCGATGGCATGGCGCTGGCGTTGGTCCAGATCAAATTCCCTGTCGATACCAGCATGCCATTGAGCTGGAACGGCCCGGTCAGCGTGACGTTGCCATTCACCACGACGAGCAGCGGGTCGCTCACGCTGCCGAGCACCTTGTTGCTGCTGAGGATCAGGTCACCATTCACCCACACGATGCGCTGTCCGGCTGTGTAGGCGGCTTCGAGAGTCGGCCCGCAGTCGCCATCGCAGGTTATCGTTCGCGCGGCCGGGTGTTGCGGGTAGCGGGCGACGCTCGTGCCCATGAACATCTTGAACACAGCTGGAGCATCGGCTTGCAAAAGCGTCGGATCGGCCTGCACGACGGCCTCGCTGCCGCTGGCCCCCGGCACGGTTTCAAGCCGGGTGTCGACCATGCCGGTCCATGTGCCACCGATGGTCGCCAGCATGCCGGCCGAGCGAGCATCGGCGCTGTGCAGGCCGAGGCCACCTGCACCCGTGGACTGGATGTCGCCCTTGACCACCAGCGGCGCGGCGGGCGGGCTGCGCACCGCACTAACGAGACCTACCGCCACGGTCAGCGATGTCCGCGCCAATTGGGCCTTGCTGATGTTGGCAACCGTGACACCACCAACGCCGACGCAACTGTCCGGAACGCTGTCGGTGCAGCCCAGCACCTTAAGCGCCATGGTGCCGCCGCGCTTGCCCGCTTCGAGCTGTACGGCGAAGCTCGGAGTCAGCTCGTTCGCCACCACTGCGGCTCGTGCGGTGTGAGCCGAATCTGCGGCAGGGCAACGGCAGGACCAGCCCTCTGTGCCCGTGTCACGTGTGCAGTCAATCACACCGTAGATGCCGTCAGTGACCTTCGAGGCGATGGTGCGATCCGCTGGGCTGATCTGCAGGTATTTGTCGGCGAAGCGCTGCCCTGCACTGTCGACCGGTTTGCAGGCGTTGTCCATGGCATTGCCGTTGAGCTGAGCCAGCGTCCATTCGACACCCGCTTCGGCGACTTGTTGAGACAGGCTGGAGCGGTAATAGCTGCCAGCAACGCGCTGCTCGAACAGCAGGCTCCGGTTGGCATAGGCCGCCAGCAGCGCCATCACGAGGAAGAGCACCATGACGACGACGAGTGTTGCCGCACCATGTTGGCGAAGCTTCAGTGGGCTTGACGAAGTGTTCATGCCGGGCAGACTCCGCTGATCGAGTCCGCGCGCAGGCGTTCAACACCCGACAGCGTGCGTTTGACATTGGAGTCATGGCGCGCTTCGCCAACGAGGGTGAACTTCACCTGTCGCACCTCATGAATCGGGCAAGCCGGCGTGCCGCCCGTGCCGCCCGTGCCGCAGGACTTGTCACAGAAGTCGCCCACACTGGTCGGCTGTGACGTGACGTCGATTTCGAAGTTCGTGATGCGCACGCTGTCCGGATCGGTGATCGGCTGCCAGTTGTCCTGGCCATCCGCGCTCCCTATGCGCAAATAGAGCGTCTTGTTGGACTTGTCCCACTTAAAACCGAAATGCTCGGCATCCCGCGGCACTTCGGCGCCATACAGACCGCCGCCGCTGTACCGCGCATACATATAGGTCAGGGAGAGGGCGCCAGGGGTATCCGCTTTGACGACGCTGATGTAAGGATTGGCGGAAGCTGTTTTCGAACTCTCTTCGGCTGCCGTACCCACGGCAGCCGGCGGCGCCCAGACGCCTTGCTCCGTCAATCCCCGAAAGCCCGCGCGGCGCAGATCCTGTTGCAGCAAGTCAGCCGCCGTGCGCAGATCCTGCTGGATCTGGGTTTCCAGCATCAGCCGACGGTGCTCGTTGATCTGGTTGACGGCAACCATGGACGCGCCCGCTGCCACGATCAGTCCGACAGTGATGCCAACCATCAGCTCGACCAGGCCCAGGCCACGCTGGGGCAAAAAAATCATCCGCATAGAGGGAACCCACCGATGCTGCCGTCGGGGGAGCATGTACGCACCCGTCCGGCCTGGTTGTACTCGACGTGCAGCAGGGCACCCGTCCGCACCCCTTTCACCTTGATAAAGACGTTGCTCACGTCTGTGGGGAATGAGCCTCGCTCGAAGGTGAGGACTTGCGACTCGAACCCCCAGGTGGCGTTTTCGTTCACATCGAAGCGAACCGACGTGCTGCGCGGCAGCAGGTACTCGCGCAGCAATCTGCCTTCGCCTATGGAGCACACCCTAGTGGCGCGCCGATTGCACCTGCAAACATCGGTCGTGGCATGCGAGCTCATGCGAATGCAGCTGAAATCGCCGATATCTGAAGGCACGTCCTCGAGATGCACACTGATCTTGTCCGCCACGACGGCGGACTCCGCTCTCGCCTGGGCAAAAAAGCTGGCAATCTCCCCTGCTGCTGCAACGACGCGCCGCCGTTCGACCACGCCGGTCAACGACGGGATAGCCACGGCAAGCACCACGCCGACCACAGCCACCCCAATGAGCAACTCGATCAACGTGACCCCAGAGCGGAATTTTTGGAAAAGGAGGCGTTGCATGGTCAACGACTCCAGCAGTTGGCATTTGCCGTGGTGTCCGTTCCACTCAGATCGGTAGACAGGTACTTGAACATCGAACCTTCGAGGGACACGATCAGAACCTGGCAGTTCTTGTCCTTGTTCTGCGGACTGCCCTCCTTAGGGGTGGCGGTGACGATGTACCCGGAGATGAAGCTGGGCGTCGCGCCGATACCGGTCAGGCTGAGGTCGTAATACTTCGAGATCGTCGTGATCTTGGAAACCCCGGAGCCCGTACTCATCTTCAGGCCGTCAGCGCCAAATGAATCCGAGTAGGCATTGCGGTTGGACCGCCAACGTTCCTGGGCCTGCACGATGCCGGTCATCAAGGCGATGGCATCTGCGCGGCGGCCACGCGCGAGCATGGAGGTGAGGGAGGGATAGGCCACTGCAGCCAGGATGCCGGCCACCACGACGGCGATCATCAGCTCCATGAGCGTGAATCCCCTGAGGTGGCGTTGTGTCAAAAGTCGCATAGCGGTCCGATTTTCAGTGGTGACGTTCAGATGAAAGGTTACTGGAACGCCGCTCGTCGCCGCTCGTCTACCGCTGGTCGCCGCCCACCACGAACAGGGGATCAGGCGCACTTCGTCATGCCGGAGAGCTTGACGCCGGTCGAGCAGCTGCGAACGCGGCCGGTGATGGCAACCACTTGGCGGATGCCCGTGCCGTTGTCCAGATAGGTCTCGATGCTGCCGGTCTGCGTGACCAGGCCTTGACGGTGCTGGAACTCCAGCGTCTCGGCATTGCTGCGCAGATGCATGGCCTTGCCGGCCGTCAGCCATTCAGCCTTGATGACGGCGCTGCCCGGCACCTTGCAGACGGCCTTGCCACCGGCACAGTCGCAATCGTTGCGGGCGCCAGTGTGCAGCAGGTAGCAAGCCTGGGCGCCCTTGCCGCTGATGCGGAAATAGACCGGTTCTGCCATGCGGACGGCTTCGCTGCGCGCAAAGCGCAAGTCGCTGGCAAGGGCTTCGGAGGTGGCGCGCAATGCGCGCTCCTGGCGCATCTTGCTCAGGCTGGGTACTGCCTGGCTGACCAGGGTTGCGCCGATGCTGACGCAGACACACAACTCGACGAGGGTGAAACCGAGGCTCGTGCGGCGGGCATTGCGGAGGAGGTTGGCGGTGCGGTTCATGGTGGCTTCCTGCGGTTCGTTGTCGATGAACGAACTCTAGGAAGCGGGGCACCGCGCGTCTTTCCCCCTTAGGGCGGGACGGAGGGGGAGGAGGGCAGGTGGCGTCCCCCGCGCTCCCCCTGAAGAGGGATAGGGAAATCCCTAGTCAAATCTCGCGGATCAACTGACGGAACTCATCCACGTCCTCGAAGCTGCGATAGACGGACGCGAAGCGCACATAGGCGACCTTGTCGATGCGCTTGAGCTCGCGCATGACGAGCTCACCCAGCCGCGTGGACGCAAGCTCACGAGCGCCGCTGGCGAGCAGCTTTTCCTCGATGCGGTTGATGGCAGCGTCGATTTGCTCGACGCTGACCGGCCGCTTGCGCAGCGCCAGTTGCATGGAGGCCCGCAGCTTTGATGGGTCGAAATCGGCCCGCCGCCCGTCCTTCTTGACGACCGACGGCATGGCGATGTCCGGCCGCTCATACGTCGTGAAGCGCTTGTCGCAGGACAGGCAGCGGCGCCGGCGCCGGACGACGTCGCCCTCGTCCGATTCCCGGGTCTCTGCGACCTGGGTTTCGGTGTGAGAGCAGAAAGGGCAGCGCACGGCGGTCGGACCTAACCGCGGTAGACCGGGAAGGCGGCCGTCAGCGCGGCGACCTTCTCGCGCACGGCGGCCAGGTTGGCCTCGTCGTGCGGCTTGTCCAGCACGTCGGCTATCAGGTGCGCCGTCTGGCGAACCTGTTCTTCCTTGAAGCCGCGCGTCGTCATCGCAGGAGTGCCCAGTCGGACGCCGCTCGTGACCATCGGTTTCTGCGGGTCGTTGGGAATGCCGTTCTTGTTGCAGGTCATGTGGGCGGCGCCCAGGATGGCCTCAGCTTCCTTGCCCGTCAGGTTCTTGGGGCGCAGGTCGACCAGCATGACGTGGCTCTCCGTGCCGCCGGAGACGATGCGCAGGCCGCGCTCGATCAGCGTCTCGGCCAGGACCTTGGCGTTCTTGACGACTTGCTCCTGGTAGGCCTTGAACTCGGGCGTCAGCGCCTCCTTGAAGGCCACGGCCTTGCCGGCGATGACGTGCATCAGGGGGCCGCCCTGGATGCCGGGGAAGATGGCCGAGTTGATCTTCTTGGCGACGGCCTCGTCGTTCGTCAGGATGATGCCGCCGCGCGGGCCGCGCAGGCTCTTGTGCGTGGTGGACGTGACGACGTCGGCGTGCGGCAGCGGATTCGGGTAGACGCCCGCGGCGATCAGGCCGGCGTAGTGGGCCATGTCGACCATGAAGTAGGCGCCGATCTCCTTGGCGATCCTGCCGAAGCGCTCGAAGTCGATACGCAGCGAGTAGGCCGACGCGCCGGCAATGATGAGCTTGGGCTTCTTCTCGCGGGCCAGGGCTTCCATCGCGTCGTAGTCGATGGCTTCGTTGGCGTCCAGGCCGTAGCTGATGACGTTGAACCACTTGCCGCTCATGTTCAGCGCCATGCCATGGGTCAGATGGCCGCCCTCGGCCAGGCTCATGCCCATGATGGTGTCGCCAGGCTGCAGCAGCGCGAAGAACACGCCCTGGTTGGCCTGCGAGCCGGAGTTGGGCTGCACGTTGGCGAACTCGGCGCCGAACAACTGCTTGACGCGGTCGATGGCCAGTTGCTCGGCCACGTCGACATACTCGCAGCCGCCGTAGTAGCGCTTGCCCGGATAGCCCTCGGCGTACTTGTTGGTGAGCTGGCTGCCTTGGGCTTCCATCACCGCAGGCGAGGTGTAGTTTTCGCTGGCGATCAGCTCGATGTGATCTTCCTGGCGGCGGGTCTCGTTCTGCACGGCGGCCCAGAGTTCGGGATCGACCAGGGCGAGGGTGGAGGTGTTGCGGTCAAACATGGCGGTGTTTCCGAAGGTCAGGCGGTAAATCCAAGGCGCTCACGGCTGGCGTGACGTCCAAGGCTGCCCAGGCGAACGGCTGAAAGCGGCTCCCGCAAAGACTGAGGAATCGCCTCACGCTCCCCGGTGGTGGCCCACCTCAGGTCAGCTTGTGACCCTGATCGCCAGTCGCGTGAGCGGCCAGTGTAATTCAGCGGAGCAGCGCAATCTGAGCGGAATCGCCGCCGGTGGGGGCGGACGCGGCCTCGCGCACCGGGCGCACGATGTTCGTGATGGTGTTGGCCGGCACCGAACGGCCGGACGCCACCGATTTCAACAGATCGTGCTCCGCCAGCACACGGGCCGTGTAGCCCGTGTCCTCAGCCAGATTGGCGCCGCCGACGTAGAAACGCAGGCCGTCTTCCAGGCTGCCAGCGCGCTGGATGCATTCCTTGAGCACCTGCACCCCAACACGCAGGTTGGTCACCGGGTCGAAGGCCGCATGAATGCCGCCGAAGGCTTCGTACTTGTCGTCGTGCACGCGGGTCATGACCTGCATCAGGCCCTGGGCTCCGACGGAACTCTGCGCGAACGGGTTGAAGCGCGATTCGATGGCCATGATGGCCAGGATCAGCGTCGGCTCGACCTTGGCACGGTTACCCACGGCCCACGCCTCTTGCACCAGGCGGCTGATCGGCTCGGGCGCCACGCTGTAGCGGCGGGCCAGCCAGTGGGCCACTGCCGCCTGCTGGCGGCTGAGGTCACGGGGGTCGGTGGCCGTGGCGCGGGCGATGGCGTCCGGTTCCGCACTGGCCAGCAGCGTGTTGCCCTCGGCCTCGGCGCGAGCCTCGTGGCGGGCGTTGAGCCAGCCGAGGGTGGCGGATTCCAGCTTCTCGCGCAGCCCGGCCTGGCTCGTGAACACCAGCAAGACCGACACCACCGCCAGCCCGACCAGGGCCAGCGTGTTGTGGCTGACGACGAGCAGGCCGTTGCCGATGTCCTTGACGAACAGCGACGCCGAATCCCGCAGGAGGGCAGCGAAGGTGATGAGGTCTCGACGTGTCGTCATTCGACTCCTTGTGTCACGACCCGCCACAGGCTGCCGCTTGAGCGACGGTCTGGACGGGGCGACGGTCATAATTTCCCGGCCGTTGGCTTGGGTCTGTGGCATCTGTGTGCCCGGTGGACCCGGCCGGTTGAACTTCGGTAGAAACCCGAAGCGGGCAGATTTTACGGTCCGAAGATAACCAGTCAAGGTTGTTTCGGCCAATCAAAACTACTTTTGGTTATGAAATACAGCGACCTCCGGGACTTCATCGCCGGCTTGGAAGGGCTTGGCGAGCTCAAGCGTGTGCGTGAAAAAGTCTCGCCCGTGCTGGAGATGACGGCGCTGAGCGACCGCGTCCTGCGGGCCGGCGGACCGGCTCTGTTGTTTGAGGCGCCGGCTGGGTTTTCCACCCCAGCCTTGACCAATCTTTTCGGGACAACGCGTCGCGTCGCACTCGGCATGGGCGCTGACTCTCTGGCCGATTTGCGGGATGTCGGAAGGGTGCTCGCCAGCCTCAAGGAACCCGACCCTCCGAAGAGCCTGAAAGACGCCGGCAAGCTGCTCCAGATGGTCAAGGCGCTGTGGGACATGAAGCCCGCCGTGCAGCGTCGTGCGGCGTGTCAGGAAGAGGTCTTTGAGGGCAGCGACATCGACCTAGGCCGCTTGCCCATCCAGACCTGCTGGCCTGACGATGCAGCCCCCCTGATCACGTGGGGTCTGGTCATCACCCGTGGGCCGACGCGCACGCGGCAGAACCTCGGCATCTACCGCCAGCAGCTGATCGGGCCGCGCCAGGTCATCATGCGCTGGCTGGCGCACCGGGGTGGTGCGCTGGACTTTCGCGACCACGCGCTGGCCCACCCTGGGCAGCCGTTTCCCATTGCGGTCGCACTGGGCGCCGACCCGGCCACCATCCTCGGCGCCGTCACGCCGGTGCCGGACAGCCTGTCCGAATACCAGTTCGCCGGCCTGCTGCGCGGCTCCCGTACAGAGCTGGTCAACACCGGCGTCGGAAGCGGCCAGCCCCTGCAGGCGCCGGCCTCGGCAGAAATCGTGCTGGAAGGCCACATCCCGCCCGCCGCGCCCGGCTACACCGGCATCAGCGAGCGCGGCGTGCCGCTGAAGGAGAAGGGCGGCTACCTGCACGCCCTGGAGGGGCCGTTTGGCGACCACACCGGCTATTACAACGAGCAGGACTGGTTCCCCGTCTTCGAGATCAGCCGCCAGACCCAGCGCAAGAACCCGATCTATCACTCGACCTACACCGGCAAGCCGCCGGACGAGCCCGCCATCCTGGGCGTCGCGCTGAACGAGGTCTTCGTGCCCATCCTGCAGAAGCAGTTTCCCGAGATCGTCGACTTCTACCTGCCGCCCGAAGGCTGCAGCTACCGAATGGCCGTCGTCTCGATCAAAAAAGCCTACCCCGGCCACGCCAAGCGGCTGATGTTCGGCATCTGGAGCTTCCTGCGCCAGTTCATGTACACGAAGTTCATCGTCGTCGTGGACGACGACATCGACACGCGCAACTGGCAGGAGGTGATCTGGGCCATCACCACCCGCATGGACCCGGTGCGCGACACCACGCTGGTGGACAGCACGCCCATCGACTACCTGGACTTCGCCTCGCCCGTCAGTGGCCTGGGCGGCAAGATGGGGCTGGATGCCACCAACAAATGGCACGGCGAGACCAGCCGAGAATGGGGCCGTGGCATCACGCTGCCGCCCGAGGTGGCCGCGCGGGCCGACGCGCTATTCGGGCAACTCTTCTTGAAGGCCTGACGGCGCTCGCCTACTGTTGATATGCCTTTTCAGGCACAACCTCTGGCGCAATCCCTTGCGCGCCAGGAGCCCATCGGCAAATCGCCTTTGAGCCCCATGGTGGCCTAGCCACCCGACCCCGCCCGGCCTCCAAGCCCGGCGGGGTTTCTATTTTCAGCGGCCCGCCCAACGCGCCAGCGCTTCATAGACGACGTAGCGCACGCGCTCGAAGCCGCCGGTCGAGGGACACCAGTCGTCGAAATTGAACCGGCCCTCCGCGCTCAGGCCTACCGGCGCCGGCCGGACGCTGATCCCCAGCGGCACCGCCTCGGCTTCAAAGGCGCGCAGCGCTCTCGCCATGTGCTCCTCGTGCGTGACCAGCAGGATGTGCCTGACGCCGGACTGCGCCAGCAGCGGCAGCGTTTTGGCGGCGTTCTGGCGCGTGTCGCGGGAACTGCCTTCGGCCCAGCGCAGCGGCAGGCCGTAGTCCTGCGCCGCCATGCGAGCCACGATGCTGGCTTCTGACTGCTGCAGCTCCTTCGCCGTCCAGCCGATGCCGCCAGAGAACCCCAACGGCCAGCCACTGCGCCGCGCCAGCCAGACGCCGTAGGCCAGGCGCTCGCTGGTGAGGTCACCGGCACGGCCGTAGCCGAACTCGGGGACGTAGCGCCGCACACCGCCGCCCAGCACCAGCACCGCGCCATCCTTGTGGGCGCGCAGTGCCTCCACTTGCGCAGGGCGCAGCAGTGGGGGCTGGCCGGCGGCCTGGCTGAGCAGCTCGCCCGCCGCCTCCGTGGTCGACAGCCAGACCCCCACCAGCGCCACCCCCAGCATCCAGCCGCCGCCACGCCGGGCGCGCTTCAGGCGCCAGCCACCCCAGGCGGCCAGCAGCAGCATCGGCGCCGGCGGCAGAAGGGCGGAGAGCAACAGGGTCTTGAAGCCGGAATAGTCGAGGGCGAAGCTCACATTTGCATCATCGCCGACAGGAATAATGCGTCCGCCGTGATGACGATTCCCCGTTCCCCCATCCGTATCGCTGTCTGGACCCTGGTCGCACTGTCGGCTCTCGTCTCGCTCCTGCTGATCATCGTCACGCTGGCTTTGCCGGGCTGGATCGCCGGCCGCGGCGTGGCGCTGGCCAGCGAGGCGCTGGGCCGGCCGGTGAGCATCGAGCAGGCGCATTTCCAGCCCTGGCGGCTCGCCATCGTCATCGACGGCCTGCGCATCGCCGGCCCTGCCGGCCAGCCGCCACTGCTGACGCTCACCAAGCTGGATGCCGCCCTGTCGCTGCGCTCGCTGTTACGCGGCCACGCCGTCGTTGAATCGCTGGAACTGACCCGACCCGAGCTGCGCCTTGCCCGCATCGCCGAGGGGCGCTATGACTTCGACGACCTGCTGCAGCGCTTTGCCGCCAAACCCGGCGCACCGGAAGGTGAAGACCCCGAGTTTGCCGTCTACAACATCGAGCTGACCGACGGCCGCGTGTTCTTCGACGACCGCCCGGTGCAGCGCAAGCACGAGCTGGCAGGCCTGCATCTGGCCCTGCCTTTCGTGTCGACGCTGGCGTCGGACGTGAAGGTCAAGGTGCAGCCGCAACTCAGCGGCAAGCTCGACGGCGTCGCCTTCGACAGCCGTGCCGAAGCGCTGCCGTTTGAAGAAGATGCCAGCGCGCGGCTGTCCTTCAAGCTGGCCGGCCTGGACCTGGCGCCGTTGGCGGCCTATGTGCCGCAAAGCCTGCCGCTGCGCCTGGCCGGGGGCCGGCTCGACGCCGATGTGGCGCTCGACTTTGCCGAGCGACCCAGGCAACCGCCCGGCGTCAAGCTCAGCGGCGGGCTGCAGCTGCACGAGCTGTCCCTGACCCAGCCCGACGGCCAGCCCCTGCTCGGCCTCAAGCACCTGAGCCTGCCGCTGGCCGACGCGCAGCCGCTGCGGCGCCAGCTCGCTTTCGGCCGGATCGTGCTGGATTCGCCCAGCGTGTGGCTGCGCGCGCTGCCAGCGTCGAAGGCGTCAGCGGAGGGTGGTGGTGCGCCTTGGCAGATCAGCTTGGCGGGGCTGGACGTCAACGATGGCCGCTTCAACATCGGCAAGCTTGAGCTGGACGCCATCCAGATCAAGCTCGCCGCCGCCGCCTGGCCACTGAAGGCGCCCACCCAGCTCGACGCCAGCCTGCGCCTGGGCGAGGGCACGCTGAGCGCCCAGGCCAGGTTGGCGCCCGAGGCGCTTGAGGCCGAGGCCGAGCTGCAGGGCCTGGCCATTGAACGCCTGGCCGCCTGGCTGCCCTTGCCGACGGGTGCCAGGCTGGTGGCCGCCGTCTCCACCAAGGCGTCGCTGAGCCTTCAGGAGCCGCTTGCCGACGGCGCCGCCGACCGCGCCAAGCTGACGCTGCGCGAGCTAGAGGTCAACGACCTGCGCCTCACCCTGTCCGCCAAACCCTTGCTGACTCTCGCGTCCGCCCGGCTCGACCAGGTCGAGGTCGCCCCCGGCAACCGCGCGCTGCGCCTGGGCACGCTCAAGCTGGACGCGCCACGTGCCCAGCTCGCCCGCGAGGCCGATGGCAGCCTGAACATTGCGCCGCTGCTGCCGGCCGAGCCCGCCGCCTCGGCAGCCACGCCGGCCTGGAAGCTGCAGCTCGCCGCCCTGCAGGTCGAACGCGGCGCGCTGCGCTGGCGCGATGCCGCTGTGCCGCCCGGCGTAGCATCCGTGGCCCTGGCTGTCGAGCCGCTGCGCCTCCAGATCGGCGCGCTTGCCTGGCCCGCTGCCGAGCCGCTGCAGGCCCAGTTCTCGACCCAGCTGGCCGCGCTGGGCGACAACGATCTGCCCATCACCGCCAGCGCCGGCAGCCTGCAGTGGAACGGCCGCATCGGCCTGGCGCCGCTGTCGGCCACCGGCAGCCTGCAGGCCCAGGCCCTGCCGCTGCGCCTGCTCAACGCCTATCTGGACCCGGCGTGGGGCCTGCAGATGCAGCGCGCCGAACTGGGGCTCAAGGCCGACCTGGACACGACCCGGCTGGCCAGCGGCACCTGGCAGGCCACGCTGGGGGGCGACGTGCACGTCGGCCCGCTGGCCCTGGCGCAGGCCCGCATCGTCGACGGTCAGCGCGTCGTCGGTGAAGACCTGCTGAGCTGGCAGATGCTGCAGCTCGGCGGCGTCAAGCTGGCCCTGGCGCCCGGCGCGCCGCCGCGCCTGGCCGTGCGCGAGGCGCAGCTGGACGATGCCTATGCCCGGCTGATCATCAACGAGCAGGGCCGCTTCAACCTGCGCGATATCGGCCCGGCCGAGGCGGCGTCCGCGCCTGCTGCCGCCGCGTCTGCCCCAGCGCTGGAGTTGGCTATCGAACGCATCAGCGTCAACCGCAGCACGCTGGACTTCAATGACCGCTTCGTGAAACCCAGCTACAGCGCCCGGCTGACCGAGCTGCGGGGCTCACTCGGCGCCTTTTCGTCCACCAGCACGGCCATGGCGCCGCTGACCGTGCGCGGCAAGGTTGCCGGCACCGGCCTGCTGGAGATCGACGGCCAGCTCAAGCCCGGCGCGCCGCTGGCCCTGGACGTGCAGGCCAACGCGACGGACATCGAGCTGGCGCCGCTGTCGGGCTACGCCGGCAAGTACGCCGGCTATGCCATCGAGCGCGGCAAGCTGTCGGCCAGGCTGAACTACAAGGTCGAACCCGGCGGCCAGCTCGTGGCCAGCAACCAGATCATCCTGAACCAGCTGACCTTCGGCGAAGCTGTCGACAGCCCGGACGCCACCTCGCTGCCGGTGCGCTTCGCCGCCGCGCTGCTGAAGGACGGCAACGGCGTCATCGACGTCAATCTGCCCGTCAGCGGCTCCTTGAACGACCCCGACTTCAGCATTGCCGGCCTGGCCTGGAAGCTCTTCCTCAATCTCATCGGCAAGGCGATCACATCGCCGTTCTCGCTGTTCACCGGCAGCGACTCGCCCGAGGAAGCCGAGATCGCCTTCGCGCCCGCCAGTGCGGAGCTGGGCGCCACCGACAAGCTCGACCGCATCGCCAAACAGCTGGCGGACAAGCCGGGCGTGCAGCTCACGCTGACCGGCTGGGCCGACTCCGAGACCGAGGTGCCGGCCCTGCGCGAACAGCGGCTGGACGCGGCCTTGAAGGGCGAAACGGCCGCGACGCCCGAGGCTGCGCTCAAGCGGCTGTATGAAGCGACCAAGCTGCCGAACAAGCCCCGCAGCGCCCTCGGCCTGACGAAGGACTTGCCGCCCGCCCAGATGCGTGGCCTGCTGATGGCCAGCTACGAAGTAGACGACGAGGCCTTGCGCCAGTTGGCCGTCGCCCGCGCCGTGGCCGTGCGCGATGCGCTGCTGGCACGCGGTGCTCCCAATGCCCGCGTCTTCCTGGCCGCTCCCAAGCTCTGCAACGGGGCTTGCCGGAGCGGCTGGCGCCCCCATGTCGAGTTGTCCCTCGGCGCCCACTGAAAGGTCCCCATGTCTGACCCCAATCTCGAACGCATCACCCTGGCCGGCGGCTGCTTCTGGTGCCTGGAGGCCGTCTACGAGCGGGTGCGCGGCGTGCACCGTGTCGAAAACGGCTACAGCAACGGCCAGGGCCCGGCGCCCAGCTACGAGGCGGTCTGTGGCGGCAAGACCGGCTATGCCGAGGTCGTGCGCATCGATTTCGACCCTGCCGAGGTCTCGCTGCGCGAGCTGCTGGAGGTGTTCTTCACCATCCACGACCCGACGACGCTGAACCGCCAGGGTGCCGACGTCGGCACCCAATACCGCTCGGCCATCTACTGGCACACCGAGGCGCAGCGCCAGCTGGCGGCTGAGGTGCTCAAGGAAGCCAACGACCACCACGCTGGCCGCGTCGTCACCGAGCTGCTGCCCGAGACCGACTACCACCCGGCCGAGGCCTACCACCAGCACTACTACGCCCGCAACCCGGAGCAGGGCTATTGCGCCTTCGTCGTCGCGGGCAAGGTCGACAAGTTCCTGTCCAGCTTCAAGCGCCTGGTGAAGTGATGCTGGCCTGGGGCGGGCTGGTACACCAGTACCCGGGCGCGCCGGAGGCCGTCCGATACGCCGATTTCTCTCTGAGCCCCGGCCGGCACCTGCTGCTGCGCGGCGCCTCCGGGTCGGGCAAGTCGACGCTGCTGGCGCTGTTGTCGGGCTTGCTGCGCGTGCAGCAGGGCGAGTTGAACGTCGCAGGGACAGACCTGGCGGCCTTGAGCCCGCGAGCGCTGGATGCCTGGCGTGGCGCGACGCTGGGCGTCGTGCCGCAGCGGCTGCACCTGAGCGAGGCGCTGACCGTGGCCGAGAACCTTGGGCTGCCAGCGATGGCCGCAGGGCAGGGCGCCAACCCAGCCCGCGCTGCCGAGTTGCTGACCGCGCTGGACATTGCCGAACTGGCCCCACGCCGGCCGCACCAGCTCAGCGTCGGCCAGGCCCAGCGCGTGGCGCTGGCGCGGGCGCTGATGCGCCGCCCGCGCCTGCTGCTAGCCGACGAGCCCAGCGCCAGCCTGGACGACGAGCACACGCTGCACATGCTGGCCCTGCTGCTGGACGCCGCCGAGCGCGAGGGCTGCACCCTGGTCATCGCCAGCCATGATGGCCGCGTCATCGAGGCGCTGAGTGCGCGGGACGACGTGGCGGAAGTGGTGCTGTGGGGCAAGCTGCCCACCGGCGCGCCTGCCTTGCCCACGGGCAACCGCACCACCTACTGGTCCGACGAGGGAACGGCATGATCCGCCTGGCCTGGCGCTATCTCTGGTCCAGCCCGCTGACCACCGCGCTGAACCTGCTGCTGCTGACGCTCGGCCTGGCCGCCGTCACCTTCGTGCTGCGTGCCAGCGCTCAGGTCGAGGCTGGGTTGAAGCGCGACCTCGCCGGCATCGATCTCGTCGTTGGCGCCAAGGGCAGCCCGATGCAGATCATGCTGGCCGGCGTCTTCCACCTCGACGCGCCCACCGGCAACATCCCCCTCGCCACGCTGGACCTGCTCAAGGCACAGCCCCTCGTCGCCCAGGCCGTGCCGCTGTCGCTGGGCGACTCCTTTCGCGGCTACCGCATCGCAGGCACGACGCCGGACTACCTCGATCTGTACGCCGCAAAGATGTCTTCGGGCGCCGTGTGGACGAAGCCCATGCAGGCTGTGTTGGGCGCGGAGGTGGCGCGCACCAGCGGGCTCAAGGTCGGCGGCCATTTCGCCGGCAGTCATGGCCTGGCCTCAGGTGGCGGCGCACATGGCGAACACGAGTTCGAGGTCGTCGGCGTGCTGGCCGAATCGGGCAGCGTGCTGGACCGCCTCGTGCTGACTGATCTGGCTTCGGTGTGGGAAGTGCACGAAGACCATCACGCCGCCCACGACGAGGACGAACCCAGGGAGATCACGCTGGCCCTGGTGCGCTACCGCAGCCCGCTGGCGGCCGTCATGCTGCCGCGCTGGGTCAACGCGCAGGACGGCCTGCAGGCCGCCGCGCCGGCGCTGGAAACCGCGCGGCTCATGCGGCTGGTGGGCGCCGGCACCGAGGTGCTGCGTGGCTTTGGCATCGTCCTGCTGGCGGCTGCCGCGTTGTCCGTGTGGGTCGCGCTGCTGCATGCCGTGCGCGCCCGCCAGGGCGACCTGGCGATGCTGCGCATGCTCGGCGCACCGGCCCGCCGCGTGGCCACGCTGATCGCGCTGGAGGCGCTGCTGCTGGCGGGCCTGGCGACGGTGCTGGGCCTGGCGGCCGGCCATGGTCTCGTCGCTGGACTGGAGCGGCTGCTGGCCGAGCGCCAGTCACTGCGCCTGGGGTCTCTGGGCTTCAGCGAGGCCGAATGGCTGGTGCCCTTGCTCGCCGCAGGGCTTGCGCTGCTCGCCGCTGCGTGGCCGGCGTGGCGGGCCTATCGTCTGGATGTCACGACACTGCTGCAAGCTCCGCGCTGACGCCGACAATCCCGCCATCATGAAGTTCAAGCTCCTTCTCGCACTCTGCCTGTCCACGACGGCGGCCTTTGCCCAGACGCCCTCCGGCATCGGCCAGGGCGCCGGTTATCACGACCCGCGCAGCCCCTTCAAACCGCTGGAAGAACGGGCCGACATCCTGTCCTGGAAGCTGCTGTCGCAGGTCACTGCCAAGGCCGAGAAGAAGAAGCTCGTGCCGACCTTCCCGGCCTCGGTGCAGGCCCTGGACCGCAAGACCGTCAAGGTGCAGGGCTTCATGATGCCGCTGGAGGCGGGCGACAAGCAGCAGCACTTCCTGCTGTCCGCCGTGCCGACGAGTTGCTCCTTCTGCGTGCCGGCTGGCCCCGAGGGCCTCATCGAAGTACGCACGAGGAAGCCGGTGCGCTACACGCTGGAGGCGGTCGTCGTCGAAGGCCAGCTCGCCGTGCTGACGGACGACCCCTACGGCCTCTACTACCGCGTCGAAGACGGCAACGCCGTGAACTAGGGCGCCAGACGCTCGCGCACCCAGCGGTCTGCGTCGCGGCTGAACACCAGCCGGTCATGCAGCCGCGAGCGGCGTCCCTGCCAGAACTCGAATCGCTCCGGCGCCAGGCGGTAGCCGCCCCAGTGCGGCGGCCGGCCCGGGTTGAGTCCGTGCTGCACTGCCGCCTTGGCGGCATTCGCCACCAGCACCGCTCGCGAGCTGATGACGCGGCTTTGCGGCGATGCCCAGGCACCCAGGCGCGAGTCCAGCGGCCGGCTCTTGAAGTACTCGTCTGATTCCTGGGCCGAGGTCTTCTCGACGCTGCCCTCGATACGCACGACGCGCTCCATCTCCACCCAATGGAACTGCAGGGCCGCGAAAGGGTTGCCCGCCAACTCCGCGCCTTTGCGGCTTTCGTAGTTCGTGAACCAGACGAAGCCGCGCTCATCGAAGCCCTTGAGCAGCACGACGCGCGTCGACGGCCGGTGGTCGGCGCCGACAGTCGCCACCGTCATCGCGGTCGGCTCGGAGATGTCGTGGCCAATGGCCTCATCCATCCAGCGGTTGAACAGCGCCAGCGGGCCGTCTGCGGCCTCAGCCTCGTCCAGCGCGCCCAGTTCGTAGCTCTTGCGGAAGTCGCTCAATTTGCTCATCACCCGAAGTATGCAGACCTTCCCTTAAGTGAACGCCCCAGTTTCTAGATGCCGGACGCGACCGGCATGCTTGCGCACTGCAGCAAATCTGAGCAGACCCTTTTGATGATCAAACGACGCCCCGCCGTTGTCGTGCTCGCCGCAGGACGTGGCACTCGATTCCGCGGCTCGGGACACAAGCTGGAACAGAGGCTGGACGGCGCCAACGGCACCGATACCCTGCTGGCCCGCACGCTGCGCCACGCCATCGCGACCCGCCTGCCGGTGGTCGTCGTGACGACTGCGGCACTGGCGCCTTCGGTGCACCGTTTCATCGCCGCGCGCGATGTCGTGACGCTGCCCGAGCAAGACGAGCAAGGCCGGCCGCACCCAATAGGCATGGGGCATTCCATCGTGGCGGGGGTCAGTGCGGCGGGTGGGGCGGATGGCTGGCTCATCCTGCCGGCGGACATGCCGCTGGTGCAGCCCGCAACCATCCTGGCCGTGGCCGAAGGGCTGGAGCGCTACCCGGTCTGTTACGCGCAATATCGCGGCATCCAGGGCCACCCTGTGGGGTTCGGCACGGAGCTGTATTCAGAGCTGATGGCCCTGCATGGCGACGAGGGCGCGCGGCGCATCGTGGCCCGTTATGCGGCCCAGCCGATCACGGTGGACGACCCCGGTGTGCACATCGACGTCGACACCGCAGAGGACCTTGCGCGACTGGTCAGCTGACTCAAAGCGGCCCGCAAAGCCCGTGTCGGGCCGCCAGATGGGCCTGGCGCTCCAATTCCCTGTCGCGGATCCCATGCTCACGCAAACCCTGAACGGTGCGCAGCAGATAGTCCAGCGTCGTGCCGTAGCGGCCGCTCGCATGCTGAAAGATGTGCAGCAGTTCGGGCTCGTGCAGCGGCCCGGTCCAGTTGGGGCTCTGGCGCGACAGCGTGAAGGCCAGCGCCCTCAGCCGGCCGGCTTCCGTGTCGCAGTTCAACCAGCGCGGCTCATAGACGCCATTGGGCATTTCGCGAGCCCAAAGAAGCGGCAGCACTTCCTCGGCCGCCGCCCTTGGGATGCGGTAGACCAGCCCACGGCAGCTGCCGCCCGAGATCAGCGCCAATACCAACCCCGGCTGCTGCGGTGAGCCGCGGTTCACGCGCGAGCTCATGCGCAGCACGCGGTGAAAGCCCAGCACCTTGGCGGGCAATGCCTGGGCGTACTCGAACTCGGGCCGCCAGATCAGCGAACCGTAGGCGAACAGCAGCAGGTCATCGCCGCTGGCGCGCCATTCGGCCGTCGTGCGCTGGAGCAGATGACTGCTGCGCTCCGGGCCGTGGGGAATATGGATTGCCTGTGACGCCATCTCTTCCATATTCTCACGCAGGTACCCAGGCCGTAACCCGCGACCGTTCGTAGGGAAGTAATATGGTTACCTAAATTCTCAAGGTCCGGTTACGAGACCGAGGCGCCAGGAGACCCAGATGAATTCCACCCTGAACGAAGTCACCGAGCGCATCCGCGAGCGCAGCGCCAAGCTGCGCGGTGACTATCTTGCCCGCATCGCCCAGATGGGCAATCGCCAGCGCGGCTTCGAGCGCATGGGCTGTGCCAACGTGGCGCACGCCGTGGCGGCCATGCCGGCCAACGACAAGCTGCGCATCGTTGCCGAGAAGGCGCCGCATCTGGCCGTCGTCACGTCGTACAACGACATGCTGTCGGCCCACCAGCCTTACGAGGGCTACCCGGAGCAGATCCGCGTCGAAGCCCATCGCCTTGGCGCCACGGTGCAGGTGGCCGGCGGCGTGCCCGCCATGTGCGACGGCGTCACGCAGGGCCTGCCCGGCATGGAGCTGAGCCTGTTCTCGCGCGACACCATCGCCATGAGCACGGCCATCGCGTTGACGCATGACGTCTTCGACGCGGCCCTGCTGCTGGGCATCTGCGACAAGATCGTCCCAGGCCTGCTGATCGGCGCGCTGCACTTCGGCCATCTGCCCTGTGTCTTCGTGCCGGCTGGCCCGATGAGTTCGGGCATCTCCAACAGCGAAAAAGCCAAGGTTCGTGAGCTCTACGCCCAGGGCAAGGTCGGCCGCGACGAGTTGCTGAAGAGCGAGTCCGCCGCCTACCACGGCGCCGGCACCTGCACTTTCTACGGCACCGCCAACAGCAACCAGATGCTGCTCGAAGCCATGGGCCTGCACGTGCCCGGCAGTGCCTTCGTGCACCCGCACGACGACCTGCGCACGGCGCTGACGCGCGAGGCCGTGGCCACCGCGCTGAACATCAGCGGCCGCGTGATTGATCAGGCCGCCAAGCCCATCGGCAAGCTGGTCGACGAGCGCTGCATCGTCAACGCCATGGCCGCGCTGCTGGCCACCGGCGGCTCGACGAATCATCTGATCCACTGGGTCGCCGTCGCTCGTTCGGCCGGCATCCTGATCAACTGGACGGACTTCTCCGACCTCTCCGCCGTCGTGCCGCTGCTGGCCCGCGTCTACCCCAACGGCAGCGCCGACGTGAACCAGTTCCAGGCCGCCGGCGGCCCGGGCTTCGTCATCCGCGAGCTGCTGGATGCCGGCCTCATGCACGAGGACGTCATCAGCGTCGGCGGCGACAGCCTGCGGCCCTACACCTTCGTGCCGAATGCGGTGGGGCAGGGCGGCGAAGTCGTCCGCCAGGCATTGCCGGCCGTGAGCAGCGACGACGGCGTCGTGCGCGGCGCGGCGGCGCCCTTCAGCCCGACCGGCGGCCTCAAGCTGCTGGACGGCAATCTGGGCCGCGCCGTCATCAAGGTCTCGGCCGTCCCGGAAGACCGCCACACCGTCGAGGCGCCCTGCCGCATTTTCGCGACGCAGGAAGCCATGCTGGCGTCGTTCAAGAACGGTGAGCTGGAGAAGGATGTCGTCGTCGTCGTGCGCTTCCAGGGCCCCCACGCCAACGGCATGCCCGAGCTGCACAAGCTGACGCCGCCGCTGGCCGTGCTGCAAGGCAAGGGCTTCATGGTCGCCCTCGTCACCGATGGCCGCATGAGTGGCGCCTCGGGCAAGGTGCCGGCCGCCATTCACGTCAGCCCAGAAGCGCTGGCCGGCGGCCCGCTGGCACGCCTGCGCGACGGCGATGTCGTGCGCGTCTGCGCCGTCACGGGCTCGCTCTCGGCCCTCGTCAGCGAGGCCGAGTGGGCCGCACGAGAAGTTGCCAAGCTTGATCCGGCGGAAGCCGACGTCAATGCCCACGGCCTCGGCCGCGAACTCTTCGCGGGTCTGCGACGCAATGTCTTGAGTGCCGAAGAAGGTGCCGTTACCTGGCTATGAAGATACTGGGTGCCAGACCGCCCGAGCGAAGCGAGTAGCTCTGGCATCCACTGACCAAGGAAAAAAAATGCTTGAAACCCTGAGCTTGGCCAGCCACGGCCCCGTCATTCCCGTCATCGTCATCCAGCGCCTGGAAGACGCGGTGCCGCTCGCCGAAGCCCTCGTGGCCGGCGGCGTGCGCGTGCTCGAAGTGACGCTGCGCACCCCCGTCGCCCTGCAGGCCATGGAAGCCATGGCCAAGGTGCCCGGCGCCATCGTCGGCGCCGGCACGCTGCGCAGCCCGCAGGACGTCATCAACGCCAAGAACGCCGGTTGCCAGTTCGGCGTCAGCCCCGGCTACACCGACGCGCTGGCCGCCGCCTGCAAGGCCGAGGGCCTGCCGCTGCTGCCCGGGGTTTCCACCGCGTCGGAAGTCATGCAGGCCAACTCGGCCGGTTTCGGTTTCCTGAAGCTATTCCCAGCCGTCGCCGTGGGTGGCGTCAACCTGCTGAAGGCCCTGGGCGGCCCCTTCCCGGACGTGGCCTTCTGCCCCACCGGTGGCATCTCGCTGGAAACGGCGCCGCAGTTCCTCAAACTGCCCAACGTCAAGGTCTGTGGCGGTTCGTGGCTGACGCCGCAGGATGCCGTCGATGCGAAGGACTGGGCGCGCATCACCAAGCTGGCCGCTGAAGCTTCAGCCCTGCGGTAGGTCGAACAGCAGACAGGTCGTGCTCGCATGCGCGTACAGCCTGCCGTCGTGGCCGACGAGCGTGGCCTCGGCCGTCGTCACCTGCCGGCCGCGATGCACGACGTGGCCGATGGCACGCACCAGCGGCACCTGCTCGGTCAAGGCGCGCACGAGGTTCACCTTGAACTCAAGCGTCGTGTAGCCGCGGCCCACAGGCATCGTCGTGTGCACCGAGCAGCCGAGCGCTGAGTCCAGCAATGTGGCGAACCAGCCGCCATGCACGCTGCCCAACGGGTTGTAGTGCTTGAACTGCGGTCGCCCCTGGAAGACAGCTTCGCCGTCGGTCACCGAGATCAGCATGAAGTCCAGCGTCTCGCTGATCGGCGGCCGCGGTGCCAGGCCATCGAGCATGGCCTGCATCTGCTGCAGGCCGGTCTTGCCGGCCAGCATGGCGCGCGAAGCGAGGCCGGCCTCGCGCTGCTGGCGCAGCATGACGGCGGCCTCGTCGGCGCGCCATTGGCCGAGGATGTCTTCGGGAGATGGGGAAGAGGGCGCTGAGATCGTCATGGCGGCAGCTCAAAGGGTTGAGCCGCCGATTCTGCGCAAACGCGCCGAGTGGCGCTGTCGCCTGGGTTCAGGCGGCCAGACGCATCGGTTCGCTAACGGCGCGGCGACGTGGTGCGCCGAGACGGAGTTCGTCCAACACCGGCCCCTGCCAGGGCAGCAGATAGACCAGCGTCGCCAGCGTCGCGCGTCGCCGCGACGACAGCAGCGGACGGCCACGATCGTCCAGCAGCAGCACGTTGGAGCGCACGTTCAGCGGGTCGGCCTGGCAGACGGTGCCTTCGTCCATTTGCACCCAGTCCCACTCCACCCAGGCACTGACATCGGCATAGCGCCGCTCCCAGCGGGTCATGCCACCGACGGTGCGCTCGCCTGTGGAGGAGCGGACGACGCGGGTCTGGGCGTGGCGGACATCCTGAGCGGCGCTGGAGAGCGCAGAAACGGGCCAGCAGACGCTGCCTTCGGGCAAGCGGATCAGAGTCGACATTTGAGTACCTCGCGGTCGTGTGATTCGAACGGGAGGCAGTCTCTAGTCACAGGGTCGGCGGAACAAGCTGGCAGACTTGGCAGGTATGGGCGTTCCTGAAATGAACTATCAGCAGCTGATCGACGTCGGTCTGAGCGAGGACTTTGCAAGCTTCGAGCGGCGTCTCGTCGCAACCGCCCATGCCATGGGCTTTCCGATCATTTCAGGTGGGCTCATGCGCGGCGCGCTGAAGGATGACGAGGTTCGCGGAATGGCCTTCGGCAACACGCCTGAAGGTCATATTGAAGCGCAGAAGGATCTCGGCGATGCCCTCAGGGATCCCGTGCTTGATCGGCTGGCATTGCAATCGCTTCCCGTCGTTTACGACCAGAACACCTATGTCGCGGCAGGGGTTGGCGAACTGTGGGAAACGCAGGCGCCCTACGGCTACAAGACCGGCATCGCCGTCCAGTTGCATCTACCGGGGGACAAGCACTTCCTGATGGGTTTGGATCGCGAGGAGGCGCTGCCTCCACCGGGCAGCATGGAGCTGATGCGCATGATTGCCGATGTGCAATTGCTCGCAGCCCATGCGATGACGGCAGCTGATCGGTTACTCAGCCCCCAGCTTTACAAAGGCGAAAAGCCAAAGTTGACCAAACGCGAGTTGGACGTGCTCAGTTGGACGGCGCAGGGAAAGACGGCCTGGGAAGTGAGCGTCATTCTCGGCATGAGCGAGAAGACCGTGAACTTCCATTTGGGCAATGTCATGCGCAAGCTCAGCGTCAATTCCAAGCATCAGGCGGTGCTGAAGTGCGTGGCCGCAGGCATCCTGTGACTGCCACAACCTGGAAGACTTGCTAGGTTTCTAGGGGGGCGAAAACAGGGACAGTTCGGTTCAGCGATTTCCCGCCACCGTCCTTGCAGGAGCCCTCAAATGAGCCTTATCGACCTTGTCTACGAAATCCTTGGTATTCCTCGCCTGGGCTTTTAAGCCTGAGAGCTGAGAACCCCAAACTGGATGCTCCCCCAGGTTGATTTGTTATTGGCACCCGCGCAGTTGCCTTCCCGCCATCTGCCTGGACCTGACGGCACTGTGTCCATCTCCTCCGAAACCTATGCCCGGCTGTTGAGCCTCGCCGATCAGGCGCCCCTCGACTGCCTGCCATTGACTTCACGGACCCTGAACCGCGCGAAGACGCTGGGCTACAACCAGATCGGCCAGATCCGCAGCACGCCCGCCGACCGGCTTGTCGACGACCTGGGCGAGGATCGCGCCGAAGAACTGCATCGGGCGCTGTACGACTTCGGCATGAGGCAGATGGGCACCGCCGACTGATGGCCCGGCCCGAACTGCGTCTTGCCGAATTGCTGCTCGAAAGCCCAGTCGCTCCGGCGATCTGGGTTTTTTTGCGCCTGGCATGCGAGCATGCGGGCCCATGCAAGAAGACCGTGACATCCCCCTGGCCGACTGGCCGCGCCGCGCTGCGCTCCAGCATTTCCGCACCATGGCCCAGCCGGCCTTCAGCGTCACCGTGCCCGTGGACGTGACCGGCCTTCGCGACCGCGCCGCCAACCATGGCGCCACACCCTGGCTGGCCTATCACCACGCCGCGCTGGAGGCTGCCAACACCATCGACGGCATGCGCCAGTCCATGCTGGCCGACGGCAGCGGGGTGCGTGAGTTCGCCACCATCCATGCCAGCACGACGGTGCTGCGCGATGACGGCAGCTTCGGCTTCGTGACCCTGCCGCGCGAGGCCTCACTGGCCGCCTTTGCGGCGCGCGCCAGGCCAAATGTCGAACGGGTGCGCCGCGCCAGTGGCGACCTCTTCGCAGCCGACGAGCCCGGTGATGTGCGCGAAGAGACCCTGGTGCACATGACCGCGCTGCCCTGGCTCGCCTTCACCGCCTTCACCCATGCGCGCGGGGTGGGCGACGACCGGCCCAAGGTCGCCTTCGGGCGGTTCAAGGAGGAGGGCGGCCGGCTGCTGATGCCGGTGGCCGTGGACGTGCACCATGCGTTGTGCGACGGCGTGCACGTGGGCCACTTCTTCGAGCGATTCCAGGCCTACCTCGACGCGTTCTAGCCGCCGGTGTCGAAATCGCGGCGGCCCAACCGTCGTGCGAGACAGCCACTGAAAGGAACCCCCATGCCCAGCGAAGAGAAAGTCAAAGGCCCGGCCTCCTACTTCCCGTCCATCGAAAAGAACTACGGCCAGCCCATCGCCCACTGGGAGCAGGTCATTGCCCAGGCGGGGCCGCTCAAGCACATGGAGCTGGTCAACAAGCTCAAGGCCGAGCACGCCATGGGCCACGGCCACGCCAACGCGCTGGTGGCCTGGTTTCTGGCCAAGAAGTAGATCAGCCGTCGATGGTCACGATCACCGGCGCGTGGTCGCTGGGGCGCTCGTTCTTGCGCGGCAGCTTGTCGATCTCGCAGGCCGTCACGCGGCCCTTCAGCGCCGCGCTGACGAGGATGTGGTCGATGCGCAGCCCCTGGTTCTTGCGGAAGGCCAGGTTGCGGTAGTCCCACCAGCTCCAGCTCTTGGGCGCCTGCTCGAAAAGGCGGAACGCGTCCGTGAAACCCAGAGCGATGAGCTGCCTGAAGTGCTCACGCTCCTCGGGTGTGCAGTGGATCTGGCCGGCCCAGGCGATCGGGTCATAGACGTCGCGGTCTTCGGGGGCGATGTTGAAGTCGCCCATCAGCACGACCTGCTCGTGCTGCTTCAACTCTTCGATCAACCAGCCGCGCAGTCCGGTCAGCCAGTTCATCTTGTAGGTGAACTTGTCGCTGTCGGGCGCCTGGCCGTTGGGAAAGTAGCCGCCGATGACACGCACGCCGCCCACCGTGCCGGCAATGACGCGCGCCTGCTCGTCGGCAAAGCCGGTGATGTTCTTGACGACGTTGTCCGCCCGCTCACGGCTGATCAGCGCCACGCCGTTGTAGGTCTTCTGGCCGAACCATTGCACCTGGTAGCCGGCCGCGCCAATCTCCATCGTCGGGAACTTGTCGTCCGTCAGCTTGGTCTCCTGCAGCACCAGCGCGTCGACGGGGTGGGCAGCGAGCCAGTCGAGTACCTGAGGCAGGCGCACAGCCAGAGAGTTGACATTCCAGGTCGCGAACTTTTTCATCCGCGCATCCTACTCAGGCGCCCACCTCGGCCGAGGTGTCGCAGTCCAGGCAATCCTCGAGCGGCGGGTCGGGCAGGTGCTGATCGTTGTGCAACTGGCGCAGCGCCGTGCGCAGGCCTTCCTCGATCACCGGGTGATAGAAGGCGTTGCTCAGCATCTGCTGCACCGTGTCGCCGCGCTGCACGCTCCAGGCCAGCAGATGGCCGATGTGCTCAGCCGCCGGGCCGATCATCTCCGCGCCCAGCAGCCGGCCGCTGCCACGCTCGGCATAGACATGCAGGCTACCGCGGTTGACCAGCATGACGCGGCTGCGCCCCTGGTCCGCAAAGCTGACGCGCCCGGTGTCGAAGGCGACGCCAGCCGCAGTCAGTTCGCCATGGCTGGCACCGGCGACGGCGATCTGCGGGTCGCTGAAGACGACGGCCAGCGGCGCGCGGCGTGGGCGGCGGTGCACATCGGGCCAGCGCGCCGCGTTGTCACCGGCTATGCGGCCGGCGTCTGCCGCCTCATGCAGCAGCGGCCGGTCATTCGTTGCATCGCCGGCGATGAAGAGCGGCCTGTCGCCCCACTGGCCGGTATGGCGGTCAAGGTCGGGGTGGCCGGCGGCATCGCGCGGCAGATTCAGCGCTTCCAGGCCAAGGCCGTCGAGGTTGGGTTCGCGGCCAGCAGCGCAGAGCAGGGCGTCGAAGCGCTCGCCGCCGATGACAACCTGGTCGCCATCCAGCACCGGGTCCAGCGCGGCGGCGTTCAGCGTCAACGGCATGGCTTCGGTGAAGAGCTTCTGAGAGAGCGCCTGCAGCTCCGGGTCGGTCAGCGGGCCGACCCGGTCGCTGCGCGAGAACAGGCGCACGCGCACGCCCAGGTGGTGCAGCGCCTGGGCCAGTTCCAGGCCGATGACGCCGGCGCCGACCACGGCCAGCGACTGCGGCAGGTCGGTCCAGTCGAAGACATCGTCATTGACGAGCAGCCTGTCGCCCAGCCGCTCCCTCCAGCCGACCGGGATGCGCGGCCGCGAGCCGGTGGCGATGACGACCGACCTTGCCATGACGCGCTGGCCATCGACGTCGAGCGTGTTGGCGTCGATGAAACGGGCGCGGCCCATGAGGCGTGTCGCTTCGGGCCAGCCTTGAACCGTGTCGAGCACAAAACCGACGAAGCGATCGCGCTCGCTGCGCACGCGTGCCATGACCGCGCGGCCGTCGATGCGCGGGGCGCTGGTTTGCACGCCAAAGCGATGGGCATCGCGCACCGCCTGCGCCGCGTCGCCGGCGGCGATGAGCAGCTTGCTGGGCATGCAGCCGACGCGCGCGCAGGTCGTGCCGTAATGGGCCGCCTCGATGAGCAAGACCTTGTCGCTGTGGACACGCGCAGCCCGGTAAGCCGCCATGCCGGCCGTGCCGGCGCCGATAATCGCGACATCGCAGTGGTGGGTCATGGTGAGATGATGTTATTTAACATAATGCACATTGTCGACAATAAGCGCGCTGTTATCGGGTCGCCACAATCTGGTCGATCAGGTGATCGAGCGACGGTTCAGATATCTCGGCTTGCTGACGGTCGGCCTGGGCGGCTCGTACCGCTGCCTGGATCGCCTTGCACTCCGGTTGCCCGGCCACCCGCACGCGAGTCAGCAGCGCACTGGCCGCCTGGTAGCCGACGAAGGCGCGCTCCTCCACGAGCCGGCGCGCCAGCCACGCCAGGTGCTCGGGCATGTACTTCATCTGCAGAATGACCGTGGCCGCCAGATGCTCGCCAGTCGAAGCACTGCGGATCAGCTCACCGATATAGGGCGCGGCTGCGATGGCGTGGGGCCGCATGCGCCGGACGATGTCGGCCATCTGCCGGGTGCGCTCCTTGGAATATTCCTGCTGGCCTCGCAGCAGCTCGTACTCACCGGCCAGTTGCCGCAACGGCTGGAGCACAAGTTCGGGATCGGCCGGCGCGGCATCGGCGACCGCCTGCGCGGCGCTCAGGCTCGCTGCCGACGGGACGACAGGCAAAGGCGCGGCCTCGTCAGGTCCGATGTCCGAAGCCGGCGACGCATCGTTGGCGCCGATGCGTTCCGCCTCTTTGACGGCTTCCAGATAGCTGCTGAGGTTGCCGTCAGATCGTGCAATCGCTCCCTGCACGAACAGCCGCATGTAGAGGTACATCGCCAGGAAGCCGATCAGTGCAAAGCCGACGACGAGTGCGGTGGCTGCCGAGATGTCCGACGCCGTCGGTTGGGGCCGGATCGCTGCCGCTGCATTCGGGCAGATGAGCCCGATCTCAACCTGGAGCTTCTCGAGGTGAACCAGCGTCAGACCGACGATGATCTTGGTCACCCAGTCGGAGACCTCCTCGAGGTTGGTGTTTGGCCGTGCGCGCGGGGTTTGCGCCGCTGCTGCCGTCTTCGGCGCGCCGCCGGACGGCGGGTCCGCCCTGGATGGCAGGCCAGACTTGGGAATGCCGAACAGAAAGCCCATGGCGCTCCCTGCCGCCAATGAGGCGAAGACCCAGAGCAGGACGGGCCCGACCGAGTCGGCCCGCCACCCGACCCAGGCTGCGGCGGCCAGAGCAACGAGGACCACGGGGAGGACGAGGCGGTTGACCCGCGCCAGGTCGTCTGCATCGACGCGCGGCTTCGAGTCGCCGCCGGTGACCTTCCTGAAGGCCGCGTTGATCGCGGCGGTCTTAGCCGGTCTGCTCTGTTGCGCCATTTGTGTCCCCTGCCGCGTCGTCGGTGGTCTTGACGGATTCTGCGGGAACGCTGGCAAAGCCTGGTCGAGGGCCGACCCGAATCAGCCGTCGTGCCTGCATTGCACGGATCCTCGCGACCACAGACGCCCTCGCCTGCTTCCGGCTAGCCTGGGTGGAATCCTGCTCGCCGAGGCAGTGCAGGTGCTGGTGGATCGAGAAATCGCGTAGCCACTACGATGCCGCCCCTAGAACAAGGGTTGCAGGTGATGGCACGAATGGTTTTTTCTGAGGGCAGCGCATGGGCATGAAGCTGGTCGTGGGCCTGCTCTGGCTGTTGAGCTGGCTACCGTTCCGCGCCCTGGCGGCGCTGGGCTGGCTGATCGGCAACCTTGTCGCGTCCGTGCCCACGTCGCGCCGGCACATCGGCGAAGTGAACTTGCGGCTCGCGCTGCCAGACTGGACACCCGCCGCCCGCCGCAAGCTGCTGCGCCGGCATTTCGTCGCCATGGTGCAGATGTTGCTGGAGTACGGCTACTGCTGGTTCTCTTCGAAGGAACGCCTGCAACGCCTGATGCGCATCGAAGGCGTGGAACACCTGCGCGCGCTGGAGGGCCGCAATGCCATCCTGCTGGCGGCGCACTTCACCGGGCTGGATCTGGCCGGCGTGCGCGTCTCGCTGGAAACGCCCGTCGCCGGCTTCTACTCGGTGCAGAAGGACCCCTGGTTGGACGCCTTCTTCCTCGCCAAGCGCACGCGCTTCAACTCCGGTGTCATGTTCGCCCGCCATCACGGCTCGCGGCCGCTGCTGCGCGCGTTGAAGGACGGCTACCGCCTCTACTACCTGCCCGACCAGGATCTCGGCCACCGCGATTCGATCTTCGTGCCCTTCTTCGGCGTGCCCGCGGCCACCATCACCGGGCTGTCACGCATGGCGACCGTCGCGAACGCCGCCGTGCTGCCCTGCTACCCACGCCGCGATGCCGATGGCTACACGCTGGTCATCGAGCCGCCGCTGGAGCATTTCCCGAGCAACGACCTCGCGGCCGACGCCACGCGCATGAACGCCATCATCGAAGGCATGGCACGGCGGCAGTTGCACCAGTACTTCTGGCTGCACAAGCGCTTCAAGTCGCGCCCGCCCGGAGAGGCCGACTTCTACGCGAAGTGAAACGCAACGACCGGGCGTGACGAACGGAAGAGCAAGTCTTCCTTCGTTAGCATCGAAGGCTTTGGTCTTTCAAACACCCCTCCTCCATGCTCCGTCTGACCGCCGCCCCCGCCCTGATGCTGGCCGCAGCCCTTGCTGCGAACGCGCAGGATGCGCCCAAGCCCAGTTCCACGCCCGCCTGGAACGTCAACGCGCCGCCCGGCGTGGCCAAGACGGCCAGCATCGACGTCAAGACCGGCACCTGGCTGAGCGTGGACGTCAGCCCCGACGGCAAGACGATCGTGTTCGACCTGCTGGGCGACCTCTACACGCTGCCCATCGCTGGCGGCGAGGCCAGGCCGCTGACGCATTCCATCGCCTGGGAGCAGCAGGCCCGCTTCTCACCCGATGGCAAGCAGATCGCCTTTCTCAGCGACGCCGGCGGCGGCGACAACGTCTGGGTCATGAATGTGGACGGCAGCGGCGCCCGCGCCGTGACGGCGGAGGACTTCCGCACGCTGAACAACCCGGCCTGGCACCCGAACGGCAAATACCTGTTGGCGCGGAAGCACTACACCGGCACGCGCAGCGCGGGGTCAGGCGAGATCTGGCTGTTCCACATCGACGGTGAGGCGGCCAAGAACAAGGGCGTGCAGCTCAACGAGAAGCCCAACTGGCAGAAGGACCTCGGCGAGCCGGCCATCTCGCCGGATGGCAAGTACCTCTACTACTCGCAGGACGCGACGCCCGGCCGGGTCTTTGAATACAACAAGAACAGCAACGGCGAGATCTACAGGATCTACCGGCAGGACTTGTCGGATGGGTCCGTGGAGGCCTTCGTCCAAGGCGCCGGCGGCGCCGTGCGGCCGACGCCGTCGCCGGACGGCAAGTACCTCGCCTTCGTGCGCCGCGTGCGCAACCAGAGCACGCTGTTCCTGAAGGACCTGAGCACCGGTGTCGAGCGCCCGGCCTGGAGCGGCCTGTCGCGCGACCTGCAGGAGATCTGGGCGATGTGGGGTGTCTACCCCAGCTTCGCGTGGATGCCGGGCAGCAAGGAACTGGTTGTCTGGGCCGAGGGAAAGATTTGGCGCGTGGACCCGTTCAAGGGCACGGCCGCTGACATTCCTTTCCATGTGAAGGACACGCGCGAGCTGCGCGAGCCGATGCGTTTTGCGCAGAACGTCGCGCCGGACAAGTTCGCCGTGCACCAGCTGCGCGGTGCGCAGGTCTCGCCGGACGGCAGGCGCGTCAGTTACTCGGCGCTGGGCTCGCTCTACGTCAAGGACTTGCCAGACGGTCAACCGCGTCGGCTGACGAAGCAGGACGAGGCCTTCGAGTTCGCGCCGAGCTGGTCGCGCGACGGCAAATCCATCGTCTACGCGACCTGGCGCGATGACACGCAGGGCACGGTGCGGCGCCTGGACATGGCCACCGGCAAGGAGACTGTGCTCGTCAAGGAGCCCGGCAAATACCTGGAGCCGCGCCTGTCGCCGGACGGCCAACAGGTCGTCTACCGCAAGATCAAGGGCGGCGGCCTGACCAGCCCCTGGTACAGCCTGGACACCGGCCTCTACCTCGCCGCGGCCGATGGCTCGGGCAAGGCGGAGCGCATCGCCAAGGAAGGCAGCGGCGCGCAGTTCGGCGCGCGCAGCGACGAGCTGTTCTTCACGAAGACGAGCAGCCCCAGCGAGGTGGAACAGCGCTTTGCACTGACGCGCCTGAACCTGCGCGACCGCAGCGAAACCGAGGTGGCGCGCAGCGACGTGGCCAGCGAATACAGCGTGTCGCCCGATGGCCAGTGGCTGGGCTTCGTCGAGCGCTTCCACGCCTATGTGACGCCGCTGCCGAATGTGCAGGGCCAGGCCGGCAGGACCCTCACTGTCGGCGCCAAGATGGACGCGCTGCCGGTGCGCCAGCTGGACGTCAACGCGGGCTCAGGCCTGCACTGGAGCGGCGACAGCAAGCGGCTGCATTTCACGCTAGGCGACGAGTTGTTCACCGCCAATGCCGAGAGCAAGGACAAGGCCACGGCGCAAAAGATCGGCTTCGAGCAGGCCAGCGACAGGCCGAGCGGCAAGATCGCGCTGACCGGTGCACGCATCGTGACGATGAAGGGCGATGAAGTCATCGAGGGCGGCACGGTCATCGTCGACGGCAACCGCATCGTCGCGGTCGGCAAGGACATCGCCATCCCGGCCGACGCCAAGCGCATCGCCGCCGACGGCAAGACCATCGTGCCCGGCTTCATCGACGCGCACTGGCATGGCGCGATGAACGACGGCGGGCTGATCCCGCAGCAGAGCTGGATCAACCTCGCCTCGCTGGCCTTCGGTGTAACGACGCTGCACGACCCGTCCAACAACAGCGCGGCCATCTTCACCCAGAGCGAGATGCAGCGCGCCGGCCTCGTGCTGGGCCCGCGCATCTACTCGACCGGCACCATCCTCTACGGCGCAAAAACGCCTGTCACGTCCAACATCAACAGCCTGGATGACGCGCTGACTCACCTGAACCGCCAGAAAGCCGAGGGCGCCATCAGCGTCAAGAGCTACCAGCAGCCGCGCCGCGACCAGCGCCAGCAGGTGCTGGAGGCTGGGCGCCGCACAGGAATGATGGTCGTGCCCGAGGGGGGCTCGTTGTTCCAGATGAACATGGGCATGGTGGTGGACGGCCACACGACGGTGGAGCATTCACTGCCGCTGGCCGAGGTGTGGGACGACGTCAAGCAGCTGTGGAGCCAGACGGCGGTGGGCTACACGCCGACGCTGAACGTCGGCTACGGCGGCCTGGACGGCGAGCATTACTGGTATGCCCGCACGGAGGTCTGGAAGCATCCGCTGCTGAGCCGCTACGTGCCGCGCTCCGTGCTGGAGCCGCGCGCGGTGCGCCGCGAGACCGCGCCCGAGGAGGACTTCAACATCCTGCGCGTGGCCCGCACGGCGACGGCGCTGTCACGCGCGGGCGTCAACACCTCCATCGGCGCGCACGGCCAGCGCGAGGGCCTGGGCGCGCACTGGGAGATGTGGATGTTCGTGCTCGGCGGCATGACGCCCCACGAGGCGCTGCGCACCGCCACCATCAACCCGGCGCGCAACTTCGGTTTCGACAAGGACCTGGGCTCCATCGAGCCCGGCAAGTTGGCCGACCTCGTCGTCATTGACGGCAACCCGCTGGCCGATATCCGGCAAAGCGACCGCATCGCGCAGGTGATGCAGAACGGTCGGCTGTTCGACGCCATGACGATGAACCAGGTCGCGCCCGTCGCCAAAGCCCGCAAGCCGCTGTTCTTCGACGGCACCGACGGCAAGACCATGCCCATCGACAGCGAGGCGCTGGAGTCGGGCCATCTGGGCGACTGAGCTCGGACCGAGGACAAGCCCTGCGGCTTGTCCGACGCCGAGCGAAGGACCGGCGGCCTGCGTGCCGACGGGCATGAGCGTGGCTAGAATGCCGGCTCTGTCAGGAGAGCGCCCCGGTGATGTTGGGGGCCGCCGAAGGCGCAGGGCGTAACTGCTCGAACGCTCAGGCAAAAGGACTGACAAAACGCCCCCAGTGGCTGACACTGGCGGCGTTCCTCACTGGAGAGAGGCCGATCCTTGAATCGGTCCACCGAAGGGGCAAGCTTGCGCGGGACTGCACACCGCCTTGTCAATCTCTCAGGTATCCCGGACAGCGAGGACATCCACACCCGAAATCCGTCGGAGCTCTGATGTCCTCTTTGCTGCAAACGCCTCTTCACGCCCTTCACGTCGAACTCGGCGCCAAGATGGTGCCCTTCGCCGGCTACGACATGCCGGTGCAATACCCCGCCGGCGTGATGGCCGAGCACAAGCACACGCGCGCTGCTGCGGGGCTGTTTGACGTGTCGCACATGGGCCAGGTGCGGCTGGTCGGTGCGGACGCCGCCGCGGCGCTGGAGACCCTGGTGCCGGTCGACATCGTCGACCTGGGCGTCTTCAAGCAGCGTTATGCGCTGTTCACGAACGAGCAGGGCGGCCTGCTGGACGATCTGATGGTTTGCAAGCGCCCCGACGACCTTTTCGTCGTCGTGAACGCCGGTTGCAAGGAGCAGGACATTGCGCACATGCAAAAGCACATCGGCGCGCGCTGCGAAGTGATCCCCGTGCCCGAGCGCGCGCTGCTGGCGCTGCAAGGCCCGCAGGCGGTGGACGTGCTGTCCCGCCTGAACCCCGACGTCGCCAAGCTTACGTTCATGACTGGCGGCTTCTTCAAGCTCGACGGCATCGAGACCTTCCTGACCCGCTCGGGCTACACCGGCGAGGACGGCTACGAGATTTCCGTGCATGAGGACGACGCCGTCGCGCTGGCCCGCAAGCTGCTGAGCCATGCTGAGGTCAAGCCCATCGGCCTCGGCGCGCGCGACTCGCTGCGCCTGGAAGCCGGTCTCTGCCTGTACGGCCACGACATCAATGAAACGACCACGCCCGTCGAGGCCTCCATCACCTGGGCCATCCAGAAGGTCCGCCGCGCCGGCGGCGCGCGTGCCGGCGGCTACCCGGGCGCTGCTGTCATCGATGAGCAGCTCGCCAATGGTGCTGCTCGCAAGCGCGTCGGGCTGACCGGCAAGGAGCGCATGCCCGTGCGCGAAGGCGCCCGGATCGTGACGGCCGACGGCACCGAGGTCGGTGTCGTCACCAGCGGCACGCTGGGCCCCACGGTCAACCAGCCGGTCGCCCTCGCCTACCTCGACAAGGCCCACACCGCCGCTGGCACCGAAGTCTTCGCCATCGTGCGCGACAAGCGCACCCCGATGGTCGTCTCCCCTACCCCCTTCACCCCCAACCGCTACTACAGAGGCTGAACGCGATGAGCATCAAGTACACCCCCGATCACGAATGGCTTGACGTGCACGGCGATGGCACGGCCACCGTCGGCATTACCGTGCATGCGCAGGATGCGCTGGGCGACGTGGTCTTCGTGGACCTGCCCGAAGTGGGCAAGACCTTCGCGGAGAAGGAAGTCGCCGGCGTCGTCGAGTCCGTCAAGGCCGCAGCCGACGTCTATATGCCCGTCGATGGCGAGATCACCGAGGTCAACGAAGCCCTGCGCGACGACCCGGCGCTGGCCAACTCCGACCCGCTCAAGGCCGGCTGGTTCTTCAAGGTCAAGCTGAGCAACCCCGGCCAGCTCGATGCGCTGATGGACTCGACCGCCTACGACGCCCTTTTAAAGACCCTGTAATTCCTCGAAGCAGACCTGCCATGCCGACGCCGCTTTCTCAACTCGAAGACGCCTCCGAATTCCACGCCCGCCACATCGGGCCGGATGCCGTCGATGAATCCCTGATGTGCGCCGCCGTCGGCGTGGCCAGCCGCGCCGCGCTGATCGACGCCGTGGTGCCCAAGTCGATCCGTCGTTCGCAAGGCATGAAGCTGCCGGCGCCGATCACCGAAGCCGGCGCGCTGGCCGAGCTGAAGGCGATTGCGAGCAAGAACAAGGTCTACAAGAGCTTTATCGGCCAGGGCTACTACGGCACGCACACGCCGGGCGTCATCCTGCGCAACATCCTGGAGAACCCCGCCTGGTACACGGCCTACACGCCCTACCAAGCCGAGATTTCGCAGGGCCGCATGGAAGCCATCCTGAACTTCCAGACGATGGTGACCGACCTGACCGGCATGGACATCGCCAACGGCTCGATGCTGGACGAAGCCACGTCCGCAGCCGAAGCGGTGACGCTGGCCAAGCGCGGCGTGAAGAGCAAGAGCAACACGCTCATCGTCGCCGGCGACGTGCACCCGCAGACCATCGAGGTCATCCAGACGCGCTGCGCGCCGCTCGGCATCGACGTCAAGGTCGGCATGGCACCCACGCTGATGGCCGAGAACGATTACTTCGCCGTCGTCTGCCAGTACCCCAGCACCACCGGCCTCATCCATGACCTGAAGGCTTTCGCCGACCAGGCGCACGCCAAGCAGGCCGCGTTCATCGTCTGCACCGACCTGCTCGCGCTCACGCTGCTGGTCTCGCCCGGCGAGTTCGGTGCCGACATCGTCGCCGGCAACAGCCAGCGCTTCGGCATGCCGATGGGCGCTGGCGGCCCGCACGCCGCTTTCCTGGCCTGCAAGGACGAGTTCAAGCGCTCAATGCCCGGCCGCCTGGTTGGCGTGTCCAAGGACGCGCAAGGCCACCCCGCCATGCGTCTGGCGCTACAGACCCGCGAGCAGCACATCCGCCGCGAAAAGGCCACGTCCAACATCTGCACGGCCCAGGTGCTGCCGGCCGTCGTGGCCAGCATGTACGCGGTCTATCACGGCCCGCAAGGCCTGAAGCGCATCGCCGAGCGCGTGGCCAGCTACGCGGCCATCCTGCATGCCGGCCTGACCCGGATGGGCGTCAAGGTGCTGACGCCACAGGTGTTCGACACGCTGCTGGTGGAGTGCGACGCCGCGGCCGTCACGGCCAAGGCCGTCGCTGCTCAGGCCAATCTGCGCAGGCACAGCGACAAGCACGTCAGCATCGCGCTGGACGAGACGACCTCGCGCGCCGACATTGAAGCCATCTGGCGCTGGTTGGCGCCCGCTGGTGCCACCACGCCCAAGGTCGACGAGTTCGCCGCCGGCGTCGAAAGCCTGATCCCGACACACCTGCGCCGCAGCAGCGCTTACCTGACCCACCCGGTCTTCAATACCCACCACAGCGAAACCGAGATGCTGCGCTACATCCGCAGCCTGTCGGACAAGGACCTGGCGCTGGACCGCAGCATGATCCCGCTGGGCTCCTGCACGATGAAGCTCAACGCCACGGCCGAGATGATCCCCATCACCTGGCCCGAGTTCGCGGGCGTGCACCCCTTCGCTCCGCAGGACCAGCTGGCCGGCTACACCGAGCTGGACACGCTGCTGCAGAACTGGCTGACCGAGTGCACCGGCTACGCCGGCATCAGCCTGCAGCCCAACGCCGGCTCGCAGGGCGAATACGCCGGTCTGCTGGCCATCAAGGCTTGGCACGAGTCGCGTGGCGAGGCGCATCGCACCGTCTGCCTGATCCCCGAGAGCGCCCACGGCACCAACCCGGCTTCCGCGCAGATGTGCGGCATGCAGGTGGTCGTCACCAAGTGCGACAAGGAAGGCAACATTGACCTCGTCGACCTGAAGGCGAAGTGCGAGCAGCACGCCGACAAGCTCGCCGCGATCATGATCACCTACCCCTCCACGTACGGCGTGTTCGACACGCACGTGAAGGAGATCTGCGCGATGGTGAAGGCCCACGGCGGCCGCGTCTATGTGGACGGCGCCAACATGAATGCGCTGGTCGGCGTGGCGGCACCCGGGGAGTTCGGCGGCGACGTGAGCCACCTGAACCTGCACAAGACCTTCTGCATCCCGCACGGCGGCGGCGGCCCCGGCGTCGGCCCGGTCTGCGTGGTGGACGACCTCGTGCCCTTCCTGCCGGCACACCGCACGGCGGGCCTTGGCAAGGAGACCAACATCGGCGCGGTGAGCGCCGCGCCGCTGGGCAACGCGGCCGTGCTGCCGATTTCCTGGATGTACATCCGAATGATGGGCGCCGAGGGTCTCAAGAAGGCCACCGAGGTTGCCATCCTGTCGGCCAACTATGTCGCGGCACGACTGAGCGACCACTACGACATCCACTTCAGCGGCGGCATTGATGGCGTCAAGGGCGGCGGCGTCGCCCACGAGTGCATCCTGGACCTGCGGCCGCTGAAGGAAACGAGCGGCGTCAGTGCAGAAGACGTTGCCAAGCGCCTCATCGACTACGGTTTCCACGCACCGACCTTGAGCTTCCCGGTCGCTGGCACGCTGATGGTCGAGCCGACCGAAAGCGAGTCCCGCGCCGAGCTGGATCGCTTCATCGACGCGATGATCCAGATCCGCCATGAGATCGCGGACGTCGAGTCGGGCAAGGTCAGCCGCGAGGACAACCCGCTGGTGAATGCGCCGCACACGTCGATGGTCGTCAGCGCCACCGAGTGGACGCATGGCTACAGCCGCGAAGCCGCCGCCTTCCCGCTGCCCTCGCTGCGCCGCCAGAAATACTGGTCGCCAGTGGGCCGTGTGGACAACGTCTGGGGTGACCGCAACCTGTTCTGCAGCTGCGTGCCTTTGAGCGAATACGAAGAGGCCTGAAGCAACCCGCTCCATTCAGATCAGTCCGGCAGAACCGGTTTCTGATCTCCGCAGATTCGGGCGGCCACAAGCCGCCCGCCACTGAATCGAGGCACACATGGCCGTTTCCGTCTTCGACCTCTTCAAGATCGGCATCGGCCCGAGCAGTTCGCACACCGTCGGGCCGATGCGCGCGGCGCGGCTGTTCGGCCTGCGCCTGCAGCACGACGGCCTGCTGCCCAACGTCGCGCGGGTGCAGGTCATCCTCTACGGTTCGCTCGGCGCCACCGGCAAGGGCCACGGCAGCGACAAGGCGGTGCTGCTGGGTCTGGCCGGGCATGAACCCGACAGCGTCGACATCGAGGCCATCCCGGCCTTGATGGAGACGATCCGTGCCGGCGACCTGAACCTGGTTGGCCAGCAAGCCGTCAAGTTCGACGAAGCCAAGGACCTGATTTTCAAGCGTCGTGAGACGCTGCCCTTCCACGCCAACGGCATGCGCTGCATCGCCTTCGACTCCGAAGGCGCAGAGATCGCCAACCGCGTCTACTACTCCGTCGGCGGCGGCTTTGTCGTCAGCGACGAGGTGGCCGCGGACGGCAGCAAGCAGAAGGTGATCGCGCCCGACACCACCGTGCTGCCCTACCCCTTCAAGTCCGGCGACGAGCTGCTGGTGCTGACCCAGCGCCACGGCATCTCCATCGCCGAACTGATGCGCCGCAACGAGTGCCACTGGCGCAGCGAGGCCGAGATCGACGCCGGCCTGATGAAGATCTGGGGCGTCATGCAGGCCTGCGTCACGCGCGGCTGCAAGACCGAAGGCATCCTGCCGGGCGGCTTCAAGGTCAAGCGCCGCGCCGCGCAGCTGCACCGCGACCTGACCGCCAACCCCGAGGCCGCGCTGCGCGACCCGCTGATGGTGATGGACTGGGTCAACCTCTACGCGCTGGCCGTCAACGAGGAGAACGCCGCCGGTGGCCGCGTCGTCACGGCGCCCACCAATGGCGCTGCGGGCATCGTGCCGGCGGTGCTGCACTACTACACGCGCTTCGTCCACCACGCCACGGACCGTGGCGTCGTCGACTTCCTGCTGACCGCTGCGGCCATCGGCATCCTCTACAAGGAAAACGCATCCATCAGTGGTGCCGAGGTCGGCTGCCAGGGCGAGGTGGGGGTGGCCTGCTCAATGGCGGCGGGCGCGCTTTGTGCCGTCATGGGCGGCACGCCGGAGCAGGTCGAGAACGCCGCCGAGATCGGCATGGAGCACCACCTGGGCCTGACCTGCGACCCGGTCGGCGGCCTCGTGCAGATCCCCTGCATCGAGCGCAACGCGATCGCGTCGGTCAAGGCCATCAACGCGGCGCGCATGGCGCTGCGTGGCGACGGCACGCATTTCGTCAGCCTGGACAAGGTCATCAAGACCATGCGCGACACGGGCGCCGACATGATGACCAAGTACAAGGAAACGGCGCGCGGCGGCCTGGCGGTCAACATCGTCGAGTGCTGACGCGGCTCAAGCCATGTGTCTCGCCGCTTTCGCGCTGAACGCCCATCCGCGCTTTCCTCTCGTCATTGCGGCCAACAGAGACGAGTTCTTCGCCCGCGCGGCGGCGCCGATGGCCTGGTGGGCCGGCCAGCCGGACATCCTCGCCGGCCGCGACCTCAGCGCTGGCGGCACCTGGTTCGGCCTGACGCGTGCCGGCCGGCTGGCGCTGCTGACGAACGTGCGCGAACCGGGCCGGCAGAACCCGGATGCACCGTCACGCGGCGCCCTCGTCGTGGACTGGCTCGACAGCAAGGAAACCGTGCCCGCCTTCACACAGCAACTGCCCGACGGTTTCAACGGCTTCAATCTCGTCACCGCCGATCTGACGCGCAACGACTGGCATTGGCTCAGCAACCGCGCGCCTGCGCCCGTGGCGCTCGGCGCCGGCATCCACACGCTGTCCAATGCAGCACTCGACACGCCCTGGCCCAAGACCATCGGCCTGCGCGCCGGCATGGCCGAGGCGCTTGAAGGGGCGGCCGATGCCGCCGACCTGATCGAGCGACTTATCGCCGCGCTGGCCGACCCCACTCCCGCGCCCGATGCCGCCCTGCCCGACACCGGCGTCGGCCTGGCTCGCGAGCGCCTGCTGTCACCGCGCTTCATCCGCATGCCTGATGTCGGCTACGGCACGCGCTGCTCCACGGTGCTGATCCGCGAAGCCGGCGGCGCGACGCACATCGTCGAACGCAGCGTCACGGCGGAGGGGCGCTGGCTGTCGCCGGTCACCCACACGATGGCCGCGTGGCCCTGAGGCCGATCAGCGGCCCGCGCACATGATGGCGTCGACGATCTCCGGCCGGGTCACCGCCAGCGTGCGCCGGTCGATGACGCCCATGATGTCGGTGGACGTGGCGCTCCAGACCATGTTGCCGTTGTCCCACCAGAAGGCCGGGATGCCGGCCTTGCGGGCACCGCGCGCGAAGTAGGCCGCGTGCTTGACGCGCTCGGCGAGGTTGTTCTTGTCGGTCGATGCCCACTCGCCCATGACGACCGGCGTGCCGTTCTGGATGAACTTGGTGTTCAGCCGCGTGAACATCTCGTCCAGCTCGGCCTGGCCGCTGAAGACCGAGCCGCCTTTCTGGTTCAGCGCGAAGTCGTATGGTGAATAGGCATGCACCGAGAGCGCGATGTTCTTGTCTTTCGGCAGCACGATGGCGTTGGTCTGCTCGGCCGTGGCCGTGGCCGCATAGCCCGGCAGCATGACCAGGCGGCGCAGGTTGTTGCCCCCCGTGGCGCGGATGGCGTTCAGTGCCACCACGTTCAGGCGATTCAGCACGGCGTAGTACTCCGGCTTGCCCCACCAGTCGTCCACGCCGGCGACCGACACGCGCGGCTCGTTCATCGTCTCGAAGACGACGCGGTGGTCGTACTTCTCGAAGCGCTGCGCGATCTGCGGCCACAGCTTGCCGAGCACGTCGGCAGCGCGCGCCTCGTTGGCCAGCGTCGGCGCTTCCCAGCCGCCGTTGTGGTGGATGTTGACGATGACCGTCATGCCGCTGGCCAGCGCATAGCCGGCGACCTCCTCGACGCGGTCCAGCCAAGGCTTGTGGATGGCCCAGCCGCTGCCGGAGACATGGTCGTCCCAGCTCACCGGCAGGCGCAGCGAGCTGAAGCCAGCCTTCTTGACGGCGTCAACGATGGCCTGCGTCGTGCGTGGGTTGCCCCAGTTCGTTTCGTCGGCCAGCGTGTCGGCGGTCTGGCCCGTCGCGTCCAGCGTGTTGCCCAGGTTCCAGCCGCTGCCCATTGCGGCGGTGATGTCGAAGCCGGTGCGCATCTGGCAGGCCTTGCCGCCCTCGCTGCCCTGGCCATCACCATCGGGGTCGGCGCTCAGGGAGGCGCAGAAGGGCAGCGCACTGCTGCTCTGGTTGGGCATCACCGTCGTCGGGTTGGCGCAGGTCGTCGCGGCCGGCGTGCCGGGTGTAGCCGGAGTGACGGGGCTGGCGCCAGCCGCCTCTGCCGTGCCGCCGCCGCCGCCGCATGCCATCACCAGCACGACCGCCAAGGTCAGCGCCGCACGGCCCAGCGTGGGCACGGAAAAGGCGGAGAAAGCGAAGCGAATCATGGCGGTCCGTCGGGTAGGCAATTCTTGGCATTGGACAACGTTGTCGACCGTCACACATCGGCAATGCCCCTCTCACGAAGGCGGTGGCGGGCTGACACACAATGCGCCCGCAGTGACTGTTGTAGCCCTCCGCCGCCCGCCGCCCGACGCCCGCCAGCTGCAGCGCTGCCTGCTGCTGGCCGTGCTGCTGCACGTCTGGCTGGTGCTGATGTTTGGCAACGCCACCGGCACTGCCGCGCCCGGCCAGGGCGTGTGGGGCAGCCTGACCGTCAAGCTGCTCGGCAAGAGCGGCGGTGATGCCAGCGCCCCGCCGGCCCAATCGCCTGAAGCCGGCACGGCGGGTGCCGGAACCCCGCAGCGCCCGACCGGCCCCGCGCCCGGCGCCGCCGAGGTCGGCCGCTTCAACCCGCAGGAGGTGCCGCCCGAGGCCGCCCGCACCGACGAAGCATCCCCTGCGCCCCCCAACACCGCCACCCTCGACCTGCCCGAAGGCTTTCGCCCGGTGGAGCGCCAGGACCTGAGCCCGGCCCCGCGCAGCGCGCCACCGCAGATGCCGACGCCCGAGCTGCCCTCGGCCACACTCGGCCGGCTGGAGGCGCTGCCCGAGGCTGCAGTGACGCCGGTGCAGCCCGCTGCCAACCTGCGCACGCCCAGCCGCGCGGCGGAACGGTCGCCGGTGGCCAGCGACCTGCCCGCGCCCGTCAACCGGCTGGAGGCCGCACCCGCCACGCCGGCCGCCGCCACGCTGCCCCGACCCGCCGACCTGCGCATGCTGCCCGCCCCCACGGCCACCCTGGCACCTGGCGCCGAACTGCCGGCGCCGGTTCACCGGCTCGAAGCCCCTGCCGCCGTCGGTGCTGCCACCCCGCTGCCCCGGCCGGCCGAGCTGCGCGCCAACACCGCCGCAACGCCTTCGCTGACGCCGGCGACGCCGCTGCCGTCCCCGGTGCAGCGCCTCGAATCGGCGACGGCCGATGACGGCGCCGTTACACCGCTGGCCCGCTCCAGCGAGCTGCGTGCGAGCACTCCGGCCGCGCCAACGGCGGCACTGCAAGCGACGCAGGACCTGCCCACGCCGGTACGCCGCATGGAAGCGGCCGAAGGCGGCAGTTCCGTCGCGCCATTGCAGCCTGCCCCCAACGCCCGTGCGGCGGTAGCCGCGCCGGCCGGGGCGACGCTGTCCGAGCTGACGGGCGCCCTGCCCGGCCAGGTCAACGCACCGGCAGGCCCGGCGCGCGGTGACCCCACGGCCAACCCCTATGCCGCACCCAAGGCCTCGGCCGGCTCGCCGGATGCTGGCTCGCGCCTGGGACCGGACCTGCCCGCGCCGCCCTCGCCACCCACCGCCGCCGCCAGCACGCCGGCGCGCACGCCACTGAACCTGTCGCTGCCCCGCGGCGACATGTCCGCCAAGCGCAGCACCGGCGTCATCGACCTCATCCCGCCACCGCCCGATCGGAAGTCGAAGCTGGAGCAGGCGATGGAAGACGCCGCCAACAAGGACTGCCGCAAGGCCTACAGCGGCGCGGGCATCCTGGCCGTCGTGCCGCTGGCCGTCGACGCGGCACGCGGCAAGGGTTGCAACTGGTAAACAAGCCCTGACCCGGCAGCTGGTCATCCAGCGTCAGCAGGCACGGCGCGCGATGTCCTACCCGGTAGGCGCATGCGCTCTGGCAGCTCGTGGCGCGCCGCAGATCCACCATCCAGCTCTGAATGTGTGGAATCGCTCTCATGAGCAGCCAGGCACCGATGCCAACAGGGGGTGTGTCCATGGTCAAGGTGGCATTGCGCGCGGCAGCACTGGCTCTCGTGATCGCTGCCCAACAGTCGTTGGCTGGCCCGACGCTGCCGGCTGTGAATAGCTATGGTCAGCCGCCCTATGTTCCGGCTGGCAATGAACGAGGCGCCGGCCTGGCAGGAACCTTCGTGGATCTGCTGAACGAGGCACTGGCCAGGCGCCCGGAGCTTCGTCTGGAGATCCTCCCTCGGCGTCGCTTGGAGATGGCGCTCGGAAACCGGACGTTCTCAGGCGTGGCCTTGTTCCTCGCCCCCGAATTCCTGGCGGCGCCGGCCCAGCGCGGCGGCGCGTGGTCTGTCCCGGTGATGGTCGACGAAAACCTGCTGGTCAGCGTGCGACCGTTGAAAGTAGCTGCCCTGGATGACCTGCACGGTCTGAAGCTCGGAGGCGTCTCAGGGCACATCTACCGCCTGCTGGGTCCCGCGATCGAGGCCGGCAAGCTGGAGCGCGAGGACACGGCGGACCACGTCAGCAACTTGCACAAGCTGTGTCTGGGGCGCGTCGACTTCATCGTCATCAGCAAGTCCGAGCTCGCTGGAACGCAACCCCATGTACGTTGCGCGCAGCAGTTCAAGCCATTTGCGTTTCCTGAGCCTCAAGTCATCGTTCGTCGTGTTCTGGTCCGGATGCCCACTGGTGATGGCGAGCGAACGGTGCTTGAAGCAATAGCAGATGTCGCCTGCGGCGCCGGGTGGACGACCGCGCTGGAACAGTATGGTTTGTCGACTGTTGGCTGTCACAGCAGGAACTTCGCGAAGACGGGTGACGTGGGCACAGCGGCAAAGGATAGAGATCGCAAGGGACTCCGCTCGAAAGGTGCACGCAGCTGAAGCCACGTCACTGCGGACGACCCAGCCGTCTCAGTGACCTTGCTCGTGAAGTGCGCCGGCGCACGGAGCACCGCTCACAGCATCTCGCGCAACTGAAGCGCATTGCCCAAAGCCGCGCCCGAGGCCGTGTTGTCGAAGATGCACCAGCGCGCGACGCGTTTGGGCAGTGCCTGCAACACACTGGCCCGCTCCTGCAACCAGGCCTCGTCGTAGGGCGACCGGTACATCTGCGGCGAGCCGTGCCAGCGGAAATAGAAGACCGATGGATGTCCGCCCGGCATTTCGGCAGCAGGAAATTTCGCCGGGTCAGCCGCAGCGCGCGCCACCTTGCTGGTGCGCATCAACTGCTCGGCCTCGGGCTTGAACCAGCTCTCGTGCCGCGGCTCGCAGACGATGGCGCCGCTGAAAGCCGCATGCACGTCGTCGAAGAAGCGGCCGGCCACACGAGCATCGAAACTCAGGGAAGGCGGCAACTGCACCAGCAGCACCGCCCATTTCCTGCCCAGCGCGCCGGCCTCGCCGACAAAGCGCGCCAAGGCCTCGCCGGCGCCCTCCAGCCGCGCCTCGTGCGAGATCGTCTTTGGAAGCTTCACTGCAAACCGAAAGCCTGGCGGCGTGCTGGCCGCCCAGCGCTCGTAGGTCTGCGGCCGGTGCGGCCGGTAGAAGGAGGAATTGATCTCCGCCCCGTTCAGCACCGCCGCATAACGCTCCAGCTGCGAGCCTTCGGTCGGAAAGGCGCCGGCATGCGCCGCCGGCAGGGACCAGCCCGCCGTGCCGATGTAGTGAGTCATGGCGCGAGCCTAGGCGCGGCTCCGCCAACGCTGCGTCAGACAAGACGCAGCCATGACGGCATGCGCGCCGCAACGGCAGCGCCAGGTACGACCGGGGCCCTCCGGCGTTCAGCGCGCCGAGTCCGGGCGAGGCGCCTCAAGTTCCACCGCGTAGATGGCCGGCTTGCCTTCCACGTTGGCGCGATAGACCAGCCATTTGCCGTCTGGCGTGAAGTGCTGGTTGGGCTCCAGCGTGTAGTCCTGCTTGCTCAGGTCCGCCACGCGCACCGTCTCCAGGCGGCCCGGCGTGATGAGGCCGGGCACGACCTTCTCGCGCACCACGGGCCTGAGCAGGCTGATCCACTTGCCTGAATTGCCACCATCGCCCGAGAACAGCTGGCCGTCGGGCGACTGCGAGAAGTGATAGGAAGCCTGGTCCTTGCTCACTTCATAACGCCACTGTTCGCCGGTGGCGAGGTTGCGCCCGGTCAGCCAGGTCATGCCGCCGCGCGGCATCTGCAGGTCGTACCAGACCGTCCTGCCGTCGCTGCCCCAGAACTCGTGCCCGGCGATCTCGCCGGACATCGTGCGGGTGTGGATCTTGGTGAGCTGGCTGCCGTCGCTGCGGATGGTCCAGATGCGGTCGACCTCGTGCCAGGGGCCCTCGTGGCAGAACATCAGCAGCGTCGGGTCGCTGGGCGAGAACAGCAGGTGGTTCAGCCAGTCGGTCGCACGGTGGATGGGCTTGCGCTCGCCGCTGCGGATGGCCACGCTGTACATCTCCATCGGCACGCGGGCAGCCAGGCGGTCGGCCATCCACTTGCCCTTGGCTGCGGCAAAGGACAGCGGCTTGCCGTCGGCGCCCACGCCCGCATACGAGGGCGAGCCCGTTGCCGGGTCACGCTTGCCCTGGGCAGCGATCGCAGGTGGCGGCGGCTCGGTCTCGTAGGCGCCGGCCAGCAGCGTCTCGTCGGCATTGATGGTCTGGATGCGCCCGCCCGGCAGGTCTGCAATCCGGCGCGTCTTGCCGCTGTCCAGGTCCACCGACCAGACGGTGAAGGGGCCACCCTCCTCCACGCTCGCGTCGCGCGTCGTGTAGTAGGCCGAACGCGACTTCGGCCCGGCGAACAGCAGCCGGTCCACGGGACCCTTGAGCACCAGCCGCGTCTGCCAGCTGCGCGTGTCGGCCACGCGTATCCCCTCGGCCGTGAGGTAGATCATCAGGTCGCCCTGCGGCGTGAACGGGTTGTAGTTGAAGTAGAGCCCGTAGTTGCCGGGGCTGTCGTCCACGCGCACGATGCGCCGGCCGGTGACTGCATCGCGCCAGCTGGTGGGCTCGGGCTGGGCAACTGCCGACAGGGCGGGCAGCGCGGCGCCCAGCAATGCGGCGGCAAGCAGCTGCCGGCGGTGGAACGAGGGATTCATCATCGTGGCCGCCCGCAGGCGCTGTCTTGCGAAGCGGACGATGCTAGCGACGAGACGCGGCCGGCGCCGGGCCTTGCCGAGAACGCTCACGCAGTTGATCCGTCAGGGTTCTCACGCCGGTCGTGATGGATTGACGATCCGCTCAGGGCTGCGGTTACAGCTTCGTAAGGAACTGGTCTCCATAGTTCACGACCCACCTCCAGCGCCCCCGTCAAGCGGCACATCTGCCCGCCGAAGATGCTCTGAAAGGAGCCTCCGACGTGCCGCGCCGACTGCCCATCCTCATCGCACTGCTGTCCGCCGCGCTGTCGCAGAGCGCTCACACCGCCGACCTCACCTCGCTCGAAACCCGCTGGTTGCAGGGCGTCTGGCCGGTCGTCCTGCATGCCAAGCAGAGCCTGGCACTCCCGCTGGACCTCGTCGTGCAGCCGCAGGACGCTCCCGGCGCTGCGCCGCTGTCGCTCGGCTATGCGGACGGCCGCTGCAAGCTGGTGTTCTCGATGCGCGGCAACCCCGAGGGCCAGCGCCAGATCGACAGGCTCGACCCCGAACTGCGTGCCGCCGCGCTGGAGCTGATGGCCGCGCACGAACTGGGCCACTGCCGTCGCTATCTCGACGGTGCCTGGTACCGCCTGCCGGCCGGCTTTATGGCCGCCCAGGTGCCCGACATGCTGTCGCCCGACATGCGGCAGGCCTGGCTCGACATGCGCTCCACCCGCCGCGAGGAAGGCTACGGCGATCTCGTCGGACTGGCCTGGACACGCCAGCACCACCCCGAGCTGTACACGCGGCTGCACGCCTGGTTGATGGCCGAGCGCTCGGCCGAGCTGGTGCCGGGCAGCCACCACGACACGCTGGACTGGCTCGCTCTGGCACGCGACCCCGAGTCACTTCAAGGCAAGACGATCTTCGAGGCGGCGGACCGGCTGTGGCAGCGCGGGCTGAAGGACTGAAGAGACCAACCGGCGCGGCCATACTGTTGCATGCACAGACCCTCACCGCTGCAGCGCCCCACCCTCGAGCAGATCGCGGCGATGCCGGCCTACGCAGCGCTGCCGGCCAGCCGCATCCATGTGCTGAAGACCGCCGAGCAGCTGGCGTTCGCTGAAGCCGCGCTGCGGCAGGCCGGGCATGTCGGCTTCGACACCGAGAGCAAGCCGACCTTCGTCGCCGGCATGCCTCAGACCGGCCCCGAGGTCATCCAGTTCGCCACGCTGACCGATGCCTTCATCGTGCAGACCGCCACGCCGGGCGTGCACGATTTTCTGCAGGCCATGATCGAGTCTGACGAGGTCGTCAAGGTCGGCTTCGGCCTGGCCTCGGACCGGCCGCAGATCCAACGCAAGCTGGGCTTGAACCTGGGCCAGTCCATCGATGTTTCGCAGCTCGTGAAGCGGCTGGGCTTCAAGGACGCGGTCGGATTGAAGGTCGCCGTGGCCGTCGTGCTGGGCCGGCGGTTCGCCAAGTCCAAGAAGGCGACCACATCCAACTGGGCCAACCGGACGCTGACGCCGCAGCAGCTGCAATACGCCGCCAACGACGCTCACGCGTCGCTGCTGGTCTACAAGGCCTTGAGCGAGGGATGAGGCCAGCCGGCCTCCGCCGTCAGCGGCATGCCCGCACCGCTGCGCCAGGCGTTCCGCCACTCGCGAGCCGGCAGGTCCAGCAAACCGCGCACCACGCAGCCCGCGCTGGCGCCGCAGGTCGCGATCTGTATCAGCTGCTCGGGCGCCAGCACGCCGCCGATGCCGACGACCGGCACCGGTGACATCGCCGCCCACCAGGCGAGGTTGTCCAGCCCCTGCGGCCGCCAGGGCATGGCCTTGGTGAGCGTCGGCCAGACCGGGCCGCAGGCGATGTAGTCGGGCGCCCAGGCCATCGCGCGGGCCAGCTCCCACAGGCTGTGCGAGCTGAGGCCCAGGCGCAGGCCGCGCGCGCGGGCCTGGGCGAGGTCGGACCGGGCCGAGGCATCGAGCGCCAGCAGGTCTTCCTGGCCGAGGTGGACGAAGTCGACGCCCAGGGCGAGCGCCGCGCGCCAATGGTCGTTGACGATGAAGGTCGCGCGGTGGCGATGCGCGGCGTCGCGGGCCGGCTGCACTTCGGCGGCCAGGCGGGTGTGCCAGGCGGCGCCGCTTTCGCCTTCGGCGCGCTTCAGGCGCAGTTGCACGGTGGCCAGGCCGGCATCGAACAGATCGGCCGCATGGGCGCCGCTGGCGGTGATGCCGTAGACGCCCTCGACGGCCGGCGGGCCAAAGGGCCGAGCGGGCCGAGCGGGCCAGGCGGTGGGCGGGTGATCGAACAGCGCCGGCAGCAGGCTGGCATCGGTGATGAAGCCGGCCACGGGCCGGACGGGGCCCGCGCCGGCACCGGGCGACGATTCCTTCGACAGGCCCGACGTCGTCAGCATCTTGGCGAGCACGGCTGCGTCAGCGGGCACAAAACCCCTGGCAATCGCGGCGGCCAATGCGGTTGCAAAGCAGCAGCCCGTGCCGTGGTTATTGCGCGCGGCGCGCCACGGCAGCGCGAGCCAGCCGCTGGCCTGCGGGCTCATCAGCCAGTCCACCGCCAACGCGCCGACCTCGTCGCCGCCCGTGATGCAGACTGTCTCCACCCCCAATGCAGGCGCCTGCTGCTGCGGGCAGCCTTCGCCCACCAAGCGCTCGGCTTCGCGCCGGTTGGGCGTGACGACCGTGGCGCGCGGCAGCAGCTCCTCGCGGTAGGCGCGCAGCAAGTCATCATCTGCAAAGCTGGCGCCGGTGGAGGCGCGCAGCACGGGGTCGACGACCAGGGCCACGGGCCCACGCTCGCGCAGCCGGTCGACCCAGCGCGTGACGACGCGCACCTGCTCGACGCCGCCCAGCAGGCCGGTCTTGATGGCCACGGGGGGCAGGTCCTGCGCCAGCGCCGCGAGCTGCGCATCCAACTGCTCGGGCGGTACGGGGAAAACGGCCTCCACGGCCACGCTGTTCTGCGCCGTCAACGCGGCGGCGACGGGGCACAAATGAACGTCCATCGCGTCCGCCGCTCGCTGGTCGGCTGACAGCCCCGCGCCGCCACCGCTGTCCAGCCCGGCAATGCTCCAGATGATGGGTTTCGTCATGAAATCAGAAAGGGCCTGCCACCCACCGGCGTGCTGGGCACGGCCATGTCCTGCCGGGCCATCACGCCGGCCTCGAAGCCCAGGCGCCCGGCTTCGATGGCCTGGCCGAAGGCAGCGGCCATGCGGACGGGGTCGCCGGCCTGCGCAACGGCCGAATTCAGCAGCACGCCGTCGTAGCCCAGCTCCATGGCCTGGGCCGCGTGCGACGGCGCGCCGATGCCGGCATCCACGATCAGCGGCACGCCGGGCAGACGATCGCGCAACGTGCGCAGCGCGAAGGGGTTGAGCAGGCCTTGCCCCGAGCCTATGGGCGCGCCCCAGGGCATCAGCACCTCACAGCCCGCGTCCAGCAGGCGGCGGCAGGTGACGAGGTCGTCGGTGCAGTAGGGGAAGACCTGGAAGCCGTCCTTCACTAACGCTTCGGCTGCGGTGACCAGCTCCCACGGGTCGGGCTGCAGCGTGTGCTCGTCACCGACGACTTCGAGCTTGATCCACCGCGTGTCATACAGCTCACGCGCCATCTGCGCCAGCGTGACGGCCTCGCGCGCGGTGCAGCAGCCGGCGGTGTTGGGCAACAGGTGGCCGCCCGTCTCGCGCAGCGTCTCGCGGATGGTGGCGACAAAGCCGTTGTCGCCGGCTGCGGCCAGCGTGCGCTTGAGGCCCACGGTCAGCACGCGGGCACCGCTGGCGTGAACGGCTTGGCGAAGGATGTCGGGTGAGGGGTAGCCGGCCGTGCCGAGCAGGAAGCGGCTGGCCAGCGCGTGGCCGTAGAGGGTCAGGGACGACATCGTCATCCTCCGGTGATGGGTTGGATCAGCGTCAGCTCGTCGCCGGGCTGGATCAGCGTGGTGCCGCGCTGGCCACGAGGCAGGAAGGCGCCATTCAGCGCGGTGGCGACGGCATCCGGCGCCCTCCCCTGCTCGGCCAGCAGCACCGCGACGCTCAGGCCCTCGCGCCAGGGCTGGAGTTGGTGGTTCAAGGTGAATTCAGACATGGCGAAGCGCCTCCTCAGACAAAGCCGGCGCCAGCAGCCAGCCGTGGCGGAACAGTCCGTTGATGCGCAGCAGCCCCGGCTCATGCTTGATGCGCGGGCGGTGATCCGGCAGCGCCGGGCGCAGGTTGGTGTCCATGTGGACGATGCGCGCCTCGGCCAGCGCCGGCAGCACGCTGTGCGCCGCGGCCATCAGCTCGACGGCGCTGCGCAGACTGACGGGAGAGCGGTCCTCGCTCTCCACCTCGGACGCGCCGACAACGATGACGTCGCCCGGCCTGGGCACGAGGTAGACGCGGTGGCGTGGGTGCAGCAGGCGAACGGGGCGGTTCAGCACGACGCCCGGCGCATGCAGCCACAGGATCTCGCCGCGCACGCCGCGCAGGTCCGGGCTGTCGGGCTTGGCGCCGAGGCCGCGCGTGTCGATGACGAGATCGGCATCCAGGCGACGGCCATCGTCCAGTTCAAGCACATGGGGACGGACCACGACCGCGCGGCGGCCCCAGAGCCATTCGACGCCGGGCGCCTGTTGCGCCAACGCCAGCAGCAATTCGCGCGGCAGCAACTGGCCTTCGCCCGGCAGCCACCAGGCCTTGAGGCCGGGCGCCAGTTCGGGCTCCAGCATGTGGAGCGCGGCGCGGTTCAGCGGCTCCGGGCCGTCGCCCAGCCGCGCCAGCACGCGCTGCGCGGCGCCCTCGTCGCCGCCGTGCGTCAGCAGCAGGCTGCCGTCGGTCCTGACGAGGCCGGGCTGGCCCAGCGCGTCGGCAATGGCCGGCCACAGCGCCAGAGACCGCCAGCCCAGCGTGGCGATCTCCGGCTCTGCATGCGCCTGCTCGGCCAGCGGGCTCAGCATGCCCGCCGCCGTGAAGGCCGCCGCGCCGGCTTGTGCCGGCCCTTCGGCGCGGTCCACAACCGTCACACGGTGCCCGGCCCGCGCGAGCTGCCAGGCCAGCAGCCGGCCCATGACGCCGGCGCCTGCAATGGCGATCTGCATCACGCCTGCGGCTTGATGGGGATGTAGAGCTCGCCGCCGCCCTTGCGGAACTCGGCGGACTTGCGCGCCATGCCGTCGGCCACCACATCGGCCGCCTCGAGCCCGCGCGTCGCGGCGTAATCGCGCACGTCCTGCGTGATCTTCATCGAGCAGAACTTCGGCCCGCACATCGAGCAGAAGTGCGCCTCCTTGGACGAGTCCTTGGGCAAGGTCTCGTCGTGATAGTCGCGTGCCGTGTCGGGGTCCAGCCCCAATGCGAACTGGTCGTGCCAGCGAAACTCGAAGCGCGCCTTGCTCATCGCGTCGTCGCGCGCTCGGGCGCCGGGGTGGCCCTTGGCAATGTCCGCCGCATGGGCGGCGATCTTGTAGGCGATGAGCCCCTGCTTCACGTCGTTGCGGTCCGGCAGGCCCAGGTGCTCCTTGGGCGTCACATAGCAGAGCATGGCCGTGCCCATCCAGCCGATCATGGCCGCGCCTATTGCCGAGGCGATTTGGTCGTAGCCCGGCGCGATGTCGATGGTCAGCGGGCCCAGCGTGTAAAACGGCGCCTCGTCGCAGTGCTTCAGCTGCTCGGCCATGTTGGCCTGGATGAGGTGCATGGGCACGTGGCCCGGGCCTTCGATCATGGTCTGCACGTCGTGCTTCCAGGCCACCTTGGTCAGTTCGCCCAGTGTCTTGAGCTCGGCAAATTGGGCCTCGTCGTTGGCATCGGCGCCGCTGCCGGGGCGCAGGCCGTCGCCGAGCGAGAAGGTCACGTCGTAGGCCTTCATGATTTCGCAGATCTCTGCGAAGTGCGTGTACAGGAAGTTCTCGCGGTGATGGGTGATGCACCACTTGGCGAGGATGGAGCCGCCGCGCGACACGATGCCGGTGCGGCGCTTGGACGTCAGGTGGATGAACGGCAGGCGGAGGCCGGCGTGGATGGTGAAGTAGTCCACCCCCTGCTCGGCCTGCTCGATGAGCGTGTCGCGGAAGACGGCCCAGGAGAGGTCTTCGGCCACACCGCCGACCTTCTCCAGCGCCTGGTAGATGGGCACGGTGCCGATGGGCACCGGCGAGTTGCGAACGATCCAGTCGCGCGTCGTGTGAATGTTGCGGCCGGTGGAGAGGTCCATCACCGTGTCAGCGCCCCAGCGGATGGACCAGACCAGCTTCTCGACCTCCTCCTCGATGCTGGACGTGACGGCCGAGTTGCCGATGTTGGCATTGACCTTGACGAGGAAGTTGCGGCCGATGATGGTCGGCTCCAGCTCGGTGTGGTTGATGTTGGCCGGGATGACGGCGCGGCCGCGGGCCACCTCCTGGCGCACGAACTCCGGCGTGATGATTTCCGGGATGGCGGCGCCCAGCGGGTCGCCGCGCAGGCGCTGCTCGCGTTCGGCATCCGACAGGTACTCGCGCATCCACTCGCGCCTGCCGTTCTCCCGCAGCGCGACGTATTCCATCTCCGGTGTGACGATGCCGCGGCGGGCGTAGTGCATCTGGCTCACGTTGGCGCCGGCCTGGGCGCGGCGGGGCTGGCGTTGCAGCGCGGCGGCCTCGGCGCGCAGCTGGGCGATGCGCTCGTTGTCCTCCTTGCCGCCGTCGTCCAGCGCGACGCGGGTGCGGCCCGCGTATGCCTCGGTGTCGGCGCGGTCCGCCACCCAGCTGGAGCGGATGGGCGGCAGGCCGCGGCGCACGTCAACTTGGGCGTTAGGGTCGGTGTAGGGGCCGGAGGTGTCATGCAGCACCACGCGCTCGCCGTTGGTCAGCGCGATCTCGCGCATGGGCACGGCCACGTCGGGCCGGCTGCCAGCCACATAGATCTTGGATGAGGCCGGAAAAGGCGCGCGCGTCAGCGACAGGCGCTCGTCGAGCGAGATGTTTTGTTCGGGGGCGTTCACGGCGGTCTCCTGGGGCAGCTGAAGGTGTGCTCCGGGGGGCCGCCTGTGGGTGTGCGAGGGCACCGCCATATCAAGTGGCCGCGCCCGCACGCCGCGAGGCATGCGCTCTCCTTACGCCGGTACTAACCGGTTCAAGTTCACGGGTTCAGTCTTCGTTGACTGTCTCAGCGTCGAGGTCTGGCAGGCCAGACCCCGAGCACCCCGGAGCGGGGGCGAATGTAGCGGCCCGCCGGCCGCGCTGTCAACGCGGGAAGGTGACGACGTGGTCCAGCTCAAGCCGGATGCCGATGCGCTCGCCGATGGCGTGGTTGTGATGCGAGGGCACGACAGACAGCACAGTCGCGCCGCTGGGCAGGCGCAGCGTGTACAGGAACTCCGCACCCCGGAAGGCCTTGGCGATCACCTCGGCGGTGATGGGGCTGTCGTCGTCATGCACGACATCGTCGGGGCGAAGCAGCACGTCAACGGCGCTGCCGTGCAGCGGCGTCGCACTGCGCACGATGCCCAGTTCCACGCGCAACTCGAGTTCGCTCTCGACCTGCGCCGGCAGGAAGGCGCCCTGGCCGACGAAGTCCGCCACGAAGCGGTTGGCCGGGCGGTGGTAGAGCTGGTAGGCGCTGTCCCATTGCTGAATGCGCCCTTCCGACATGACGCCGATCTCGTCGGCAATCGCGAAGGCCTCGTGCTGGTCGTGCGTGACCAGCAGCGCCGTCGTGCCAGACGGCGCGAGCAGGCCCCGCAGCTCGGCGCCCAGCCGTTCGCGCAGCTCCACGTCGAGGTTGGCGAAGGGCTCGTCGAGCAGCAGCAGCTGCGGCCGCGGCGCCAGCGCGCGAGCCAATGCAACGCGCTGCTGCTGGCCACCCGACAGCTCGTGCGGATAACGCGCCGCCGCATGCGCGAGGCCGACCGTGTCGAGCATCTGCTGGATGCGCAGCTTGGCCTCGCCCAGCCCGCGAAGGCCGCGCAGGCCGAAGCCGACGTTCTCGGCCACGGTCAGGTGGGGAAAGAGCGCATGGTCTTGGAACACCATGCCGATGCGGCGTCGCTCGGGCGGCAGCTGGTAGCCGGGTCGGCTGACGCTTTCGCCATCGAGCCTGATCTCGCCGGCATGCACCGCCTCGAAGCCGGCGATGGCCCGCAGCACGGTGGTTTTGCCACAGCCCGAGGGGCCGAGCAGGCAGCCGATGCTGCCGCGCTTGAGCGTGAGCGACAGCCGCTCGACGACCGTGCGCGCGCCATAGGCGATGTCGATGTTGTCGAGGGCGAGCCAGGGCGGCGTGTCGGGAGATGGGGTCATGTCGAGCGGGTCGCGGTCATGATAATTGCCCGCAATGCAATCGGCCCTGAACCTCCCCGCCACAACGCCCCGACGTCGCCTGCCCTCGCTGCGCGCACTGGCCCTGGTGGCCGCCGCGCTGATCGCCGCGCCGCTGCTGTCGGTGGCGGTCAATGTCTTCTCGCCCGGCACCGCCGGCACATGGCGGCACCTGCTGTCGACGGTGCTGCCGGACTATGTCGTTGCAACGCTGTGGCTGTGCGTGGGCGTCGGCGCGGGCGTGGCGGCGCTGGGCGTCGGCGCGGCCTGGCTGGTGACACGCTACGAGTTCCCGGGACGCGCGACCTTCGAGTGGGCGCTGCTGCTGCCGCTGGCCATGCCGGCCTACGTGATGGCCTATGCCTACACCGACCTGCTGCAGTTCGTCGGCCCGGTGCAGGGCTGGCTGCGCGAGAGCTTTGGCTGGCGGCGCGGCGACTACTGGTTCCCCGATGTGCGCTCGCTCGGCGGCGCCGTGGCGATGTTCTCGCTGGTCCTCTACCCCTACGTCTACATGCTGGCTCGCACGGCCTTCATGGAGCGCGCGGGCGGCATGATCGAGGTGGGCCGCACGCTGGGCCTGTCGCCGTTCCAGGCCTTTTGCCGCCTGTCGCTGCCACTGGCGCGGCCGGCCATTGCGGGCGGCGTGGCGCTGGCGCTGATGGAGACGCTGGCGGACTACGGCACGGTGTCGTACTTCGCCGTGCAGACCTTCACCACCGGTATCTACCGCGCCTGGTTTTCGCTCGGCGACCGCACGGCCGCAGCGCAGCTGGCGATGGTGCTGCTGGCCTTCGTCATCGCGGTGCTGGCGCTGGAGCGGCTGTCGCGCGGCGGCTCGCGGTTTGCCGACAGCACGCTGCGCAGCCGGGGCGTTGGGCGCGTGCCGCTGCGCGGGCCACGTGCGGTGCTGGCGCTGCTGGCTTGTGCGGCGCCGCTGGCGGGCGGCTTCCTGCTGCCGGCGGGCGTGATGCTGCACATGGCGCTGACCGAAGGCGATGCGCAATGGGGCGCCCGCTTCTTCACGCTGGCCGGCAACAGCATCCTCGTCGCCGGCGCCACGGCGCTGCTGGCCACGGCGCTGGCGTTGCTGATCGCCTATGCGGCGCGCGTCGACAAGGGCGCGCCGACGCGCTGGGCGCACCGTGTGGCCGGCCTGGGCTATGCGCTACCGGGGTCTGTCATCGCGGTGGGCGTGTTGATCCCGGTGACGCAGCTGGACCACGCGCTCGCCGCGCTGCTGCGCAGCTTCGGTATCGACGCCGGGCTGCTGATGACCGGCACGATCGCCGCCCTCGTCTACGCCTGCGTCGTGCGCTACCTGACCGCCGCGCTGCAGGCCATGGATGCGGGCCTGGCGCGCATCACGCCGCGCATGGAGCAGGCGGCGCGCACGCTGGGCCACACGCCCGCGCAGACGCTGTGGCGCGTGCACCTGCCACTGCTGCGCGGCAGCGCGCTGACGGCCGGGCTGCTGGTCTTCATCGACGTGATGAAAGAGCTGCCCGCCACGCTGGTGATGCGCCCCTTTAACTTCGACACGCTGGCCACGCAGGCCTACACGCTGGCGTCGGACGAGCGCCTGGCCGAGGCCTCGACCTCGGCGCTCGCCATCGTCGCCGTCGGCCTGCTGCCGATGGTGGTGCTGTGCCGGCACATCGTGCGCGGCACCCACCACCCATCGACTTGACTTACTTCCAACCCGCCCTGTCGAACACCTTCTGCGCGGCAGTGGTCGTCTTGGCCAGGTCACCGATGGGCAGCGCATCGGGCTTGAAGCTGCCCATCGCGTCCAGCGCGGGGTTCTTCATGACCGCCGACTTCACGACCGGCCACTCGTTGTTGCCGTTGGCGAAGTAGCCCTGCGCCTCGTCGCTGGCCAGGTACTCCAGGAACTTGACGGCCGCTTCCTTGTTGGGCGCGTGCTTGAGCACGCCGGCGCCGGAGACGTTGACATGCGTACCCCAAGTCTTCTGGTTGGGCCAGACGATGCCCAACGCCTTCACGACCTCCTGGTCCTCCGGCTTGGTGGAGCGCATCAGGCGCGCCAGGTAGTAGCTGTTGGAGATGGTCACGCCGCATTCGCCGGCGGCCACGGCGCGCAGCTGGTCGGTGTCGCCGCCCTTGGGCGCGCGCGCGAAGTTGGCGACCAAGCCCTTGGCCCAGGCCTCGGTCTTGGCTTCGCCGTTGTGGGCGATCAGCGCCGCGCCGAGCGACAGGTTGTAGGGGTGCGAGCCCGAACGCACGCAGACCTGGCTCTTCAGGCGTGGGTCGGCGAGGTCTTCATAGGTCTGCACCCAGTCGCTCTTCACGGCCGCCTTGTTGTGCACGATGACGCGGGCGCGGGTCGAGAACGAGAACCAGGTGGCCGTGCGCAGCCCGGCGGGCACGCGCTCTTCCAGCAGCTTGGACTTGACGGGCTGGAACAGGCCGAGGTTGTCGGCCACCTCGAGCCGCGCGGCATCCACGGTGATGAGCACATCGGCCGGGCTGGCCGTGCCCTCGTTGCGGATGCGCTCGACGAGTTCGTCCTCCTTGCCGTCCAGCCGGTTGATCTTGATGCCGGTCTGCTTCGTGAAATTGGCGTAGAGCGCTTCGTCCGTCTGGTAGTGCCGCGCCGAGTAGACATTGAGCACGGCCTCCTTGGCGGGTTGGGCAACGGCGCTCAGGCCCGCAAGGGAGAGGGAAACACAGAGCAGGGCACGACGCAGCATCGACAGGGCTCGGCAAGGAATTGAAGAGGCCGCATGCTAACAAGAACGATTCTCGTTTGATGGCCGACTGGCCAAAACGAGGGCGAGCAGGACCAGCGCGGTGCCCACCACGAAGCTCAACCGCAGCCCACCCGCAGCGAACACGGCGCCCATGGCCGAGGCGCCGGTGATGAGGCCCACGTTGCGCGACAACGTCAGCAGGCCAGCCACGACCCCACGCTGCTCGGCCGCCACATCGGCCATGACGGCGGTGTTGTTGGCGGCCTGGAAGAGCGCATAGCCCGGCGTGACGATGACGAGTGGGCCGACGTAGGCGATGGCACCAAGCGATGCTGGCAGCACGGCAATGAGAAGGCAGCCGAGCGCCATCAGCGCAAGACCGGCCTGCGTCATGCGTCGCGCGCCGAGACGGTCGACCAGGCGTCCCGCCGGCACGCCACTGAGCGCTGACACGATGGGGCCGATGGACATCAGCGCGCCGACCGTGACCGCGCCCAGGCCTAACGCGCCGCTCAGGTGGAAGGGGCCGACGACGAGCGTGGCCATCATGACGGCGGACACGAGGGCGTTCATGGCCAAGCCGGCGCTCAGGGTCGGGTCGCGCAGGCGGTCCATCCGCACCAGCGGCGACGCGGCGCGCGCCTCGGTGCGCAAGAAGATCAGCACGCCCATCGCAGCGGCGGCGAGCCAGCCGACATGGCGTGTCATTGCCAGCGCATAGGCCGCCAAAGTCAGCGCGAGCCACAGCGTGCCGGGGACGTCGAAGCCCGCTGCACCGCCCTCCTGCCGGTCCGCCGGCAGGCAACGCCAGGCCATGGCAAGGGCCAGCAAGCCGAGCGGCAGATTGACGACTAAGACAGCCTGCCAGCCGAACGTGCCGATCAACACGCCGCCCAGCGACGGCCCCAGCGCCGTGCCGACCGCTGACATCGTGCCCAGCAGCCCCATCGCGCTGCCTGTGCGCGCCTTGGGCAGGGCCGCGCCCACCATCGCCATCGTCAAGGCCATCATGGCGGCGGCGCCCACACCCTGCAGCGCACGGGCGGCGATCAGCAGCGGCAGCGTGGGCGCCAGTGCGCCGAGTGCCGAAGCGACCGTGAACAGTGCGATGCCGGCCAGCAGCAGGCGGCGCTTGCCCATCAGGTCGCCGAGCCGGCCGGCGCCGACGATGAGCGTCGTCGTAGCCAGCAGATAGGCCAGCACGACCCACTGCACCTGAGCCAGGCCGGCGTGGAAGGTCGTCGCCAGCGTCGGCAAGGCGACGTTGGCGCTGCTGATGGCCAGGGACGGCAGCAACGTGCACAGCGCGAGGCTGGCAAGCACGCCAGTGAGGCGCGCTGGGGCGGTTTCAGCGGGATTGGTGAGGGTCGTGGTGTTCATGCCCAGACCTTAGACATTGGCCGGGCCTGGCGGAAGACGCATCATCTGCACTTCATACCTGCACGAGACGCCATGTCAGATCCGGATCTCAATTTGCTGCTGACGCTGGACGCCCTGCTCGCCGAGGGCAGCGTGGCCGGCGCCGCCCGTCGGCTGCGACTGAGCCCGTCGGCCATGAGCCGGTCGCTGGCCCGGCTGCGCGAGGCGACCGGCGACCCGCTGCTGGTGCGCGCCGGGCGTAGGCTGGTGGCGTCGCCGCGGGCGCTGGAGTTGCGAGAGCGGATCGGGGCGCTGGTGCTGGAAGCGCAGGCGGCATTGAGGCCGGCTGATGCGCTGAAGCTGGACCGGCTGGAGCGCGAATTCACGCTGCGCACGCGCGAGGGATTTGTCGAGAACTTCGGCGCCGCCCTGCTCGCTCGCGTCGCCGCCGAGGCGCCCGGTGTACGCCTGCGTTTCGTACCCAAGCCGGATCGTGACAGCGGGCCGCTGCGCGACGGCAGCGTGGATCTGGAGACCGGCGTCATCGGCTCGACGACGGGACCGGAACTGCGCGCCCAGGCGCTGTTCCGCGACCGCTTCGTGGCCGTCGTCCGCCAAGGTCACGCGCTCGCGAGCGGCAAACTAACGGCGAAGCGCTACGCGGCGGGCCGGCACGTCGCCATCTCAAGGCGCGGCAAGGTGTCAGGACCTGTCGACGAGGCGCTGGCCGCCCTGGGCCTTGCCCGCGACATCGTCGTCACGGTGGCGGGGTTCTCCGAGGCATTGGCGCTGACGCGCGCCACGGACCTGATTGCCACGGTGCCCGAGCGGCACACCGGCCATCTGCGCGATGGCCTGCTGACTGTCGATCTACCGCTGGCGCGGGAGCCGTTCACCGTCTCGCTGCTGTGGCATCCGAGGATGGACGGGGATGCGGCGCATCGTTGGTTGCGGGGATGCGTGCGCGAGGCTTGTTCGCGGTGAACTCAAGGTCGCTGCGATTCGCATCAACGCGAGCCCACTGGGACTACGCCACCATTGACAGCGCAGCACCGGGCGCCTCGATCGCACCTTCGTTCAGTCACGGCCAACAGCAGCGCAGCACTTATCCCTTCAGTAGCTGCGCCCCATCCACCTTGGCCGCGCCCTTGTCGAACGTCCAAAGCGGCTGCTCGCTGGCCTGGGCGGCCAGGGCGATGTGCAGGCAATCGGCAAAGTCAGCCGAGCCCTGGCGGAACAGTTGCAGCGCCACTTCCAGCGCACGCTCCGATTCGATGCTTAGTTCCGCTGCCGAAAAGAGATGCGACAGCGCGACCAGCACGTCATCCTTGGCAAAGCCGAAGCTCTTGCGAAGCACCCATTCAAGCTCAAGCACGACGGTGACGGGCACGAACAGAGTGACGCCTTCGGCCACGCAACGACTGATGAGCCGGCGCGCAGCGGCGAGTTGCGCGGCGTCGTCTTCGACGAGATAGCGAACCAGCACGTTCGTGTCCAGCGCTGCCATCGCGCGGACCCCCTTCAGCGCCAGGGATTCATGTCGTCGACGCCGACGTGCTTGCCCTTGGGGGGCTTGAGCATGCCGGCCATGTCCAGAATGGACTTGGTCTTGGCCCGGACGATGATGGTGCCGTCCGGCATGGCGGACCACACCAGACGGGTGCCCGGCTTGGCGTCGATAAGGGCCCGAATGTCCGCAGGAACGGTCGTCTGGCCCTTGGCGGTGACGGTGGATTCAGCCATGGCCTCTCCTTACATTTCCGCCTATTGTAATTCGACGCATTTCGGCATCGGTCATTAAAAAGAGCCGACCACTCGCGCAGCCGGCCCGAAGCGCTGAAGCGCTCGAGGGAGATCGTTTAATCCTTGTCGGCAGGCATTGCCCCAGGCATGCCGTGCAGCGGCAGCGAACTCGCACCGCCCTGCTCCGCCTTCTTGGCCGCAGGTTTCTTGTCCCGCACCAGATAGCTGTACAGCACCGGCACCACCACCAGCGTCAGCAGCGTCGATGTGATGACGCCGCCGATGATGGCGCGGCCCATGGGGGCTTGAATCTCGCCGCCGTCGTTCAGCGCGATGGCCATCGGCAGCATGCCGAAGACCATGGCCGCCGTCGTCATGATGATCGGGCGCATGCGGATCAGGCCGGCCTCGCGCAGCGCCTCGGCCACCGTCGCGCCGGCCTTGCGGGCGTGGTTCGCGAAGTCGACGAGAAGAATCGCGTTCTTCGTCACCAGGCCCATCAGCATGACCAGGCCGATCATCGAGAACACGTTCAGTGTCGAGCGCCACAGCAGCAGCGCCAGCATCACACCGATCAACGCGAGCGGCAGGCTCGCCATGATGGCGATGGGTTGCAGGAAGCTGCCGAACTGGCTGGCCAGCACGATGTAGATGAAGATGGCCGCCAGCGCCATGGCCGCCAGCAGGCCGTTGAAAGCCTCCGCCTGCTGTTTGCCGGCGCCGTCCACCTTGAAGCTGGTGCCCGGGGGCAGCTGCGTGGCCTTGATCAGCTTCTGCACGTCGGCGTTCACGTCGCCGCCCGGGCGGCCCTGCACGCCGGCGAACACGGCCTCGCGGCGTTGCAGGTTCTCGCGGCGGATGACCTCGGGGTTGAACACGGGCTCGATGGTGGCGACCTGGTCCAGCGTGATGGGCGCGCCCGTGGCCGAGAACGCCACCGGCAGCTTGGCCATCTGCTCGATGCGCTCGCGCTGTTCGCGCGGCAGGCGCAGCAGCACCTCGACCTGGTTGCCGTCCGGCGTGGTCCAGTAGGTCGCGATCTCGCCATTGACGTAGGCGCGCAGGCTGGACGCCACCTGCGGCGCCGTCAGCCCCAGTTCGCGGATGGCCGAGTCCTTCAGGCGCACGGCAAAGGCGGGCAGGCCGGGCTTGACGGTCGTGTCCACGTCCACCGCACCGGGGATCTTCTTGATCTGCTCGACCAGGTCCTTGGCCGCCTGCGTCAGCACCTCGGGGTCGTTGCCCAGCAGGGTGATCCAGATCGGGCGATCAAAGCCCACGCTGACCTCGATGCCGGGGATCTTGGCGATGTCGGCGCGGATGGCGTCCTCGATCTCCTTCTGCGAGCGCTTGCGTTCGCTGCGGTCGGTCAGCGTGATGTTCAGCGATGCCTGGTTGCGGCCCGTGGCCAGGCCTTCGCCGGTGCTGCCCACGACGGAGGACACAGTCTTGATCTCGGGGTAGGTCTTGAGGATCTCCTCGATCTGCGCGACCTTGGCGCTGCCGCGCTCGATGCTGCTGGCCACGGGCATGCGCAGGTTGACCTGCGTGAAACCGTTGTCCGTCTGCGGCACGAACTCGCTGCCCACCAGCGGTGCCAGCATCAGCGCCGCGGCGAAGCTGGCGACGGCGCCCCACATCACCAGGCCACGCGGTGTCAGCGTTGCGAAGCGGAACACGCGCTTGGCGGCCTTGTCACGTTTGCCTTCGGCATCAAAGGGATGGCCGTACGCAGGAACCGGCGGCACGAACACGCGGTAGCGGCGACCGGAGAACGCCCAGTCGATGGTCCTGGCGTACAGATCGTGCAGGCGGTCCATGCCCCAGTCGGTCCCGCGAATCAGATGGCCGATCACGGGCCAGTGCTTGATGCGCGTGCTCGGCGGGTCGTGCCAGACGGAGGACAGCATCGGGTCGAGCGTGAAGCTGACGAACAGGCTGACCAGCACCGCCACCGCCACCGTGATGCCGAAGGGATAGAAGAACTTGCCGATGATGCCGCCCATGAAGGCGACCGGCACGAACACGGCGCAGATGGCAAAGGTGGTCGCCATGACGGCCAGGCCGATCTCGTTGGTGCCGTCGAACGATGCCTGGCGATGGTCCTTGCCCATGCCGACGTGGCGCACGATGTTCTCGCGCACGACGATGGCGTCGTCGATCAGCAGGCCGATGCACAGGCTCAGCGCCATCATCGTCATGAAGTTCAACGTGAACCCAAAGGCATGCACGGCAATGAAGCTGGAGATGACGGCGATGGGCAGCGTCAGGCCCGTGATGATGGTGGAGCGCCAGCTGTGCAGGAACAGGAAGACGATGGCGACCGTCAAGAGCGCGCCTTCGATCAGCGTGTGCTGCAGGCCGGTCAGCGAGCCCTTCACGAAGTCGCTGGCGGCGTAGATCATGCGCAGCTCCACGTCCTTGGGCAGCGTCTTGCGCAGCTCCGCCATCGCCTCCTTGACGGCCTCGCCGGTCTTGACGATGTTGGCGTCCTGCTGCTTGAAGATGTTGAAGCTAACGGCGGGCTGGCCGTTGATGCGGGCGATGCTGTCCTGCTCGCGTTCGCGCTCGACGAGGGTGCCGAGGTCGTTCAGCGTCAGCGCCAGGTTGCCGCGGCGGGCGACGACCATCTGGCCGAAGGCCTTGGGGTCCTTCACGCGGCCCTCGACACGCAGGATGGCGTCGGAGGTCTGGTCGGACAGCAAGCCCACGGGCTGGTCGGTGTTGGCCTCGGCCAGCGCCTTGGCGATCTCGGCCGGCGTCACGCCGTAGGCGCGCAGCCGCATCGGGTCCAGGTCGATGCGCACCTCGCGGGTGGTCATGCCGCCCACGTCCACCTTCGCCACGCCTTCCACGCGGCCCAGGCGCTTGGAGACGATGAGGTCGGCCATCATCGAAAGCTCTCGCGAGCCGCGCGTCGGGCTCAGCAACGCCATCACGACGACGGGCTGCGAGTTGTCGTTCTCGAAGCGCTGCACTGTCGGCGGCTTCGCGTCACGCGGGAACCGCGCCTGCGCTGCGGCCACGCGGTCGCGCAAATCCTGCATCGCCCGGCCCATGTCGGCGTTCAGCGAAAACTCGACACTCGCCTGCACACGGCCCTCGAAGCTGCGCGACTGGATGCGCTCCACGCCGGCAATCGTGTTCAGCGCCTCCTCCAGCGGCTTGGCAATCTCGCGCTCGACAGCCTCGGGTGAGGCGCCGGGATAGCGCACGTCCACTTGAGCACCGGGGAAGGAGATGTCGGGCATCTGCTCGACACCCAGCTTGGAATAGGAAAACAGGCCCAGCACGCACAGGGCCACCATCACCATGGTCGCGAAGACCGGGTTCTGGATGGAAACGCGGGTCATCCACATGGCGCGCTCCTTATTGCTGCGCCGGCGCCGAGGCGGCCGCGCTGGCGACCTTGCCCGACTTGGCGGCCACGATCTGCGCGGCGTCGCCCTCGCGCAGGTTGTCGAAGCGCGCGGCCAGCACCTGGGCCTCGGGCTTGAGGCCGTTCAGCACCTCGACGCGACCCTCGCGGGCATCGCTCCGGCCGGTCGTCACGACACGGCGCACCAGCGCGCCCTTCTCGATCATCCAGACCTGCTCCTGGCCGGAGTTCCGGCTGATGGCGGCGATAGGCACGGTCAGGCGCTGGGTGTCGTCCTGCAGCACGACCTTGGCGACGGCGTACTGACCGGCGCGGTAGAGCTCCTTGGGGTTGTCCAGCACCAGGGTCACGCCGATGGAGCGCGTGCCCGGCTCGGCGGCCGGCGCGATGCGGGCGATCTTGGCCTCGACCGGCTGGTCCACACCCTCCACCGTCACCTGCACGGCCATGCCCGGCTGCAGGCGGCTCACTTCATGCGTGCCCACCAGGCCGGCCAGTTCCAGCTTGGCCAAGTCGACGATGGACAGGATCTGCTGCTCCGCCGCCAGCTTCTCGCCAGGCAGCGCGTGGCGCTTGGCGACGACGCCGTTGATGGGCGAAACGAGCGCCGCCTGGCGCATCGTCACCTGGCTGGTGTCGAGCTGGGCCTTGGCGGCGTTCCAGTTGGCGCGGGCGGATTCATAGGCGGCGCGGGAATTGTCCAGCGCGGTCTGAGCGATGAAATTCTTGGCCGCCAAGTCTTCGTTCGTCTTGAGCGTGCGGGCCGCCTGGTCCATCTGGGCGCGCATCGCCTCGACGCTCGCGCCGCGCTCGGCGATCCGGTAACGCAGTTCCTCCAGGTCGACCTGGCCCAGCACCTGCCCTGCCTTCACGCGGCTGCCCTCGCCCACCGCCAGGTTCAGCAGCGTGCCGTTGGACTTGGCCCGCACGACGACCGAGCCAGGTGCCACCAGCGGGCCGCTGAACTCGATCTGGCCCGGCATGGCGGTGATCACGGGCTTGACGACCTCGCTGGCCACGAACTCCAGCGCCGGTTTGGCCTTTTCGTCACCGGGCTTCTTGGGGCCGTCGCCCTTGCTCGCCATGACCGCCACGCCGGCACCACCCACCAGCAGCACAACGGCTGCGATGCCACCCAATTTCACGGATTTGCGCATGACTCCCCCAGACACCTTCAGTTTCGAGACCTTTGCAGTCTAGAAATCTGCGGCTCGCCGCGCAGCGTCGGTGTGACGAAACGCGGTTTGTGGGGGCTGAGCTGCACCGGCCCGCGATCAGGCCGAACCCGCTGAGGGGTGCCGCCCGTGCCTCAGCGGAGAGAATGTCGCCCATGAGCACCGCCCCCCGCCCTCCGCAGCCCTATGAAGATTTCATGCGCCATGTGTTCGAGCATGGCGTGCAGAAAAGCGACCGCACCGGCACCGGCACGCGCAGCGTGTTCGGCCACCAGATGCGCTTTGACCTGGCCGCCGGCTTTCCGCTGGTGACGACCAAGAAGGTGCACCTCAAATCCATCGTGCTGGAGCTGCTGTGGTTCCTGCGCGGCGACAGCAACGTCAGGTGGCTGCAGGAACGGGGCGTGACGATCTGGAACGAATGGGCGCGCGAGGACGGCGACCTTGGGCCGGTCTACGGCGTGCAATGGCGCAGCTGGCCCACGCCGGACGGCGGTCACATCGACCAGATCGCCGACGTCGTCAAGACGCTCAAGACCAACCCCGACAGCCGCCGCATCATCGTCAGCGCCTGGAACGTGGCCGATCTCTCCAGGATGGCGCTGATGCCCTGCCATGCCTTCTTCCAGTTCTATGTGGCGGACGGCAAACTCAGCTGCCAGCTGTATCAACGCAGCGCAGACATCTTCCTGGGCGTCCCCTTCAATATCGCCAGCTATGCGCTGCTGACCATGATGCTGGCCCAGCAATGCGACCTGGCCCTCGGCGACTTCATCTGGACCGGCGGCGACTGCCACATCTATGACAACCATGTGGAGCAGGTGCAGACCCAGCTCGCCCGCGAGCCGCGTGCCTGGCCGACGATGACCATCAAGCGCCGGCCGGCATCGATCTTCGACTACGAGTTCGAGGACTTCGAGCTGAGCGGCTACGACCCGCATCCGGCGATCAAGGCGCCGGTGGCGGTATGAGCTCGATCACTTTGGTGGCTGCGGTTGCGAAGGACGGCGCCATCGGCCGCGACAACGCGCTGCTGTGGCGCATCCCCGAGGACATGGCGCGCTTCAAGGCCATCACGCTGGGCAAGCCCGTCGTCATGGGCCGCAAGACCTGGGATTCGATCCCCGCGAAGTTCCGCCCGCTGCCGGGACGGCGCAACCTCGTCGTCAGCCGCTCGACCACCGAGCTGCCCGGCGCCGAGGTCTTCGACAGCCTGGACGCTGCGCTGGCCGCCTGCGCCGAGCCCGAGGTCTGCGTCATCGGCGGCGGCGAGATCTACGCCCTCGCGCTGCCGCTCGCCGACAAACTGGCCCTGACCGAAGTGGACGCCGCCTTTCCCGACGCGGACCGGCATTTCCCGCCCTGGCCGCGCGAACAGTTCAGCGAAGTCGCTCGCGAGCCGCGCACCAGCGCGAACGGGCTGAGCTTCACTTTCGTCGACTACCTGCGCCAGGCTTGAGCCCGGGCCATCAAGCCGGCGCGCTGTCCACCTTGGCCAACCAGCGCTGGAAAGGCGCCACGACGGCGGCCGGCTGCTCCAGCGTGGTCATGTGGCCCGAGTCGGGCACCAGCACAAGCTCCACATCGCCCGGCAACAGCCGTGCCATTTCCTCGGCTCGCTCCGGCGGCGTGACCTTGTCTTCGCTGCCGCAGACCACCAGCGCCGGGCAGCGCAGTGCGGCCAGCACATCGCGCCGGTCCTGCCTGTCCATCGCCGCCTTCTGCTGGCGCACGAAGCCGGCCTCCCCCACGCTGCGCGCCATGCCCTCCAGCAGGCGTCGCAGCCCGGGGTCATCGGCATGCGCCGGGTGGAAGAGCTTGGCCGGGAATGGCGCGATCGCCTCGGCAAAGCTGCTGCTGCCTGAGACCAGGCCGTCGACGATGCGCTGGCGGTTCTGCCTCGCCTCTGCGCTGTCGGCCTGTGCACTGGTGTCGATCAGGGCCAGGCCGGCGACGCGATCCGGCGCCTGGCGGCACAGCTCCAGCGCGACATAGCCGCCCAGCGAGAAGCCGGCGACCGCGAAGGGCCCGTCGGGCATGTTGGCGATGGCGGCGGCCGCGAGGTCCGCCATGTTGTCGGCGATGTGCGTCTGGCCGATGACCACCAGGCGCTCACGCGACAGCGCGTGCAGGATCGGGTCCCACATGCGCCCATCGTTCATCAGCCCGGGCAGAAGCAGCAGTGGAGTGAGTGCCATGGAAGTCCTTCAGATGAGTCAGCGGGCAACGCTATCCGGGGCGCGCCATCGACGGTGTCGGACAAACGCCGTTTCAGCGGCCTACCGGCCAGGCTCGCAGGCGGCCTTCGTCTTGCCGGCGGCCCACTCGGTGGCCTGCTCAAGCAGCCTCAGATGGAGCGGGTCCGCGTAGGCCTCGGGCCGGTGGCCTATTGCCGAATAGAACGAACGCCCGCGGCCGACGCAGCGTGTCCAGGCGATGGGATGGTCGCCCATGGTCAGGTCGCCCGGCGCATAGGTCTTCTCGTCCAGCGTGGCCAGCACGCGCGCGCCGCTGGCCCGCGGGTTGTTCTTGAATGAATACCACTCGTCGCTCATCTGCCAGCCTTTGCCCAGGCCGGCGGCAATCGGGCTGGCGGTGTCTTCGACGACGACCTGCGCCTGCTGGAATTGCGGATCCATCGGATGGCCCTTGAAGCGCGCGCCGATCAGCGTGTCGACATACCAGTCCCAGAACGTCTCCGGGTCGCCGCCCGAGCCGTGGATGCCGACGAAGCCGCCGCCCCCTTCCACATAGGCCCGAAAGGCCGCCCGCTGCGACAGCGTCAGCACGTCGCCGCTGACGTTGTTCCAGATGACGGCGTCGAACTGGCGCAGGAAGGCCGGCGTCATTGCGCCGCCCTTGTTGGTGACGGTCAGCGACCAGCCGCGCCGCTGCGCCATCGCCTGGAAGGCCTCGCGCGCCGCCTGCACGGCCGGCCCGTGCAGGAAGCCGTTGACCTTCTCGAACATCAGCAGCCGGGGTGAGCCGGGCGGCACGCTGGCCTGCGGGAGGTCGTTGTCGTAGCGGGCGCAGCGGGCGATGCGGTCGGCGTCTGTCACGGCCACGGACCGGAGTGCCGCGTCCAGCTTTTCAACTGAAAAGCCGGGGCGGTTCGCCATGGAGCGCACGGTGACGATGACCGCGAAGCTGGGCACCTCCGTCTTCGCCATCCATTCAGGCACCGACCGCTCGGGCCACACGGCCAGTGCCTGAGGCGACAGCAGCACATCGATGAGGGGGCTGTCGACGGAAAAAGGTGCGTCGCGGAGCGGGCAGTCCGTCACCGGGCCAGCCTGCGCCGCACAGGCGAAGCCCGCGACAAACCATGCAGCGATGCCGCCGCGCCAAAACGTCCTGCCTGCCTTTGCCATCGATTCACTCCTTGCTTAAGAAACGCAGTGTGAATCAGAAGCGGCCCGACGGATGCCTACATGCGACGCCGCCGAGCCGCGCCGACCACCAGCGCCAGCAAGCCGGCGCCCAGCATGGCTGCCGATGCCGGTTCAGGCACGGCGGCCGCAGACACCTCCGCCGACCAATAGCTCGGCAGGTGCAGATACGGGTTGCCGCTCGCCATCGTGCCGTCCGTGATGTAGATGGCGCCCAGGCCGTGCTGCCTGGCCAGGGCCATCACCTCCTGCATCTGCGCCACTGTCATCACGGTGTGGACGATCGCCCCGGTGGATGCCGCATTTGTCAGGCCGCCCAGGAAAGAGCCGTTGATGAAGTCGCTGTACGAACCCTCGAAGCTCATCAGCGTGTTGGCCAGCGCCGTGTAGCCGGCGGTGGGCGCAACGCCCGGGTTGCCGACGATCTCCCAGCCGGGGTGCGCTGCTTTCAAGCCATTGCTGACGGTCTGATAGAACGGCAAGGCGTTCGGCTGGGTGGCCATCTCGTCGAGGAAGACGCCGTCGACGCCGTACCAGTTCGCATATTTCTGCGCATCGGCCAGCACCTCGCCCGTCGACCGCGTCGCCGGCACTTCGGCCGTGCAGTGGTTGACGCCGTAGCAGGTGTAGACATAGCCCAGCACCTTGCCGCCTGCCGCGCGAAAGCCGTTGACGGCTGTCACGTAGTCGCTGTTGGAGGCCGTGCCCGGCCCGTTGCCCGGGTTCATGATGGCCGTGACCTGCGCACCCTGTTGTGCTGCGGCGGTCAGCTGGTGCCACTCGTTGAGCGACGGCATCCAGGACGGATAGAAATAGGCCGGCACGATGATCTCGATGGCCGACGCGAAAGGCGCTGCGGTGGCGAGGGCCAGCGTGGCGATGAGGGTTTTCAAAGGTTTCATGGTCAGGTCTCCTGGTGTCAACGGACGGTCAACGTCGTCCCGGTGCGGAAGCCACCCAACGCCGCATCCCAGACCTGGGCCTTGGCCGCGTTGTCCGCATTGGCCGGGCGCACGCTGTAGCGGACGTCGGTGCTCAGCGATGCGGCGCCGTCGGGCAGGCTGAGCAGCAGGTCATAGGCACCCGCTGGCGTTCCTGCCGGCACGGTGAATGCCGTCGACACGGTGCTGGTGCTGTTGGGCAGCCAGGTCCGCGGGTCGACCGCCGGCAGCGAGATGCGCACGACGGCACCTGTGGTCTTGTGCTTGAGCAGCAGCTGCACCGCACGCGGGTTGAAGGCGCGCGCCCAGCCGCTGTTGCGCACCGTCATGAGGATGTCGCCCGACTGCCCCGCCGTTACCGCCGCGCTGTGCCGCAGCGTGGCCAGCTCGAAGCGGTAGCCGATGCTGCGCCTCACTTCAGCCATGCAGCCCTGCGCCTCCCACCTGGTGTGGAACAGCTCGCGGTAGTAGTCGTTGTTGAGGTAGCTCAGGCCGAACTGCCGACCCTCGGTCAGGATGTCGTTGCAGGTGGAGCGCGGCACCGCGTTCGACTCATCGGCGGGGTTGCAGGTCTCACCGCCAAAAGGCGCCACGCGCGACAGCGCGGCGATGTAGTTGCGCTCGGTCTGGCGGGTCGTGGCGTTCTCGCTGTAGGTGCCGACGTCGGTGGCCGAGGCCAGGAAGCAGTCGTTGTGCGCGCCGATGCGCGAGGCCGCCGAGCCGTCGCGCCAGCTCGGCACCTGCGGCGCCCATTCCATCAGATAGGCCGGGTAGCGCAGCTGCAGGAACCGGTCGGCCGGCAGCGCAGCGAGCAGCGCGTCGCGGATCTGCGTGCGCGGGCCGGCGGCCGTGAGGTTGTTGGACGAGGTGTGCCACTCGCCCCAGGCGCCGATGAAGCCGGCCTGCAGATAGGCGATGACGTCCGCATTGGCCGTCAGCACGGGCTTGAGCTGGTCGATGTGACCGAGCACGCGCGTGAGCGGCGCGTCCTTCACGTTCTGGTACTCGGTCTCGTTCTCCGGGTAGTTGTAGAGGAAGCGCGGCACGAGCTTCAGGCCGGCATTGCGCGCCATCGCGAAACGCTCCGTGAGCTGCGTGAGCAGGCTGGCCGGCAGCGCGCTGTTGGCATAGGCGTCCAGGCGCACGGCGGCGTAGACGACACGGTAGCCGGCCTGGAACTGCGCGTTGGCATCGGCCTGCGTCCACAGCAGCAGGTTGTCGGCCGCCCACACATACATGCCGCGCTCGGGATTCGCGATCTCTGCGGTGCTGACGGTGAAGCTCGTTTCGACCGGCGCGGGTGCCGGCGTTGGCGAGGGGCCGGGCGCGGGCGGCGGCGGCGGCGTTGGGGTGGGTGTGGCTGCCGTGAACCGCCAGGCCTGGCTTGCATTGCCGGTGTTGCAGGTCGCCACCGAAAAGCCGACCTGGCCGACCTGGACTGGCGCGGTCAGGCAGAGGTTGTTGGCCGCGAGCTTGAGCTGCGACGTCGAGCCGCCGGCCAGCGCCACCGACTGGAAACGTTGGCGCGTGTTGGTGGAAGAGCAGGTGTTGAGCTCCACGAACGCACCGGAGCTGCTGCCGGTGGCAGCCACGCACAGGTTGGCCTGGGCGTTCTTGAGGGTGACGATGGCGCTGCCCGTGCTGACCGGCGCGAGCGTGAAGTCCTGAAGCGCGCCGGCGTTGCACGTGGCCAGGCGGATGTCCCAGGTGTCCACCTTCGCCTCCATGCAGGCATTCAGCGCGTTGGCGACCACCGGCGACGCGGTTGCGGTGGCAGGCAAGGCGGCCAGCAGGGCCGAGCCGAGGCAGCCGGCGAGAGGGGCGCCAAGCTTCAACACGCGACGGCTGCGTGGCAGGGGGCAGGGGCTCATGGAAGGCATCTGGTTCTCCTCGATGGATCGGGCGTCAGGCCCGAAGGTTTGGGCACACAGTGCGCTGGACAGCGTGAACCAGGCCGCGTCAGCGCGAGCGCAGCCTGGGCACCGGCGCGACCGGTGCCAAAAGACAGTGCAGAGAAGGACGTGCCGCGCGACCGGGCTACTCGATGCGAGCCTCGCCCCAGGTCACGACGAGGGGGCCGGCGGTGTCGGCCCCGTGCTGGCGCGCAATCAGCTCGATCAGCTTCACGCCGCGCAAGTCGGCGCTGAGTTCGCGCGCCGGCTGGTTGAATTTCATCGGCACCGTGGAAGCGAGCTTGCGGCCATCGCCCCAGACCTCGAAGCTGACCGCAGCCGTCTTGCCGCGCGTGGAGTCGTCCACGCCCACTTTGGCCGTGAAGCGCTGCGGGTCGGCAGGCAGCTTGACTTGCAGCCGCGAGTCGGCCAACACGCCGAGCCCATGGCGAAACGCCTGGCGCTGCACGCTCAAGCCCTGGTCATACGGCGTCGAATCGGCGCGCGGGCCGCCCCAGCCGGCGTAGGCCGGGCGGGTGCCGCCGTTGTCGGTGGTGGACCAGGACGCCAGCGCGCGGTAGCCGATGGGGTCCTGCTCCAGCGCACGGATGCCGTCGCGCGCCACGTAGACGTTGCCCGGCCGCTCGGACAGGTAGTAGCCGCGTGGCAGCGCATGCTTGCCCGTCGCCGTGAACAGCAGCGCCTCGCGCGGTTGCAGCTCGAACTCGCGCCGGCCCGTGAGCGTGCCAGCGTCGGCACGCGCCCACGCATCGCGCAGCGCGATGGGCGCCGTCGCGTCCATCTTCAGGTGCTCGGCGGTCAGCGTGAACTTGGCGGCGGCGCCCGTGCGGTTGAACAGCAGCACCGCCTTGCGACCATCGGCGAGCGCCTTCACGAGGATCTGCCGGTCGCTGTCCGCATAGGCGATGACGCCCTGATGGCCAGCCGGGTCCTGGTTGATGGCGACCACCTCGGGCGCCCTCAGCACGTCGATCAGCGCGGGCGACGCCTTCGACAGGTCGGTGCCGATCATCAGCGGCGCGCTGACGATGGCCCACAGGCCCATGTGGGTGCGGGCCTCCAGCAGGTGACTGCCATCGAAGTCGCCGTTGCCGATCTCCAGCATGTCGGGGTCGTTCCAGCGGCCCGGGCCGGCGTAGAACTCGCGCGTGGCCACGGAGTCGAAGTTGTGGACCATCTGCGAAAAGCTGTTGGCGATGTCGCGGCTGCTGCGCCACATGGTGCCGTAGTCCTGGCCCCAACTTCTCACGTTGACGGTGCCCCACAGGCAGACCGACAGCACGTAGTCGCCACGCGGTCGTACGTCGTGCAAAGCCTGTTTGAGGCCGGCGTAGAGCACCTTGGTGCCATCGATGTCGGACTGGTTGATGTTGCCTTCGACGATGGTCGGCTTGTATTCGCGGTACTGGCCCGAGGCGACGTGCGGCCGGTCGCGGCCATAGGAGGACAGGCCGCAGCCGTCCACCTTCAGGTAGTCGAAATTCCACTCGCCGAAGAACAGGGCCACGTCCTGCTTCATGAACCCCATCAGGCCCACCTCGCGCTCGGCGTGTGTGCCCTCGGGCAGGTTGGGGCTGTCGGCGTCGTAGGCCTGCGAGCAGGCGTTGCGGCCGATGTCGGTGTAGATGCCGGCCTTCAGGCCCATCGCGTGGATCTTGTCGGTGAAGGGGCGCAGCGACGAGCCCTTGTCACCACCCGTCGCGGCGCTCGGGAACAGGCCCGTGCGCACCTGCAGCCGGCCGTCGCTCGTGCGGCGCTTCAGCCACCAGCCGTCGTCGACGTTGATGCTGCGGTAGCCGGCGTTGGCGAGGCCGGAGTCGACGATGACCTTGGCAGAGTCCAGCACCTTCTGCTCGGTGATGTCGACGCGGAAGGCGTTCCAGCTCGACCAACCCATGGGCGGCGTCGGCGCACTGCCGACCGGCTGGTGCTGCCAGCGGCCGGTGGCTGCCAGCGGCTGCTGGGCTTGCGCGGTGAAGGTCGCGGCAGCAAGGGCGAGGGCAAGCAGTTTCATGCGGCGGTGTCAGGCTTCAGGTTCAGCAGGCGGCCAAAGGCCGTGGGGACGTGGAAGTCGGGGCTGGCGGTCTTGGTCGGGCTCCAGGAGGAATAGACGCGGCCTGCTCCCTGCCCTTCCACGCGGAACAGGTTCAGGCGCCAGCCCTCGTCCGCGCCACCCGCACTCTGCATGGGTACAGCCAGCTCGGCCGTCCAGACCTTGTGCTTGGCGTCGACAACCGCCTTGGCACGGCTCTCGCCGACGAGGCGCTTCTTGCCAGAGGCCTCGACGGCGATCTCCAGCAGCAGGCCGTTGGGCGACACCTCCACCTCGCGGTAGCTCTTCAGCCCCGCACGGTCCGGCGCCTGCAGGAAGACCTCGACGACATCGCGCTCCCACAGCGGCCAGATGTCTGTCGCGGACCCTGCGCGCTCGAAGGTGGTCAGCGCCTCGTACTTGCAGATGAAGCGCAGGTAGAGCTGGCCTGGCGTCCGCAACAGTTGCACGCGGGTGGACTGCGGGCCGGCGAGCGCCTTGCCCTGCCAGTCGTGGCGGAAGAAGGTGGTGGGCGCGTCGGCCCACTGCGAGGCGATCGGGAAGCCGTCGGCGCCCACTCGGGACACCTTGCCGGCGAAGGCGACGGGCAGCGTGTCAGCGGCCTCGGGCCGGGCCTCGATGAGCAGGCTGTGCGTGAAGCGCAGGGGCAGCGTGGGCTTGTCGGCACTCACCACGCCAAGCGCCTTGCCGGTCAGCGAATCACGCAAGGTCCAGCGGCCATGTCCCAGACCGCGCAGCGTGACCGGGCCGTCCCACTGCTCCGCATAGAACGCAAAGTGCAGCGCCCCACCCTGCTCGACGACGTGGGTCTCCGGCTTGTCAAAGCCCAGGTCATACAGCTCGCCGCGGTAGCGGCCCTCGGCCAGGCGCTGGCGGTTGTAGAGGTCGACCCACTGGCGCCAATGCGCTTCGCGCTCGGGCGTCAGCAGGAAGGAGTCCTTGGGCTTGGGGTCCACCGGCCAGGTGAACTTGCTGGCCACCACGGCGCCGATGCCGACGCTGGACGCGAAGTCCTGCCCGCCGGTACTCAGCTCGACGTGGTCGCCGGCGTATGCGGACCACGGGCCCATCAGCGCCTTCAGCGTCTTGCCCTTGTGGCGCACCTGCCAGCTGGACAGCGGGTCGGACGCGGGCGCCTGGTCCATGAACGGCATGTTGTGGAAGGCATAGCTGGTGCCGCAGGGGCAGACCTCCACGACAGCCTCCGGGTTGGCCACGTGGGCCGTGTCGTGCATGACCTTGTAGAAGGTCGAGACGGCCTCGACCGACTCCTCCGGCCGCGCGTGCTTGTGCGCCGGGTTGAAGCACGGCGCCACGCCGTTGAGGTGCTGGCCGTCGACCTTGAGGCCGTCGAAGCCCCAGTCGCCGATGATCATCTTGATCGTGGCAGCCAGGCGCGCCTGCGTCTTCTCATAGGCGGGACAGAGGTAGAAGGCGTTCCACCACGTCACGTCCTGTGCCGCGCCGTCCTTGTCGAGCAGCAGCAGGTCGGTGTGGTCGTGCAGCTCGTCGCTGCCCGGCGCCACGGCCAGCGGGGCGATCCACAGGCGGGCCTTCATGCCGCGGGCGTGGATGTCGGCCACCAAGGCCTTGATGTCGTCCGCACCGCGTGGGAACTTGGCCAGGTCGGGCGTCCAGTCGCCGGTCTTCACCTGCCAGCCGTCGTCCAGCACGGCCCACTTGAAGCCCAGGGCCTGCACCTTGGGCAGCGTGGCGCGGACGAACGCCAGCGAGAAGTCGCGCTCATAGCCCCAGGCGCACCATTGCGCCTCGTAGGCGCTGGAGGGCGGCTCGGGCGCGGCCAGGCCCTGGGCGGCCATCAGGCGGCGGTAGCGGTCCAGCGGCACGAAGAAGTCGCCGCGGTGCACGGCGATGAAGCTGGGCGGCGTGGTGAGCACCTCGCCGGGCTTCAGCGTCTGCGGCGCATCGCTGCGCAGCGAGATGTCAACGGCATCACCGGCGGCCTTCACGGGCAGCGCAACCAGCTGCGGTTGAAGGGCCAGGTGGCCGATGGCGATGCCGATATCGCGGCGCCAGACATCCACGACCGGCGTGCCGCCGCCATAGTCGGACGCATTCATGCCCATGAAGTTGCGCTGCTCGAAGCCGCGCTTGACGGGCTGCACCCAGTCGCGGCGGTCGGCATGGCTGGCGCCGGAATAGGTCCACCACCCACCCGCGTGGCGCGGCGGCGCGGCCAGGCGGTGGGCGGCGTTGACCCAGGCGTCGATGGTGATCGGCTTGTCGCCGGCGTTCGTGTAGCTGACGTCCAGCAGCGCGACGCCGGGGTGTTCGTCCAGCAGCGTGACGGTGACGCGCTTCTCGATGCCTTCCTGCGAACGGCCGACGAGGCGCAGCGTCTGACCGGCGCCGAATGGCGTGACAGCCTTGCCCGGCTCGGCTTGCTGCAGCGTGAAGCGGCTCAGCGCCCTGCCCTTCACGACGAGATGCTCGCTCGCGTCGAAGCCGGTCAGCGTGACGGGCTGCTTGAACAACAGGCTGACGACGCGGCAGCGCATCTGCTCGTCGAACTGCAGGGACAGGGCAGCGTCCTGCACGCGCACATGGCCCTTGCCTTCGGCGGCCTGGGCGAGCGGCAGCTGCGACGCCAGCGGCGCGGCACCCAGCCATTGGAGGAATGCACGGCGAGCCGTCATCGCTTCGCTCCCCAGGCGCCGGGGAAGGCGCGCTCGGCGTTCGTGCGGTAGAGCTTGTCCACCACCGCGCGCGGCAGCGCCAGGCCCTGCACCGGCTTGTCGAGGTCGCTCACCTTGAAGCTGTCCGCCGTGTTGAAGTAGCGCCAGTGCATGCGCCACACGCCTTCGGCTTCCTTGCTCAGCTCAGCGCCGTCCTGGTCGGGCGCCTGGGCCATGTCGCTGCCGTAGAGGATGCGGTCCTGGTACTTGACGAAGAAGCGGCGCACGCGCTCGCGGTCCTTCTGGCTCTGGTATTGCAGCTGGCCGATGCGCGCCGCCACGTCCACCACGGCGGTGGGGAACTTGTCGAGGAAGGCGGCCAGCTCCCCCACGTCACGCTCCTGCGAAGCGAGGTGCACGCCAATGAAGCGCAGGCCCGGGTGGGCCGCCACCATGCGGTCGCGCGCGGCCATCTGCGCCTCCCAGCTGGGCATCTCGGGATGAAGGTGCATGTGGTACTGCGGATGGGCCTTGTAGTACTCGCGGTCATTGTTGACCGTCATCTTCTCCAGCGGCAGCCAGCAGTTGTGCGGCTCGCCCTGGTGGCCGAGCAGCGGAATGCCGCGCTTGGCGAAGTCGTCGAACAGCGGCGCGAAGCGGGCATCGTCGATCATGACCAGCTTGTTGTCGGCGCCCTTGAGACTCATGCCGATGTTCTTCCACACCTTCACGCCGACGGCGCCGGCCTTCAGCGCCGCGTCGATGCGCTGGCGCGTGGCGGGCAGCCAGGCGGGCTGGTCGGAGCCGTCGACCGAGAAGCTCGCGGCCCAGGCCACGTCCTGCGGGAACGCCTTCTGCAACTGGATCGCCACGCGCTGCTGGTCAGCGAGCGGCGGGAAGTCCGGGTAGTCGACGTTGATCGTCAGCACCTTGAAGTTCTGGCGCTTCGCGGCTTCCATGAAGGCCGGCGCCGGGTTGTGCAGGTGCAGGTGGACGTCGATCTTCGCGACGCGGCCGTAGTCGGCCATCGTGTAGCTCGTCTCGGCCGCCTGCGCGGAGGATAAAAAGGCCGCCCCGGCAAGCAGGGCGGCAACGGAGGAGACAAGGTTTCGCATCAGCAAATTCCGGATACATCGGGGCCAAGCGCGGGCCGCTCATTGAGCCGGCCCGCTTCGTTCCGCATCAGAACTTCAGACTAGCGCCCAGGGTGAAGGCGCGGCCGTAGCGGTAGTAGCCATTGGGCAGGCTGATGCTGCCGTTGCCCAGCTTGGGTGCCTGCACCGCGTCCGTCAGGTTGTTGCCTTCCAGGCTGATGCGCAGCCACTTGTTCACCTCGTAGGCCACCTGCGCCGTCACCCAGGTCGTGGCATTGGCCGTCTCGTTGAAGTTGGCACCCAGCACGTTGGTAGCGGTGACGAAGGCATCGGTATGGTCGGCCGTGGCGCTCATGCTCCATGGGCCCTTCTCGTAGACGACGCCGAACGATGCGGTCGCCGGTGCGATGCCTTCCAGCGCACGCTCCTCCCCGCCCACCCAGGCCCGCGACTTGTTGCGGGTGTACTGCGCCCGCACGCCGAAGCCGTTGTCGAACAGGTGCTGGAAACCGATCTCGAAGCCACGCGCCGTGGCCTTGTCGCCGTTGACGGGCCGCTGCACATTGAACAAGCGGCCGCCCGGCGCACCGATGTCCTGGCCCGCCAGCCAGAGGTTGGTGATCTGGTTCTTGATGTTCTTCTGGTAGACGGCGAAGGTCAGCGCCGAGTCCTTGCTGTAGTACCACTCCAGCGAGGCGTCGTACTGGCGGGCGCTGTAGGGCTTGAGCTCGGCGTTGCCGCTGTAGATCTGCGTGAAGTCGCCCCAGGAAATGCTGGCCGTCGTGCTTGACGGCGCGAGCTTGTCGACCGACGGCCGCGCCATGGTCTTCGCCGCACCCAGGCGCAGTTGCAGGTTGTCGGTGAACAGCCAGGTGAAGTTGACCGTCGGCAGCGCGAAGTTGTAGCTGGCCTCCTGGTTCAGGACGGTCGGCGTCGCATAGACGGCGGTGTAGTTGAAGGCGCCGTTCTCGATGATGTCGGTCAGCTTGGCGTCCCAGGCCTGCGAGGAGGTCTTGGTCTTCACGAAGCGCACGCCGACGTCCGCGTTCCAGCCGTCACCCGACAGGTCGGCCTGCACGAAGGCGGCCGTCGTCTTCTCCGTCACGCGGTAGCTTTCCAGCGGGTTCCAGGCCGGTCCGGACGCGGTCGAGCTGTAGACGCCGCCACCGGGGCGCGGCTTGCCGTCGTAGGCCTTCAGCGCCTCGGCGTAGTTGGCGATATCGAAGCCCAGGAAGCTGCGCGGGAAGTTGCCGCTGACGCCGCCCAGGAAGCCGTCGGGGCTGAACGTCTGGTTGATGACGTTGCCGCCCAGCGTGCCGACGTTGATCGCGTAGTTGCCCGAGTAGTGATCGGCGCCGGCATTGAAGGCGTTGTTGATCATGTCCCGCGACTTCTTGCGGTTGGTCTGGCTCAGGCCGAACTTCAGCTGGTCGATGTGGAAGCGGTCCAGCTTCCAGTCGAGGTTGGCCGTGGCGCCGCTGATCTTGTCGTCGATGTTGTCACCGGCGCGGCTGTAGTAGTGGGTGTTGAAGTCGCTGGCCTTGAACAAACCTTGCTCAAGGCCGGTCTGCAGGTCTCGGCCGTCGGCAAAGGTGGTCTTCACGTCAGGCACCGCCGAGCCGGTCAGCTGGATGCGCGTCGTGTTGGGCTGGTTCATGCGCAGCACGACGTAGCTGTCGTTGCCGCCGGAGTGGCGCTTCGACGTCGACTCGTAGATGTCGCCCGTCAACGTCAGCGTCGGCGAGAGCTTCCATTCCGCGTTGGCGCCGTACATCGCCGTGTCCACCACGCGGTACTCGGTCTTGTTCAGCAGCTCGGGGTTGAGCGCCAGCTCCGGGTCGGGGTTGGCCAGCGTGAAGTCGGTGACCACGCCGTTGCTGATCTTCATGTTGGACCAGCGGCCCGGCGCGTACAGCGGGTAGAACGACAGCTGGTAGCCGACCTGCGGCGAGTCCAGCCGCGTCTTGAAGCCGTCGACGACGACCTTCAGGTCGCTGCTCGGCCGCCACTCAACCTTGCCCGACAGCGCCAGGCGCTCCTTCTTCTCCATGATGGAGCCGAAGCGGAACTGCCCCGGCGCAATCAGGCCTTCCTCATCCAGGTCCAGCTGGCCATTGCCATTGGGGTCGATGTTGCCGCCCCAGGTGTTGCCCCAGGGCCAGAAGAGTTCCGGCTTGTTCGGCGCCGGGTTGCGGCTCCAGCCGCCGTCGTTGCCGGCCGTGTCGGTGCGCACGTCGCGCTTGGCGTAGACCACGCCCAGCAGCACGCCCCAGTCGTTGCCAAAGGTGTTGCTGTAGGTGCCCGACAGCTTGGTGCCGTTGAGGCTGCTCATCTGGTTGCGGTCGGCCTCCAGCCGCAGCAGGCCGCGCTGGCCCTTCTGGTCGAACGGGCTGGCGGAGCGCAGGTTCACCAGGCCGCCGATGGCGCCTTCCGTCAAGGATGCTTGTGCGGATTTGATGACGTCCGCGCCGTTGATGACGTCGGCGGGCAGCACGTCGTAGGCGAAGTAGCGGCCGGCGCTGTCCGTGCCCAGCAGGCGGTTGTTGAAGGTTGTCAGCGTGTAGTCGGGGCCCAGGCCGCGGATGCTGACCTTCTGGCCTTCACCGCCCGCCGTGCGCGAGATGGACACGCCGGTGATGTGGCTGAGCGAGTCGGCGACGTTGTTGTCCGGGAAGCGGCCCAGCTCGGTGGCGCTGATGCTGTCCTGAACGCCGGCGGCGTTGCGCTTCAGGGCCAGCGACTTCTGCAGGCTGGCACGGGTGCCGGTGACTTCCACGCGCTCCAGCGTGTCGATCTCGGCCTTGGGAGCAGCCTCCTGGGCCAGGGCGGGGGCGCCGAACGCCGCCAGGGCCAGCAGGCCGGCCACGGTCAGGGGGTGCAGCGCAAAGCCGGCATGGGCTTGCGCTGCGATGGCGGGGGGGTGCAGTCGAGGACTCATCGAACGGTTCCTTTTTGTGGCGCGGCTGCCGTCAGGGCAGCCAGAAGCAATCGGCTTGCAGGGGCCAGGGAAGCGCTTCCCCGGTTTGGGCTTGCCGGCTCAGGAAACTGTCCCGAACCGGCTTGCCGCAAGTCTACGAATTCTTTCGTTTGATTTCGTATATGGTTTTCACCGATGCCGAATGCTTTCGATGAATCATGCCACGAAAGGCTTCCATCGCGCTGACATAGAGGCGACGCCCAGAGCTATATCGACATTTAGGACCGACCTGCAAAATTTCGTATACGAAAACACCAACGGCGTTGTGTTTTCGTTTTCGTTCGTTTATGCTTTCACACGAAAGTTGGCCGCTGGTCATCCTGCAACCCGAAAGATGCTGCCCATGCAGAGCAAATGGCTCTTCCATGCCCTCTTCACGACCCTGCTCTGGGGCGTGTGGGGCGCCTTCGCCGGCCTGCCCGCCGGACACGGTTTCCCCGATACGTTGATCTATGTGGTGTGGGCGCTGACGATGGTCCCGCCCGCCGTCATCGTGCTGGCGCGCAGCGGCTGGCGCATCGAGCGCGACCGGCGCTCCGTAGTGCTCGGCCTGACCGTCGGCCTGCTCGGCGCGGGCGGCCAGATGCTGCTGTTCCGCGCGGTGCAGTCCGGCCCGGCCTATCTGATCTTCCCCATCGTGTCGCTGTCGCCGGCCATCACCATCGCGCTGTGCTTCGGCCTGCTGGGCGAGCGCACCGGCAAACTGGGCGTGGTGGGCATCGTGTTGGCGCTGTGCGCGCTGCCGCTGTTCGACCTGCAGCTCGGCGAGGGTGGCCAAGGCCTGGGCTTGTGGTTCGTGCTGGCTCTCGTCGTGCTGGCCGCATGGGGCCTGCAGGCCTACTTCATCAAGCTGGCGAACGCCGGCAGCAGCGCCGAGAGCATCTTCTTCTACATGACCGTCGGCGCGCTGGCCTGTGTGCCGGTGGCGCTGGCGATGACCGACTTCAGCCAGCCCATCAACTGGGGCTGGCAAGGCCCCGGCCTCGCGGCCGTGACGCAGGTGCTGAACGCCATCGGCGCGCTCACCTTGGTCTATGCCTTCCGCTACGGCAAGGCCATGGTCGTGTCACCTCTCGTCAACGCCGGTGCGCCGCTGTTGACGGCCGTGCTGTCCATGGCCCTCAGCGGCACCACGCCCAGCGGCGCCAAGCTGGCCGGCATCGCGCTGGCCCTGCTCGCCGCGCTGCTGCTGGCGCTGCAACCCGAAACCCCCGCCCCATCTGCCCAAGGAGAAGCGGCATGAAGCTCATGCTCGACCTCGTGCGCCGCCACAAGCGCGCACGCCCCACTGAACACGCCGCCATCGGCATCCCGTCCGTTTGCTCGGCCCACCCCGTCGTCATCGCCGCCACGTTGCGCGAATGCGCCGCGCAAGGCCGGCCCGCCCTTATCGAGGCGACGTCCAACCAGGTCAACCAGGACGGTGGCTACACGGGCATGACGCCAATGGACTTCCGCCGCTACGTGATGGACATGGCCGCAGCGGAAGGGCTGGCGCCCGAACTGCTGCTGCTGGGCGGCGACCACCTGGGCCCCAATGCCTGGCGCAAGCTGACGGCCGATGCCGCCATGGCCAAGGCGGAAGTGATGGTGGCGCAGTACGTGGCAGCCGGTTTCCGCAAGATCCACCTGGACTGCTCCATGAGCTGCGCCGGCGATCCCGTGCCGCTGCCCGAACCCGAGATCGCCGCCCGCGCCGTGCGCCTGTGCCATGCGGCCGAGCAAGCCTGGCGGGATGCACCGGACCGCGGTGACCCGCCCGTCTACGTCATCGGCACCGAAGTGCCCGTGCCGGGTGGCGCGCACGAGGACCTGGGCGAGCTGGCCGTCACCTCGCCCGAGGCCGCCGCCGCCACGCTGGAACTGCACCGCCACGCCTTCGCACGCGCCGGGCTCGACCTGGCCTGGGAACGCGTCGTCGCCATGGTGGTGCAGCCCGGCGTGGAGTTCGACCACCACAAGGTCATCGACTACCGCCCCGAGAAGGCGCAGGCCTTGAGCGCCTTCATCGAAAGCCAGCCCGGCCTCATCTTTGAAGCCCACTCGACCGATTACCAGACGCCCGAGCGCCTGGCCCAGCTGGCCCGCGACCATTTCGCCATCCTCAAGGTCGGCCCCGGCGTGACCTTCGCGCTGCGCGAGACGCTGTGGGCACTGGCCGCCGTCGAGCGCGAGTGGGTGGGCAAGGGCGAAGGCCTGGTGGCCACGGTGCTGGGCGTCATGCGCGAAGAGCCCGAGCATTGGAAGGGCTACTACCAGGACCCCGCCCGGCTTACCGTCGACCTCGCCTACAGCTTGAGTGACCGCATCCGCTACTACTGGGCCCACCCCGCCGTGCGCGAAGCCTGCCGAACCATGCTGGCCCGCCTGGACGCCACGCCGCCGCCGCTGACGCTTCTCAGCCAGTACCTGCCGCGCCAGTACGAAGCGGTGCGCGACGGCCGGATCACCACCGGCACCGACTCGTTGCTGCGCGACGGCACCGTCCAAGCCCTGCGCCCCTATCTCCATGCCTGTGCAGCTTGATTGATCTCGACATGACCCTGCTCCATCTCGACCCCACCGACCTCGACCACCGGGGCGCTGCCCACACCGCCCGCGAGATCGCTCATCAGCCAGCTGTGTGGCAGACGGTCCACGCCCAACTGCAGGCCGAGCGCCCTGCCCTCGATGCCTTCCTGGCGCCGCTGCTGGCCCTGCCCGACCTGCGCATCGTGCTGACGGGCGCCGGCAGCTCTGCCTTCATCGGCCAGTGCATTGCGCCGGCCCTGCTGCGCCACTTCGGCCAGCGCGCCGGCATCCGCATCGAAGCGGTGGCCACGACGGACATCGTCTCCAGCCCCGAGCAGTGCCTGCAGCCCGAAGTGCCGACGCTGCTGGTGTCCTTCGCGCGCTCCGGCAACAGCCCCGAGAGCCTGGCCGCCGTGGAGCTGGCCGACCGCCTCGTCAAGACCTGCCACCACCTCGTCGTGACCTGCGCGGCCGCCGGCACGCTGAACCAGCGCCTGGCCGGCAAGCCCAATGTCCATGTGCTGCTGTTGCCCGACGAGACGCATGACCGCGCCTTCGCCATGACCTCCAGCTTCACCGGCATGCTGCTGGCCGCCGCCTGGGCCTTCAGCCTGGCACTGCCGTCGGTCACCTCGCTGGCGCAAGCCGCGCAGTCGCTCGCGGACCGCGAGACGGACCGCCTGTATGCGCTGGCCGAGCAGCCGTTTGAGCGCGTCGTCTACCTCGGCAGCAACACGCTGCTGGGCCTGGCCCGCGAAGCCGCGCTGAAACTGCTGGAGCTGACCGACGGCAGGCTCGTGGCGCTGGCCGATTCCACGCTGGGCTTTCGCCACGGACCCAAGACCATCCTGAACGACAGCACCCTCGTCGTCATCTTCCTGTCCAACGACCCCTACACGCGCCAGTACGACCTGGACCTGCTGCAGGAACTGCGCCGCGAAGGCCGCGCCCGCGTGCTGGCGCTGCGCACCGACGCCGCCGGCCATGCCGACGACGTGACCCTCGCCCTGCCCACCTCGGCACCCGACTTGGCCCTGGCGCCGGTCGCCCTCGTCTTCGCGCAATGCCTGGCCCTGCTCGCATCGCTGCAGCGCGGCATCACGCCCGACAACCCCAGCGCCTCGGGCACCGTCACCCGCGTCGTCAGCGGTGTCACCATCCATCCCCTGACGCAACCACATCAGCGAGGATGAGCGCGATGTTTTTAGGCATAGACGGCGGCGGCACCAAGACCGCCTTCGTCCTCATCAGCGCGGACGGCAGCCTGCTCGCGCGCCACGAGTCGACGACGAGCTACTACCTCGAGATTGGCTTCGACGCGCTGCGCACGCTGCTGCATGACGGTGTTCAAACTGTGCTCGGTCAGGCCGGCGTGCCCGCGTCTGACATCGCCCATGCCTTCGCCGGCCTGCCCGCGCACGGCGAGGACAGCGCGCTGCTCGCGCCATTCGACACGCTGCTGGCCGGCCTGCTGCCGCGCAGCACCGTCGGCAACGACATGGTCTGCAGCTGGGCCGGCTCGCTGGCGGGTGCTGACGGCATCAGCCTGGTCGCCGGCACGGGTTCCATCGCCTATGGCGAATGGATGGGCCGCAGCGCGCGCTGTGGTGGCTGGGGCGAGGTCTTCGGCGACGAGGGCTCGGCCCACTGGCTGGCGCGCGAGGTGCTGGCGCTGTTCTCACGCATGGCCGACGGCCGCGCCGAACCCGGCGCGCTGATGGACCTGGTGCGCGCGCATTTCGGCCTGAAGCACGACCTCGACGTCTGCGCCGCCATCAACGGCAGCGCCGCGCGCAGCCAGTTCGCGCAGGTTGCCCGCCTGGCCACAGCCGCCGCCAAGGCCGGTGACACGCAGGCCCGCCAACTGCTCGTGCGCGCAGGCGACGAGCTGGCGGCGCTGGCGGCGGGCGTGGCTCGCAACCTCGGCGTGACGGGCATCCGGGCCGTGCCCGTGTCCTACTCGGGCGGCGTGTTCGCGGCGGGCGAACTGGTGTTGGGCCCGCTCAGCGCAGCCCTCGCCCGCCGCCTGCCCGGTGCCGTGCTGAAGACGCCGCGCTTCGGCCCCGAACTTGGCGCCGCGCTGTACGCCGCGCGACTGGCCGGCCAGTCGCTTGCACCCGCCGCATTGGCCAGGCTCGGCTGAGCTTCTCGTCGATATCATTCGAAAGTCGGCTCCGCCTCTCGACCCCTTCATGCCCGCCCCCACCACCTCCCCCGCGAAAACCGAAAGCCCGCTGCTCATCGACGAGCGACGCCGGCTCATCCGCGAGCTGGTGCAGAGCCAGGGCCGCGTCACGGTGGAAGAGCTGGCCGAGCGCTTCGGCACTTCGGTCGTCACCATCCGCAGCGACCTGAACTCACTGGCGTCCACCGGCGCCGTGCTGCGCACCCACGGCGGCGCGCTGGCCCAGCGTGACACCGAGGAAGTGCCCATCGGCGTGAAGCAGAAGCTGCGCCACGAGCAGAAGGTGCGCATCGCCGCCGAGGCCGTGCGCCTGATCCGCGACGGCGAGACCATCCTGCTCGACTCGGGCTCCACCACTGAAGAGATCGCCAAGCAGATCCGCGGCCTGAAGCTGACGTCGTTGAACGTCATCACCAACGCGCTGAACATTGCCGGCCTGCTGGCCACGGTGCCGCACGTCACCCTCATCATGCCGGGCGGCCAGCTGCGGCCCAACTCCTACTCGCTGTCGGGCCCGCAGGCCGTGGCCGCGCTGCAAGGCCTGTACGCCGACCGCCTCTTCCTGGGCGTCGACAGCCTGGACCCCGACATCGGCCTGATGACGCCGCACCTGCTGGAGGCCCAGCTCAACGCGCAGATGATGAAGATCAGCCGCCAGGTGGTGGCCGTGGCCGACGCCTCCAAGCTCATGAAGCGCAACCTCTCCGTCATCGCGCCGGTGGAACAGCTGGACATGCTGATCACCGACAGCGGCGCCGACCAGGCCATCGTCGATCAGCTGCGCGGGCGCGGCATCGAGGTCGTGCTGGCCTAGTTCACCGCTGACGGGCAGACTTGTCGCGCTTGCTGGTCAACTGCGGCAGCACCATCGCGCCGACAAGCAGCGCGCCGACGACGAGGGTCATCACCATGCCGGACACATTCAGCATGCCCAGCGCGAAGGTGAAACCGCCCAGCAGCACGGTCGCCAGCAGCACGCCGACGATGCTGCCGCGCCCGCCGTTGATCGCCACGCCGCCGAGGATGACCAGGGTGATGGCTTCCAGCTCCCAGCCCATGGCGAGGTTGGGCCGGGTGCTGCCGATGCGGCCGGTCAGCTGCACCGCCGCCAGCGACGCCATCACGCCCGCCAGCGTGAACAGCCCCAGCCGGTAGCGCTGCACCGCAATGCCCGAGAAGCGCGCCGCCACGGGGTTGGCGCCGATGGCGTAGATGCGGCGGCCATGGACCGTGCGGTGTTGCAGCAGGATGAAGGCCACGGCCACGGCGAGCATGACGCCAAACTCGATCGGCACGATCAGCCAGGGCAGGCCCGCCAGGTCGCCCAGCGTGCCGTTGCCCCACTGGCTCAGCCACTCCGGATAGCCGGTGATGGCCTGGTCGCCCAGCAGCACCAGCGCCAGCCCGCGGTACAGCGACAGCGTGCCGATGGTGACGACGATGGAGGGCAGCTGCCAGCGCGTGACCAGCCAGCCGTTGAGGGCGCCGCAGGCGATGCCGCAGCCCAGGGCGGCGGCCAGCATGCCGACAGCGCCCGCACCGGCCTGCATCGCATGGCCCATGGCCAGCGAGCACAGCGCCATGGTCGCGGCAATGGACAGGTCGATCTCGCCGGCGATGATCAGCAGCGCCATGGCGAGCGCGATCAAGGCTTTCTCCGACATGTTGGTCGTGCTGTCGGCCACGGCATAAGGCGACGCGAAGCCGTCGATGCCCAGCCCGAAGCCGACGTAGACGGCGACGATCAGCGCCATCAGCACCCTTTCCCAGGAACCCCAGGCTTTCATGGCGTTCGCCTTTCCAGGATCTGCTGCCCCGGCTGGCGCTGCACCCGCGAATTCAGCAGCACCGACACCAGGATGACCGCGCCGGCAATCGCCTGCTGCCAGAACGGCGAGACGTGGATGACCGGCAGCGCCGCATTGATGACGCCGATGAACAGCACGCCCAGCAGCGCCCCAGCCACCGTGCCGACCCCGCCTGCGATGCTGACGCCGCCGATGACGCAGGCTGCGATCACGGTCAGCTCGAAGCCGGCGGCCAGCTCGGTGAAGGCAATCGCATAGCGCCCGACCCAGAGCACGCCGGCGAGCCCGGCCAGCGCGCCCGACAGCGTGTAGGCCAGCCGAACGCGTTGCGCCACCGGGATGCCGACGACCCGCGCCGCAGCGGGATTGCCGCCGCAGGCGTAGAGGTCACGTCCTTCCCGGCGCCACCGCAGCAGCCACCATCCCAGCGCTGCGACCACCGCCGCCAGCCACACCAGCAGCGGCAGCCCCAGCAGCTCCGCGCGAGGCAGCGCCTTGATGGCCGGGTGGATGTCCTGGTCGTTGACCCAGGCGCCGCCGCTGACGAGATGGATGGCGCCGCGATACACCGACATCGTGCCCAGCGTGACGACGATGGGCGGCAGCTCGAAGCGCGTGATCAGCCAGCCGTTGAGAGCGCCGAGCCCTGCGCCGAGTGCGAGCGCCAGCAGGATCAACACAGGCGCGCCTACCCCGGGTAAGAGCTTGCCGGCCAGCGCCACCAGCATGCCTGTCAGGGCCAGGTTGGACGCCACGGACAGGTCGATACCGCGCGTGAGCAGAACGGGCATCTGGCCGATGACGAGGATGGCGAGCAGCGCCGAATCGTTGGCGATGTCCAGCGCATTGCGCGGCGTGAGGAACACAGGGGCCCGCAAGCCCACGGCCAGAGTGATGGCCACGATGACGGCGGCCAGCGCCCAATCTCGCCGCGTCATGCGGCTTGCCTGCTCAGGCCGGAAGCCGCCGCCACGATGGCTTCTGCATCCGCCTCGCCGCGCTGGAACTCGGCGACCTGCCTGCCGCGCCGCATGACGATCACGCGATGGGCCAGGTGCATCACTTCGGGCAGTTCGGACGACACCAGAATGACAGCCAGCCCCTGCGCCACCATCTCCGCCACCAGTTGATAGACGGCCTGCTTGGCGCCGACGTCGATGCCCTTGGTGGGCTCGTCCAGGATGACGATGCGCGGGTGCAGCCCCAGCCACTTGCCGATGACGACCTTCTGCTGGTTGCCGCCCGAGAGGCCGGCCAGCGGCGTGTCCTGGCTCTCGGTCTTGATCTTCAGCCGCTCAATCAGCCGCTGCGCCAGCGCGCTCTCGCGCACGGCAGACAGCCAGGGGCCGCGCGAGACCTGGCCGTTCACCGCATGCCGGGGTCCGGCCAGCGCGGCGAGGCTGAGGTTGTGCCGCACCGAGAAATCGAGGATGCCGCCCTGGCGCTGGCGCTCCTCGGGCACATAGGCGAGGCCCAGAGAGATCGCGTCGGCCGCATCACGGATGCGCCTAACTTGGCCATCGATGGTGATGCTGCCCCGCGCCAGCGGTTTGAGGCCCATCAGCGCCAGCATGACCTCGCTGCGACCCGCGCCGACGAGGCCGTAGAAGCCCAGGATCTCGCCGCGCCGCAGCGCAAAGCCGATGCCGTCGAACTCCGTCGGGTGGCTGAGGTCGCGCGCCTCCAGCACGACCTCGCCCGGCAGCGTGTCGACACGCGGGTAGACCTGCTCGATGCTGCGGCCGGCCATCAGGCGCAGCAGCTCCGGCTCGCTGGCCTCCTGCATGCGGCCGCTGCCCACCGAGGCGCCATCGCGCAGCACCACGTAGTTGTCGCAGACGGCGAACAGCTCATCGAACTTGTGCGAGATGAACAGCACTGCCACGCCACGCGCCAGCAGGCCGCGCACGAGGCCGTAGAAATCGCGGATCTCGGCCTGCGACAGCGCGGCGGTCGGTTCGTCCAGGATGACGACGCGGGCCTGGTGCGACAGCGCCCGCGCGATCTCGATCAGGTGGCGCTGCGCCAAGCTGAGCTGGCTGACCGGCGTGGTGGCGGCAAAGCCCGCACCCACCTCGTCCAGCACCTGCTGGGCCAGCCGGTTCATCGTCGCCCAGTCGACCACCCGCAGGCCCGCCGGCCCGCGCATGGGCTGCCGGCCGATGAAGATGTTCTCGGCCGCCGTCAGCTCCTCGAACATCACCGTTTCCTGGTGCACGGCGACGATGCCCGCCGCTTGCGCCGCATGCGTGTCTTGCAGGCGCAGCGGCTGGCCGTCCAGCCACAGCTCGCCTTGGTCGGCCTGATGCACGCCGGTCAGGATCTTGACCAGCGTCGACTTGCCCGCGCCGTTCTCGCCAATGACGGCCAGCGCCTGACCGGGTCTCAGTTCAAGGTCGACGCCGCGCAGCGCATGCGTCGGGCCGAAGCGCTTGTGGATGCCGCGCAGGCTGAGCACGGCGGCAGGATCAGAAGAACTTGGCGAACTTGTCGACATTGCCGGCGTCGTAGGTGAAGGGCTCCGCCATCACGCCTTCCGTGTTCGCGTCCAGCGTGACCGTGCCGACGCGGCCGACGCTGATCTTGGCGCCCGGGCTCGCCGTGGCCTTGCCGGTGACAAGGCCGTGGGCGATGGTGACGGCGGCGTAGCCCAGGTCGATGGGGTTCCAGATGGCGAAGCTCTTCACCGCGCCGCTGCGCACATGTCCGGCCATTTCGGACGGCAGGCCCAGGCCGGTGACGAAGACCTGGCCCACCTTCTTCTCGTCCTGCACGGCCTTGGCGGCGGCGGCGACGCCGACCGTCGTCGGCGCGACGATGGCCTTGAGGTTGGGGTAGCTCTTGAGCAGGCCCTGGGCCTCGCGATAGCTCTTGTCGGTCTGGTCGTCGCCGTAGACCACGCTGACCAGCTTCAGCCCCTTGGCCGCGGGCTGGGCCAGCGCCTTCTTCATCTCGGCGATCCACAGGTTCTGGTTGGTCGCCTGGGCCGTGGCCGACAGCACCGCGATCTCGCCGTTGCTGCCGATGGCATCGGTCGTCAGGCTGACGAGCTTCTGGCCGATCAGCGCGTTGGACGACGGCGCGAGGTGCACGAGGCGCCCGTCCTTGCGCACCGCCGAGTCGAAGGACACGACCTTGATGCCGCGTGCCATGGCCTTCTTGAGCACGGGCACCAGCGCGTCGGGGTCGTTGGCGGACACAACGATCGCCTTCACGTTCTGCGCGATCAGCGTGTTGATGACCTCGATCTGCCCCTCGGCGGTGGCCTTGGACGGGCTGGCGAGCACGATCTCCACGCCGCCCAGCGCCTTGGCCGCTTCCAGCGCGCCCTGGTGGGCGGCGAGGAAGAAGCCGTTGCCGGAACTCTTGGCGACGAGGGCGATTTTGTCGGCGGCCTGCGCGGCCTGGGCAGCCAAAGAGAGGGCGGCGGCGGAAACGGCAAATGCCAGCGTGCGGCGGCTGAGGGTCATGGTGCGGTCCAGGAAAGAAGGGGCCAAGGCTGCGGCAGGCTATCCGGTCTCTCGGCCCACAACGCGCAAGCGGTTGAGCGAAGCTTCCTATTGCGGCATCGTCGCCTGTGCAGGCAAGCCGTGCTCCGCCGTGCTGCCCATACCGTCGAACGGCCGCAGGCGGAAGGCTACGCGGACGGGTTCCAGCTTCGTGCGGTACTGCATATGCGGCTGGCCGACAGGGCTCCAGGAGTTGTCGCCGCCCACGCCCCATTGCGCGCCGTCGATCAGCAACGTGCCGTGGCTGCGCGGGACGATGTCGCTGCTCTTCCAGGTGCCGGGCGGGCGGCGATAGAGGTCGGTGTAGGGGAAGGCCAGCGCGTTGGCCATGAAAAGCTGCTTGCCCTCCACGCGCAGGCCGTGGCCGCCGCCGGAGACCTCCAGCCAGCGCACGTCGACCTTGTTGCCGGTGTCCTGCGGACGCATGTAGTCGTGGTTCTGCTCGGCAATGGCGCCGCGCCACAGACCGACGGCCGCGCTGGTCTTGCGGTCAACATAGCTCTCGTGCGGGCCGCGGCCATACCAGCCGACATCGGCCATCGTCAGCGGGATGTCGAACCACAGGCCGACGCGCACCGGCGGCGGCAGGTCGCTCTTGAGTGGGGTGAACAGCGCTGCCACGTCGACGCTGCCGTCGCCGCCCATCGTGTAGGTGGTGGTGAAGCGGGCCGCGCCGGCGCCGAGGTGGTGGTCGACCATCACCTCCGCGCCGCCCCCCGCCAGGCGGCGGCTCACCACCGAGCGGACCTGGCGTTCGCCAGTCATCAGCTTCCAGGGCGCCTGCTGGCGGACCGTGCCGGTCAGCGTGTCGTTGTCAGTCTCGGCGCGGAAGAAGTTCGGCCGACCACCGCTCAGCAGCGGCTGGCCGGCCTTGCCATAACCGGCCAGCAAGCCGGTCTTGCGGTCCAGCGTCAGCGTGACGCCGGCGGCCGACAAAGTGGTGGCGTCGGCGCTCTCGGTCAGCGTGACTGAGCCGCTTGCAGGCTGCGCCAGCGTGATGGCGTGCGGCTCGACGGCGAACTGCTCCCAGCCGACCACATGGCCTTCGGGCACCAGCGGTACCGCGCCGGCGAGGGTCCTGGCGCGGATGGTGACAAGGTACTCCGCACCCGGCTTGCGCTTGTGCAGGTGGACGGGCACCGCCAGCGTCTGCGTCGCACGCGCCGATGTCTTGAATCCCTTCATGGTGCCCGTGGCAATGCTCATGCCGTTCTCCAGCAGCACCCACTCAAAGGCAAAACCCGACAGGTCGCGGAAGTCATGGCGGTTGCGCACCACGACCGTGCCCGCCTTGGCGTCGAAGCCCTCGAACTGGATCGGCGAGTAGACCTTCTGCACCTCGTAGACGTGCGGGTTGGGCGTGCGGTCGGGCTGGATGAGGCCGTCACCGAACTCGATGTCGCCACCCGGGTTGGGGCCGTACTCGCCGCCGTCGCCCCAGTAGCGTTTGCCGTCCTTGGTGGTGCGATACATCGACTGGTCGACCCAGTCCCAGATGAAGCCGCCCTGCAGCTTCTCGTGCTGGTAGATCGTGTCCCAGTAGTCCTTGAAGTTGCCACCCGAGTTGCCCTGGGTGTGGGCGTATTCGCACTGGATCATGGGCTGGGTGCGGCTCGGGTCGGTCGCCCAGTCCACCATCTTCTCGATGTCGTCGTACATCGGCGCGTAGATGTCGACATAGGCGTTGGGTGCGTGCTCCCAGTCGAGCGTGCCCCAGCCGAGATAGGAGATCAGCCGCGAGGGGTCGCGCTTTCGTGCTTCCGCGGCGGCCTTTTCGAAGGTGGGGCCGATGCCCGCTTCGTTGCCGAGCGACCAGAAGATCACTGAGGGGTGGTTCTTGTCGCGCTCGACCATGTTCATGACGCGGCTGACGTGCGCGGCCTCCCACGCCGGGTCGAAGCCGAGCTGCAATTTCTGCCGCAGCTCCGGAAACCTGTTGCCATAGTCCATGTAGGCATGGCTCTCGATGTTGGCCTCGTCCATGACGTAGAGGCCGTACTCGTCGGCCAGCGCATACCAGAGCTCGGCGTTCGGGTAGTGCGAGGTGCGCACGGCGTTGATGTTGTTGCGCTTCATCAGCTCGATGTCGCGGCGCATGGAGGCTTCCGACATGACATGGAAGGTCTCGGGGTCATGCTCGTGGCGGTTGACGCCGCGGATGACGATGGGCCGGCCGTTGACCATGACCAGGCCGCGCTTGATCTCGACCGTGCGGAAGCCGATGCGCTGCGGCGTTGCCTGGATGAGCTTGCCGTCGGCGTCGAGCAGTTCCACCAGCAGCGTGTAGAGGTTGGGCGTTTCGGCCGTCCATTGGCGCACGTTGGGCACGGGCGCGACGAGCGTCTCGGTGCGGGCCGCGCCGGCGGCGACCGTGCCGGCTTGCGTGGCAACCACCTGGTCGCCGTCCAGCAGCGTCATGCGCAGTTGCAGCGGCTGGGCGCGCTCGGTCAGCGTCACGTCGGTGGACAGCAGGCCGTGGCGATAGTCCTTGTCAAGGCCGGCGTGGACGAACAGGTCAGTCAGCCGGGCCTTCGGTACTGCCTTCAGGTACACCGAACGCTCGATGCCGGAGACGCGCCAGAAGTCCTGGTCTTCCAGGTAGGAGCCGTCGGACCAGCGGTGGATCTGGACGGCGATGACGTTCTTCTGAGCGGGCTTGAGGAGCGCCGTCACGTCGAACTCGCTGGGCAGCTTGGAGTCCTCCGAATAGCCCACCTCCGCGCCGTTCACCCAGACCCGGTAGGCCGAGCCGGCCGCGCCGATGTGCAGGATGACGTCCTGTCCGGCCCAGCTCGCCGGCACCTCGACCGTGCGCCGGTAGGAGCCCACCGGATTGGTGGCGTGCGGGATCAGCGGCCGGTTGGCCGGGTGGGGATACGTGATGTTGTTGTAGCGGGCCTGGTCATAGCCTTCGGCCTGCCACATGGCGGGGACCTTGATGGTCTTCCAGCCGGAGACGTCGTAGGTCGGCTTCTCGAAGCCCGTCGGTACGTTGTCCGCAGACGGCGAGAAGCTGAACGACCAGGGGCCGTCCAGCGACTGGTAGCGCACCGAGCGGGTCTTGTCGCCGGCCAGCGCTGCCGCGCGGCTCTCGAACGGGAAGTGGGTCGCCACGGCCGGCAGCTTGCCGCGCGCGAACACCGCCGGGTTCTCCCAGTCGGGCCGCGAGGCGTCCACCTGCACGGGCTGCACCTGGGGCGCCTGCGCCTGCACCACCGCCGCTGCGGCGCCCAACAACAGCGCCATCAGTCGCGCCATCCGTCTTGCTTGCACAGGCATCTCCAGGAATTTCAAAGCACGGTGATGTCTTTGTGCTGGGGCACGAGCGCCTTCATGACGCCCCACGCGACGAGGTAGGCCAGTGCGCAGCTGGAGAACATGATCATGTAGCCCGTCGTCAGGTCACCGCGCGCACCGTAGGCGTCGAAGATCCAGCCGCCGAGCTTGGACACGGCCACGCCGCCCAGCCCGCCGGCCATGCCGCCGATGCCGACGACCGAGCCGATGGCCCGCTTGGGGAACATGTCCGACACGGTGGTGAACAGGTTGGCCGACCAGGCCTGGTGCGCCGATGCGCCGACGCCGATCAACAGCACGGGCAACCAGTAGCTGATGCCACCGAGCGGCTGGGCCAGCAGCACCACCAGCGGGAAGAAGGCGATGACAAGCATGGCGCGCATGCGGCCGTCATAGGGCTTGTAGCCGCGCTCCATGAAGTAGGTCGGGAACCAGCCGCCGCCGATGCTGCCGATCATGGTCATGCTGTACAGCACGGTCAGCGGCAGCGCGATGTCCGTCGTGCTCATGCCGTACTGGCTGGTGAGGTACTTGGGCAGCCAGAACAGGTAGAACCACCAGACGCCGTCGGTCAGGAACTTGCCGGCGACGAAGGCCCAGGTCTGGCGGTGGGCGAGCAGGCGGAACCACGGCACCTTGGCGCCGTCGACGGCGGGCTCGGTCGTCTCGCGGTCGCTGTTGATGTAGGCCAGCTCGGCGGCGCCCAGACGGCGCTGGCGGGACGGCGCGTCGTAGAAGGTGAGCCACAGCGCGACCCACAGGAAGCCGATGGCGCCGATGGCGATGAAGGCCATCTGCCAGCCCCAGGTGACGGCGATCCACGGCACCGTCAGCGGTGCCAGGATGGCGCCGATGTTGGCGCCCGAGTTGAAGATGCCGGTCGCGAAGGAGCGCTCCTTCTTGGGGAAGTATTCCGCGGTCGCCTTGATGGCGGCCGGGAAGTTGCCGGCCTCACCCAGCGCCAGCACGGCGCGCGACACCATGAAGCCGATCACCGACACCGGCAGCCCGACGCCGAGCGCCACCAGCACGGTGCCGATGGGCACGGAGAAGGCATGCATCATGGCGCCGAGCGACCACACGACGACGGCGATGGTGAAGGCCCGTTTGGTGCCGATGGCGTCGATGAACCGGCCCGCGAACAGCATCGAGATCGCGTAGCCGAACTGGAAGACGGCGGTGATGTTGGCGTAGTCGGTGTTGGACCAGCCGAACTCCTTGGACAGCGACGGCGCCAGCAGGCTCAGCACCTGGCGGTCCAGGTAGTTGACGGTGGTGGCGAAGAACAGCAGCGCGCAGATGGTCCATCTGTACTTGCCGATGACTTGTGGATTCATGGTTGAGTTCTGAGTTCAGTCGGTGACTAGTTTGTCACCGACGAAGACGCGGTAGCGCCGGATGCGGCCGGTGACGCCGTCCGGCCCCTGGCGCGGCGTGTAGCGCAGGCCGGCGATGTCGGTCGGGCTGCCCAGGTCGATGATGAGGCGCGGCGGGCCTGCAGGCTTGACGGCGCCGCTGTAGGCGGTGTGCCAGTAGTCCGTCGCCTGGCCATTGATCGCGTTCAGCGCGCCACCGTCTTCCTTGCGTGCCTCCTCGCTGCTGGCATAGGCGATGGTCCACGCCGTCTGGTTCAGCGGCTTGCCCTGGGCGTCGAGCACGGCGAGCTCGGCGATGGCTGCGTGCGGTTTCCCGTCGAAGGCATCGAGCACCTCGATGCAGAGCTGGCGGCCGCGCGCCGGTTCGGCGAAGCGCACGTCCTGGGTCGCGGAGCCGCTGGCGAACTGGCCGACATGCACCGGCGTCAAACCGGCCAGGCGCGGGCGGGCCGTGCTGGGCGGGCGCGGCAGGTCGAGCTCGGGTCGCAGCCGGTCGAGGACGGGTGCGGTCTTGCCCACGATGCGGTTGGCGCGCGGCCCGGTCAGGTCCAGCACCACCACCTCGTTGCGGCCGGCGTTGATCCACGGCCCCGGCAGGAACATCGTCTGCGTCGGGCCGATGCTCCAGTAGCGGCCCAGGCAGCGGCCGTTGATCCAGACGACGCCCTGGCCCCAGGTCGACATGTCGAGGAAGGTGTCGGCCGTGGTCGTCGCGTCGAAGCTGCCGCGCCAGAAGGCGGGGCCGGCGGCTTTCCTGGCCTGCCATTGCAGCGGCGGCAGGTCGCCGTCGGCACCGAAGTCGATGGCGCGGATCTCCCAGCCGGTGAGTTCCTGCGCCCCACCCTTCGTGCGGAACAGCACCGGGCCTCGCAGGCCCTTGCGGTCGTGCACCTCCATGCCGAAGTTCACGCGGGCAATCGTGTAGAGCAGGATCTCGACGGTGGTGTCCCGTGTGCGCGCCGGAATGTTGACGCTGAAACGGCGGTGCCGCGTGTCCATGGTGCCAGCCAGGCGGCCGCGAACGAACACCCAGGCCAGGTCCCGTGCATTGGCCGCCTCCAGCTTGCCGGCGGGGCCGGCCGGCAGCGTGACGCGATAGGCGACCAGACCACGGCTGATGTCGTCCTGCTCGATGTTCCTGGGCGACTCGGCCTGTATCGCTTTTGCGGGCAGGTTGGCCAGCACGGGCGCGGTCTCGGCGAGCGTGAACGCGGGGATGGCCATGACCGGCAGCGGGGCCGGCGGGTCGGGCAGCACTTCGCCGGGTTTGAGGTGCTTGGCGAGGCAGTCGCGGTAGGTGCGGAACTTCTCGCCGACCCAGCCGGCTTCGCTGATCGGCGCGTCGTAGTCGTAGCTCGTCGTGTCCGGGCGGAAGGGCCGGTCGCAGCCGCCCCACAGGCCGAAGGTGGTGCCGCCGTGGGCCATGTAGAGGCTGAACGAACCGTTGGCCTTCAGCATCATGTCGATGTCTGAAATAGCGCGGGCGTTGTCGCCGCGCTTGTGTGGTGAGCCCCAGGTATCGAACCAGCCGGAGTAGTACTCGCCGCACATCAGCGGCCCCTTCTGCAAGGCGGCCAGCGCCTTGAAGCCGGTCACCGGGTCGCTGCCGAAGTTGGCCACCGTGAACAGCTCAGGAATGTGCGTCTTGCCGACCGCATTGGTCGGGTTGCATTGGAACAGCGGCACGTCGAAGCCACCACCCAGCACGGCCCCGCGCATGACGCGCATGTAGTCCTTGTCGTCGCTGAGGAAGCCGTACTCGTTCTCCACCTGCACCATCAGGATGGGGCCGCCACGGCTGATCTGCTGGTCGCCCAGCACGCGGCCGACCTCCTTCATCCAGCGCCGCACCGGCTGCACAAAGGCGTCGTCGCGGCTGCGCAGGAAGGCGTCGCCCGGATGCTTGTTCAGCAGCCACCACGGCAGGCCGCCCATTTCCCATTCGGCGCAGGCATATGGGCCCGGACGCAGGATGACCCACAGGCCTTCCGCCTGCGCCTGCTTGCAGAACTCGACAGCGTCGCGCTGGCGTTCCCATTGGTACTGGCCTTCGCGCCATTCGTGATAGTTCCAGAACAGGTAGGCGCACACCGTGTTCATGCCCATCGCCTTGATGGCCTGCAGGCGGTGGCGCCAGTACTCGCGCGGCACGCGGGCGAAGTGCATCTCGCCGCAGCGGATCTGCAGCGGCTGACCGTCGAGCAGGAAGTCGTTCTCGCCGATGGCAAAGCGGGGCGTGGCCGCGCTGGCTGACGGTGGGTTCAGCAGCAGCGTGGCGCCGGATGCTGCCGCGCCCAACAGTCGGCGACGAGGGAGAAGAACGGTCATGGGTGGTTCCGTGAGGTCTTGATCGAAAAAACCCTGCCCCGCGGCTGCGGGACAGGGCAAAGGCACGCGCTCAGCGCGGCCCGGAGAGACATCGAGTCATTGATGAGAAGGGCTCTCGCGCGGCCTTCCTAGAACGCCACCCGCACGCCCACGTTGAAGCGGCGGCCGACGTCCTCCAAGGTCAGGAACTGCGACTCGTTGTTCGCGTACTCATGCATGCGCTCGTTGTTGAGGTTGATGGCGTCGGCATACAGCGAAACCGTCGGCGTGACGTTGTAGCGCACGCTCGCGTCGGCCTGGCCGTAGGCTGCACGGGTGCGCGGCAAGGTGCTGCCGCCGCCGCAGTCGACGGAGAAATGGTTGCGCCAGTTGTAGCTCAGGCGCGCCTGGAAACGGCTGTTCTCGTAGAAGACGGAACCGTTGTACGACTGCTTCGACAGGCCGGGGTAGCCGCAACTCGGCGCCCCGCCCTCACGGGTCGCGCTGGCATCCACATACGTGAAGTTGGCCGCGACACCGAAGCCCTGCAGCAGGCTGCCGTTCGCATCGAAGGCATATTGGCCGGCCAGTTCCAGCCCCTTGATCTTGCCCTGCTGGCCGTTGCGCACACGGGTGTCGTGCGCAATCTCGGGGAACTGCGGCAGCTGGACATCGACGAGCCGGGTTTCCAGGAAGTCGGTCACCTTCTTGTGGAAGAGCGCGGCGCTCAGATAGTTGGTCTTGGACAGATACCACTCGAGCGACGCATCCAGGTTGGTGGAGCGCATGGGCTTCAGGTAGGGGTTGCCGCCGCCGGTCTGCACGTCGCCAAAGCGGCCGCCGTACCAGTTGTTCACGCCCATCTGGTTCAGGGTCGGGCGCGTAAGCGTCTTGGACGCCGCCAGGCGCAGCACCAGCTCGCGGGTCAGGTCCAGCTTCAGGTTGGCCGAGGGCAGCAGGTTGTTGTAGATGTTCTCGACCGTGTTCACCGTGCTTGGGCCGTACTCCAGGATGTAGGTCGTGTCGTTGGGGCTCTTGACGGCCGACAGCAGCACCCGGCTGATGCCGATGGCCGTAGAGTTCACGCGGACATACCGCATCCCGGCATTGCCGGACCAGCCGTCACCCTCCCACTTGCTGTCCACGAAGAGGCTGGTCACCTTCTCCTTGACGCCCCACATGGATGGCCTGGTGTAGTCGATCGCCATCGGGCCGTTCGGGAACTTCGTCTTGTCGCCATAGAGCGCCGGGTCGTTCGACTGCGCGATCTGCGCCGGTTGGTTGAGGTAGGCCATGTAGGCCTGGGGGTCGAACCGCAGGAAGGTCGCCGGCATCGCCCCTTCCTTGCCGAAGATGTTGTCGAGCTGGCTGACCGTGAACAGCGACGCGGGCAGCGACAGGTGATAGCCGCTGTAGGCGTTCCAGGAATCGCTGTTCCATTGCGTGCGATCGACCTTGCGGCGCGAGGTCGACAGGCCGAACTGCAGCCCCTTGAAGTAGCCGATCTCGTGGTCCCAGCCCAGGTTGAGCCGGCCTTCCTTCAGATCGTCGCCATTGCGGATCTGGCCGTAGGCGACGGCATGGGCGCGTACGGCAGCGGGGTCGGACAGGCTGTCGCCGAATTGAATGGCCGGCGTGCCTTCGAAGGTCAGCGTGTCGCCATTCTTGGGCACCATGCCGGCGACGATCCACATGTCGGGCGTGCTCGAGGTCGTGCGCGAGGTGGACAGATCCCCTTCCAGATTCCACTCCGACGCCAGGGCCCACTTGGCGTTGACGCCGAAGGCCTTGGTCGTCGACAAACGATCGCCAGCCTTGACGATCATGTCGTTCGAGTTCGCTTCACCGAGCAGCTTGCCCGGCCCGGCGATCTCGGGGTTGTTGGCGAAGAACGTGGAGCCCGGCCGCAGGAAGCTGGTGATCTGGTTGTCCGAGTTGAACTTGACGCCGAGCTGGGTCGGGTTGTTCCAGTCGCTGACCGCGATGACGTCGTTCTTCTGGTCCAGGCGCGAATACAGCGCGTCGGCCGACAGCTTGAGCCCTGCGGTCGGGTTGAATTGGACGGCGCCCGCAGCCACCAGGCGCTTGCGGCGCTCGTTTTCTTCCTGGAAACCGTAGCTCTGCGGGATGTAGAGCTTCTTGACCGTCACGTCGGCCATCGTCAGGTTCCTGGAATTCAGATCGCCGTTGATCAGCGACACGTCCTTGTAGTTCCACGCATCGTTGACCGCCTTTGTCTGCTTCGACGCGCGGTCGGTATAGGACAGCGAGCCACTGACGCCGAAACTCCGGTCGTCATTCGCGAATGAGTACATGGCACTCGCGTTCGGCGTTTTCTTTTTAGAACTCGAATCGTAGGAGCCAGACAGGTTCACGACTGCGCTGTAGCCCTTGCGGCCCGACAGCGGCCGCGCAGTTTGAATATCGACCGTGGAGCCAATGCCGCCTTCCGGCAGGAAGGCCTGAGCGGTCTTGTAGACGAGCGCCTTCGAAATCAGGTCGGACGAAAGCAGATCGAATGAGAATTCGCGGCCCCCGGTATCGCTGGTCATCGTGCGCCCGTTGACGAGCACATTGTTGAATTCAGGTCCCAGCCCGCGAACGGAGATATATCGACCTTCGCCATTGTTGCGCTGGATCTGGACGCCGGTGACACGCTGGAGTGATTCCGCGATATTGGTGTCAGGGAATTTGCCGGCGTCCTCCGCCGACACGGCGTCGACAACGCCCTCCTGCATTCTCTTGGTCGCCACGGAGGATTCCAAGGACGCTCGAATGCCGGTCACGACCACGCGCTCCAGGTCCGGCTTGGCGTTTGCTGAATCCTGCGCAACCGCTGGAAGCGCCAGCCAAAGTTGGCCGATCAGGCCCGCGAGAGCTGTTTTCACGAAAATATCAGACCGCATGTTTGTCTCCTTAGGGGTTGACTTTCAAGCGTGCAATGGGATCTCCATTTACAGGCTTGGTACCGTCAAGAAGGCATTTCGCCACTTGCCCGGGAATTACGCCAACCGATGCGGCGGCGTAATTCTCCAAGGCTAGCAGTGACGCGATTTGAGCTTGTATGCCGTTTCTATCCCGCGCTATGAATATTTGGTAATGCTCGGCTGATAAATCGACGCGCGCCAAAGTATCCGCCGATAGGTTTTCGACGTCATGCAATATCACAGCTACAGGGAAATATTTTGAAACGTCTCCGCGGTTTGCGAGTGATTAGGCCCCTATTCCAGAATCAAAAGATTCATGTTTGAGGACGCCACTGCAACACGCGCACCTTGCTGGGCGGGACGTTGGCGGCGCCCTCCCCGTCTACCTGCTGCACGGCTTGCAGGAACAGATTCAATTCGCCCTTCGTGCGCCACAGTTCCGTGTCGAAGCTCGGCTCCCAGGCACCCACCGCATCCGCGGTCAGGTCACGCACGCTCCAGCGCATCGCGTCGAAGTCGGCAATGCTGGCGACCGAGACCTTGCTGCCGCGCTCTTGGTCGCGAAACACGAGCAGCGCCGTGGTCTGGCCAGCGTGCAGGCCGACCATGATCTGCGGCCTTGCGATGGGAATCGCCTTGGTACCCGCGCCGCTGAGAGAGAACGGCGTGCGGCGAAAGCCCAGTTCCAGCTCTTTCCACACACCACCGCTGCGGTAGACGACCTGGTATTGCGGCACCATGCTGCCCGGGCGCCGCCAGTAGCTGGCGATATAGGGCTGGCCATCCTTGTCGGCGGACATGGACGTCTGGTTGATCAGCTCGCTGTTCTGCGGGATGCGCGCGGCGTACTCGGCACTGGCCGCCGTGATGGGCAGCGTGTAGGGCCGGCCGGCCGAGGTCTCCCAGCTGCGGCCGCCGTCGCGCGAGCGGGCATAGGCCATGTCGTGGTTGCTGGCCACGTCGGGCGATTCCCGCCAGACCCAGGAGACATGCAGCGTGCCCCGGTGGTCGAGGAAGGCCTGCCAGTAGGCGTTGCGCTCGCCCTCACCGCTGATCAGGTTGCTGTGCAGCCGCGCCCATGTCTGCGTGGCCACGTCGTAGCGGTTGATGACCAGGTTGCCCCGACCCGAGCCGCCGTCACGGTAGAAGAACAGCAGGTTGCCATCGGGCTGGCGATGGAACTCGGGATAGGAGACGGAACCCTCTTCCTGCCCCGTCATCGGCAGCTTGTCGGTCAGCTCCAGGCCGCCAGGGCGCAGGCCGCGCGCATAGCGCAGCGCGTTGTTGTGATGGTCCCAGGCGACATGCAGCGTGCCCGAGCCGTCGACCATGATGCTGATGCTGTTGTGGGCATCCAGCGCGTTGCCTTTGAAGGGCGTGGTCTTCAACGTCCAGGCATCGCTGCCCAGCGGGCGCTTGCCCAGCACGACGTTGGCGTCCTTGTCGTAGAAAGCGATGTATTGCGTGTCGCCGTGCGTGACGAGGGAGTTCTTGCGGAACACCACGGCGTTGACGGAGTTGCGCGCCCAGCCGTCGGCGACCTCCGAGATGCGTACGACACCGCCTGTCGGCGCGACCGCGCAACTGGCGAGCAACACCGCGATGACCAGGGCAAACGCTGTTGTCTTCTTCATGGGAGAGAAAAGGTGCGAGCCTCGCATGAAGCCCGCCCCGCATTCAATCAACGCGGCGATCAGAACCTGCCGCGCAGGCCGATCTTGAAGGTGCGACCGTCGTACTTCGCGTAGTCCATGCGCGTCTTGTCGCCCAGGCCGTACTGACCAGTGGCGTCTTCGAAGTAGTCGTAGGCCAGCGTGTTGGACAGGTTCAGCGCCTCCAATCGGATTTCAAGCGCATCGTTGATCTTGTAGCTGACGTTGGCATCGAGGTAGCCCCGGCCGGCGCGCCAGCGGATCAGGTCGTCGCCGTTGTTCTTCGGGTTGTCGCCGTGCAGGGAGCGGCCCTTGTAGTTGTATGACGTGCGGAATGCGAACGGGCCGTTCTCGTAGTAGAGCGTCGCGCTGTACGCGTACTTGGGCACCGAGTTCACCTCGATGACGCTGCCTCCGTTGGTCGTCCACACCTGGCTGTTGAAGGGGTTGATGTGCGTGTAGCTGGCCAGCGCGCCCAGGCCCTTGAACGGGTCGGGCAGGAAGGTGAACGCTTGCTGGTAGGCCAGCTCGAAGCCCTTGAGCGTCTGCTTGCCGGCGTTGCTGAATGTGCGCAGCGTCATCGGCAGCGCCGGGTCCACCTTGCCCTGGGCGTTCTGGAAGATGGCGCCGAGCGCGGTGTCCGGCAGGCCCAGCGCGCCGAAGGTGGTCTGCACGTTGGTGCTGAAGGTGGCGTCGGTCAGCTCCTTCCTGAACAGCGCGGCCGACAGCATGCTGCCTTTCTGGAAGTACCACTCCAGGCTGGTGTCCAGGTTCTTGGACCTTTGCGGGCGCAGGCCGGGGTTGCCGGCTGTCGCGGTGTTGTCGAACGGATTGGGGATGACCGTCTGCGCCGCGATGATGGACAGCGACTGGCGGCTCAGCGTCTTGCCCCAGGAGGCACGCCAGGTGAGGTTGTCGGTCAGGTCCAGCGCGGCGCTGAAGGCCGGCAGCACGCTGGTGTACGAGCCCTTTTCCTGATTGGGCGCGTAGGTGAGGCTGGCGCCTTGCTGCTTGTAGTTGTCGATCAGCGTCGCGGTGCGCGCGAAGCGCACGCCGGCGTTCAGGCGCAGCTCCTTGCCGAAGACCTCACCCTTGAAGTCGGACTGGACGAAGGCGGTGGACACGTTCTCCTGCGCCTTGAAGCTCTGCGCCGGCGTGAAAGTCGCCTCCGAGTTGAAGGCCAGCGGGTCGAAGGTCGAGTAGGTGTAGCCCCGCGTGAAGGTGCCCCAGGCGTGCGGCCAGCCGGCCCCCATGTCAAGGTTGCCGATGGGCAGGTCCGAGGTCATGCCCGAACGCAGGCCGGCGGTGCCGAGCGTGTTGAGCTTGGTGGTGGCGGCGGATGTGCCGTTGCGCTTGTTGATGTCCTTGGACGTCTCGGCATAGGCCAGGCCGACCTTCAGGTGGCCGGTCCAGTCGCCTGCCAGGCTGTAGTCCCAGTCGGCCACGATGCGGCCCTGGTTGCTCTTGTCAGTCTCGCGGGTCCAGCCGGTGCCGATGCCGAAGCCCTGGAAGTTGGCCGGGTTCGTGTAGCTGACCGGCGAGGACATGGACGGGTAGACGTGGTCGCTCCCGTAGTCGATGGTGGAGTCGACGCCGAAGATCTGGCCGGAGAGCGTGTCCTGGTAGCTCAGCGCCTTGCTTCTGTTGGTGCTCAGCTGGCCGCTCAGCACCAGCTTGTCGCTCACGGTCCAGCGGGCGTTGGCGGCGACGTAGCCGAACTGGGTTTCGTCATTGCTGTAGGTCACGCCGCTGCTGTAGGACGTGTTGCCGAAGGTGCCGGTCAGCAGGTTGGACGTCGGGTCGATCTTGACGTTGAGCGGGATGAAACCGTTGTTGCCCGCCTGGCCCGCGGGCTTGGTGCGATCGGTGGTGCGGCTGTTGCGCACCAGGATGCCGAAGTACATCTCGTCGCGCGTGTTCTTCAGCTTGGAGTAGAGCGTGTCCAGACTGACGTCCAGCGTCGGCGTCTTGTATTGCAGGGACGACACCAGGCCGTCACGGCTGCGGTCGTTGGACGAGCCGTAGAAGCGGTAGATGCGCGGCAGCAGCGCGTTGTCCACCTCGGCGCGGGTGTAGCCGCCGAGGTTGGCGCGCGGGCTGTCGTAGTCCAGCGCCACGGCGAAGTTGCCCTTCACCGGGCTCTGGCTGCCGCGTGCCGAGCTGTTGTAGCCGCCGGTCGCCTCGAAGCCGGAGCGGTTGTTCACGCTGGAGGAATGCGACACGCCGGCGAGGAAGCCCAACGGCCCCCAGGTGTCGGAGAAAAGCGCGAAGCCCATCGGGTCCGTTTTGCCGGACGTGGTGTTGTGCGCGGCCGTGAGGCCGTAGCGGATGGTGCGCTTGGGATTGTCGAAGGGGCGCGGGGTCTGCAGGTCCACCACGCCGCCCATGCCGCCCTCGCTCAGTTCGGCGAGCGGCGACTTGTAGAAGTCCACCCGGCCGAAAAGTTCGGACGCGAACACGTCGTAGTTGAAGCCGCGTGCCGCGCTGCCGATGGTGGCTGTGGACGTGGCATTGACCAGCGCGCCGTTCAGCGTGGTGACGGTGTACTCGGTGGGCAGGCCGCGGATGGAGATGCGCTGGCCTTCACCCGAACTCTCGTCGCGGTTCAGGATCACGCCTGGCACGCGCTGGAGGGATTCGGCCACGTTGGCCTCGGGGAACTTGCCGATGTCCTCGGCGACGATGGAATCGCGCACGCCGATGGCCTGCTGCTTCAGCGCCATCGATTTCTCGAGGCTGGCACGGAAGCCGGTGACGACCACCGTCGAAAGCTGGTTGGCCTCGGGCTTTGCGGCACCGTCCGCTGCAGGCTGGGCCGGCGCGGGCGCGGGCGCCGGGGCCGGGATCGTCTGAGCCAAGACCTGGCCATATGCGGCGGCAAGCGCCATCGAAATCGCCGAAAGAATCAGTTTCTGTTTCATTGTCTCTGCTCCATATGCCCCGAGAGGCTTTTCGTCACCATGACTGCGTTTGAATCCGACGCCATGGCTGCCCGTTGTCGTTATGTGCGTGCCGGTGGGCTCTCCCCACCCGGCAGAAGTCGGCGAGCCGCCAACCTTATGTCAACGTTACCAGCTGGACTTGAAATTAGCCTATATTTCTTCTAGTCGACGCCTGCGTTTCAACAGTAGCAATCGTATTTCTGCACCATCCAGGCGCCCGGCGCTGGCGTGTTCACTGCCATCAGTCCGGAGTTTTTTTATGCAAGAAGTGCAGCGCAAAGAATCATCCAAACACGTATATGGTAGCGTTGCCTCATTGCGCCGAAAGTCGACTCTACGCGCCCTTTTTTCTTACCACCTACGAATCATCGTACGGCCGAACGCTCACCAGGCGGCCTAAAAACACCCGTTCTTGGCGCATGGTAACGTTGCCTCATGACCGCCGGATTGGCGTTTACCCGCGGGATTGCTGCCCCTCCGCATCGCTACGTCACACTCGCCCTTTTTGCCTTGGAGTCGAAGCCTGAAGCCTAGCGACCTTACAACAGCATAATGTCGACAGGCGCGATCTGGTATCAATAAAACTGCGGGAGATATAGATATTTCGTAAGGCCGCGCTGCATAACGAACTGAGTAACACTGCGCCGCCGCAGCTTCCACGCAAGCTGTGGTTCCGGGCGATATTGATCGCCACCCTATTCCATGTCGAGCCGAACACTGACCGGCGAGGCGATACGCTTGCGATAACCCTCCACATACGCCTGCCAGACCTGCGCTGTTGGAAACTCGCCAGACCAGCTGGCAGCTGCACCGAGGTAATAACGCAGCGGCTGCGCCGGCTTGGCCTTGACGAGGATCAACTCGTTGTCGGCGTCGGCCGCATACCCTTCGGCGCCCGGAAGGATGATGGCCGTGCCGAAATCTCCGGCGCTGCGCTGACGCACCCATTGCATCAGCGTGGCCGGCGCCCGATAGGTGGTGACCACGGGCTCCTGCTCAGCGTAGGCGGGCTTTTTGTTCAGGCCGAGCGCGACGCTGAGCGTCTGCTGGCCTGACGCGCTGAACGTGCTCTCGACCGTGTCGAAGTAGTGCCCCGCGTCGACAGTGAAGCGCTTCACTTCGGCGACTTGCACGCCGTCCGCATCCCAGCTGTCATAGGTCAGCTCGAACACCGCGCGAACAGGGCCGTTGGCGATGACGCGCCAGCCGGAGTAGTTGCGGCTGACAGCCAGGCGGCTGCCATTCCAGATGCCGGTGCCGCCCGCCCCGCGCGTGCGGCCGACGGCGTACATGTCCAGCCCCTCGCCCTCGTCCTTGTGATAGTGGTCGTGGCCCTTGTTGTACCAACGGTCAACGATGAGGTAGGTGGGTCGCTTGAACCAGATGTCGACGCCGCTGGTCACCAGGACCTCCTTGTCACTGCCCGGCAATGCCGGTGCGGCCAGGGCCTGGCCATAGGTGCGGTGGCCGATCTTGTCGTTCTCCCATGCGAAGTCGTCGAGGCGTTCCGGCACATAGCGGGCATAGGCCTTGACCGGGGATGGCGGCGCGACCGTCGCGGTCTTCTCGATGGTGAAGCGGGCGCTCCGCTCACCGGCCGCAAAGTCGTGCTGGAAGATCAGCTCGCCGTAGGCAAGGCCCTCGCCCTTGGGGTCGCGCGCCAGCGGGGCCACGTTGGTCACCTGGTAAGGCAGGACCCGCCCGCCGGCGTCGCGCACCGCGAGCTGTTGCAGCAGCACGCCAGGCAGGCGCCGGTTGACCTCGGACCAGGGGATGGTGATCGTCTCGGCCGGCCGCGCCGCATCGAGTTCGTGCCGGACCGTGACGAGCATGCGCTCAGCCGCAGCGGCGCTCAACGCGAGCTGCGCCAGCCAGGCGGCGAGGATCAGGCGCTTCATCAATAGCTCACTGGGTAATCCTTGGGGAAGCGATTGCCGCTGAATGCCTTCTTCTGGGTCCAGGCCTGCGCCGGCGCCGTCCAGTAGGAGTCGCTGGCGGGCAGGCCCAGGGCAAGCAGGCCGGCGGCGGCGATGTACATGCTGCCGTTGTTGGAGTACCAGTCACCCAGCTCGGGCTGGTGACCACGAAAGCCGATGGTCAGGAAGCCGTCCTTGCTGAAGTTGCCCGGGCCGTCCCAGATCGCAACATGCGCGGCGTGCAAGGCCGAACGCACCTGCCCTTCGGGCAGCGATGCGGGCAGCTGCTTGCGCCAGGCCAACAAAGCCAGCGGCTGGAACACCGCCGTGCGATAGGTGAGCGAGCGGCCGATGGGCGGGTAGTTGCCCTCAGGCCCGATGAACCGCTCCAGATGTTCGCAATAGCGCTGCGCGCGCTTGGTGGCCTGCGCCAGCAGGTCCTCCGGCTTGGCGTTCCAGAACGGCCCCTTCCGTGCCACCAGCACCTCGAGGATCTCGATGAGCATCGGGTACATGACATAGGACGAGTAGTAATCGAAGTGGAAGTCCTGACCGTCCTTGATCCAGCCGTCGCCGATGTACCACTCGTTGATCTTGCGGATCGCGCCGTTCATCCGCATCGGGTCTGACTCTTCGCCGATGGACAGCAGCCAGGCTTCGTTCATCGCCGCGAACAGCAGCCAGTTGATGTAGGGAACCTCGATGCGGCGCAGGCCTTTGATCTCGGCCACGATGCGCGCTTTCGTCGTCGCGTCCAACGGTTCCCACAACACCTTGGGCGCTCGCATCAGCGCGTTGGTGAAGTAGGCGGAATCCACCAGTGCCTGGCCGTGGCCCTTCCAGGTCAGGTAGTCGGGATTCTTGGGGTCGACCGAGTTGGCATAGCTTTGCAGCGCCTGCTGTTGCAAGCGGCCGCGCAGCCGGCCCTCGGCGCTGTCATCTGCCGGCAGCGCGAGCCAGGGCGCTATGCCCGACATCAGGCGGCCAAAACATTCGAGGTAGGCGACCGCAGGATCACGGCCATCCCAGGTCGGGCTCAGCTCGAGCGCGAAACGCTTCTTCAGCTGGCCCCGGGACATGGGCTCCAGCACCGGCTCCGCCATCTGACGCAGCAGATTGAGCAGGTAGGCGCGCTCCTGCCCCGGCGAGTTCGCCGCCGTGGCGCCAGCCGCCTGGCCTGCGACCAGCAAGCCCGCCGCGGACGGCACCAAGGACGCTGCGCGAATGAAATTGCGACGTTCCATCTTGTCTCCTTGTCGGCCGACTATTTTTCGAGCAGGCGGACCATCTCGGCCCCCGCGAGCAGGAAGGCGCCGACACCGAAATGCGCCGTCGAGTTCTGGTCCACCACCTGCCCCGGTATCGCGCGGTCACCGATGGGCTGGACGTAGCCCAGCTTGCCGTCTGCCTGCATCGCGACCGTCGTGAGGTAGTGCCAGCCGCGCTGTGCTGCGGGCAGATACCGGTCGCGCGGCAGCAGGCCATTGTTGATGCCCCACAACAGGCCATACGTGAAGAACGCGGTGCCGCTGGTCTCCGGGCCGGGCGCGTGGGCCGGGTCAATCAGGCTGCGCGTCCAGTAGCCCTCGGGCTGTTGCACCGGCAGCAGCGCAGCGGCCATGGCTTGAAGACGCTCGACGTACTCGGCTCGGTGAGGGTCGTCCTGCGGCAGCTCCGACAGGACCCTGGCCAGGGCGGCAAATGCCCAGCCGTTGCCACGCGCCCAGAAATCCATTTTCCCGTTGACGCTCTTGTGCTTGGGATAAACGTATCGGGCATCCCGGTAATAGAAATTCGCTTCCGGCGAAAACATGATGCTGTTGGTATGGCTGTAATACTCGTGCAGCTTGTCAAGATACTGGCGATTGCCGGTGATCTTGTACATCTTGGTCATGACCGGCATCACCATGTAAAGCCCGTCCACCCACCACCAATAATCCTTGTTGGCGGTGCTCATCTGATATTCCATCACCTCGCGGGCGCGGGCTATTCTGCGCGGGTCCTTGTCGAGCTGGTAGAGGTCGGCGTAGACCTGGAAGCAGATCTGCCAGTCGCCGAACAGCACATGCTCGTCGGTCTCCCCGTAGGTGTATTTCCAGTTGGCCTTGTCCCTGCCCTTCGCGCCCATCCACTGGTTGTGCTCGGCCCAGGCTTCGGAATAGCGCCGATAACGTTCATTGCCGGTCACCCGGTAGGCTTCGATGTTGCCCGTGTGATAAGCGGCGACGTTCCAGAACGGGGTCTCTTCGGCAGGCGTGCGGGCTTGCCAGTAGCCGTTGACCTTGTCTATCGCCGCCATGACCTCACTGCGGCTGGTTCCGGCGCCGGGCGACACGCCCGCGCATCCGCCTAACGCGAGGCTCAGCGTGAATAACAGGCAGGTCAGGTATTGTTTCAGTTTCATCGCTTGTATCGGTTGGACGTGATGGAGCCGGCCCACGTGCCGACACGGCCGGCAGGCGACCACCGCAAGCACCGTTCACATCAGTATGGTTACGTTAGCATATCGACCCGACACCGCCAAGATGTTTTTCCAGGCACTGGTGAAAACCTTGAGCGGATGACTCCGCGAGGTTTCCCTCGGTTGTCCGCGAGATGAATGTGGTATCGTTGCCACACCCCGGTATTCCATTTTCATGTCGACCTATGCGAAAGCCCAGCAGGCTCAGTGAAGTAGCCAAGATGGCAGGGGTCGCCCCGATCACGGCATCGCGCGCCATTCGCGGCGAAGGCTACGTGTCCGAAGAGGCGCGCGCGAGGATCATGGAGGCCGCGGCGAAGCTGAACTATTCGCCGAACATGGTCGCCCGCCGCATGCGCGGCGAGAAAAGCAAGCTCATCGGCATCTTCGTGAACAACTTCGGTTCGCTGATGGTTCACGAGTTCACCAAGGCCATCAACGACGCCGCTCGCGCCCGCGGCTACGACATCCTGTTGTTCAACGCCGAGCGCTTCGACGGCGCGGACCGCGCGGGCACCCGGGACATGCTGGCCAACCTGTGCGCCGGCCTGATCCTGCCCATGCCCAACGGCGAGGACGGCTACCTCGGCGAGCTGGAAAAGCACCACCTGCCCTGCGTCCTGCTCAACTTCGAGGCGCGAGCCGTGGAACTGCCGGTCGTGGTGGCCGAGAACGGCAAGGGCGCCCGCGCGGCGGTCGAGCACCTGTTGTCACTCGGTCATCGCCGCATCGCCTTCATCGCCGGCTCCCGATTCACCGGCCAGAGCGCTGCACGCCAGGCGGCCTATGTCGAGACACTGAACGAGGCCGGCATCGCCGTCGACACGTCGCTGATCGATGCCGGTCACTTCGTTCAAGCCGGGGGTTTTGCCGCCACCGAGAGGCTGCTTGCGCTGGCAGAACCGCCAACGGCCATCTTCGCCGCCAACGACGAGATGGCCTTCGGCGCCATCGACGCGGTGCGCAGCAAGGGCCTGCGCGTTCCGGAAGACATCTCGGTCGTGGGCTTCGACGACATCGTGACCTCCAGCTACATCCACCCGCCCCTGACCACGATGCGCCAGCCACTGGCCAAGCTCTGCGCCTGCGCGGTGGATGAGTTGCTCGCCGTCATCGATGGCCAGGGCGTGCAGGCCAAGAAGATCACCTTCCCGCTCGAACTCATCGTCCGCAAGTCCACCGGCCCGGTGAGGCAGTGAGGCCGTGCAGCTGACGATGCGGCGTGCGGGGGCGGTCGTCCCGCTGGGCACGGCGGCGCTGCTCGCGCTGCTGTGCTGGCTGCTGGTCGGCGACATCGGCATGGCCATGCGCGACCGGGCCGCCACTCCGACTGCGCTTGAACTCCTGCGCCGGCATGCGGCGTCTGACACGACGGTCTCGCTGCTGATGTCGACAGTGCCGGCCGTGTTGAGCCTGCTGGTGGTGCCGCTGGTCGGGTTTCATTCGGATCGGTGCCGCAGCCGCCTGGGCCGGCGCACACCCTTCCTGCTGGCGGCGGCGCCCATCGGCTGCCTCGGCGTGTGGGGCCTGGCATCGTCACCCATGCTGGCCGTCACGCTCGACGCCGCATTGGGCGACTGGTCACCCGGCTTGCTTACCTGTCGCCTGACCTTGTTCTGCGTGTTCTGGACCGTTTTCGACTGCGCCGCCATCAGCGCTCTTTCGCTGTTCAACGGCCTGGTCAACGACCTGGTGCCAGCCGGCCTGCTGGGCCGCTTCTTCGCCGTCTTCCGCATTGCCGGCCTGAGTGCCGGCATTGCCTATCACCACTGGATCTTCGCCCTCACCGATCAGTATCTGCACGAAATCCTGATCGGCGTGGGGCTGCTGTTCTGCCTGCCGATTCTGGGTATGGCGCTGATGGTGAAGGAGTCGCCGCTGGCTGCCGATGCCGCCCCGCCAGAGCGGCCCTTGCGACGCCTGCGGTTTCCGTTGGAGCACATGCTGGACTGCTTCCGCTACCGACCCTACGGCTGGGCGGTGGTGGCCTTCGTGCTGGCCAGCGTCACCTTCAGCCCGTTCAACACCTTCTATCTGCACTACGCCCATGCCACGGGCATTCTGAAAGCCACGCTCGGTACGCTGACCGCCGCCGGCTATGCGATCTCCATCCTCTCGGCCCTCGGCATCGGCTGGCTGGCCGACCGCTTCGGCGCAACGAGGGTCTCGGCGTTCATCCTGGCGATGTACTGCGTCATTTCGGCAGTCGGCTTCGCGGGCGTGGAGGACGAGGCCAGCTTCCGCGCCTTCTACATCGCCCACGTTGTGATCTCGGGCGCCTGGTTCACGGCCTCGGCCTCCATGCCCATGGCCTTGTTCCCGCGCGCCAGCTTCGTCCAGTTCAATTCGACCAAGGACCTGTTTGTGGTCTTCGGGACCATCCTGGTCAGCGGCATCCAGGGGCCGATGCTCGACCTGTCCGGGCATGACTACCGCTTCACGTTGCTGGCCGGAGCGGTCTTCTCGCTGCTTTGCCTGGTCTGCCTGGCGCGCCTGCAGACTGGCCAACTGGCTCAGTGCGTGGCGAGCCGCTGATGCGCGAGGCGCGCCCGCACCGCGCCCAGAAACGACAAACCCGGCGTGGACAGCGTCCAGGCCGGGTCTGAAGATCGGATTGGTGGGCGGTGCAGGTTTCGAACCTGCGACCCCCACAGTGTGAATGTGGTGCTCTACCCCTGAGCTAACCGCCCAATCCTGAAAACTGTTTTGCGTCCATCGCCACCGCAACTCGAAGAGTCGTGGTGGGCGGTGCAGGTTTCGAACCTGCGACCCCCACAGTGTGAATGTGGTGCTCTACCCCTGAGCTAACCGCCCTGAACGCCCGAGCCAAAAGCCACTCGAGTTCCGCGAAGCCCGCGATTATGCCACGGCTTGAGCAGGCTCAAGCTTGCGCCACTGGCAGGCGCCACCGGCGGCCTTGTCGAGATCGACCATCAGCTTGGCGTGGGCCGCAATCTCGGCCGCGTCGGCGCGCAGCACCGGCAGTTCGAAGCGGCTCAGGTCCACGGCCTCGACGGTCGCATGGGCGTCGCCCCCGGCCGAGTCGCCGTGGTCGTCCATCAGCAGCGCATCCTGGCCGCGCGTCAGGCGGATGTAGACGTCGGCGAGCAGTTCGGCGTCCAGCAGCGCGCCGTGCAGCACACGCTTGGTGTTGTCCACCTCCAGGCGGCGGCACAGCGCATCCAGCGAGTTGGCCTTGCCGGGGAAGAGATCGCGCGCCATCAGCAGCGTGTCGCGCACGCCGCCGACGTGGTCGGTCAGCACGCCACGGCGCAGGCGCTTCAGCTCGGCGTTGATGAAGCCGATGTCGAAGGGCGCGTTGTGGATGACCAGCTCGGCGCCGGCCACGAAGGCCAGCAACCGATCGACGATCTCGGCGAACTTGGGCTTGTCTGACAGGAACTGCTCGGTCAGCCCGTGTACCCGCAACGCATCCTCGTGGCTCGCGCGCTCCGGGTTGATGTAGAGGTGCAGGTTGTTGCCCGTCAACTGACGGTCCACCATCTCCACGCAGCCGACCTCGATGATGCGGTCGCCCTTGTCGGCGTCCAGGCCGGTGGTTTCGGTGTCGAAGAAGATCTGTCTCATGTCAGTGAACGCCCGGCCGTCCGAAGCCACTGACGCACCCCCTCGGGGGGCAGCGAGCAAAGCGAGCGTGGGGGCTTCATTTATGCGGGTCTTTGATTGCGCTTCGTAGCCCACACGAAGATGGCGAGGCCGGCCAGGATCATCGGCAGGCTGAGCCACTGCCCCTGGCTCCAGTTGAGCGCGCGCAAGCCGAGGAAGTCATCGGGCTGGCGGAAGTACTCAGCGGCAAATCGAAATACGCCGTAGCCCATCATGAAGACGCCGGAGATCTGCCCGGTCGCACGCGGCTTGCGGGCGTAGAACCAGAGCACGATGAAAAGCAGCAGGCCTTCGCCGGCCGCCTGGTAGAGCTGCGAGGGGTGACGCGCGATGCCGCCGTCATTGGCCTGCGGAAAGACCATGGCCCAGGGCAGATCGGCCGGCGCGGGGCGGCCCCACAGCTCACCGTTGATGAAGTTGCCCAGACGCACGGCCATGATGCCCAACGGCACGCAGGGAGCGATCAGGTCCGACACCTCGAAGAAGCTGCGGCCGCGCCGGCGGCCGAACAGCCACAAGGCAAACAAGACGCCCAGCAGCCCGCCGTGGAAGGCCATGCCGCCCTTCCAGACGGCGAAGACCTCGGTCAGGTTGTGCAGGTAATAGTCGGGCTTGTAGAAGAAGCAATAGCCGAGGCGCCCGCCGAGCACGACGCCAAGCACGCCGTAGAAGAGCACGTCGTCAACGTCCGGCTTCGTCCAGCCCACGGCCGCGTGCTGCGGCATGCGCGCACGCTTGCCTGCCAGCCACAGGAAGAGGCCAAAGGCGATCAGATAGGTGATGCCGTACCAGTGCACGGCCACGGGGCCGAGCTGGAGGGCGATGGGGTCGAACTGGGGGTGAACCAGCATGAGGCGCAGGCGGAAGGAAGGCGGCCGGCATCATAGCCAGCCGCTTTCTCGTCCTCATCAGGCCAGCTCGGCCAGCCGCTTCTTGGCGTCCTCGACGATGCGCGGGCTGGAGCGCTTGTTCTGCACGACGCGCTCCAGCGCCAGCTTGGCGCCGGCTTTGTCGCCCTTGGCCTGAAAGGCCTGTCCAGCGCGGTAGTCGAGCGGGTATCGATCGGCGCCATCGAGCGTGCGGCAGCGGTCCAGCAGGCGCAGGGCCTCGTCTGGCTGCTGAGTTTCGAGCGCAACGCGGGCGAGGCCATAGTGGCCGGCGGCATGCTGAGGGTGCTCTCGCTGCACGGTCTCGAACACGGTCCTGGCCTTCGCAAACGTCTTCTGCTCGAGGAGCTCGGCACCCAGGCGCATCCAGCTGTTGCGCAACTCGCGCTGCACCGTACGGTCGTCGCCGGGCTTGACGCTGGCCAGCTCCTTCTCGGCACCGCTCCAGTCCTTGTCCTGCGCAGCGGCCAGGAAGCGGATCAGCTTGGCCTGCTCCGGCTGGCGGGCTTGCACCTCGGTGGCCAGCTCGCGGGCTTTGGCCTCGCTGCCGCCGACGAAGCCCGGCGCGATCAGATAGAACTGGGCCAGCGCGCTGCGCGCCTCGAAGAGCTGCGGGTCCTGCTCGACGGCCTTGACGAAGTGCTCCTTGGTTTTTCCTGCCAGACCCGCCATCTTGAAGACCCCGGCTGTCATGGCCTGCTGGCCGTAGACGCGGCCGAGGGCGTAGGTGCAAGCGGCTTGCTGACGCTTCTCGGCGCAGGCCTGCAGCGCCGGCAGGCTGGCCTTCAAGCGTGCGGCATCGTTGTCGTCGACAGCGGCCAGGGCCAGTGCGATGGCCGCTTGGTCATCGTCGGGCTGCGCCTTGGCACGGGCCTGGGCGGCGCGGGTCAGGTCGGCCGTCTTGCCGTTGTCGAGCCACGCCTGCCACTGCGGGTCCTTCAGCAGGTCGGCATTGGCAGCGCCCGCCAGCAAGGCCAGCGCAAAGGGAAGAAGGCAGCGTTTCATCGTAGAGCTCCTGGGGTCGTCGGCTCAACGCGGCAGAAGCTTGCGCGGAAGTCCGGGTTTGCACCGTGTGACTTCATACATGGCTACGAACGTGCTCGACGAAGCGTGAGACGACAGGCGGCGCATCGACACGCCAGATCAGGCTGGTCTCAACCTCGGGCGCGCCGGCCATGCTGCGGTAGACAACGCCCGCGCGCTGCAGGCCCTGGAGACTGGCCGGCACCCAGGCCACGCCGATGGCGGCGGAGACAAGGTTGATGATGGTCTGCATCTGGATGGCCTCCTGGGCCACGCCCGCGCCGCCGTGGTGAGCGAGGATGGCATCAAAAAGCGACGGAGCAACTTCCCGCGGGAAGATGACCAGCGGCGCCGCGCGGCACTCGGCGTCGCTGGGCGTGTGGTCGCTGCTGGGCAGGGCCAGCACGAGGGGCTCGATGCCAATCGACAGGCGTTCAAAGCCGTCCGGGGCGCTGCCGGGCGTGTGGATGACGAAGCCCGCGTCGATAGCGCCGGTGGCAAAGTCGTGGAGCTGCACGTCCAGCGTCGCCTCGCGTAGGGCCAGCGCCACCTGCGGGCAGGCCTCGCGGAAGGAGCGCAGCCACTGCGGCAGGCCGCCAAAGCCCACGGTGGACACGAAGGCCAGGCGCAGCCGGCCAGCCAGGCCGTTGGCGACCGCCCTCACCTCCACCGGCAGCGCGGCGGCATCGAGCAGCAGCTTCTGCGCCGACACCTGCAGCGCTGCACCCGCTGCCGTCAACCGCACGCTGCGGCTGCTGCGCTCGAAGAGCTGCACGCCAAGCGCGCTCTCCAGCTTGCGCACGGCCTGCGTCAGCGGCGGCTGGCTCATGTGCAGCGCTTGAGCGGCACGGCCAAAATGCAACAGCTCGGCCACGGCGAGGAATTGCTGGAGGGGGCGTAGCTCGATCATCGATTCATCGTGCGTATTGATTCGGTACGAACAATATATTTGATAAGCGAGAAACGGCGCGCCACACTGGCGGCCTTCCGAGGAGACCTCCATGAGCTTCAACCGCCGCAGCAAGAACATCACCGAAGGCGTTGCCCGCGCCCCCAACCGCTCCATGTACTACGGCATGGGCTACCAGGAGACCGACTTCGGCAAGCCCATGATCGGCATTGCCAACGGCCACTCGACGATCACGCCCTGCAACTCGGGCCTGCAAAAGCTGGCCGACGCCGCCGTCATCGGCCTGAAGGCCGCCGGCGCGAATGCCCAGCTGTTCGGCACGCCGACCATCTCGGACGGCATGGCCATGGGCACCGAGGGCATGAAGTACAGCCTGGTGTCGCGCGAGGTGATCTCCGACTGCGTCGAGACCTGTGTGGGCGGCCAGTGGCTGGACGGCGTGATGGTCATCGGCGGCTGCGACAAGAACATGCCCGGCGGCATGATGGGCATGCTGCGCGCCAACGTGCCGGCCATCTACATCTACGGCGGCACCATCAAGCCCGGCCACTACAAGGGCCAGGACCTGAACATCGTCAGCGTCTTTGAAGCCGTGGGCCAGTTCAGCGCCGGCAAGATGAGCGAGGAAGACTTCTGCCAGATCGAGAAGCGCGCCATCCCGGGCAGCGGCTCCTGCGGCGGCATGTACACGGCCAACACCATGAGCTCGGCCTTCGAGGCGCTGGGCATGAGCCTGCCCTACTCGTCGAGCATGTCCAACGTCGAGGACGAAGTCGTCGAGAACACGAAGAAGGCGGCCGTCTACCTCGTCGAGGCCGTCAAGGCCGACCTGAAGCCGCGCGACATCGTCACCAAGAAGGCGATCGAGAACGCCGTCGCCGTCATCATGGCCACGGGCGGCTCGACCAATGCGGTGCTGCACTTCCTGGCCATCGCCCACGCGGCCGAGGTGGACTGGACCATCGACGACTTCGAGCGCATGCGCAAGAAGATCCCGGTGCTGTGCAACCTCAAGCCCAGCGGCAAGTACCTGGCCGTGGACCTGCACAAGGCCGGCGGCGTGCCCGCCGTCATGAAGGAACTGCTGACCGCCGGCCTGCTGCACGGCGACTGCATCACCATCACCGGCAAGACGGTCGCCGAGAACCTGGCCGACGTGCCGGCGCTGAGTGCCGAGCAGGACGTCATCCAGCCGGTTGCCGACCCGATCTATGCCGAAGGCCACCTGGCCATCCTGCGCGGCAACCTGAGCCCGGAAGGCTGTGTCGCCAAGATCACCGGCCTGAAGACGCCGGTGATGACCGGCCCCGCGCGCGTGTTCGACGACGAGCAGTCGGCGCTGGCCGCCATCATGGCCAACAAGATCGTCGCCGGAGACGTCATGGTGCTGCGCTACCTGGGCCCCAAGGGCGGCCCCGGCATGCCGGAGATGCTGGCCCCCACCGGCGCGCTGATCGGCCAGGGCCTGGGCGAAAGCGTCGGCCTGATCACCGACGGCCGCTTTTCGGGAGGCACCTGGGGCATGGTCGTCGGCCACGTGGCGCCAGAAGCCTACGAGGGCGGCGTCATTGCGCTGGTGCACGAGGGCGACTCCATCACCATCGATGCGCACCAGCTGGTGCTGAGCCTCAACGTCGACGACGCCGAGCTGGCGAAGCGCCGCGAGACCTGGGTCAAGCCGACGCCGCGTTACACGCGAGGTGTGCTGGCGAAGTTTGCGAAGAATGCGTCCAGCGCGAGCTCGGGCGCTGTACTTGACCTGTTTGAGTAGAACGGGAACAAGGGAAAGCGCGCTCAGCGTTTTTTCTTGGCTCCGGGCTTGAATTGCCCCAGCCCTTCCATCAACTGCTCGCGCCGGGCGGCCTTCTTGGCGTCCAGCGCGTCCATCGCCTTCTTCTGGGTCAGCCCGGTGTCGTCGGCGAACTTCCACCAGGCGATCGCCAGCACAAAGGGCGACAGCACGATCGCCCAGGCCCAGAAGTCGTCCTGGTGGAACTGCACCCAGCCGCCCAAGCGCAGCACGAGCAGCAACACGCCAATCAACACGAATGCCATGGGGTCAACTCCTTCAGGTATCTTTGCGTTCACTGTAGTCCAACGCTCCGAAAGGTTTCCATGAAAGCCCTGCTCCTCGGCCTCGCCCTCATCGCCCCCGCCGCCGCCTTCGCCAACCAGGAACTCGCGCAGAAGAAGAACTGCATGGCCTGCCATGCGATCGACAAGAAACTCGTCGGCCCGTCCTACAAGGACGTGGCCGCTAAATACGCCAAGGACAAGGACGCCTACAAGAAGCTGGCCGAGAAGATCCAGAAGGGCGGTTCCGGCGTCTGGGGCGCCATGGTCATGCCGCCCAATGCAGTGACGCCGGCCGAGGCCGAGACGCTGGCCAAGTGGGTGCTGACGGTCAAGTGACCGCGGTTCCTGAGTGACGAACAGGCCCTGCGGGGCCTGTTTTCTTGTGGGGTTGAGCCGAAGAGACGGCATGTCACCAGCGATTCATGGCCGCTGCCAAGAATCGCGAGCGCGCAGGCCGTTCTGCGCCTCCTCATCGGCCCCTCATGAACAAGACCCGTCTTCCGAAACGCGCCGCCTTCGCGGCGACCCTCACCGCGCTGTTCTCCGTCAGCAGCGTTCAGGCCGCCTCCGCCACGCTGGAAGGCTGGGCGCTGATGCCGGCCAACACCTTTGCCGAGGGCCCGACCTCCGGCCAGTTCGCGACCGGCGCCGGAGGCAACCCGCTGCCCCTGCTGGACAAGCAGCCGGTGCAGGGCTTCTCGGCCGTGCTGGCTGGCCCGAAGGCCGGCAGCTACTACTTCATGCCCGACAACGGCTTCGGCGCCAAGGAGAACTCTGGTGACGCGCTGCTGCGCATCTACGCCGTGACGCCCGACTTCAAGACCGCCGCCGGCGGCACCGGCACCGTCTCGGCCGCCAACTACCAAACCGGCGCCGCAGTCGGCGGCTTCACGGCCGCCAGCAGCATCACGCTGTCCGACCCGAACAACCTGCTGTCCATCAAGGTCCAGGCCGACTACAGCCGCTACTACAACAGCGCCGCCAACCCGCTCGTCGATGCCCGCATCCGCAACGGCCGCCTGCTGACCGGCGCCGACCTGGACATCGAGTCGGTGCGCAAGGACAAGAACGGCAACCTGTGGTTCGGCGACGAGTTCGGCCCCTACCTGGTCAAGACCAACGCCAAGGGCGAAGTGCAGCGCCGCGAGATCGGCATGGTGGGCGTGGCTTCGCCGCAGAACGAGGCCGTCGTGAACGGCACCATCGGTGCCACGCTGGGCCGCTCCAGCGGCTTTGAAGGCATGGCCATCAACCCCAACGGCGACCGCCTCTACACGCTGCTGGAAGGCACCGTCACCGGCGACGCGACCAAGACGCTGCGCATCAACGCCTTCGACGTCAACACTGAGGCCTACACCGGCGATCAGTGGAAGTACAAGCTCGACGTGCTGGGCACCAACATCGGCGACATGACCGCCATCAACGACCACGAGTTCCTCATCATCGAGCGCAACGGCGCCACCGCCACCAGCGGCTCGCCGTTCAAGAAGATCTTCAAGATCGACCTGAACAATGTCGACAGCAGCGGCAACGTCATCAAGACCGAAGTGGTCAACCTGATGGACATCGCCGACCCGCACGACCTGAACGGCGACGGCAGCGCCGCCTTCACCTTCCCGTTCACGACCATCGAAAGCGTGCTCATCCTCGATGCGCACACGCTGCTGGTGGCCAACGACAACAACTACCCAGGCACCGGCGGCCGCAACCTGGGCTCGGACAACACCGAGTTCCTGAAGATCCATCTGGACCAGGCGCTCAACGTGTCGGCCGTGCCGGAGCCGAGCAGCTATGCGCTGATGCTGGGCGGCATGGGCCTGGTGGGCTTGATCGCCCGCCGTCGTCAGCGCGGCTGATTCGCTTCGGCCAAAACAAAGGCCGCCCCGTGGGGCGGCCTTTTTTGCTGGGCGATACCGATCAGTAAGCCTGCCCCAACTGCTCCAGAATCGCCGGATTTTCCAGGGTGGAGGTGTCTTGCGTCACCGTCTCCCCCTTGGCCACCGACCTCAGCAGCCGCCGCATGATCTTGCCCGAGCGCGTCTTCGGCAGGTTGTCGCCAAAGCGGATGTCCTTGGGCTTGGCGATGGGGCCGATCTCCTTGGCCACGTGGTCGCGCAGCTGCTTGGCGATGGCCTTGGCTTCGTCGCCGGTCGGGCGGGCGCGCTTGAGCACGACGAAGGCGCAGATGGCCTCGCCAGTCGTGTCGTCCGGGCGGCCCACCACGGCGGCCTCAGCGACCAGCTCGGTGCAGCTGACCAGTGCCGACTCGATCTCCATCGTGCCCATGCGGTGGCCCGATACGTTCAGCACGTCGTCGATGCGGCCGGTGATCGTGAAGTAGCCCGTTTCCGCGTCGCGGATGGCGCCGTCGCCGGCCAGGTAGTAGCCCTTGAGCTCCGGCGGGTAGTAGCTCTTCTTGAAGCGCTCGGGGTCGCCGTAGATCGTGCGAATCATGCTCGGCCAGGGCTTCTTGATGACCAGGATGCCGCCCTGCCCGTTGGGCACGTCGTTGCCGGTCTCGTCGACGATGGCCGCCGTGATGCCCGGGAAGGGCAGCGTGCAGGAGCCCGGCACCAGCGTCGTCGCGCCCGGCAGCGGCGTGATCACGTGGCCACCGGTCTCCGTCTGCCAGAAGGTGTCGACGATGGGGCAGCGCTTGCCGCCGACATGCTCGTGGTACCACTCCCAGGCGGCCGGATTGATGGGCTCGCCCACCGAGCCCAGCAGGCGCAGGCTGCTCAGGTCCGAGCGCGCCGGGTGCACGGCGGCGTTGCTTTCGGCCGCCTTGATCAGCGAACGGATTGCTGTGGGCGCCGTGTAGAAGATCGTGACCTTGTGCTTTTCGATCATCTGCCAGAAGCGGCCGGCGTCCGGGTAGGTGGGCACGCCCTCGAAGACGATCTCGGTGCCGCCCAGGGCCAGCGGGCCGTAGGTGATGTAGGTGTGGCCGGTGACCCAGCCGATGTCGGCCGTGCACCAGAAGATGTCGTCGTCCTTCAGGTCGAAGGTCCATTTGGTCGTGAGTGCCGCATGCAGCAAGTAGCCGCCGGTGCTGTGCTGCACGCCCTTGGGCTTGCCGGTGGAGCCCGACGTGTAGAGGAGGAACAGCGGATGCTCGGCCTCGACCCACTCGGGCGCGCAGGTCGTGGACTCGGCGGCCGTCAGTTCGTGCAGCCAGGAATCGCGCCCCTCGACCCAGCCGATCTTGCCGCCGGTGCGCTTGTAGACGATGACGTCCTTGAGCGTCGGGCAGGAGCCGCCGTCCAGTGCCTCGTCGACGATGGCCTTCAGCGGCAGCGCCTTGCCGCCCCGCGCCTGCTCGTCGGCGCAGAGGATGGCCACGGCGCCGGCGTCCTGCACGCGGTCGCGCAGGCTCTGCGCGGAGAAACCGCCAAACACGACCGAGTGCGTCGCACCGATGCGCGCGCAGGCCTGCATCGCGACCACGCCTTCGACCGACATCGGCATGTAGATGACGACGCGGTCGCCCTTCTTGATGCCGCGGCTCTTGAGCGCGTTGGCGAGCTGGCTGACCTTGTCGAGCAGCTCGGCGTAGGTGACGTTGGTGACCTTGCCGTCGTCGGCTTCGAAGATCAGCGCCGTCTTGCCACCCTTGCCGGCTTCGACATGGCGGTCCAGGCAGTTGTAGGAGGCATTGAGCTTGCCGTCCTCGAACCACTTGAAGAACGGCGCATCGCTGTCGTTCAGCGTCTTGGTGAACGGCGTCTGCCAGCTCAGCAGCTCGCGGGCCTGGCGGGCCCAGAAGCCGGCGTAGTCGGCCTCGGCCTCCGCCACCAGTTCGGCATAGCCGGCTTCGCCTTTGACATGGGCGTTGGCGACCCACTCGGGTGTGGGCGCATAGGTGTTCAGCGTGCTCATGGCATGTCTCCTGATGATTCTTGGCGCGGACTGTGCTTCGGGCGTCTGACGATGCCCTGACGATGTGGCGTCATGCACGCCACCTAGAATTTCCCCTGATTCTGCTAGCTTCCCATCCATGTCCAACGATCCCCAGCTTCGCCCCCTGCCCCGCCTTATCTTTGCGAGCCGCTGGCTGCAGCTGCCGCTCTACCTCGGCCTGATCCTGGCGCAGGCGGTTTATGTCTTCCAGTTCTGGACCGAACTGGTGCACCTCATCGAGGCGGCGTTCGGAGACCAGCACGCCCTGGAAATTCTGGTCAAGAGCATTGGCTACAAAAGCGCCGCCATCAAGGATGCGGCTGATCACGTCATCGGCTACGAGCCTATCGCCAGTCTCAACGAGACCATCCTGATGCTGGTGGTGCTCGGCCTGATCGACGTGGTCATGATCTCCAACCTGCTGATCATGGTCATCGTCGGCGGCTATGAGACCTTCGTATCGCGGATGGACCTGGACGGCCACCCCGACCAGCCCGAATGGCTGAGCCATGTGAACGCGTCGGTGCTGAAGGTGAAGCTGGCCACGGCCATCATCGGCATCAGCTCCATTCACCTGCTGAAGACCTTCATCAACGCGGACAACTACGCCGAGAAGACGCTGATGTACCAGACCATCATCCACGTCGCCTTCCTGCTGTCGGCCATGGCGATTGCGTACACGGACAAGCTGCTGGCCTCGGCCGACCACGGCAAGCACTAGGACAGCGGCGCCGTCAGCGCCCCACCATCTGCCCGGGAACGACCCACGCATCGAACTGCTCGGCCGTCACATGGCCGAGCGCGAGAGCGGCCTCGCGCAGGCTGCTGCCGTCCTTGTGCGCCTTCTTGGCGATCTGCGCGGCCTTGTCGTAGCCGATGTGGGTGTTCAGCGCCGTCACCAGCATCAGTGAGCGTGACACCAGCTCAGCGATGCGCGCCTCATTGGGCGTGATGCCCACGGCGCAATGCCGGTCGAAACTCGCCATGCCGTCCGCCAGCAGCCGCACGCTCTGCAGGAAGTTGTGGATCACCATCGGACGGAACACGTTCAGCTCGAAGTTGCCCGACGCGCCGCCGATGTTGATGGCCACGTCGTTGCCCATCACCTGAGCGGCCAGCATCGTCACCGCCTCGCTCTGTGTCGGGTTGACTTTGCCCGGCATGATTGAAGACCCCGGCTCGTTCTCCGGGATGCTGATCTCGCCGATCCCGCTGCGCGGGCCGCTGGACAGCCAGCGCACGTCGTTGGCGATCTTGTTCATGCTGGCGGCCAGCGTCTTCAACGCGCCGTGAGCGTGGACGAGGGCATCGCAGGAGGCCATGGCCTCGAACTTGTTCGGCGCAGTGACGAAGGGCTGCCCCGTCAACCGCGCCAGTTCGGCGGCGACCTGTTCCGCATAGCCCTTGGGCGCGTTCAGCCCGGTGCCCACCGCCGTGCCGCCCAGTGCCAGCTCGTAGAGATGCGGCAGCGCCGCCAGCACATGGCGCTCGCCGTGCGCCAGCTGCGCGACCCAGCCCGAGATCTCCTGCCCCAGCGTCAGCGGCGTCGCGTCCTGAAGGTGGGTGCGGCCTATCTTGACGATGTCGCCATACGCCTCGGCCTTCTGCTGCAAGGTCGTGCGCAAGGCCCGCAGCGGCGGCAGCAGGCGCTCCGTCAGCGCCTGCACGGCGGCCACATGCATGGCGGTCGGGAAGACGTCGTTGCTGCTCTGGCTGCGGTTCACGTCGTCGTTGGGGTGCACCAGGCGCCCCTCGCCGCGCTCGCCGCCCAGCAGCTCGCTGGCGCGGTTGGCCAGCACTTCGTTGACGTTCATGTTGGTCTGCGTGCCCGAGCCCGTCTGCCAGACGACCAGCGGGAACTCGTCCACGTGCAGGCCGCCGATGACCTCGTCGGCCGCCACCACGATGGCCTCGGTCTTCTTCGCATCCTGCAGGCCGAGCGCGTGGTTGACGACCGCCGAGGCGCGCTTCACCTTGGCCAGCGCGCGGATCAGCTCGGGCGCCTGGCGCTCGCCGGAGATATCGAAGTTCTGCAGCGAACGCTGCGTCTGCGCGCCCCAGAGCTTGTCTGCCGGCACCGCGATGGGGCCGAAGGTGTCGCGTTCGATGCGGGTACTGCTCATGACGGTTCTCACGAAGGCCGGGTTGGCTTTCAGCATAGCCAGCATGAGAACCCTTCCCGTCTGTGCGGCCACCGATAATTCGCGCCGCCCGAACCTCGCCACGCTTCGCCAAATGACCACCATCCGCCAGCAAGACCTCGTCGACAGCGTCGCTGCCGCCCTGCAGTACATCAGCTACTACCACCCGGCCGACTACATCGCCCACCTGGCCCGCGCCTACGAGGGCGAGGCCTCGCCCGCCGCCAAGGACGCCATCGCGCAGATCCTGACCAACAGCCGCATGTGCGCCGAGGGTCGCCGGCCGATCTGCCAGGACACCGGCATCGTCAACGTCTTCCTGAAGATCGGCATGGACGTGCGCTGGGAAGGCTTCAGCGGCAGCATCGAGGACGCCATCAACCAAGGCGTGCGCCAGGGTTATCTCAACCCCGACAACAAGCTGCGCGCCAGCGTGCTGGACGACCCCATCTTTGCGCGCAAGAACACCAAGGACAACACGCCCGCCGTCGTGCAGATGGAAGTGGTGCCTGGCAACACGGTCGACGTCATCGTCGCGGCCAAGGGCGGTGGCTCGGAGAACAAGAGCAAGGTCTACATGCTCAACCCGAGCGATGACATCGTCGACTGGGTGCTGAAGACCGTTCCGACCATGGGCGCCGGCTGGTGCCCGCCCGGCATGCTGGGCATCGGCGTCGGCGGCACGGCCGAGAAGGCGGCCCTGCTGGCCAAGCAGGCGCTGATGGAAGACATCGACATGTACGAGCTGCTTCAGCGTGGCCCGCAGAACAAGCTCGAAGAGATGCGTATCGAGCTGTACGAGAAGGTCAACGCCTTGGGCATTGGCGCGCAGGGCCTGGGCGGCCTGACAACCGTGCTGGACGTGAAGATCAAGACCTTCCCGACCCACGCCGCCAGCAAGCCCATCGCGATGATCCCCAACTGCGCGGCCACCCGCCATGCGCACTTCGTGCTGGACGGCAGCGGCCCCACCTACCTGGAGCCGCCCAGCCTGGACCTGTGGCCCGACGTGCAGTGGGCGCCGGACTACAACAAGAGCCGTCGCGTCGACCTGAACGCGCTGACACCGGCCGAGGTGGCCACCTGGAAGGCCGGCGAAACGCTGCTGCTGAACGGCAAGATGCTGACCGGCCGCGACGCCGCCCACAAGCGCATCCAGGACATGCTGGCAAAAGGTGAACCGCTGCCGGTGGACTTCACCAACCGCGCCATCTACTACGTCGGCCCGGTGGACCCGGTGCGCGACGAAGTCGTCGGCCCGGCCGGCCCCACCACCGCCACGCGCATGGACAAGTTCACCGACATGATGCTGGCCAAGACAGGCCTCATCGCCATGGTCGGCAAGGCCGAACGCGGGCCCGTCGCCATCGAGTCCATCAAGCAGCACAAGAGCGCCTACCTGATGGCGGTGGGCGGCTCGGCCTACCTTGTCAGCAAGGCGATCAAGGGCGCCAAGGTCGTCGGCTTCGAGGACCTTGGCATGGAAGCCATCTACGAGTTCGACGTGGTGGACATGCCCGTGACGGTAGCTGTCGACGCCAGCGGCACCAGCGCGCACATCACCGGTCCTGCCGAGTGGAAGCAGCGCATCGCGTCCGGCAAGGCCATCAGCATCCCCTTCGCGACCGCCTGAGCCTCGCACAATCGGGTGGTCATCACGACCACCCGACATGATCCAAGTTCGCCCCCTTCAGCCCACCGACCTCGCTGCCTGGCAGCCGCTCTGGGACGGCTACAACGCCTTCTACGGCCGCGCCGGCGAGACGGCTCTGCCGGCCGCCATCACCGACACGACCTGGGCGCGCTTCTTCGACGCCTACGAGCCACTTCACGCGCTCGTCGCGGTCGATGCCGACGGCCGGTTGCTGGGCCTCGTGCACTACCTCTTCCACCGCAGCACGACGCGCATCGAGCCGACCTGCTACCTGCAGGACCTGTTCACGACACCCGAATCGCGAGGCCGCGGCGTGGGCCGCGCGCTGATCGAGGCCGTCTACGCGGCCGTGCGCCAGGCCGGCGGCCGGCGCGTCTACTGGCAGACGCACGCGACCAACGCCACCGCACGCGCGCTGTACGACAAGCTGGCACGCAACGACGGCTTCCTGATCTACGGTCACGACCTCGCCTGACTCCGGCACGCGAAAGACCGGCGGTAAGCTGGCGCGCTTCGGAGGATTCCACTTGCGCCCGTTTGCCGCCATCGCCGCCCTGCTCTCATCCATCGCGCTGTCGCCTCAGGCCATCGCGCAGACGCCGGCCACCGCCTGCACGCTGGCAGCGGTGACCGGCGAGACGCGCGAGCTTGCACTGGGCGACCGCACGCGCACCTACCGGCTCTTCGTGCCGCCCGCCGTCGCAGGCCGCACCCACTTGCCATTGGTGCTGGACCTGCACGGCTCGGGCGGCAATGCGGCGGGTCAGGCCAAGACCAGCGGGCTGGAAGCACTGGCGGCGCGCGAAGGCTTTGCGGTCGCCTCGCTGCAGGCCGAGGACGCGCGCTGGAACGTGCCGGTCACGAACGGCCGCGCGGACGACGTGCAGTACGTGGCCAATGTCATCGACCACGTCGCCGCCCGCACCTGCATCGACCCGGCGCGCGTCCATGCCACCGGCTTCTCCGGCGGCGGTCGCATGTCGTCGCTGCTGGGATGTCGGCTCAATCACCGCATCGCGTCGATCGCACCGGTCGGCGGGCTGCGCTGGACGGGTCCGTGCCCCGGCCGCGCGGTGCCGGTCCTCACCGTGCACGGCCTGGCCGACACGACCAACCCGTACGAAGGCCACGGCGACCGCGGCGCCGAATGGGTTGAGAGCGTGCCGGAGGCCCTGGCCGGCTGGGCGTCGCACAACCGCTGCCAGCCCAAGCTGGTGCAGGAAGACATGCCCGGGCCGGCGCACGCCGTTCGCTACACGGGCTGCGCCAGCGGCGCCGACGTGCGGCTGCTGCGTATCGACGGCATGGGCCACGTCTGGCCCCGCGCCGAGATCGACGCGACCGCTGCGATCTGGCAGTTCTTCAAAACCCATCCGCTCCAGTAGGACATCCCATGCCCAACATCCGCGCCTACGCCTCCCACACCGCCGGCGGCCCCCTGCAGCCCTTCGACTTCGACCCCGGCCCGCTGGGCGAGGAAGACGTCGAGATCACCGTCGAGCACTGCGGCGTCTGCCATTCGGACCTGGCGATGATCGACAGCGAGTGGTTCCCCGCCAGCTACCCGGTCGTGCCCGGCCACGAAGTCGTCGGCCGCATCACGGCCCTGGGCGCGCACGCCAAGGGCCGGCAACTCGGCCAGCGTGTCGGCGTCGGCTGGCACGCGGGCAGCTGCACGCACTGCAACTTCTGTATCGGCGGCGAGCAGCACCTGTGCGGCAAGCGCCAGCCGACGCTGATCGGCCGCCACGGCGGCTTTGCAGACCGGTTGCGTTCGCACTGGAGCTGGGCCATCCCGCTGCCCGACACGCTCGACCCGGCCGCCGCCGGTCCGTTGATGTGTGGCGGCGGAACGGTCTTCCTGCCCTTCGTGCTGCATGCCATCAAGCCGACCGACCGCGTCGGCGTCGTCGGCATCGGTGGCCTGGGCCACCTGGCCGTCAAGTTCGCGCGCGCCTGGGGCTGCGAGGTGACGGCCTTCACGTCGTCGCCGTCCAAGCGTGACGAGGCGCTGGCGCTCGGCGCGCACAAGACGCTGTCCAGCGTCGACAAGGCCGAGCTGAAGGCCGCAGCCGGCAGCCTGGATTTCCTGCTCATCACCGTCGGCGCCGCGCTGAACTGGGACGCGCTCATCGCCACGCTGGCGCCCAAGGGCCGCATGCATCTGGTGGGCGTCGTCACCGACGCGCTGAGCATCAGGAGCGGCGGCCTGTTGAGCTGGCAGAAGGGCCTGTCCGCCTCGCCCACGCCACCGCCTTCGGTGCTGGCGACGATGCTCGACTTCTCCGCCCGCCATCAGATCCTGCCGCAGGTCGAGCGCTTCCCGATGAGCCGCGTCAACGACGCGCTCGATCACCTGCGCAGCGGCAAGGCGCGCTACAGAGTCGTGCTGGACGCCGACTTCGCCTGACGCTGCACCTGCTGCGGATAGGGAATGTCCACGCCCAGCTGCTTGAGCGTGTGGAGCACCGCCAGGTTGACGTCCGAGCGAACACCGCCGCTGCCGTTCTCGGGGTCCATGATCCAGAAGTGCAGGGTCAGCTCCAGGCCGCTGTCAGCAAAGCGGGTCAGCTGCACGGACGGACCCGGGTCGCTCAGCACGCGCGGCACCTTGCCGACGGCTTCGGTCAGCGCCTGCATGACGCTGTCGACATCGCAGTCGTAGTCCACCTGCACCACGGTCGACAGCAGCACACGCGGGTCGGCGAGTGACGAGTTCTCCACGCGCTGCGTGATGAGGATCTCGTTGGGCACGATGGCTTCCTTGCCGCCCAGCGACCGGATCACCGTGTAGCGCGTCTTGATGTCGGTCACGCGGCCCTCGAAGCCGTCGACCTTGACCATGTCGCCGATGCGCAAGCTCCGTTCAGCCAGGATGACGAAGCCGCTCACATAGTTGGCCGCCAGCTTCTGCAGGCCGAAGCCGATACCAACGCCCAGGGCGCCGCCCAGCACGCCCAGCGCGGTCAAGTCGATGCCGGCGGCCGACAACGCGAACAGCAGGCCGACGAACAGCAGCAGCGCACGGATGGAGTTGGCGGCGATCTTGCGCATGGACAGGTCCATCGACTCGCGCAGCAGCAACCGCGACTCGATGGCCGCCGAGACCCACAGCGCCATCACCAGCACCAGCGCCGCCGTCAGCCCGCCTTCGATGATGTTGCGCAGCGTCAGCTTGACGGCGCCGAACTTCCAGCCGATGCCGTCCAGTTCGTCCAGGATGATGGGCAACAGGCCGGTGATCCACAGTACCGCGCCAATCCACACCAGCCAGGAGCCGATGCGCTCGACCGCGCGTATCGGCGCCGAGTTGGGCCAGGCGGCCCTGAGCACGCGCGCAATGACGCGGATCACTGCCAGCGACACCAGTACCGGCAAGGCCAGCTTGAACAGCGCCGGCGCCAGGCCCCACAGGGGCAGCAGGCGGCGCGCGCCGAAGGCCAGGGCCAGCGCCAGCAGCGGAAACAGCGCGCCGTCGATGACGCGCTCGCCGAACAGCACGCTGTTTTCGCGCTTGGTCACGGCACGCGACAGCGCCCAGCTCAGCAGGCCGGCGACCGCCAGGCAGCTCAGCAGCAGCGCCCACTCGGCCAGGGCGTCGGTGCTGAACACACGGGACAGCAAGGCCTGCAGTTCGGTCAGGCTCAGAGGTTGATGCATTGAATTCATCTAGTCAGTTGGGGACGAAGCTACTCGCTTCGCTCGGGCGGTCTGTCCCACAAGGTTTTCTGGTCAGTTGGGGACAGAGCTACTCGCTTCGCTCGGGCGGTCTGTCCCGGAAGGTTTTCTGGTCAGTTGGGGACAGAGCTACTCGCTTTGCTCGGGCGGTCTGTCCCGCAAGGTTTTCTAGTCAGTTGGGGACAGAGCTACTCGCTTCGCTCGGGCGGTCTGTCCCGCAAGGTTTACAGATCCGCCAGCGCCCGCAGATGCACGCCCACGCTGCGCGCCAGCGCATTGAGGTTGTAGCCACCCTCCAGCACCGACACGATGCGACCTTGCGAATGGCGTTCGGCCACGTCCTTGAGCTTGAGGGTCAGCCACTCGTAGTCGGCCTCCACCAGGCCGAGCTGGCCGAGGTCGTCGTCGCGGTGGGCGTCGAAGCCGGCGGAGATGAAGACCATCTGCGGCTTGAAGCGTTCCAGCGCGGGCAGCCACATGGCCTCAACGATCTCGCGCACCTCGGGCCCGCGCGTGTAGGCGGGCAGCGGCACATTGACCATGTTGGTGCCCTTGGGCACAGCGCCGCTGTAGGGGTAGAGCGGGTGCTGGAACAGGCTGACCATCAGCACGCGGTCGTCGCCGGCAATGATGTCCTCGGTGCCGTTGCCGTGGTGGACGTCGAAGTCGACGATGGCCACGCGCGCCAGCCCGCGCACATCCAGCGCATGCCGCGCCGCGATGGCCACGTTGTTGAAAAAGCAGAAACCCATGCTCTGGTCGCGCGTGGCGTGGTGGCCGGGCGGGCGCACGGAGCAGAAGGCGTTGTCGGCGCGGCCGTCGATGACGAGGTCGGTGGCCTGCACGGCGGCACCGGCACCGGCCAGCACGGCGGCCCAGGTGTGGGCGTTGGCCGAGGTGTCCGGGTCCACCGCGCAGCGCTGGCCCTTTTCGGCGCAGTCGCGCAGCAGCCTGCCGATCTCCGCGACATAACCGTGGGTGTGAGCGCGCTCCACCGCCGCGAGGTCAACAGGCTGCGCATCGAAGTGCTCCAGCGCCGGGGCCACGCCAGAGGCAATCAGCCAGTCGTCGATGGCGGCCAGGCGCTCGGGGCATTCGGGGTGGCCTTCGCCCATGTCATGGCGGCGGCATTCGGGAGGATTGAAATACGCGGTGGGCATGTCAGGGCCGGCTGTCTCTTGATATGGTCTGCTTCATGACGACGCCATCACGAACGCTGGCAGGGCAACTGCAAGCCCTGCAAAACCAGATTAGCACGGTCATCAAGGGCAAGCCGGCCCAGATCGCCGACTCGCTGGCCTGCCTGATCGCCGGTGGCCACCTGCTCATCGAGGACCTGCCCGGCGTCGGCAAGACGACGCTGGCCCATGCACTCGCCATCTCGCTCGGCCTGAAGTTCTCGCGCCTGCAGTTCACCGCCGACCTGCTGCCCAGCGACCTGCTCGGCGTGAGCGTCTACGAGCGCGAGAAGAACGGTTTCGCCTTCCACCCCGGCCCGGTGTTCGCCCAGGTGCTGCTGGCCGACGAGATCAACCGCGCCGGCCCCAAGACGCAGAGCGCGCTGCTGGAGGCCATGGAGGAGCACCAGGTCAGCATCGAGGGCATCAGCCACCCGTTGCCCGAGCCCTTCTTCGTCATCGCGACCCAGAACCCCAGCGAGCAGCTCGGCACCTTCCCGCTGCCGGAGTCGCAGCTGGACCGCTTCTTGATGTGCATCTCGCTGGGCTACCCCGACGCCGCCGCCGAGCGCGAGCTGCTGACCGGCCAGGACAGCCGTGAGCAGCTGCGCGTGCTGAAGGCCGTCATGACGCCGCCCGATCTGATCGAAGCTCAGGCGGCCGTGAAAGCCATCCACGCCGCGCCGCCGCTGCTGGACTATCTGCAGGCGCTGATCGCCGCGACGCGCTCGGGCCAGTGGTTTGTGGAAGGCCTGTCACCACGCGCCGGCCTGGCCGTGCTGCGCGCCTCCCGGGCGCGGGCGCTGCTTCAGGGGCGCGACTACGTGTCGCCGGACGACATCCAGGCCATCCTGCCGCAGACGATTGCGCATCGGCTGCAGCCGCGGGCGGGTGCCGGGCGGGGTGCGCGGGAGCAGGTGCGGGCGATGGTTGAGGCGATTGCGCTGCCATGAGTTCCAACCACCGCTGAATCGGTGCTACCCCTTCAACCGATTCCCCGCCCACCGATCCTGCGCATTGAGCAGATGCGTGCGCATCGCCGCCTGCGCGGCCAGCGGGTCGTGGGCTTCCAGCGCGTTCAGGATGCGTTCGTGTTCGGCCAGTGCGTCTTCCCAGTTCTGATGCGTGTCGGCCAGCGCGCTGAGCTGCAGTGACATCGGGCTGTAGCGGCCGTTGAAGAGCTCGGCCACCATCCGCTCCAGCACCGAGTTGCCCACCAGCGCCGCGATGGCGAGGTGGAAACGCCGGTCGGCGTCCAGTGCCGATTTGCCGGCAGCGAAGGCATCCCGCATCTCGTCGACCGCCTCGCGCACCGCCGCAAGGCCGGCCGGCGTCGCTCGCGCGCAGGCCTGCGGCATCAAGCCGCCTTCCAGCACCACGCGCGCCTGCATCAGCTCCAGCGGGCTCTCGCCCAGGCCTGCGGTGACCTCGGGGTCCGGGTCGCCGCTGCCGCGCACATAGATGCCGGCGCCCATGCGGACTTCCACGCAACCGGAAATCTCCAGCGCGATCAGCGCCTCGCGCACCGAGGGCCGCGACACGCCGAGCTGGATGGCCAGCTCCCGCTCCGGTGGCAGGCGGCTGCCCACGCTGTAGCGGCCCTGGCGAATCTGCTCGCGGATCTGGTCGGCAATCTGGTGATACAGGCGCCGGCTGTCGGCGCCTTTGAGCTGTTCGATCATGGCGGCATTGTCGCCGGCACGGTAAGGCCAATTATTCGAATTTCACCCAATCGGGTTTGTACGGTAAGGCCAATTTAGGCGTCGGGCCTAGACTGGACGGCGTGACAACGCTTCCATCATCCCCGCCGCCCGCTCTTGCGGGCAAGACCGTCCTCATCACCGCCGCCGCCCAGGGGATCGGCCGCGCCAGCGCCCTGGCCTGCCTGGCCGCCGGGGCCGATGTGATCGCCACCGATATCCAGACCGAAGGCCTGGAGACGCTGATGGCCGAGGCCGGCGCCCGTCTGCGCACCGCGCGGCTGGACGTTCGCGACACGGCCGCCGTCAACGCACTCGCGGCTGAGCTGCCGCCGCTGCACGGCCTGTTCAACTGCGCCGGCTTCGTGCACAGCGGCACCGTGCTGGACTGCGACGAGGCCGCCTGGGACTTCAGCATGGACCTCAACGTGAAGAGCATGCTGCGCACGCTGCGCGCCTTCCTGCCCGGCATGCTGGCCGAAGCCGAGCGCACGGGCGCGGGCGCCGCCGTGCTGAACATGGCTTCGATGGCATCGTCGATCAAGGGCTTCCCAAACCGCTTTGCCTATTGCACGACCAAGGCCGCCGTCATCGGCCTGACCAAGTCGGTCGCGGCCGATTTCGTCAAGCAAGGCCTGCGCTGCAATGCGCTGTGCCCGGGCACGGTGGACACGCCGTCGCTGCGCGGCCGCATCGCCGCAGCGGCAGACCCGGTGCAGGCCGAGAAGGACTTCATCGCGCGCCAGCCGATGGGCCGGCTTGCCACGGTGGACGACATCGCGCCGCTCGTCGTCTTCCTGCTCAGCGATGCGTCGCGCTTCATCACCGGCCAGGCCGTCAGCGTCGACGGCGGCGTGACGATCTGACGCATGAGCCTTCTGCAAGCTCGCGGCCTGTCCAAGGCCTTCGCCGGCGTGACCGTGCTGCAGGGCATCTCCTTCGACGTGAAGCCCGGCGAAGTGCATGCGCTGATGGGAGAGAACGGCGCGGGCAAGTCGACGCTGATGAAGATCCTGGCCGGCGTGCACACGGCCGATGACGGCGAGGTGCTGCTGGACGGCAAACCTGTGCGCCCGAGCAGCCCGCGTGAGGCGCAGGACCTCGGCATCGCCCTCATCCACCAGGAGCTGCAGCTGATGCCCGACCTCAGCGCGGCGGCCAATGTCTTCATCGGCCGCGAGCCCAGGCGCGCCGGCTGGCTGCTGGACCACACCCGCCAGCTCGCCGACACGCGCGCCCTCTTCGAACGCCTGGGCCTGAACCTCGACCCGCGCCGCGCGGTCGGGGCCTTGAGCGTGGCCCAGCAGCAGATGGTGGAGATCGCCAAGGCGCTGTCCCTGAACGCCCGCGTCCTCATCATGGACGAGCCGACGGCGGCGCTGAACCCGGCCGAAGTGGAGGAGCTGTTCCGCGTCGTTCGCCAGCTGCGCGCCGACGGTGTCGGCATCGTCTACATCTCGCACAAGATGGACGAGCTGCAGCGCATTGCCGACCGCGTCACCGTGCTGCGCGATGGCCGGCACATCGCCACACTTGGCATGGACGGCGCGGACATGGCCGAGCTCATCCACCTGATGGTGGGCCGAGAGCTGCAGCAGACCGCGCATACCGCGCCCGACCTGAACGCGGCGCCCGTCGTGCTGGAGGCCCGCCGCCTGAGCCGGGGCCGGGCCGTGCGCGACGCTTCCTTCACGCTGCGCCGTGGCGAGATCGTGGGCCTGGCCGGGTTAATGGGCGCCGGCCGCACCGAGCTGGCCCGCCTCGTCTTCGGTGCCGACCGGCGCGACGGCGGCGAGGTGTTCGTCGACGGCCAGCCCGCCGACATCCGCAGCCCGGCCGACGCGGTGCGCCTCGGCATCGCCTACCTGTCCGAGGACCGGAAGGGCCTGGGCCTGGCGACCGGGCTGGACGTCGAGGCCAACCTGCTGCTGCCCAGCCTGGCCCGCTTCACCGGGGGGTTGGGCCAGATCAATCGCCGCGCCGGCCAGGCTGCCGCGCAGGACTTCGTGCAGCGCCTGGGCATCCGGACGCCGTCGCTGGGCCAGACCGTGGCGCGCCTGTCCGGCGGCAACCAGCAGAAGATCGCGCTGGCCAAGTGGCTGCTGCGCGACTGCGACATCCTCATCGTCGACGAACCCACGCGCGGCATCGACGTGGGCGCCAAGGCCGAGATCCACCGCCTGCTGCGCGAGCTGGCTGCGGCCGGCAAGAGCCTCATCGTCATCTCCTCCGAGCTGCCCGAGCTGCTCGGCCTGGCCCACCGCATCCTCGTCATGTGCGAGGGCCGCATCAGCGGTGAGCTGAGCGCCGCCGAAGCCACGCAGGAAGCGTTGATGGCCCTGGCCACGCGGCGCGAGACCGAACCCGCATGACCACCCTCCCCTTCTCTCCCGCGGCGCTGCAAAGGCTGCTCGCCTTCGCCGGCCTCGTCGTGCTGATGCTGGTGTTCAGCCTCACGTCCGACAACTTCCTGCAGACCGACAACCTCGTCAGCATCCTGCAGGCCACGGCCGTCAACGGCGTGCTGGCCATCGCCTGCACGCTGGTCATCGTCAGCGGTGGCATCGACCTGTCGGTGGGCTGCCTGATGACCTTCTGCGCCGTCGTCACCGGCGTCGTGCTGACGAACTGGGGCATGCCCTTGCCGCTGGGCGTCCTCGCCGCCATCGCTTGCGGCGCGGCCTGCGGCGCGCTGTCGGGCTGGCTGGTGGCGCAACTGCGCGTGCCGCCCTTCATCGCCACGCTCGGCATGATGATGTTGCTCAAGGGGCTGGCCCTCGTCATCTCGGGCAGCAAGCCGATCTATTTCCTGGACACGCCGGGCTTCGAATCCATTGCACAGGACTCGCTGCTCGGTGCCGTGCTGCCCGCGCTGCCCATTCCCAACTCCGTGCTCATCCTCTTCGCCGTCGCCTTGGGTGCGAGCTGGTTGCTGGGCCAGACGCTGTTCGGCCGCTACGCATTCGCCATGGGCAGCAACGAGGAAGCCGCGCGGCTGTCGGGCCTGCAGGTCAAGCGCTGGAAGGTCGCCGTCTACGCGGTCGGCGGCGCCATCTGCGGCATTGCGGGCCTGCTGATCGCCTCGCGGCTGAACTCGGCGCAGCCGGCGCTGGGCCAGGGCTACGAGCTGGACGCCATCGCGGCCGTGGTCATCGGCGGCACCTCGTTGGTGGGTGGCCGTGGGTCGGTACTTGGCACGCTGATCGGCGCCTTCATCATGAGCGTGCTGGCCAACGGCCTGCGCATCCTCAACGTGCCCCAGGAATGGCAGACCGCGGTGACGGGCGTGATCATCGTCCTCGCCGTCTATATCGACATCCTGCGGCGGGGGAAGGACTGATGAAAGCATTACCGCTGTTCACGCTGCTGCTGAGCCTGGCCGGCCCGGTGGCAGCAGCGTGCCCGGACGACGCCGGCTTCAAGAAGCTGGCCTCGTTCGAGCATCTCTACCTTGGCGAGATGCACGGCACCCAGGAAGTGCCGCAGCTCGTGGAATGCCTGGTGCGCAGCGCCATCGCCGCGAAGCCCGCCAGCCTGGCCGTGTCGCTTGAGCTGCCTGAGGCGGCACGCCGGCCCGACGACGAATTCTGGAAGAACCGGGACGGTCGCGCCTCGCAGGCCATGTGGCGCCTGCACCAATGGCTGCTGGCCCAGGAGGCAGCCGGCGCGCTGAAGCTGGATCATCACCAGCCGACCGTGCATTACCCCGATCAGGCCGACTACGAAAAAGCTGGCGGGCAGGCACTGAATGCGCTGATGCGCCAGCACAGGCGAGTCATCGTGCTCGGCGGCAACTTCCACAGCCGCCGCGAGGCCAACGCCTGGATGCCGGCGATGGCACCCATGGGCACCTACGTGGGCGAGGGCACCGTGCACGTCGACCTGATGGCCGTTGAAGGCGGCACGGCTTGGTTCTGCTCCAGCACGGCGCCGGCGGGCAGCGCGCCACCGCCACCCACCTGTGGCGCCAAGCCCCTGTTCAAACCGCCGTTTGGTGGGCGCGGTGCCGGCGACCTCATCGACGGCAAGCCGGCCGGTCATGACTACGTCTACCTGATGAAGGCTTTCACCGCCTCGCCGCCATTCAAGCAGTCCGAATAAGACCGACCCGAGACAACACCATGCGACGCCGCCTCCTGTTTACCGCCGCCCTGCTTGCCGCCGCCACCGCGCAGGCGCAACAACCAACGACGATCTACATCCCGCTGATCTCCAAGGGCTTCCAACACCAGTTCTGGCAGGCCGTGAAGGCCGGCGCCGAGCAGGCGGGCAAGGACTACAAGGTCCGCGTGACCTTTGAAGGCCCCGAGAGCGAGGCCATGGTCGACAGGCAGATCGACATGCTCGCCGCCGCGCTGGCCAAGAAGCCGCAGGCCATCGCCATCGCCGCGCTGGACAGCAAGGCCACCATCCCGCTGCTGCGCAAGGCGCGGGCGGCCAAGATTCCCGTCATCGCCTTCGACTCGGGGGTGGACAGCGACATTCCGCTCACCACCGCGTCGACCGACAACCGCGCCGCCGCGGCGCTGGCTGCCGACAAGCTCGCCGCGCTGATCGGCGAAGACGGAGACGTGGCTGTCGTCGGCCATGACCAGACCAGCCGCACCGGCATCGAGCGCGTCGAGGGCTTCGTGAACCGGCTCAAGGCCGCCCACCCCAAGGTGCGCGTCGTCACCGTGCAGTACGGCGGTGGCGACCATCTCAAGTCGACCGAGGTCGCCAAGTCCATCCTGCAAGGCAACCCCAAACTCAAGGCGCTGTTCGGCACCAACGAGGGCTCGGCCATCGGCATCGTCAACGCGGCGCGCGAAATGAAGCGCAGCAGCGTCGTGGTCGTCGGCTTCGATTCGGGCAAGCAGCAGAAGGACGCCATCGCGAGCGGCGCCATGGCCGGCGCCATCACGCAGAACCCCGTCGGCATCGGCTACCGCACGGTGGAAGCCGCCGTGAAGGCGCTCAAGGGCGAAACCCTGCCCAAGGCCATCGATACCGGCTACTACTGGTACGACAAGACCAATCTGCGCGACCCGAAGATCGCCGCGGTCCTGTACGAATAGAACAATCCCACCAGCTCCTCCGACCAGAGAAAACACAAGACCATGAAACTCCTCCGCTACGGCCCATCGGGCCAGGAACGCCCCGGCCTGCTCGACGCCGACGGCCGCGTGCGCGACCTGTCCTCGTTCGTCGACGACATCGCCGGTGACGTCATCACGCCCGCCGGCCTTGAACGCCTGCGCGGCATCGACATCCACACGCTGCCGCTGGTTGCAGGCACGCCCCAGCAGGACCTGCGCGTCGGCCCCTGCGTCGGCCGCGTCGGCAAGTTCATCTGCATCGGCCTGAACTACGCCGACCACGCCGCCGAGTCCGGTCTGCCGGTGCCGACCGAGCCCGTCGTCTTCGCCAAGTGGACCAGCGCCATCTGCGGCCCCGATGACGACGTGAAGATCCCGCGCGGCTCGGTCAAGACCGACTGGGAGGTGGAGCTTGGCGTCGTCATCGGCCAGGGCGGCAGCTACATCGAGGAAGCCGACGCGATGAAGCACGTCGCCGGCTACTGCGTCGTCAACGACGTGTCCGAGCGCGAATGGCAGCTGGAGCGCGGCACGCAGTGGGACAAGGGCAAGGGCTGCGACACCTTCGGCCCCATCGGCCCCTGGCTCGTCACAGCCGACGAGGTGGCCGACCCGCAGCAGCTCGACCTCTGGCTGGAGATCGACGGCAAGCGTTTCCAGAACGGCAACACGCGCACGATGGTGTTCAACGTCGCGCAGATCGTCAGCTACCTCAGCAAGTTCATGAGCCTGCAACCCGGCGACGTCATCTCCACCGGCACGCCGCCCGGCGTGGGCCTGGGCCAGAAGCCGCCGCTCTACCTCAAGCCCGGCCAGACGATGAAGCTCGGCATCCAGGGCCTGGGCGTGCAGACACAGAAGACCGTCGCCGCCTGACCATGACCCGCATCACCAGCCTGCGCACGGTCGACGTGCGCTTCCCCACGTCCCAGCACCTCGACGGCTCGGACGCGATGAACCCCGACCCGGACTATTCGGCCGCCTACGTCATCCTGGAGACCGACCAGCCCGGGCTGGAAGGCCACGGCCTGACCTTCACCATCGGCCGCGGCAATGACATCTGCTGCGCCGCCATCGAGGCCATGCGTCACCTCGTCGTTGGCCTCGAGCTGAGCTGGATCGCCGCCGACATGGGCCGCTTCTGGCGCCACGTCACGTCGGACAGCCAACTGCGCTGGATCGGCCCGGACAAGGGCGCCATCCATCTGGCCACCGGTGCCGTGGTCAACGCCGTGTGGGACCTGTGGGCCAAGGCCGAGGGCAAGCCGGTGTGGCGGCTGGTGGCCGACATGAGCCCGGCCGAGCTGGTGCGCTGCATCGACTTCCGCTACATCACCGACTGCATCACGCCCGACGAAGCGCTGGCGCTGCTGACCCGCGCCGCCGAAGGCAAGGCCGAGCGCCTGGCCACGCTGCAACGCGAGGGCTACCCCTGCTACACCACCTCGGCCGGCTGGCTGGGCTACCCCGACGACAAGCTGCGGCGCCTGTGCCAGGAGGCCGTGGACGCCGGCTTCAACCACGTCAAGCTGAAGGTCGGCCGCGACCGCGAGGACGACATCCGCCGGCTACGCATCGCCCGCGAGGTGCTCGGGCCGGACCGCAAGCTGATGATCGACGCCAACCAGGTCTGGGACGTGCCCGTCGCCATCGACTGGCTCAAGGACCTGGCCTTCGCCAAGCCCTGGTTCATCGAGGAGCCGACCAGCCCGGACGACGTCGAAGGCCACCGCGCCATCCGTGAAGCCATCCTGCCCATGCAGGTCGCCACCGGCGAGATGTGCCAGAACCGCATCATGTTCAAGCAGTTCATGATGCGCGGGGCCATCGACGTGGTGCAGATCGACAGCTGCCGGCTGGGCGGCGTCAACGAGATCCTGGCCGTCATGCTGATGGCCGCCAAGCTCGGCCTGCCCGTCTGCCCGCATGCCGGCGGCGTCGGCCTGTGCGAGTATGTGCAGCACCTGTCCATGATCGATTACCTCTGCATCGCCGGCACGCGTGACGGCCGCGTCATCGAGTACGTGGACCATCTGCACGAGCACTTCATCGACCCCTGCGTCGTGCGCGGCGCGGCCTACCTGCCGCCCGAGGCACCGGGCTTCTCGATCACGATGAAGCCGGAGTCGCTGCAACAGTACAGGTTCAGGGGCTGAACATGGATCTGGGGCTGAAGGACAAGGTCTTCATCGTCACCGGCGGCGGTGCCGGCATCGGCCTGGCGATCTGCGAGGCGCTGGCTCGCGAAGGCGCGATCCCCATCAGCCTCGGTCGCGGTGACGCTGCCGAACACGCGGCGCGCCACATCGCGCTGGAACTTGAGGATGAAGCCGCCGTCCGCGCCGCCGTGGCCGAGACCTTGGCCGACTTCGGCGCCATCCATGGGCTCGTCAACAACGCCGGCATCAACGACGGCATCGGCCTGGACGCCGGCCCAGCAGCGTTTCGCGCCTCGCTGGAACGCAACCTCGTGCACGCCTATCTGCTGGCCCACCTGTGCACGCCGCACCTGCGCGCCACGCGCGGCAGCATCGTCAACATTTCCTCCAAGACCGCTGTGACCGGCCAGGGCGGCACCAGTGGCTACACCGCGTCCAAGGGCGCCCTGCTGTCGCTGACCCGCGAATGGGCGGCGGCTCTCCGCAACGACGGCATCCGCGTCAACGCCGTCGTTCCGGCGGAGGTCATGACGCCGCTGTACCAGCAGTGGCTCGACGGCTTCTCCGATCCCGAGGCGCAACTCGCCGACATCGCCCGGCGCATCCCGCTCGGGCAACGTCTGACGACGGCGGACGAGATCGCCGACACGGTGGCCTTCCTGCTTTCGGAGCGGGCCGGGCACACCACCGGGCAGTGGGTATTCGTCGACGGCGGCTACACCCACCTGGACCGCGCCCTCGGTTGACGCGGCGCAGCGTGCTGGCCTGCATGGGCATGATGTTTGCCACGGCTGGCCGACCTGCCCACAGGAGAACGCGATGAGCCCTCTGAGCTATTCCAGCGACGCCCCGGCCCGCGCCGAGGTCGACGCGATGGCGGGCAGCACGGTGCTGGAGTTCGGCACCGACTGGTGCGGCATCTGCCAGTCCGCCCAACACATCATCGACAGCGCGCTGGCGGCACATGCGCCACTGCGTCACCTGAAGATCGAGGACGGCCGCGGTCGGCCGCTGGGCCGCTCCTTCGGCGTCAAGCTCTGGCCGACGTTGGTCATGCTTCAGGACGGCCGCGAGGTCGCCCGCGTCGTGCGGCCCGGCAGCACGCGCGAGATCGCCGACGCGCTGGCGCAGCTGAACTAGGGCCCGACGAAGAACTCGAGCAGGATGGGCGCCAGCACCTTGGCGCTGACGTCATGCGCCTGGCCTTCGACGACCCGCCGCTGCGCACCGGGGATGACCTTGGCCAGCTTGTCGGCCGTCGGGCGCATGAAGGGCATGGGGCCGGCACTGGCGCTGCCATCCATCACCAGCGTTCGGGCCTTCACGGTGGCGGCAATGCCACCGGGAACAGAACGGTCCTCGCCGACGACGGCGTTGTCGTAGGCCAGCGTCGGCGCCATTGCCAGCATGCCCGGCCACGCTGGGGACCCCTTCATCTTGGCGACCACGTCGTCCGGCGCGCCGACGAAGCCCATGAACGACGTGATCGCGTCGGCGTGACGGTTGGCGGCGAGCAGCCCGTCGAGCTTCGCATTGAACGCCCGCCAGGACGTGGCCGCGCCCTCGGCCTCGCTGTAGGGCGGCTCGTACAGCGCGAGCTTGTTGACCTTGTTGCCAAGCGCCGCCGCAGCCTGAAGCGCGAGGCTCGCGCCCGAGGATTTGCCGTAAACGTAGGCCGATCCGCCCGCGCTGTCGATGAGCGCCTCGATGTCCTCGATCTCCCGCTTCACCGAATAGGGCTTGGTGTCGCCACTGTCGCCGCGACCTCGGCGGTCATAGCTGTAGACGGTCAGGCGGCTGGCCAGCAGTTGCGCCAGTTCCGAGCCGCCCGAGCGGTCGGACAGCGCGCCCCCAATGAGGATCACTGCCGGGCCCGCTCCCCACCGGTCATAGGTGATGCGCGTGCCGTCCTTTGACGTCACGACCTGCGTCGCCTTCGCCTTGTTGGCGGAAGCGGCGCCTGCCGGCGCCTGGCCGTGCGCCAGCGTGGTGAGCGACAGCAGGCCCGCCACCCAGGCCGCCCGAAGCGAAAGGCTTGCAGTGCGCTTTGCAGCAATGTCGGCAGTCATGGCGTCTCCTTGTCCAGGTCCGTTCAAGTCGAGGGGTTCCTCTGGCAATCTGCGTTCCCATCTACGTCCGAATTCCGCCTTGGCCGGCTGCGCCGCAGCCTCTCTAGAATCCGCCCCTTTTTCTGAACGCCCGCGCACCCGGTTTCCATGGACATCGTCGTCAACGAAGAACTCAAGGCCTACATCGACCCACTGACGCCGGAGGAGTACGAAGCCCTGGAACGCAGCATCCTGGCCGAAGGCTGCCGCGATGCGCTGGTGCTGTGGGGTGACGTGCTGGTCGACGGCCACAACCGCCACGGCATCTGCAGCAAGCACGGCCTGCCTTTCCAGACGGTGCAGAACACGCGCTTCAAGTCCATGGAGGACGTGCACCTGTGGATGATCGACCAGCACCTGGGCCGGCGCAGCATCTCGGACTTCCAGCGCGGCGTGCTGGCGCTTCGCAAGCGCGAGATCGTGTCCGAGCGGCGTGCGCGCAGCGCTGCCGTCGCGGCCGCGCTGCCGGTGGCCGAGGCCCCACCTCAGGCGCCGGACGCCACGGCGCTTGAAACCCGCGAGGCGCTGGCCAAGGCCGCGCGCCTGAGCAGCAGCCAGGTGGTGCTGATCGAGAAGATCCAGAAGCAGGGCGCACCCGAGCTGGTGGCGGCGGTGAAGGCCGGCACGGTGTCGATCAATGCCGCGGCGGCCGTGGCCACCTTGCCCGCCGAGGAACAGGCCGCCGCTGCGGCCGCCGGGGCCGACGAACTCAAGCAGGCAGCCAAGCGTGTGCGCGAGTCCCGGCGCAGGCCGCCTGCGGCGAGCCCGGAAGCTGAGTCGCACGACGCGTCGGCACCCGAGCAGACCGCAGAATCGCTGCGCCTGCGGGTTGCCGCGCTCGAGGCCGAGAACGCGGCGTTGCGGCAGGAACTGACGGCGCTCCGGGCCGCCCACACCGAGCGCTGAAGCGCCAAGCCCACGTATCCTGCGGCGCATGGCAGTTTTCAGCGCCCTGCGCTCTCGCTGGCAGTTCTGGTGGCAGGCCCGCCAGGCCGTCTCGGACACGCACAGCACCACCCAGCGCAACGTCTACATCGTGCCCACGCTGGCGGGCCTGGCCTTCTGCGGCACGCTGGGCGTGCTGCTGGTCGCGTCCATCAACGAGCAATTGAGTCTGGGCTATGCCCTCACCTTCGCGCTGACCGGCGCGGGGCTGGCGTCCATGCACACCACGCACGCCAACCTGCGCGGCCTGCAGATGGACCTGAAGGCGCCCGAGGGCGTGCATGCCGGCGACGAGTTCACGCTGGAACTGCGCCTGCACAACCCGGGCAAGGCGCGCTTCGGCATCGCCGTCAGCGCCCAGCTCGACAGCGGCAGCAGCGAACCCGCCTGGGTCGACGTGCCGGCCCTGGGCCATGCCATGCTCAGGCTGCGCCTGCCGGCCTTGAAGCGCGGGCTGCGCGAGCTGCCACGCCTCGTGGTCACGACCCGCTTCCCGCTCGGCTTCTTCCGCGCCTGGAGCTACTGGCGGCCGGCGAGCAAGGTCTGGGTCTACCCGCAGGCCGAGGCAGTGCTGGCGCCCTTCCCCACCCAGGCCGAGGCCGGCGCGGGCGAGGCCGTGTCCACCCGCCAGTCCGCCAGCGGGACCGACTTTTCCGGCGTGCGCAGCTACCGCCGGGGCGATTCGATGAAGCAGGTGCTGTGGCGCAAGTCCGCCCTCGCGCTGGACCACGGCCTGCCGCTGTGGGTACGAGAAACCGAGGCGCCGCTGGCAAAGGACCTGTGGCTGGACTGGCGCGACACGCAGGGCCGCGACGTCGAGGCGCGGCTGTCCCGGCTGGCCGCCTGGGTGCTGGCCGCCGAGCGCCAGAGCCAGCCCTATGGCCTGCGGCTGGCCGGCCGCGAGCTGGCGCCGTCGCTGGGTGCGGCGCACCGCCAAGCCTGTCTCGAACTGCTCGCCGGGTTCAACGCATGAGGGCGATCCAGGCCTGGTGGGAACGCCTGCCGCGCGATACGCGCGACAGCCTCTTCCTGCTCGGCGTCATCACCGCCGTCATGGCGCCGCATGCCAGCCACCTGCCGCTGTGGGCCACGGGGCTGACGGCGCTCGTGCTGCTGTGGCGCGCCCAGATCGCCTGGCGCCAGCGGCCGCTGCCCAGCCGCTGGTGGCTGCTGGGCATCGCGCTCATCTACGCCGCGCTGACCTGGCTGACCTTCCGCACCCTCGTCGGCCGTGAGGCCGGCATCACGTTGCTGACCGTGCTAATGGCGCTGAAGACCATGGAGCTGCGCGCCCGCCGTGATGCCTTCGTCGTCTTCTTCCTCGGCTTCTTCCTGGTGCTGACGCAGTTTCTCTATTCGCAGTCGCTGCTGACGGCGATCGGGGCGCTGTTCTCGCTCTGGGGGCTGCTGGCGGCCGTCGTGCTGGCGCAGATGCCCACGGGCGTGCCCAGCATCGCCATTGCGGCGCGGCGCGCGGCCGGCACCACCGCGCTGGGCTTGCCGGTCATGGTGCTGCTGTTTGTGCTGTTCCCGCGCATCGCGCCGCTGTGGGGCGTGCCGACCGAGAGCATCGGCAAGACGGGGCTGTCCAACCAGATGGAATTCGGCGCGATGAGCGAGATCGCCAACGACGACAGCATCGCCATGCGGCTGAAGTTCGACGGCGCCGCGCCGCCGCCCGACCAGCGCTACTTCCGTGGCCCGGTGCTGACCCGCTTCGATGGCAAGACCTGGCGCGCACCCGACGGCCGCCTCAGCCAGGGCTGGCTGCGCAGTCGCGACGATCTGCGCACCAGCGGCCCGGCGCTGGCCTACGAAATCACCGTGGAGCCGCTGCGCATTCCCGTGCTGCCGCTGCTGGAAATGAGCCCAGGCGGCCCGGGCACCGAGCTGCAGCTGCCCGACCTGACCCTCGCACGCGGCCCCGAGCTGCAATGGCTTGCGCCGCGGCCCATCACCGAGCGGCTGAGGCTCAAGGCCACCGCCCACCTCAGCTGGGGAGCCGGGCTGGGCCTGAACCGCCTGCAGCAGGCCAGGAACGTCGAACTGCCTGCGGGCGGCAACCCGCGCAGCGTCGCCTGGGCGCGCGAGCTTGCCGCGCAGCCGCGCTTTGCCGGCCTTGCGACCGGCGCGCGCGCCGAAGCGCTGGCCGCCGCGCTGCTGGCGCATGTGCGCAGCAACGACTACACCTACACGCTGGCGCCCGGCCGCTACGGCGAGGAATCGCCCCACGTCATCGACGAGTTCTGGCTGGACCGGCGCCTGGGCTTCTGCGAGCACTTCGCCTCCGCCTTTGTCGTGCTGATGCGCGCCGCAGGCGTGCCGGCGCGCATCGTCACCGGCTTCCAGGGCTGGGACGCCGAACCGCAGGATGGCTACCTCATCGTGCGCAACGCCAATGCCCATGCCTGGGCCGAGTACTGGGTCGACGGCAGGGGCTGGCTGCGCAGCGACCCGACCGCCGCCGTCGCGCCCAACCGCGTCATGCAGGGCCTGGCGCTGCAGCCCCAACCCGGCGCATACAACGTCCTGGGCCAGATCAACCCGACGCTGTGGCGGGCCATGCGCGGCGGCTGGGAAGCCATCAACAACCGCTGGCAGCAGGTGGTGCTGAACTACTCGCGGCAGAACCAGTTCGACCTGCTGAAGAAGATGGGCTTCGAGCGCCCCGACTGGACCGGCCTCGGCCAGGCGCTGGCCGGCGTCATCCTCGCCTTCACCGGCGCCGCGTGGGCATGGATACGCTGGAGCAGCCGGCCGCATGACGCCTGGAGCCGGCAGCGAGCGCGCATTGCCGCCGCGCTGGCGCCGGCCGGCGTCACCGTGCCGCCGCACGAGAGCCCGGCCGCCTGGGCGCGGGCGCTGCGCAAGCAGCACGGGCAGAAGGCCGAACCGGCTGCGCAGTGGCTGGAGAAGCTGGAGCGCTCGCGTTACGCGGCGTCTGCCCCCGCACCTGCGTGGCGTGAATTCCACCTGGCGGCGCGCATGTTGAGGGGCTGAGGTCGGGAGACACTCCGGCCCCATGCCGCCACGCCTGCCTGTTGTTCTGTTGCTCCTGCTGCTCCAGTTTGCTGCACTTTCCTCGGCTCAAGCGACCCAGCCCGTTCGAACACCACGGCAACTGATCGACAGCCTGGGCGTCGAGATACGCCAGATCCTCGAGGCCTCCAAGCCTGGCACGACCCCCGAGGATGCCGAGCGCGTGGTGGCCGAGCAGATCACCGCGCTGGCACGCCGCTCGCCGGGCGATGACTCGCTGATAGAAGCCAACGGCCAAGGCCACACGCCGCTGATGCTGGCCGTCAGCGGCGCCTATCCGCTGGTGGTCAAGGCCTTGCTTGCCGACCCCATCGTGAGGGTGCGCATCAACGCGCGCGACAAGGCCGGCGAGACCGCCTGGGTGGTCTCCAACTTCGCGCCCGCGCTGACGCTGGTGGCCTGCCAGCCGGGCGCCCTCACGCTGGAGCGCCATGCGCTTTTGGCACCCTACCTGCGGCGCATGGCGACTCTGATGGACAGCAAAAAGTCCGCCGTCGTCGCCATCACCCAGATGCTGGAAGACGCCGGCGCCGAGGTGGCTCCGGACGCAGCCCGCAAGGCCTGGCTCGCGCGCTGCCCCAACACCGCGCCCGAGTTGCGCAAGGCCCTCGCGGACGGCGAACTGCAGCAAACCGTCGTCAACCACGCTCTGGACCGCCAACTGGGCTTCAACAAGGCACACGGAGCGGGCCTGATGACCATCCCTCAACGGCCGCCGCAGGACATGCGGTTCATTCCGCTGGGGCGCGAGCTCAGCAACGCCAAGGACGTGCACTGCCCGCGCATGCGGCCACCCGCCCCGCTCGGTGTGCTCACCTGGTCGGGACGCATCCTGTTCAAGGCCGTGATCGCCACGCGCGCAGGCGTCGTGGAGGCCGTCGATTTCACGGTGCTGTCGGGCAACGATGCGCCCCCCGCCGTCGTCAACCACTTCCGCAGCACGCTGATCCGCACGCTGGCCAGCTACCAGTGCGAAGGCGACCACGTCTTCGAGCAGGAGTTCCAGTTCAAGGTCGATTGACGCCACCCCTCGCCCCTCGCCACCACCCCACGCCCCATGTTCCCAAGCTCCCGACTGACACGCAGCAGCGCGCTGCTGGCCGTGCTGCTCCTGTGCCTTCAACCCGCCCATGCCGAGCCGCTGCGCACGCCGCGGCAACTGATCGACAAGCTGGGCGTGGAGATCCGCCAGATCCTGGCCGACCCCAAGTCGCGCAAGACCCCGGAAGACGCCGAGCGGGCGGCGGCAGGCCAGATCACGGCCTTGATCCAGAGCGCCGAAGGCCATCTGGCGCTCACCGAGCGCGACAGCCATGGCCGCACGCCCCTGATGTTGGCTGCCAGCGGTGGCTATGCCCTCGTCGTCGAGGCGCTGCTCGCCGACCCCAGCGTGAAGCTGGCCATCAACGTGCCCGACAAGAGCGGCGAAACCGCCTGGATGGTGGCCAACTTCGCGCCGACGCTCACGCTGGTCGCCTGCCAGCCCGGCGCCCTCACGCGCGAACGCTATGCGCTGCTGCCGCCCTATCTGCTGCGCATGGGCCACCTGTTGAAGACCAAGGGGGCCGCCATCGGCGCCATCATCCGGTCGCTGGAGGCCGCTGGCGCAGAGCCCACGCCTGACGACGGCAAGCGCGCGTGGCTGGCCCGCTGCCCCAACGCCTCGCCGGAACTGCGTCAGGCCCTGGCGGAGGGCGAGCTGATGACCACGCTGATCAACCACGCCATCGCGCGGCAGGCCGAGTTCAACAAGGCGGCGGTCCAGTCCATCAAGAGCATTGCGCCCAAGCCACCCAAGGGCATGAGATTCGTCCCGGACGACGGCGACCGGCGCCAAGCCCGCCTGCCGCCGCTGCTGCGGATCCAGGACTTTCCCTGCGTGAAGATGCCCAAGCCGGAACTGCCGCGCATCTCCTGGTCAGGCGATGTACTGCTGAAGGTGGTCGCGGCGACGCACGCGGGCGTGTTGGAAGTCGCCGATGTCGACCTGGTGTCCATCTCGAGCGACAGGCGGGACGAAGCGTCCGACTTCTTCCGCAGCCTGGTCCTGCAAGCGCTGGCCAAGTACGAGTGCGAAGGCAATATGGCCTTCGAGCAGGAGTTCCAGTTCAAGATCGATTGACGCGGCCCCGTATGCTGTCGCCGTGACACGCCATCGCTTCCTCCTGCACCTCTGCACCGGCCTGGCGCTGGCCCTGAGCCTCACCGCCCAGGCTGCCAAGCCCCGCCACCCCAAGGCCCCGCCGCCGCCCCAGCCCTTCGGCGACAAGCCCGCCGTCGTCGCCTTTGCCGACGAACTGGCGGCCTCGCAGGGCTGGGACGCCACCGCGCTACGCGAACAGCTCGGCCAGGCCCTGGACCTGCCGCGCGTGAAGCAGCTCATCCTGCCCGCCGCCGTCGGCACGGCCAAGAACTGGACGGCCTACCGCGACCGCTTCATCGAGCCCAAACGCATCGACGCCGGCCTGGCATTCTGGGCCGAGCACGAGGCCGCGCTCACCCGCGCCGAGAGCCAGTACGGCGTGCCGGCCGAGGTCATCGTCGGCATCGTCGGCGTGGAGACCTTCTACGGCCGCATCACCGGCGGCTTCAAGGTGCTGGACGCGCTGGCCACACTGGCCTTCGACTTCCCCACCGAGCATCCGCGCGCGGCCGACCGCCAGGCTTTCTTCCGCAGCGAACTGGCCGAGTTCCTCAAGCTCTGCCGCGAGAACGGCCTCGACGCCGCCGACGTGCGCGGCAGCTATGCCGGCGCTTTGGGCTGGCCGCAGTTCATGCCCGGGAGCTGGCGCCGGCACGCGGTGGACTTCGACGGCGACGGCCGCATCGACCTGATCACCAGCGCCGCGGACGCCATCGGCAGCGTGGCCCACTACCTGTCCGAATACGGCTGGAAACCGGGCGAGACCACGCACTACAGCGTGCGCCTGCCGGCCGACCCGATCACGCGGCGGCGCCTGCTGGCGCCGGACATCAAGCCGACATTCACGGCGACCGAGCTGGTGGAGGCCGGAGCCGAGCCGTCCGAAGCCGCGCGCGACCACGTCGGCCCCATGGCCGTCATCGAGTTGCAAAACGGGCCCAAGAAGCCGACCACGGTGCTGCTCGGCACGCAGAACTTCTGGGTCGTCACGCGCTACAACTGGTCGGCCTATTACGCGCTAGCGGTCATCGAGCTGGGGCAGGCGGTCAAGGCGAAGCGGCTGGCCACGCGCTGATGAGCCTTAGCGGCCGGGCAGGCGCAGCAGAGCCTCTTCGTCAGGCTTGCCATGACGGCCCAACGTGAGGGCAACCTGGGCGGCGCCGTCGGCCGCTGCCGGCGCTTGGCGAAGCGCCTTCAGCACGGCCTCCTCGTCGGATAGCAGTGACCTTGAGGCTGCCACAGGCCGGCCCTCGGGCAGACCTCCGAGACGACGAGAAGCGTGTCGCCGAAGCCGCCCACGCTCTTGGCATCTACGCGGCAACCATCTTCCAGCGGAAGAGACATCGTCGTGGCCTGGAAGAGCACGAACATCAAAGACGTCAGCACCATGAGGGCACCGGCGACGAGCACCACCGACATCAAGACCAGCTTGACGGACCCGCGCCATGCCCTCGCGGATATCCAGCCCATGGTCAGAAACGGCGACAGGAATGCGCAGGTCAACAACACCGGCAGCATTGGTGGCCGCAGCTCCCAGCTCAGGCCGTACATCGGCGCAACTAGGATGAGGGGCAACAGCGCCACGGCCGTGCCGAGGTGTTTCGCTCTGATGATCACGGTCTCCCTCGTCTCAAAGCGAACATCCTGAGGAGCACCGCAGCTTGGCCGTGGTGTCATGGCTCCGCATCCTCAGGCCAAGGCCCGGTCAGCTCGGTGGTGATGGTAGGCGACACCTGATCATGCCAATAGCGCCGGCGCAGGTCACGTTCACAGGTCGCCGCGGTGCCGTCGCTCCGCCAACGCCAGGCGCCACAGGACGGGCTGGCCACCACTGCAATGCCCGCCGCCTGATAGCGCGCCAGCACCGGCGGTGCCGGGTGGCCGAAGCGGCTGCGGTAGCCAGCCTGCACCAGCCCGACTGAGGGCCGCACGGCCGCCAGCAGCTCGGCGCTCGACGAGGTCTTGCTGCCGTGGTGGGGCACCAGCAGCACGTCGGCTTGCAGATCCGGTTGACGCAGCACAAGTCCCTTTTCCTGCCCGGCCTCCAGGTCCCCCGCCAGCAGCGCGCGCCGGCCCGACGTGGACGTGATGCGCAGCACGCAGGACAGGTCGTTGGACTTGAGGCCGGCTTCGTAGTGAGACGCCAACGGGTGCAGCACGTCGAAGCGCACGCCGTCCCACGTCCAGCTCTGGCCGGCTTCGCAACGCACTTCGGCCGGCCCGGCACGGAGCAGCGCATGGCCGGGCTCCAGTGAACTGCGCAGTTCGCTGACAGGCAGCGCCTGCATCAGCGACGCCGCACCGCCGACATGGTCGATGTCACGGTGGCTGAGCATCAGCATGTCCAGGCCGCTCACCCCCAGCGAGCGCAGCAGCGGCAGCAGCACGCGCTCGCCGGCATCGGCGCCGGGCGCGTAGACCGGGCCGGTGTCGAACAGCAGCGCATGGCCCCGGGTTCGCACCAACACCGCATTGCCCTGGCCGACGTCGGGCGCCAGCAGCTCGAACTCACCGGCCGGCGGCTGCGGCACGGCAGGCCACAGCAATGGCAGCGTCATCGCCAGGCCGGCCAGCCGCAACCGCCAGGGCAGGCGCATGACGATCAACGCCGCCCCCAGAAGCGCGAGAATCTGCGCCCACGGCGGCGCGGCCGGCAGCCAGAAGACGGCGCCCGGCAGCAGCATCAGCAGCTTGAGCCCGCTCACCAGCCACTGCGTCAGCCAGGCGGCCAGCGTCCACAGCGGTGGCGCCACGCCGCCCAGCAGTGCCAACGGCGTGATGAGAAAGCTGATGACCGGAATGGCCACCAGATTGGCGAGCAAGCCGACGATAGACAGCTGCGCAAAACAGATCAGGCTCAGCGGCGCGAGGCCGATCGTCGCGATGGCCTGGGTGCGGAACGCCGCCTTGAGCCGCGCCCGCCAGCCTTGCGCCGGCTCGCCACCCGCCGCCATCAGCAGGCCCACGGCGCCGAAGGAGAGCCAGAAGCCGGGCTGCATCACCGCCCAGGGGTCCACCGCCGTGACGACGACGCCTGCGGCAAGCAGCACCAGCGGCCAGGGCCAGCGCAGGCCCAAGGTTTGCAGGCCGGCCACGGCCGCGAGCATCACCACGGTGCGCTGCGCCGGCACGCCCCAGCCCGAAAACAGCGCATAGCCCAGCGCCGCCAGCACGCCGGCCCAGCGGGCGGCCGTGGGCGCGGGCAGGTGCAGGCAGAGCCGGCCGCTGCGCCGCCACAGAGCGCCTGCGAGGCTGGCGGCCAGCCACGCGAACATCGTCACGTGCAGGCCACTGATGCTGAAGGCATGCGCCACGCCGGTGTCGCGCAGCAGCGCCCAGTCGGCGTGGGCAATCGCGTTCTGATCACCCAGGCTCAGCGCCGCCAGCACGCCGGCCATGCCGGGGTCGGCCACGCGCTCGTGGATGGCGGAGCGCAGGCGCTGGCGTGCGGCGTCGATCTCCCACCAGGGTGCGGTCTGCAGGCGCTCGGCCGAGCGCACCACGCCGCTGGCGCGCAGACTCTGTTCGAACAGCCACAGCTCGGCATCGAAGCCACCCGGGTTGGCCAGGCCATGGGCGCGCTTGAGCCGGGCCGTGAAGCGCCAGCGCTCGCCGGCCGTGATGGGCGGGCCGTCGTAGCTCAGCAGCATCAGGCGCCGCGGAACCTCGGGCGGCAGCGCCGTGCCGGTTGGGCCGACGGATTCGACGGCGAACTCGAAGCGCCAGCCGGGCACGCCGCCCTGGCCGGTGACGGCGATGGGCAGCGAGTCGACACGGCCCGTCATTGAGAGATCTCGCCCTTCCCAGGCGGGATGCAGCTCGGGCGTCAGCCGCCACTCGGCGCGCAGCGCGGCCTGGGTGAACGCGAACACGGCAACACAGCCCGCAAGTGCCAGCAAATGCTTGCGCCGCAGCGCGAGAAACAGCGCCAGGGCCGAGGCCAGTGCGGCGTATTCGACTCCGTTCGGCAGCCGCTCGCAGCGATGCAGCAGCGCCAGGCCGGCCAGCCAGGCAAGGCTTGTCACCACCAGCGCCCCAGCGCCCCATCGCCACTGCGTCAATGCCCCTCCCACACCTCTTTAGGGCCTGTTTGCCCGACGGGAGTCGGTGCGAGAGGGGCTGCGCGGGCGCAGGGCTAGGCGACGCGCTGAAGCCCGGGCTGGTTGCCCGGGCAAGGCGCGCAACGACGCCATGCGCCCGCGCAGCCCCTCTCCCTTCGGGTTGCCACTCAAAAAACCGCGCGCGGCGTTGCTCGGCCTCGCCGGGGGGGCACCCCGGCTTCGCCTCACGCCTTGCTCGCGGCTTTTTGAGTGACAACGCATCCGATTCCCGTCGGGCAAACAGGCCCCTTGGAGCGGGGTGTAGCATGCCGCCGTTTTTGCCTTGCGCCACGGCGCTTCCCCCATGAGCTCCTCTGACATCCAGGCCAAGCTGACCGAACTGGGCATCACGCTGCCGCCCGTCGCCACGCCCGCCGCCGCCTACCTGCCCTTCATGCGCACGGGCAACCTCGTGTTCCTGTCCGGCCACATCGCCAAGAAAGATGGCAAGGCCTGGGTCGGCCAGCTGGGCCGCGACACGGACACCGCCACCGGCCAGCAGGCGGCGCGCGCGGTCGCCATCGACCTGCTCGGCACGCTGCAGGCCGCCACCGGCGACCTCGGCAAGGTGGTGCGCATCGTCAAGGTGATGAGCCTGGTGAACAGCACGGCCGACTTCACCGAGCAGCACCTCGTCACCAATGGCTGCTCCGAGCTGCTGGCCACGGTGCTGGGCGATGCGGGCAAGCATGCGCGCAGCGCCTTCGGCGTGGCGCAGATCCCGATGGGCGCCTGCGTGGAGATCGAGCTGATCGCCGAGATCACCGATTGATGTTCTTCATCAAACCTTCGAAGTTTCCGGCCCGCGCCTTGGCGGTCATCGGCCTGGCGAGCTTTGCGGCGGTGGGCGTCGCGCTCGTTGCCCAGCATCAGTTCGGCGTCAAGCCCTGCCCCTGGTGCGTGCTGCAACGCGGCATCTTCCTGTTGATCGGCGTGTTTGCGCTGCTGGGCTGGCTGGTGCAGGCCAGGCGGCCTCTGCGGCAGGCGGCGCTGGTGGCCGTGCTGCTGCTGTGCGCGGCAGGGCTGACGGCGGCGGTCTTCCAGCACGAGGTGGCGTCGCAGACCGCGACCTGCGCCATGGGCCTGGCGGACAGGACCGTTACCGCGCTGAATCTCGAAGAGCTCTGGCCATCGGTGTTCATGATCACGGCCAACTGCGCGGAGGCGGCGGCGTACCGCTTCGCCTTCCTGCCGTACGAGATCTGGAGCGGCCTGCTGTTTGCCGGCCTGGGCGCGCTGGGCCTGGCGGTGCTGACCAAGCGCTGAGTCGCTGCCTGGCAATGCCAGGCTATGTATGGCCGGGAATCGCCTCGACCGGCAACAGCACATCCCCGCACTGCGCCCGGTGCCGCAGCGCATGGTCCATCAGCACCAGGGCCAGCATGGCCTCGGCGATGGGCGTGGCGCGGATGCCGACGCAGGGGTCGTGGCGGCCGAAGGTTTCCACCGTCGTGGGTTTGAGCTCGCGGTCGATGCTGGCCTTGGGGCTGCGGATGGAGCTGGTGGGCTTGATGGCGATGCTGGCGACGATGTCCTGGCCGGTGGAGATGCCGCCCAGCATGCCGCCGGAGTTGTTGCTGGCAAAGCCGAGTGGCGTCAGCTCGTCGCCATGCTCGCTGCCGCGCTGCGCGACGACGCCGAAGCCGGCGCCGATCTCCACGCCCTTGACGGCGTTGATGCCCATCAGCGCGTAGGCGATGTCGGCGTCCAGCTTGTCGAACAGCGGCTCGCCCAGGCCGACCGGCACGCCGGTGGCTTCGACGCGGATGCGTGCGCCCACCGAGTCGCCGGCCTTGCGCAGCGCGTCCATGTAGGCCTCCAGCTCGGCGATCTTGCTGGCGTTGGCGGCGAAGAAGGGGTTCTGGCCGACGTGTTCCCAGCCCTCGAACGGGATCTCCACCGAGCCCAGTTGCGTCATGCAGCCACGGAACTCGGTGCCGTAGGCCTCGCGCAGCCATTTGCGGGCCACCGCGCCGGCGCCAACCATGGGCGCTGTCAGGCGGGCGGACGAGCGGCCACCGCCGCGCGGGTCGCGCACGCCGTACTTGCGCCAGTAGGTGTAGTCGGCATGGCCAGGGCGGAAGGTGTCGAGGATGTTGCCGTAGTCCTTGCTGCGCTGGTCGGTGTTCCTGATCAGCAGGCAGATCGGCGTGCCGGTCGTGACGCCTTCGTACACCCCCGACAGGATCTCGACTGCATCAGGCTCGTTGCGCTGCGTGACGTGGCGGCTGGTGCCGGGGCGGCGGCGGTCCAGCTCGGGCTGGATGTCGGCCTCGCTGAGCAGCATGCCGGGCGGGCAGCCGTCGATGATGCAGCCGATGGCCGGGCCGTGGCTTTCGCCGAAGTTGGTGACGCGAAAGAGTTCGCCGAAGGTGCTGCCTGACATAGGCCCGAAGTTTAGGCGGCCCTGAAATGCAAAAGCGGCCTCGCAAGGCCGCCTTCTCAGGATGCGAACCGGATTCTCAAAGTTTCGATTCCGGCTCGGCGTTCTCTTCGACCGGCCAGTCACGGATATAGGCCTTGAGCATGCGGTTCTCGAAATCCTGGCTGTCCACCACCGCCTTGGCCACGTCGTACAGCGAGATCACGCCCATCAGCGTCTTGCCGTTCATGACCGGCATGTAGCGCGCGTGGCGGCCCAGCATCATGCGGCGCACCTCGTCGATCTCGGTCTCGGGCGTGCAGGTCAGCGGCGCATCGTCCATGACCGAGCGCACGATGGTCGAGCCCACGGCGCCGCTGTTCTTCACGACCGCCTGGATGACCTCGCGGAAGGTCAGCATGCCGACCAGGTCGCCATGCTCCATGACGACGAGCGAGCCGATGTCGCGCTCGGCCATCACGTCCAGGGACACCTTCAGCGGTTCGTCGGGCGTGACGGTGTACAGGGTGCCGCCTTTGACACGCAGGATATCGACGACTTTCATGGGGGACTCCGAGAGGTGATGCCTGGGCAACATAGCACAGTATCTGCGCGCTTCCACCCCATAGAAAACACCATGCCTGCCCGCGCTGTCGCGCGCTTGAATCGGCGCATGAGCACCGAACGCTTCACCCGCTTCGCCGACTTCTACCCCTTCTACCTGCGCGAGCACAGCAACGTCGTCTGCCGGCGTCTGCACTTCGCTGGCACGACGCTGGTGCTGGTCTGCCTGTGGCAGTTGTTCACCACGGGTCACCTGGTCTGGTTGCTGAACGGCCTGCTTTGCGGCTATGGCTTTGCGTGGATCGGGCATTTCTTCTTCGAGAAGAACCGGCCGGCCACCTTCAAGTACCCGCTCTACAGCTTCCTCGGTGACTGGGTCATGTACGCCGACATCTGGCGCGGGCGCGTCAAGCTGTAGGAAGCGCTGAACAAGTCCCTCGCGCGCATCGCATCCCTGCTTTGGGCGGGTCTGCTGCGTTGCAGATCCTCGTCGGGTGTTCAACCCGACTCCGGTATGCGCCTTGCAGCCCTACCCAAACCAGGGCGCGCTGCATCGCGGGGACTCATTCAACGCTTCCTTAGACCTCCTCGACCAGCACATAGGCCACGCGCTCGCCGCGCGGGTCCAGCGCCGGCTGGGCACAGTCGCTGCCGCTGGAGCGGCTGAGGTTGCGTGGCGGCGAGCCGTCGCGCGGCAGCAGCATGATGTCCAGCCACTCCAGCATGCCCGACTTGCCCTCGCGGCTTTGCTGGCGCGGGCCGATGACGAAGGCCGCAGTGCCGCGCGACTCGCCGCGCATCTGGCCCAACATGCGCAGCGTCTCGTCGGCCGTCAGGTCCAGCTCCAGCAGCTGGACGGCACCGCCGCCCAGCGGCCAGGCGGCCAGTGGCTGCCTGGCGTCAGAGCGCAGGAAGATCAGCTCGCCGTCGGACACGCCCACCAGCTTCTGCGCTCGCTCGAGCGGCGTCAGCCTGACCGGCTCGCGGCCGGGCGCGTCCAGGCGCACCAGCTCGTCACCGCGCAGCGCGTAAAGGCTGCGGCCTTCGGCGTCGAAGACCGGCGAGCGCAGACCGCCACGCCGGCTCCAGCGCTGCGGCGCCTCGTTGCCGCTGAGCGCCACCACCCAGATGCTGCCGTTCGCGTCGCCCGGCCCCTTCAGTTGCCCCGGCGCCAGGCTCAGGCCCGTGATGCGCAGCAGGCGCTTGACCAACGAGGGCTTGGGCGGCGGCGGCGGTGCCGCGTGCACGACGCCCGCCAAGGCCAGAAGGCCCAGCAGCAACTGGCGGCGCGGCGCCGGGTTGGACTTCCTTGTCATGGTGCACTCCCCGCTTTGGACGCTGGCGCCGGCACCGCCGCGAGAAGGCGCGGCACGATGGCATCGACGCCGATGACCTCGATGGTCGGCACCTGCTTGCGCTCCACGCTCAGCAGGCTGCGCCGACCGTCCGCGCCGAGCACCAGGAAGCTGACCGCCTCCTTGCCCTCCCAGACCAGCCAGGCTGACTCGCCTGCGACCAGCGAACGCGGCCCGGCGGCGGCGACCCGGGGCAGGCTCTGGTCCAGCACCAGCATCCCGTAGTTCACCGGCAACAAAAGCAACTGGATGGCGACCAGCAGGGACAGCAGCGCGCGCCCCAAGCCCAGCGCGGGCGAAGGCGACGCGACCGCCCAGAGCAGGCGCAGCAAAAGGGCCGATACCGCGCAGGCGCCGATCAGGGCCATGAAGTAGAAGGGCTGGCTGGCTTCGTCCAGCAGCACCTGGCGGACCCAGGGCAGCATGTCCTCCGGCAGGGCCTTGATGAACAACAGGTTGCTCAGCGCCCAGCACTGACGCATGACGAGCTGTATCCAGGCCAGTGTCCACAGCACGCCCAGCCACGCCAGGCGATGCGGCGCCAGCCACCAGACGTGAAGGCGAGCGAGCGGGCGCCGCGCCAGCAAGGCGAGCAGCACGACAGGCAGCAGCACCAGCACGAGGCTGGGGATGGCCGCCGCCAGGTAGACCAGGAAGCGCGCACCGGCAAAGAGGTAGCGCTCGTCCAGCACCGCGAGGTCGCTGGTCACGCCCAAGGCCATCAAATGAAATCGCAGGCTGAGATAGCCGCACAGATAGAGCACGAAGCTGCCGAGCGCGGCGTAGCCGGCCCAGCCGCCGGCGAGCTCCTTCAGGGATTTGGGAAGGGCGTCCTGGGGGTTGCTCATCGGGATGTCAGCAGGGGGCGGCCAAGTCGGGCATCGGTGATGCCCGGCAGACTAAGCCCAGCCGTACAGGGGCGGCATCCCCACTTCTGGAGAAGCCGCTAGTTGCGCCAGGCCACGCCCAGGGCGGCCGAGGTGTTGCCGGGCTTCTGCACCAGCGGGCTGTCCGCCGCGGGGCCCAGCAGGCGGCTCGTGCCGGCGCCGCCGAACAGGAACCAGTGCTTGCTGAACATGTGCTTGAAATTGACGCCGAAATGGGCGTCGCGCAGCCCGGCGCCCGGCTGGTAGAGCGGCTTGCCGCTGGCAGCAACGGCCGAGGCCGGTACGCCGAAGTAGCTGCGCAGGTTCACGCCGTTGGCGGCCGACAGGCCGACGCCCGTCGTCCACTCGGTCTCGTCGCTGCGATAGAAGCGCCAGCCCAGGTCCAGCCCGGCCGTCATGCCGCCCTTGTGGCCCAGCACATCCTGGGACAGCGAGACGCTGGCGTTCCAGTCCTTGGTGAAGCTGTAGCTGGCGTTGAGCCGTGCGCGCAGCGTGCGCTTGACGTCGGGCAGGCCTTGCGTGGTGCGCGCATCGCCGCTGTCGCGACCGCTGTCGATGCGCAGCGAGACACCGACGCGCCACTTGTCACCCTCGACGAGCTGGGTGCTTGCACCGGCGCCCACGCCCTCGCGGCCGAAGCCCAGCAGCGCGCTGCCACCCGAGGTGGCGATGCGGATGCGGCCGAACCTGGCGGCCCACAGCGGCCTGATCCTGACCTTGCGTTGGCTGGCACCGTCGTATTCGGGGCTGCTGGCCAGCGAGGCGCCGAGCAGGTAGCGCATGCTGTCCTCCTTCTCCGGCTTGGGCTCGGCCTGCGCCCGGGCAGGCAGGCCAGCCAGCAAGGCGGCGGTCACGAAGGCTGTGCGCAGCAGAAAGGTCATGTGGGTCAGCCTAACAGCGCAGCTCCGCGCGCCCGTCAGGTAGGTTTCAATTCACGTGCCAGATTCAACAGCATGTCGTCCACCATGGCGTCGAGGTCATAGCGCAATGTCCAGCCCCAGTCGGCCTGCGCGGCGACATCGGCGATGCGCTGAGGCCAGCTGGCGGCGATGGCCTGGCGGAAATCGGGCACGCAGTCCATCGTGAACTGCGGCAACTTGCGGCGGATGCTCGCGGCGATCTGTTCGGGCGTGAAGCTGACGCCGGCCAGGTTGTAGCTGCCACGCTGCTTCACCTGATCGGCCGGCGCGTTCATCAGCTCGATGGTGGCGCGCAGCGCATCGGGCATGTACATCATCGGCAAGGCTTGGCCGGCCTCGAGGAAGCAGGTGTAGCGGCCGTCCTTGATCGCCGCATGGAAGATCTCCACCGCGTAGTCCGTCGTGCCGCCGCCGGGCGGCGTCTTCCAGCTGATGAGGCCGGGGTAGCGCAGGCTGCGCACGTCCACGCCGTGCTTGGCGTGGTACCAGGCGCACCAGCGTTCGCCCGCGAGCTTGGAGATGCCGTAGACCGTGGTCGGGTCCATCACGGTCGTCTGCGGTGTGTCGACCGCCGGCGTGTTGGGCCCGAAGGCGGCGATGGAGCTGGGCCAGAAGATGCGGTCCAGCTTTTCGTGGCGGGCCAGCTCCAGCACGTTGAGCAGGCCCTTCATGTTCAGGTCCCAGGCCCACATCGGGTGCTTCTCGCCGTTGGCCGAAAGAGCGGCGGCGAGGTGGTAGATCTGCGTGATGTGGTGGCGCTTGACGATGGTTGCCAGCGCGCCGGCATCGATCACGTCCAGCGTCTCGTGGTGCAGCTGCGGCACGCGACCCTTGGGGCTGAGGTCGCTGGTGACGACGGCCTCGTTGCCATGCAGCCGGGCCAGTTCGCCGGCCAGCTCGGTGCCGATCTGGCCATTCGCGCCAATGATGAGGATCTTCATTTGATGATCCCGAGCTCGCGGCCGGCCTGCGTGAACGCGGCGACTGCCTTCTCCAGATGCGCCCGTTCATGCACGGCCGACACCTGCACGCGGATGCGCGCCTGACCCTTGGGCACGACGGGGAAGAAGAAGCCCACCGCGTAGATGCCCAGCTCCAGGATGCGCTTGCTGAGCTGCTGCGCCTTCACCGCGTCATAGACCATGATGGGCACGATGGGGTGGGTGCCGGGCTTGATCTCGAAGCCAGCCGCCTGGATGGCCTCGCGGAAGTACGCCGTGTTGGCTTCCAGCTTGTCGCGCAGCGCGGTCGAGCTTTCAAGCAGATCCAGCACGGCCAGCGACGCGCCGGCGATGCTGGGCGCCAGCGTGTTGCTGAAGAGATAGGGGCGCGAGCGCTGGCGCAGCAGCTCGACGACTTCCTTGCGCGCCGCCGTGAAGCCGCCCGACGCGCCGCCCAGCGCCTTGCCGAAGGTGCCGGTGATGATGTCGATCTTGCCGAACACGCCCCGATGCTCGTGTGTGCCGCGGCCGGTCTTGCCCATGAAGCCGGACGCATGGCATTCGTCGATGCCCAGCAGCGCGTCGTACTGGTCACACAGCGCGCGGATCCTGTCGAGTTGGGCGATGGTGCCGTCCATCGAGAACACGCCGTCGGTGAACACCAGCGTGAAGCGGGCGCCCTTCTCCTTCGCCTCCTTCAGGCAGCGCTCCAGGTCGTCGAGGTTGTTGTGCTCATAGCGCCAGCGCTGCGCCTTGCACAGGCGGATGCCATCGATGATGGAGGCGTGGTTGAGCGCGTCGCTGATGATGGCGTCCTGCTCGCCGAGCAGCGGCTCGAACAGGCCGCCGTTGGCGTCGAAGGCTGCGGCGTAGAGGATGGCGTCCTCGCAGCCGACGAAGCGGGCGATGCGCGCCTCCAGGGCCTTGTGCACGTCCTGCGTGCCGCAGATGAAGCGCACCGACGACAGGCCGAAGCCGTGCGTGCGCAGCGCCTCGTGGGCCGCCTCGATCACCTGCGGGTGCGACGACAGCCCGAGATAGTTGTTGGCGCACAGGTTGATGACCTCGCGGCCCTCGGTCGTCTGCACGACGGCGCCCTGCGGCGTCGTGATGATGCGCTCGGCCTTGTAGAGGCCGGCGGCGCGGATGCCGTCCAGTTCGGACTGCAGATGTTGAAAGAAGGCTTGGCTCATGGCGCCGCTCCTGATGCACAATTCGGTAAATTGAACTTGTTCGATATATCGAACTTTCGTGCAGTATCTGAAATTCGTCTAGCCAGGTCAAGCATGAACATGGATACCGAACCTCCCCGCGTAGGCGCTGCGCTGCAGGCGCTACGCGGCAGTCGTGGCTTGTCGCTGGATGATCTCTCCAAGCGCGCGGGCGTCAGTAAGTCGATGTTGTCGCAGATCGAGCGCAACCAGGCCAATCCCACGGTGGCCGTGGTGTGGCGGCTCGCGAACGCGCTGGGCGTGGAGATGGGTGAGCTGCTCGGCACCGAGCGCGCCGCGACGCCGGCCATCGAGACCGTGCCGGCCCACGCCACGCCGGGGCTGACCAGCCCCGACGGCCTGTGCAAGCTGCGCATCCTCGGGCCGATCGAGCTGGCGGGTCAGTTCGAGTGGTACGAGCTGAGCATGCAGGCGGGCGGCGTGCTCGACTCGCAGGCCCACGAGCGCGGGTCGCGCGAGCATCTGAGCGTGCTGACCGGCAGCCTGGAGGTCACCGCGCAGGGCGTGGCGAACAGGCTGAAAGCCGGCGAGACGGCTCGTTATGCGGTAGACGGCCCGCATGCCATTCGCAACGTGGGCAAGTCTGCGGCGACGGCCCTGCTGGTCGTTCTTCATCCGTAGACTTCAGCCTCTTCCCAAGGAGGCTTGCATGCAGATCACCCGTCGTTCGACGCTGGCCGCGTTGGCTGCCCTGCCCTTCGCGGCCCAGGCTCAGGACAAGCCCATCCGCCTTCTCGTCGGCTTCCCCGCCGGCGGGGGTACCGACGCCATCGCGCGGCTGCTCGGCGAGGCGCTGCAGGCGTCGCTGGGCACGAGCGTCATCGTCGACAACAGGCCCGGCGCCGGCGGCCAGATCGCGGCCCAGGCGCTCAAGGCCGCGCCGCCCGACGGCACCACTTTCTTCATCAGTCACGACCACACCATCTCCATCCTGCCGCTGGTGTTGAAGAACCCCGGCTTCGACCCGACCAGGGACTTCGTGCCGGTGGCCGGTTTCGCGACCTTTGCCAACGCGCTGGCGCTGTCGGGCGGCACGCCGGCCGCCAACTTGCCCGACTACCTTGCCTGGGTGAAGAAGCAGGGCGGCCAGGGCAGCGTCGGTGTGCCGGCACCGGCCTCGGTGCCGGAGTTCCTTGTCAAGCTGCTGGGCGAGAAGAACGCCCTCAACCTTCTCAGCGTGCCCTACCGCGGCAGCGCGCCCATGATTGCCGACATGCTCGGCAACCAGATCAGCGCCGGTGTGGGCTCGGTGCCCGACCTCATCGCCAACCACCAGCAGAAAAAGCTGCGCATCGTCGCCGTCATGGGCCAGCAGCGCCAGGCCGTGCTGCCCGAGGTACCGACCTTTGCCGAACTGGGCATCGCGGGCTTCGAGGACCTGCCCTACTACGGCCTGTTCGCGCCTGCTGGCACCGCGCCAGCCGTGGTGGAGCGCTTCTCCAACGCGCTGGCCGGCGTCATCGCCCAGTCGGGCGTGAAAGCAAGGCTGGGCGAGCTGGGCCTGTCGGTCGGCATGATGAGTTCCGCCCAGCTTGCGACGCGGGAGCGCGCCTACTCGGCAGCGTGGGCGCGCATCATCAAGGGTGGGGGCTTCCAGCCTCAGTGAGCAGCCGGTCCAGCATCAGGCTGGACCATTCGCCCTGCAGCCACAGATTGCCCAGCAGCCCCTGGCGCTCGGCCAGGAAGGCGGCGATCAAGGGCTCGGCGGCCACCCGCTCGGGCGAGCACAGCAGCACCAGGCGCTGGGCGCCCTCCTCTTCCAGCCGACCCAGCCAGTCCATGGCCAGCAGCTTGTCGACGACGGGGCTGAGCTGCAGCGGGTCCACGCGCAAGGCGCTGGCCAGACCCAGGTCGGACAGGCCCTGCTTGCCGGCCTCGCGCACGCGCCAGAGCTCGCGCAGCACTTCCAGCGCGAGCGCCATGGGCTGACCCGGCGTGTCGGGCCGAAGATGCAGGCGGCCGGTCAAGCTGGGCGTGTTGGCCGCCAGGATGGCGCCCAGCAGCACGATGACCCAGCCGAGGTAGACCCAGACGAGGAAAACAGGCACGGTGGCGAAGGCGCCGTAGAGCGTCGAGTAGGTCGGCACGAACTTCACGTACCAGGCCAGCAGCGACTTGGCGAAGGCGAAGCCGATGGACACGAAGGCGCCGCCCAGCAGCGCATGGCGCCAGCGCACATGGGTATTGGGCACGTAATGGAAGAGGCCAGCGATGGCCAGGCCCAGCAGCACGATGTCGGCGCCGCCCAGCAGCGTGGCGAGGTTGCCGGGCATCTTGGTGATGAAACCCTGGCCGACGCTGACGGCATAGCTCGTCAGCGTCAGGCTGCCGCCCAGCAGCAGCGGGCCGAGCGTCAAAGCGGCCCAGTAGACGAGCACGCGCTGGGCCATGGGCCGGGGCCGCTTGACGCGCCAGATGGCGTTCAGCGTGCGGTCGATGGTCAGCATCAACGCCAGTGCCGTGATGCCGAGAAACACCAGACCCACCGCGCCCAGCTTGTTGGCCTTGGTCGCGAACTGGGTCAGCGCGCCCAGCACGGGCTTGGCGATGTTGGGCGGGATCAGGCTCTTCAGAAAGTACTGTTCCAACGCCGATTGCAGACTGGAAAAGATCGGAAAGGCCGTGAAGATGGCCAGCATCACGGTCAGCAGCGGCACGAGTGAAATGAGCGTCGTGAACGTGAGGCTGCCGGCGGTGAGGCCCAGCTTCTCCTCGCGGAAGCGCTGGCGGAAGGTGTGCAGGGTCTGCAGCCAGGGCCAGGCGAGCAACTCGGCGATGAAGTCGCTGGCGAAGGCGATGGGATTGCGGGCGAGCGGGGCGTCGAGCGCGTCTGGCGCGGCTGGCGGAACAGGGTGGACCGGTGTCGAAGACATGGCTTCTATGATGCCGCAGCTATGCCCTCCGCCCTCGAAAGAACCCAGCCCCGCGCGAACGAACGCCTGTCGCGCAACCTCGCTTTTGGCGGCACCGTCGCGCTGATCCTGCTGTGCCTGGCCTGGGAGCTGTGGCTGGCTCCCACGGGCCGCGGCACGCTCGCCGTGAAGGCGCTGCCGTTGCTGGCCGCCCCCGTCGGGCTGTGGCGCTACCGCATGTACACCTACCGCTGGCTGTCGCTCGCCATCTGGCTCTATGTGATGGAAGGCCTGGTGCGCTCGACCAGCGAAGGCGGCCCGGGCCAATGGCTGGCGCTGGGCGAGGTGATCCTGGGTGCCGTCGTCTTCATCGCCTGCACGGCGCAGATCCGCCTGAGGCTGGCGGCGGCCAAAATGGCGGAATCGGCATGAGCACCTTCCTCGACGCGCTGCGTGAGCGGCTCGGCGAGGCGGGTCTGCTGGTGAGTGGCGACCTGGGCGCCTACGAGAACGACTGGCGCAAGCGCTACACGGGCCGCGCGCTGGCTGTGGCACGCCCGGGGTCGACCGAGGAAGTGGCTGCCGTGATGCGCCTCTGCCATGAGCACCGCGTGGCCGTCGTGCCGCAGGGTGGCAACACCGGCCTGGTGGGGGGCTCGACGCCGGACGACAGCGGTCGCCAACTGGTGCTGAGCCTGTCGCGCATGAAGCGCGTGCGCGAGATCGATGTGGCCAACGCGAGCCTGACGGCCGAGGCGGGCTGCGTGCTGGCCGAGGTGCAGGCGGCGGCGGCCGGGGCGGGCCTGCTGTTCCCGCTCAGCCTTGCGGCCGAGGGCTCGTGCACGCTGGGCGGCAACCTGGCCACGAACGCCGGCGGCACGCAGGTGCTGCGTTATGGCAATGCGCGCGAGCTGTGTCTCGGGCTGGAAGTCGTGACCGCCACGGGCGAAACCTGGCACGGCCTGTCGGCCCTGCGCAAGGACAACACCGGCTACGACCTGCGCGACCTCTTCATCGGCAGCGAGGGCACCTTGGGTGTCATCACGGCGGCGACGATGAAGCTATATCCACAACCCAAGGACCGACTGACCGCGCTGGCCGCCTGCGAGTCGCTGGACGGCGCCGTGGCGCTGCTGGGCCTGGCGCGCGAGCGGTCGGGGGATGCGCTGACCGGCTTCGAGGTCATGAACCGTGCATCACTTGCCCTCGTGGCCCGCGAGCTGCCTCAACTGGCTCAGCCGCTGGGCGCCGCCGAATGGACGGTGCTGTTGGAGCTGTCCGATGGCGAAAGCGCCGAGCACGCCCGCGGCGTGTTTGAAGGCCTGCTGGAGGCCGCTGTCGAGCAAGGCACCGTGCAGGACGCGGCCATCGCTCAGAACATCCAGCAAGCGAAGACCTTTTGGCATTTACGCGAATCCATCCCGCTCGCCCAGGCCCAGGCGGGGCTGAACATCAAGCACGACATCTCGCTGCCGGTGTCCGCCATCCCCGGCTTCGTCGCCGAGATGGACGCGGCGCTGGCAGCCTATCTACCGGGCATCGAGGTGATCGACTTCGGCCACCTGGGCGACGGCAACCTGCACTACAACGTGCAAGCGCCGGCCGGCGTGGCGGCGGCCGAGTTCCTGGCCGCGCATGAGTCGGCGATCAATGAACGGGTCTACAACGCCGTGCAGAAGCGCGGCGGTTCGATCTCGGCCGAGCACGGCATAGGCCGGCTCAAACGCGAGGAGCTGGCTCTGCGTAAGGACCCGACGGCCCTCGCACTGATGCGGGCGATCAAGCGGGCGCTGGACCCGCTGGACCTGCTCAACCCTGGACGGCTGGTGTGACCGTCGAGCGGCGGCCGGTCGCGAAGCGGCCGAGCTTGACGATCATGCGGAACACGAAGCGCACCATCAGCAGCGTCAGCACCGCTTCGATCAATGTGATGAAGAAGGCGCCGACCACCGTGAAGCGCGGCACGCGGCGGTTGAACTTGGCCAGCGCGCCGTCGCGGGCGATCTCGATGCTGTCGTAGAAGCTGGGCACGACCAGCAGCGTCAGGAAGGTCGACGTGATCGTGCCGCCGATGATGGCCACGGCCATCGGGCGGTAGAACTCGCCGCCCTCACCGATGCCCACCGCCACCGGCAGCATGCCGGCAATGAGGGCCAGCGTCGTCATCAGGATGGGCCGGAAGCGCTTGCGGCCCGCATGCATCAGCGCTTCCTCGCGGTCGATGCCGGCCTTCTCTTCCTGGCGCGTCGCGTCCAGCAACAGGATGGCGTTCTTGGCCACCAGGCCCATCAACATGATGACGCCGATGAGGCTCATCAGGTTGAGCGTGCCCCCGGTCATGATCAGCGCCAGCACGACACCGATCAGGCTCAGCGGCAGCGACAGCATGACGCCCAGCGGCGCCGTGAAGCTGTTGAACTGGATGACGAGCACGAAGTACATCAGCGCTATGCCGGACAGCAGCGCCGTGATCATGGCCGTGAAGACGACCTCCTGGTCGCGCGCCGAGCCCGCCAGTTCGATGCCGAAGCCGGGCGGGAAGTTGATCGTGTTGGCCAGCTTCTTGGCCTCGGCCGTGATCTCACCGGGCGCGCGGCCTTGTGCGTTGGCGCTGACGGTGATCGTGCGCTTGCCGTCGCCGTGCTGGATCTGGCCCGGGCCCTTGCCCATGGTGACGGTGGCGATCTGATCCAGCGGCACCATGCGGTTGGTACCGGTGACGGTGATGGGCAGGCGCTCGATGTTGGCGGCGTCGACACGGTCGGCCGGGTGCAGGCGCACGGCCACATCACGCGCTTCGCCGGTCGGGTCGATCCAGTCGCCGACCTCGACGCCGGCAAACGCCACGCGCAGCGCCTGCGCCGCATCGTTGACCGAGATGCCCATCTGGTTGGCCAGGCCGCGGTCGAGCTCGATCTGCAGCTCGTTCTGCGGGTCCTGCTCGGAATAGCCCACGTCGACCGCCCCCTTGACGCCGCGCAGCGTCGTCACGAACTGCTGCGTGATCTCCTGCAGCTTGCGCGAGTCAGCGCCGTAGAAGCGGATCTGCACGGGCTTCTGCGCGCCGTTGTTCAGGTCGTCGAGCACGACGTACTCGGCGCCGACGAGTCGGCCGACCTTCTCGCGCAGGATCTTGGCCACGTCGGTGGCCGAACGCTGGCGCTCGGTGCTCTTGCCGATGTCGACGTAGATGCGGCCGCCGCTGGCGTTGGGATAGGCCATCGTCGCCTTGGTCTCCGGCATCGACGAAGCCAGCGAGGCGGCCGCGTCGAGCTTGAGCTTGGAATACTCCAGGCTGCTGGACGCCGGTGAGCGCACGTCGATGACCAGGAAGCCGGCATCGGCCTGCGGCAGGAAGCTGGAGCCGCCGACCGTCGCCTGCAGCGCGATCGCACCGACGAAGCTGGCCACGGCGAACGCGGCCATCCAGCGCCGGTGGTGCAGCGCCCAGGCAATGACGTGGCCATAGCCATTGGCCACGCCGTCGAACCACACGTTGAAACGGTGCAGCAGCTTGCTGATGCCCTTCTTCTCCGCGTGGTGGTAGCCCGGGGGGTCGCCCCAGTAGGCCGACAGCATCGGGTCGAGCGTGAAGCTGATCAGCAGCGAGACGATGACGGAGGCGACGACGGTCAGCGCAAAGGGTTTGAACCACTGGCCGGGGCCGTTGCCCATGAAGGCAACCGGCACGAACACCGCCACGATGGCGAACGTGGTGGCTGCCACCGCCAGGCCGATCTCGGCCGTGCCCTCGCGCGCCGCGGTGACGCGGTCACTGCCGCGCTCCATGTGCCGCACGATGTTCTCCCGCACGACGATGGCGTCGTCGATGAGCACGCCGATGGCCAGCGACAGGCCGAGCAGGCTCATGAAGTTCAGCGAGAAGCCGAGCAGCCAGACCGCGATGAAGGCGGCCAGCACCGAGGTGGGCAGCGACAGCGCGGTGATGAGCGTGGAGCGCCAGCTGTTCAGGAAGGCGTAGACAACGAAGATGGTCAGCCCCGCGCCGAACACCAGCGCGTGCGTGACGTTGTTCAGGCTGTTCTCGGCGTCCTTGCCGCCGTCCTGCGTGATCTCCAGCGTCGTGCCCTTGGGCAGTTCCTTCTCGATTTCCTTCAGCAGCTTGCGCGCGTCGTTGGCGACGCCGACCGTGGAGCTGTCGCGCGAGCGCGTGATGGAGATGCCGACGTTGGGCCGGCCGTTGCGCAAGCTGTAGCCGCTCATCTCGGCGAAACCGTCCCTGACCTCGGCCACCTGGCCCAGGCGCACGACGGTGCCGACGCCGTTCGTGACCAGGCGCTTGACGATCATTTGCTCGAACTCGGCCGGGCTCTCCAGGCGGCCCAGCAGGCGGATGCTCTGGTCTTCCAGCGCGCCACGCACCTTGCCGACGGGCGCCGTCGTGTTCTGCGCGCGCACGGCGTTGGTGACCTCGGTAACCGAGACGCCGAACTCGCGCAGCTTCTCTGCACGCAGCAGGATGGACAGCTCGCGCCTCAACGCGCCGTTGACGTTGACGACCGCCACGCCGGTGATGCCGCGGAAGCGCTCGGCGAGCTGGTCCTCGGCCAGGCGGCTGAGCTGGGCGTGCGTCAGCGAGGTGCTGGACAGCGACAGCTGCAGGATGGGTTGGGCACCCGGGTCGGCCCGCGTGATGATGGGCTCGCGGATCTCGGTGGGCAGCTTGTAACGCACCGAGGCGATGGCGTTGCGCACCTCGTCCGCGGCTTCGATCATGTTTTTCGAGAAGTCGAAGACGAGCACGAGGGTGGCGCTGCCCTCGCGCGACGTGGAGTTGGAGCGGTCCACGCCGGAGATGCTTTGCAGCGCCTTCTCGATGCGGTTGACGACCTCCCGCTCCACCGTCTCGGGCGACGCGCCCGGGTAGGGGATGTTGATGACGAGCACCGGCGGCTCGACCTCGGGGAACTGGTTGACCTTGAGCTTGGACAGCGCCAGCAGGCCCACCAGCATCAGCCCGATGACCATGACCACGGTCGCGACGGGCTTGTTGATGCTGAAGTTGGAGAGGAACATGAGCTGACCTCTTGAGGGTTACTTGCTGGCCGTGGTGGTGGCCGTTGCGGTTGGCGACGCGGCGGACGCTGCACCGGCGCCGGCGGCCACACGCTGCACGGGCGCACCGTCGACCAGGCTGCCCGTAGGCGCACGCAGCACCAGGTCGCCCAGCGCCAGGCCCGAGGTGATGACGACTTCGCCACGGCGGTCGTCGCGTTCGCCGAGGGTCACCGTGACCTTCTTCAGCTGATTGCCGGCCACCTTCCAGACGACGGCCGTGTCACCCTGGCGCTGCACCGAGCCTTCAGCCAGCACCAGCGAGCGGCGGTCCGCGTTCTCGACGCGGCCTTCGGCGTAGAGCCCGGCGACCTGGGGCGCCTTGCTGCGGTCGTTGAATTCGGCGATGAGCTCGACCTGGCGGGTCGTCGCGTTGGCGGAGGCGTCGATGCGGGCCAGCTTGCCGCTGAACTCGGCGTCGCCAAAGCCGTTGATGCGGAAGGAAACCGGCTGGCCGACCTTGAGTTCACCGAGGCGGTCGGCAGAGACCTGGCCTTCAAAGCGCATGGAGGCCGGGTCGATCACCTTGACGAGTTCGCGGCCGACCTGCACGGTGTCGCCCACCGACGTCTTGCGCTCGCTGACGACCCCATCGAACGGGGCGCGGATCTCGGTGCGCGAGACCTGCTGGCGCGCCGTGGCGGCACGCGCCTTGGCGGCGGCGAGCTCGCTCTGCGCGGCGTTGCGGCGCACCTCGGCGTCTTCGAGGCCCTGCATGGAAATCATGCCCTGCTGGTTCAGCGTGCGCTGGCGGACCAGCACGCGCTCGGTCTGCTCGAAGCTCTGCTGGGCCGCGCGCAAGGCCTCGTCGGCAGACGTGAGGCCGTCGCGGATGGACGTGGGGTCGAGGCGGATGATGAGATCGCCCGCGCGCACGCGCTCGCCGTTGTCCTTGGCCACCTGCAGTACGACGGCAGCCACCTCGGCGCGCAGGTCGGCGCGGCGGGCGGGCTGGATGGCGCCTGAAATGACGGCGCCGCCAATCAGGCCGCTCTGCCCCACCGCACGCAGATCTTCAGGCGCCAGCAACAGCGGCGCGGCGGGCTTGGCTGCAGCAGCCTTGGCGTCGTCGGACTTGCCACCCTTGCCGCAGGCGGTGAGGGCCAGGGCCAGCGTCAGAGCGGTGAGGATCGGCGTTGCGCGAATCATGAAAAGACCTTCTTGTGAGGACGGGGTTCGAACGACAAAAACGCTTGAGCTTAACGATCTGATACAGAGCCGCCAGAGGTCATGTACGAGGTGCCTATGAACTTGCGGGTCGAGCGCGGGGCCGCTCCCAAGCCGGCCCGCCATGGTGATGTGCCTGGGGCTCAATGCCGCAAGCATTACCGTCCCCTCGGGGGCCAGCCAAGGTACTCATTGGGCGAGGGGCCCTATTTCATCCAGTCCAGAGCCCAGGCGCCCTGCTGCCAACGCTGCAACCACAGCAGGCCGATCAGTGTCTTGGCGTCGGTCAGTTCACCGCTGGCGGCCATGCGGTCGAGGTCGTCGACGGTGTGCATGACGAGTTCGAGGAACTCGCCGTCATCGAGCTTCTGCTCGCCGCGCTGCAGGCCACGCGCGAAGTAGATGTGAATGCCTTCATCCGAGTAGGCAATGGCGTTGTGCAAGACGCCGGCATAGGCCCATTCGGCGGCGCTGTAGCCGGTTTCTTCCAACAGCTCGCGTTGGCCGCAGACGAGCGGCGCCTCGCCGGCATCGAGCTTGCCGGCCGGGAACTCCAGCATCACGCGGCCCATGGGGTAGCGGTACTGGCGCTCCATCAGCAGCCGGCCGTCGTCGAGCAACGGCACGACCATGACGGCGCCGGGATGGCGGATGTATTCACGGTGCGAGGTCTTGCCGTCGGGCAGCGCGATGCTGTCGCGGCGCACGTCCAGGAAATGGCCGCGATAGACCTGGGTGCTCTCGAGCAGGCGCTCGACGAGGTGGTCGTCCTCAGACTCGGCCACGGCGCAGATACCTCCAGACGAAGCCGGGAAAGCCCAGCGTGATGAAGAGGCAGGTGCCCGCCGCGTAGAACTCCCAGCCTTGAGAGTGACGCTGGCCGATGCGGGCCTCCAGGGCCGCGCCCAGCGCAAACGTCAGCGCGGCCATCAACACCAGTTCCAGCAACCGCCACCAGGCTGCCTTCGGCGCGCGGCGCGGGCCGATGAGGAGCAACCTCTCGTTGAAGTAAGGGAGGTTGGCCGCGATGACGGCCAGGGCAAGGACCAGCCAGACGGCGGCGGACTGGTCCATGCCCTCTGCAGTCTCAGGTTGCGAGCGCTTGGCGGATCGCGACCTTGCACAGCTCCAGCAGACCGCTGGGCAGCAGGCCGAAGACCAGCACGGCGGCGCCATTGAGGGTCATGACGAAGCGCACGTCGCCGGGTGCGGCCAGCGGCGCCGTGTCGGTCGGCGCATCGAAGAACATGACCTTGACCACCCGGAGGTAGTAGAAGGCGCCGATCAGCGACACGACGACCGCGAAGCCGGCCAGCCACAGGTAGAACGGCAGGCCGGTGGACACCAGTGCCTGCAGCACGGCGAGCTTGGCGTAGAAGCCGACGGTGGGCGGCAGGCCGGCCAGCGAGAACATGAAGATGGCCATGACCAGCGCGAACCAGGGGCTGCGCTTGGCCAGGCCGGCCAGGTCCTTGATCTCCTCGGCCTCATGGCCCTGGCGCGACAGCACGATGATCATGCCGAAGGTGCCCAGCGTCGTCAGCACGTAGGTGACCGCATAGAACATGGCCGCGCTGTAAGCGTTGGCGGCCGACAGCGTGTTGTTGTTGACCACGCCCGAGGTCATGCCCAGCAGCATGAAGCCCATGTTGGCGATGGTCGAGTAGGCCAGCATGCGCTTGAGATTGCTTTGCGCGATGGCGGCCAGGTTGCCGATGAGCAGCGACATGACGGACAGCACGACCAGCATCTGCTGCCAGTCCACCGCCAGGCCGATCATGCCTTCGACGAGCAGGCGCACCGTGATGGCGAAGGCAGCCAGCTTGGGGGCGCCGCCGATCAGGAGCGTGACGGCCGTGGGGGCGCCCTGGTAGACGTCGGGCACCCACATGTGGAAGGGTGCCGCGCCAAGCTTGAAAGCCAGGCCGGCGACGACGAAGACGGTACCGAATACCAGCACCGACGTGTTCGGTATGCCTTGGGAAATGACGTTGAACACCTCATTGATGGTCAGCGAGCCAGTGGCGCCGTACATCATGGACAGGCCGTAGAGCAGGAAGCCGCTGGCCAGTGCGCCGAGGACGAAATACTTCATTGCCGCCTCGGTCGAGACCGCATGGTCGCGACGCAGCGCCACCAGCGCGTACAGCGACAGGCTCATCAGCTCCAGGCCGAGGTAGACGACCAGGAAGTTGTTCGCCGACAGCATCACGTTGATGCCCAGCAGCGAGAACAGGCTAAGGATGAAGAGCTCGCCCTTGAGCATGTCGCGCGAGGCGGCGTAGGGCCGTGCGTAGACCAGCGTGATCAGCGTGGCCAGGCAGGCAAAGCCGGCCAGCAGGTGGCCCATGGGGTCGGCGACCACCATGTTCTGCATGGCATAGGTGGTGACACCCGCATCGAAATAGGCGAAGTGCATGCCGCCCACGACGACCAGCGTCAGCTGGGTCAGCCAGTAGGTCGGGCGGCGCTGCTCGTCGGTGACCCACAGGTCCGCCAGGGCAACCACGCAACCCATCACGAGCAGCAGGATTTCGGGATAGATCGCGAGCCAGTTCATGTCGTTCATTGTTCTTGCCTCTGCTCGGGATCAGGCGGGGATCTTGGTGAGCGCGACGTGCTTGAGCAGCTCCGTGACCGACTCGTGCATCACGTCGGTGAAGGGCTTGGGATAGAGGCCCATGTAGAGGGTGGCCACCGACAGCAGTGCGAGCATCAGGAACTCGCGGCTGTTGATGTCGGTCAGCGCGCGCACATCGTCGTTGGCGATGTCGCCGAAGTAGACGCGCTTGACCATCCACAGCGTGTAGGCCGCGCCGAACACCAGCGCCGTGGCCGCGACGCCACCGATCCAGAAGTTGAACTGCACGGCGCCAAGGACGACCATCCACTCGCCGACGAAACCGGCGGTGGCGGGCAGGCCGCAGTTGGCCATGCCGAAGAAGACGGCGAACGCGGCGAACTTGGGCATGGTGTTGACCACGCCGCCGTAGGACGCGATCTCACGCGAATGCACGCGGTCGTAGAGCACGCCGATGCACAGGAACATGGCACCTGACACGAAGCCGTGGGCAATCATCTGCACGAGGCCGCCCGACACGCCCAGCTCGTTGAAGATGAAGAAGCCCAGCGTCACGAAGCCCATGTGGGCGATGGACGAATAGGCCACCAGCTTCTTCATGTCCTTCTGCACCAGGGCCACCAGGCCGATGTAGACGACGGCGATCAGCGACAGCGCGATGATGAGCCAGGACCATTCACGCGCTGCGTCAGGCGCGATGGGCAGCGAGAAGCGCAGGAAGCCGTAGCAGCCCAGCTTCAGCATGATGGCCGCCAGCACGACGGAGCCGCCGGTGGGCGCCTCGACGTGGGCGTCGGGCAGCCAGGTGTGCACCGGCCACATCGGCACCTTGACCGAGAACGCGGCCAGGAAGGCGAAGAAGAGATAGGTCTGCGCCGTGCCCGACAGCGGCAGCTTGTGCCAGGTCTGGATGTCGAAGCTGCCGTCCGGTACCTGTGAGTACAGGTAGAGCAGCGCGATCAGCATCAGCAATGAGCCGGCCAGCGTGTAGAGGAAGAACTTGAAGGCCGCGTAGACGCGGTTCGCACCACCCCACACGCCGATGATGATGTACATCGGGATCAGCGTGGCCTCGAAGAACACGTAGAACAGCATGCCGTCCAGCGCGCTGAACACGCCCACCATCAGGCCCGACAGGATCAGGAAGGCGCCCATGTACTGGTTGACGCGCGTCTCGATGACCTCCCACGCGGAGATGACGACGATGACGGTGATGAAGGCCGTCAGCGGCACGAACCACATCGAGATGCCATCCACACCCAGGTGGTAGTTGATGTTGAAACGCTCGATCCACGGCTGGTTTTCAACGAACTGCATGGCAGCCGTCGTCGTGTCGAAACCGGTGATCAGCGGGATGGTGGCGAGGAAGCTCGCCACGGCCGCCACCAGGGCCAACCAGCGCACCGCGTGCTTCTGGTCGTCGCGCCCAAGCGCCAGCAGCAGGCCGCCGCAGACGATGGGCAGAAAAATCGCAAGGCTCAGCAACATTCTTGTTATCTCCTCAAGCCCCGAGCAGCGACTTGAACTGGGGCTCGATGTAGGGCCACAGCTGCCAGGTCATCAGACCGGTGACGCCGAGGATCATGACGAGGGCGTACCAATACAGGTAACCGCTTTGCAGGCGACGCACCACGCCGGCAATGCCGCCCACCGCACGGGCCGAGCCATTGATGACGAGACCGTCGATCAGCGCGCCGTCGCCGCCCTTCCACAGGCCGGTGCCCAGCAGACGAGCGCCACGGGCGAGCACGTTCTCGTTGAACCAGTCCAGGAAGTACTTGTTCTCCAGAATGACGATCAGCGGGCGCAGCACCCTGGCCAGCGTGGCCGGGATGGCAGGCGCGACCATGTAGAACACGTAGGCGGTCGCGACACCCGCCACAGCCAGCCAGAACGGCAGGGTCATGAGGCCGTGCGTGGCCATCGCCAAAGCGCCGTGGAAGTGATGTGCCAGTTCGGCCATCGCCGGGTGGGCCGCGGTGTTGACGGTGATCGCGTCCTTCAGGAAGTCGCCGTACAGCATCGTCTCGATGCTCATGTAGCCGATGACGACCGATGGAATGGCCAGCAGCACCAGCGGCACCCAGACGACGGCGGGCGATTCGTGCGGCACGTGCACATGGTGATCGTCGTGGCCGTGGCCATGATCGTCGTCATGGTGATCGTGCTCGCCCGGGAAAGGCTTGTGGCGGAAGTTCTCCTTGCCGTGGAAGACGAGGAAGTACATCCGGAACGAATAGAACGCCGTCACGAACACGCCGGCGACGACGGCGAAGTAGGCGAAGCCGGCACCCGGCAACGTGCTCGCATGCACCGCCTCGATGATCGAGTCCTTGGAATAGAAGCCCGAGAACAGCGGCGTGCCGATCAGCGCCAGCGAGCCCAGCAGTGACGTGATCCAGGTGATCTTCATGTACTTGCGCAGGCCGCCCATGTTGCGGATGTCCTGGTCATGGTGCATGCCGATGATGACGGAGCCGGCACCGAGAAACAGCAGCGCCTTGAAGAAGGCGTGCGTCATCAGGTGGAAGACGGCGACCGAGTAGGCCGACGCACCCAGCGCCACGGTCATGTAGCCGAGCTGTGACAGCGTCGAGTACGCGACGACGCGCTTGATGTCGTTCTGGATGATGCCCAGGAACCCCATGAACAGCGCCGTGATAGCGCCGATCACCATGACGAAGTTCAGCGCCGTGTCGCTCAGCTCGAACAGCGGCGACATGCGGGCCACCATGAAGATGCCGGCCGTCACCATCGTCGCCGCGTGGATCAGCGCAGAGATGGGGGTCGGGCCTTCCATCGAGTCCGGCAGCCACACGTGGAGCGGGAACTGCGCGCTCTTGCCCATCGCGCCGATGAACAGGCAGATGCAGGTGACGGTCATCAGCGACCAGTCCGTGCCCGGAAAGGTCATCTGCGACAGCACGCCCGCCTTGGCGAACGTCTCGGCGTAGTTCAACGTGCCGCCGAACGCCACGAGGAGACCGATGCCGAGGATGAAGCCGAAGTCGCCGACCCGGTTCACCAGGAAAGCCTTCATGTTGGCGAAGATGGCCGTCGGCTTCTTGTACCAGAAGCCGATCAGCAGATAGGACACCAAGCCCACCGCCTCCCAGCCGAAGAACAGCTGCAGCATGTTGTTGCTCATGACGAGCATCAGCATGCTGAAGGTGAACAGCGAGATGTAGGAGAAGAAGCGCTGGTAGCCGTCGTCCTCTTCCATGTACCCGATGGTGTAGATATGGACCATCAGCGACACGAAGGTCACGACGCACATCATCATCGCGGTCAGGCCGTCGATGAGGAAGCCGACCTCCATCTTCAGCGGGCCGAGGTTCATCCACTCGTAGATGGTGGCGTTGAAGCGCGCACCGTCCACCGCGACGCTGTAAAGCGTCTGCGCCGACAGGATGAAGGCGATCAGCACGCCGAGGATGGTGACGATGTGCGAGCCGCGGCGGCCCACCGTCTTGCCGAAGAAGCCGGCGACGATGGCGCCCACGAGCGGCGCGAGCGGCACCGTCAGCAGTACGTTCTGGGAGAGTTGTGCAGACATCTTGTGTGTGTCCTCAGCCCTTCAGGGCGTCGAGTTCCTCGACGTTGATGCTGGCGCGGTTGCGGAACAGCACGACGAGGATGGCCAGGCCGATGGCCGACTCGGCCGCCGCGACGGTCAGGATGAAGAACACGAAGACCTGGCCGGCCATCTTGTCCGCCTCGACGGGCAGGTAGTGCGAGAAGGCGACGAAGTTCAGGTTGACGGCCAGCAGCATCAGCTCGATGGCCATCAGCAGCACGATCAGGTTCTTGCGGTTCAGGAAGATGCCGATCACCGACAGCGCGAACAGCATCGCGCCGAGCGTCAGGAAATGGCCCAGGGTCAGTGCGCCGATCATGCCTTGCCTCCTTCGGTGGGTGCGGCAGGCGGAGCCGGCGGCGCGCTGACGGTGGGCGCCATCTTGACGATCTTCAGGCGCTGGGCCTTGGTGACCTTGATCTGCTCCGACGGGTCCATGGCGCGCGAATCCTTGCGGCGGCGCAGTGTCAGCGCAATGGCCGCGACGATGGCCACCAGCAGCAGTACGGCGGCGATCTGCAACGGGTAGAGGTAGGCGGTGTAGACCTCGATGCCGAGCATCTTGGTGTTGCCCATCCTGATCTGCTCGGCCGTGGCGACCGGCGCGTCGGTCAGCTGGAAGCCGCCCATCAGCACGATGCCCATCTCGAAGGCAATCAGTGCGCCGACGACGGCCGCAAGCGGCAGGTGCTTCCAGAAGCCCTCACGCACGCCGTCCGTGTTCAGGTCCAGCATCATGACGACGAACAGGAACAACACCATGACGGCGCCGATGTAGACGAGCACCAGCGCGATGGCCAGGAATTCGGCCTTCAGCAGCATCCAGATGCAGGACGCCGTGAAGAACGACAGGATCAGGAACAACGCCGCATGCACGGTGCTGCGCGCCGTGATGACGCGGAACGAACTCACCAGCAGGATGCCGGAGAAGACGTAGAAAAGGATGGTCGTGATGTCCATACGTATCCAGGCCAGCTGAGCTGGACCGCAGTGCGCCTCGCGGCGCGCCGGCGATCAGCGGTACTTGGCGTCGGCCTCCTTTTGAGCCGCGATCTCGGCTTCGTACTTGTCACCGACGGCCAGCAGCATGTCCTTCGTGAAGTACAGGTCGCCGCGCTTTTCGCCGTGGTATTCGAAGATGCTCGTCTCGACGATCGAGTCCACCGGGCAGCTTTCTTCGCAGAAGCCGCAGAAGATGCACTTGGTCAGGTCGATGTCGTAGCGCGTCGTGCGGCGGCTGCCGTCGGCGCGCACGTCGCTCTCGATGGTGATGGCCAGCGCAGGGCAGACGGCCTCGCAGAGCTTGCAGGCAATGCAGCGCTCTTCGCCGTTTTCATAACGGCGCAGCGCGTGCAGGCCGCGGAAGCGCGGCGACAGCGGCGTCTTTTCCTCGGGGAACTGGATGGTGATGTTGCGCGAGAGGAAATGCCTCCCGGTGAGCTTCATCCCCTTGAGCAGTTCCCAGAGGAAAAAGGTCTTCGCGAAATTCGTGATTGCAGTCATGGGCGCCGCCTCACTTCCAGATGTTGTACGGAGCCGGCAATTGCATCCAGGCGCCGACAACCACCAGCCAGATCAGCGTGATGGGGATGAAGATCTTCCAGCCCAGACGCATGATCTGGTCGTAGCGGAAGCGTGGGAACGTGGCACGCACCCACAGGAACATCGTGACGACAAAGAAGGTCTTGCCGAACAGCCAGGCCCAGTTCCAGAACGCCATCGTGTGCTGGATGAAGGCCGGCGTCTCCATGCCGAACAGGCTCCAGGAGATGGGTGCCGTCCAGCCGCCCAGGAACATGAGCACCGCCAGCGCCGACACCAGGATCATGTTGGCGTACTCGGCCAGGAAGAACATCGCGAACGACATGCCCGAGTACTCGATCATGTGGCCGGCGACGATTTCCGACTCGCCTTCGACGACGTCGAACGGGTGGCGATTGGTTTCCGCCAGGCCCGAGATGAAGTAGACGATGAAGATCGGGAACAGCGGCAGCCAGTTCCAGGACAGGAACGTGAGACCCATGCTCGCGAACGTGCCGCGCTCCTGCACCTGCACGATTTCCGTCATGTTCAGGCTACCAGTCACCATCAGCACGATGACGAGCGCAAAGCCCATCGAGATCTCGTAGGAGACCATCTGGGCCGACGCACGCAGTGCGCCAAGGAAGGCGTACTTCGAGTTCGATGCCCAGCCGGCAATGATGACGCCGTAGACCTCGAGCGACGTGATCGCCATCAGGAACAGCAGGCCGGCATTGACGTTGGCGACCGCGGCATCCGGGCCGAAGGGCACGACGGCCCAGGCGGCCAGCGCCGGCATGATGGTCATGACGGGGCCGAGGAAAAACAGGCCCTTGTGCGCGGCGGCCGGCTTGATGATCTCCTTGAAGATCAGCTTGACCGCGTCGGCGATGGGCGTCAGCAGGCCGAAGGGGCCAACGCGGTTAGGACCGGGGCGGATCTGCGACCAACCGATGGCCTTGCGCTCCCAGAGCGTCAGGTAGGCGACGCAGCCCAGCAGCGGCAGGATGACCGCGACGATCTTCAGCAGGCTCCAGACCACGGGCCACAGCCCCCCAAGCAGAGCAGCGCCGTTTTGGTAGAGAGAGTCGATCATGTGTTCAGGCTCCCTGAAGCTGTGAATGCGCTCCGCGCGGCCGAGCAGACCGTCGCAGCGTCGCCAATCAAGGCGCAAAGCGCAGCCGTAGCTTGACTACGGCGAGCATTTGCAACGCCGAGTGGCGGCGTTGCGGCGGGATGAGCGGGTGTGAGGGGCGCGTTCATAGCTTCAAACCTTGCTCAGCGTCAGCGTGCCGAAGGCGGCACCCAGCGCGGCGGTTTGCGGCAGGCCGGCGGGCACGCGGGCCACGCCGTTCGGCAAGCCGGCTTCAAGGCGGGCGGGCAACTGAGCCGCGCCGCCGTCCTGCACGACACGAACCAGGTCGCCGTCCTGCAGGCCGAGCTGTTGCCAAAGCGCCGTGGGCAGGCCGATCGTGGCGGCTTCGCGGCCGTCGGCGGTCAGTTGCAGCGACGTCGAGTTGCGCACCAGCGCATCGGTTGCGTAAATGGGCAGGTTGGCGAAACGCTCGACGCCCTCACCGCGCGCGGCGGCTTGCGGCGCGGCCGAAGTGGTGTTGCTGAGACGGGCCGTGATGTCGCCACTCAGCGCCTGCTCACGCACCTGCTCGGAGCTGTCCTGGTCGAAGCCCGGCAGGCCCAGCAGATTGCCCAACACGCGCAGCACCTTCCAGCCCGGGCGCGTCTCAGCCAGCGGCTTGACGACGCCAACGAAGCTTTGCAGGCGGCCCTCGGCATTGATGAAGCTGCCTGAGGTCTCCGTGAACGGCGCAATCGGCAGCAGCACGTCGGCGTATTCGAGACCGCTCTTGAACGGGCTCAGCACGACGACCATCTCGGCCGCGTCCAGCGCCTTGGCGGCAGCGGCGGCGTTGGCGGAGTCGAGCACCGGATCGGTGTTCAGCAGCAGCGCGGCCTTCAGCGGCGTGCCGGTGAGCATCTGGCCAGCGTTCAGGCCGTCGATCTGCGGCTGCGCCTTCACGAGCTGCGCGCCGACGGTGTTCGCGGCAGCGGTCAGGTAGCCGACGCTGGCGCCGGTCTGCGCGGCTATCCACTGCGCGAGTGCCAGCAGGCTGGTGGCTTGCGGGTGTTCGGCAGCGGCATTGCCTAGCAGGATGGCCTTGCGTTGGCCGGACGACAGGCTGGCGGCGATGGCCTTGGCCTCATCGGTGGCCGTGCCGGCCAGCGGTGCGCCTTCACCAATCGCAGCAGCCACATCGGCCAGGGCTTGCACCCAGCCCGACGGCGCCACGGACTGCGAGGCGGCGAGCGGCAGCAGCCAGTCGTCGTTGTTGATGCCGACGCGATGGACAGCAGCGCCTCGGCGTGCGGCGTGGCGCAGACGGGCGGCGAACAGCGGGTGATCCTTGCGCAGGTTGGAACCGACGACCAGCGCGCGGTCCAGCTCGGAGAGGCTCGCGATGCTCGTACCCAGCCAGTGAGCCTGGCCAGCGGATGCGGCATTGCCGAAGTCGCTGTGGCGCAGGCGATGGTCGATGTTGTCGCTGCCCAGGCCGCGCACGATCTGCGCGAGGAGGTGCAGTTCTTCAACCGTACTGTGAGCCGAACCCAGCGCGCCAATCGAAGCAGCGCCGTGGTCACCCTTGATGGACTTCAGGCCGTTGGCGACGTATTCCAGCGCCGTCGTCCAGTCGACCTGCTTCCACGCTCCGCCCTGCTTGATCATCGGCGCCGTCAAGCGCGCGTCGCTGTTCAGCGCTTCGTAGCTGAAGCGGTCGCGGTCGGCGATCCAGCATTCGTTGACGTCTTCGTTCTCCAGCGGAACGACACGCAGGACCTGGTGGTTCTTGACCTGGACGATCAGGTTGGCACCGGTCGAATCGTGCGGGCTGACGCTCTTGCGGCGCGACAGCTCCCAGGTGCGGGCGCTGTAACGGAAGGGCTTGCTCGTCAGCGCGCCGACCGGGCAGATGTCAATCATGTTGCCCGACAGCTCGGAGTCCACCGTGCGGCCGACGAAGGTCTGGATCTCGCTGTGCTCGCCGCGGTGGGCCATGCCAAGCTCCATCTGGCCGGCGATCTCCAGGCCGAAGCGCACGCAGCGGGTGCAGTGGATGCAGCGGCTCATCTCTTCCATCGAGATCAGCGGGCCGACGTTCTTGTGGAAGACGACGCGCTTCTCTTCCGAGTAGCGGCTCTTGCCTGCGCCGTAGCCCACGGCCAGGTCCTGCAACTGGCACTCGCCGCCCTGGTCGCAGATAGGGCAGTCCAGCGGGTGGTTGATCAGCAGGAATTCCATGACGCCCTGCTGCGCCTTGATCGCCTTGTCGCTCTTGGTGCGAACGATCATGCCTTGCGTGACCGGCGTGGCGCAGGCGGGCATGGGCTTGGGCGCCTTCTCCACGTCCACCAGGCACATGCGGCAGTTGGCCGCGATGCTCAGCTTCTTGTGATAGCAGAAGTGCGGTATGTAGGTACCGGCCTTTTCGGCGGCATGCATGACCATGCTGCCTTCCTGCACCGAGACCTTGTTGCCGTCGAGTTCGATTTCAACCATGAGTGTTCCCGGCGCCTGTTATGCAGCCACCAGAGGCTTTTTGTGTTCGATCAGATGAACGAACTCGTGCTTGAAGTGCTTGATCATGGCCCGCACCGGCATCGCGGCGGCGTCGCCCAATGCGCAGATGGTGCGACCCTGGATGTTGTCGGCCACCGAGTTCAGCAGGTCGAGGTCGTCCGCCCTGCCCTGGCCGGCGTAGATGCGCTCGATGACGCGGTGCATCCAGCCCGTGCCTTCGCGGCAGGGCGTGCACTGGCCGCAGGACTCGTGCGTGTAGAAGTAGGACAGTCGCATCAGGCTCTTGACCATGCAGCGCGAGTCGTCCATGACGATGACGGCCCCCGAGCCCAGCATGGACCCGGCCTTGGCGATGGAGTCGTAGTCCATCGTGCACTGCATCATCACTTCGGCCGGCAGCACCGGCGCAGACGAGCCGCCCGGGATGACCGCCTTCAGCGTGCGACCCTTGCGGACGCCGCCAGCCAGTTCCAGCAGCTTGCTGAACGGCGTGCCCAACGGGATCTCGTAGTTGCCCGGGCGCTCAACGTCGCCGGAGACCGAGAACAGCTTGGTACCGCCGTTGTTGGGCTTGCCGATCTCCAGGTAGGCCTGGCCGCCGTTGCGGATGATCCAGGGCACCGCCGCGAAGGTCTCGGTGTTGTTGATCGTCGTCGGCCGGCCGTACAGGCCGAAGCTGGCTGGGAACGGCGGCTTGAAGCGCGGCTGCCCCTTCTTGCCTTCCAGCGATTCCAGCAGCGCGGTTTCTTCGCCGCAGATGTAGGCACCGAAACCGTGGTGGCCGTGCAGCTGGAAGCTGAACGTCGAGCCGAGGATGTTGTCGCCGAGATACCCGGCGGCGCGCGCTTCTTCAAGGGCCGCCTCGAAGCGCTCGTAGACCTCGAAGATCTCGCCGTGGATGTAGTTGTAGCCGACCTTGATGCCCATCGCGTAGGCAGCAATGGCCATGCCCTCGATGACCTGATGCGGGTTGAACATCAGCAGGTCGCGGTCCTTGCAGGTGCCCGGCTCGCCTTCGTCGGAATTGCAGACAAGGTACTTCGCGCCCGGGAACTGGCGCGGCATGAAGCTCCACTTCAAGCCGGTCGGGAAGCCCGCGCCGCCGCGGCCGCGCAGGGCGGAGGTCTTCACTTCGGCGATGACCTGGTCAGCCGTCATGCCGCCGTCGGCCGCGAGGATCTTCTTCAGCGCCTCGTAGCCGCCGCGGGCTTCGTAGTCCTTGATCGACCAGTTCTTGCCGTCCAGGCCGTCATAGATCTGCGGCGTGATGTGGCGGCCGTGGAAGCAGGTCTCGGCACCCGTCGATTGGAATTTGGTGAGGTCCAGCATGTTGTCCTCAGGCCTTCACGGCCGTGGCTGCATTTGCGCGCAGCACGTCGACGAGTTCGTCGAGGCGCTCAGCGCTCATGAAGCTGCACATCTGGCGGTCATTGACCAGCATGACGGGCGAGTCGGCGCAGGCGCCCAGGCATTCGCTCTTCTGCACGGTGAACAGGCCGTCAGCCGTCGTGCCGCCTTCTTCAATGCCCAGCTTGTGGCACAGGTGCTCCAGCGCCGTCTGGCCGTCACGCAACTGGCAAGGCAGGTTGGTGCAGACGTTCAACTTGAACTGGCCCAGCTTGCGCTGGTTGAACATGTTGTAGAAGGTCGTCACCTCATACACCGCGATGGGCGGCATGCCGAGGTACACGGCGATCACGTCCTCGGCGGCGCGGGACACGAAACCCTCTTCCTGCTGCACGATGGCCAGGCAGGCCATGACGGCGGACTGGCGCAGCTCGTAGGGGTACTTGGCAACCTCGCGGTCGAAGCGCGCGCGGGTGGCGTCAGAGAGTTGGTAGCTCATCGATCAATCTCGCCGAACACGATGTCCATGGTGCCGATGATGGCGACGGCGTCCGCAATCATGTGGCCGCGACCCATCTCGTCCAGCGCGGCCAAATGGGCAAAGCCCGGCGCGCGGATCTTCAGGCGGTAGGGCTTGTTGGCGCCATCGCTGACCATGTAGATGCCGAACTCGCCCTTGGGATGTTCGACGGCCGCATAGGCCTCGCCCTCGGGCACGTGGAAGCCTTCGGTGAAGAGCTTGAAGTGGTGGATCAGCTCTTCCATGTTGGACTTCATGTCCACGCGCGAAGGCGGCGCCACCTTGTGGTTGTCGGTGATGACCGGGCCAGGGTTGGCGCGCAGCCAGGCCGAGCACTGCTGGATGATGCGGTTGGACTGGCGCATCTCTTCGACGCGCACGACATAGCGGTCGTAGGTGTCGCCGTTGGTGCCGATGGGGATGTCGAAGTCCAGACGGTCGTAGACGTCGTAGGGCTGCTTCTTGCGCAGGTCCCAGGCGATGCCGGAGCCGCGCAGCATGGGGCCGGAGAAGCCCAGGTTCAGCGCGCGCTCGGGCGACACGATGCCGATGCCGACCGTGCGCTGTTTCCAGATACGGTTGTCGGTCAGCAGCGTTTCGTAGTCGTCGACGTTCTTCGGGAAACGGGCCGTGAAGTCATCGATGAAGTCCAGCAGCGAGCCCTGGCGGTTCTCGTTGAGGGCGTCGATGGCCTTGGCATTGCGGATCTTGCTGGCCTTGTGCTTGGGCATCGTGTCCGGCAGGTCGCGATAGACGCCACCCGGCCGGAAATAGGCCGCGTGCATGCGCGCGCCCGAGACCGCTTCGTACATGTCGAACAGGTCTTCGCGCTCGCGGAAGCAGTAGATGAGCACGTTCATCGCACCGCAGTCCAGGCCGTGCGCGCCCAGCCACATCAGGTGGTTCAGCAAGCGCGTGATCTCGGCAAACATCACGCGGATGTATTGCGCGCGGATCGGCACCTCGATGCCCATCATCTTCTCGATGGCCAGGCAGTAGGCCTGCTCATTGGCCATCATCGACACATAGTCGAGACGATCCATGTAGGGCAGCGACTGGATGTAGGTCTTGCTTTCGGCCAGCTTTTCGGTCGCACGGTGCAGCAGGCCGATGTGCGGGTCGGCACGCTGGATGACTTCGCCGTCCAGCTCCAGCACCAGGCGCAGCACGCCGTGGGCCGCCGGGTGCTGGGGACCGAAGTTCAGCGTGTAGTTCTTGATTTCGGCCATGTTCAGATCCCGCCGTATTTGTCTTCGCGGATGACGCGCGGGATGAGTTCCCGTGGCTCGATGGTCACCGGCTGATAGATGACGCGCTTCTGCTCGGCGTCGTAGCGCATCTCGACGTGGCCCGACACCGGGAAGTCCTTGCGCATCGGGTGGCCAATGAAGCCGTAGTCGGTCAGGATGCGGCGCAGGTCGTCGTGCCCGTCGAAGATGACGCCGTACATGTCAAAGGCTTCGCGCTCGAACCAGTCGGCCGAACTCCACACGCCGGTGACCGAGGCCACGGCCGGGAAGTCATCGTCGGTGGCGAACACCTTCAGGCGCAGGCGCCAGTTCTTGCTGATCGACAGCAGGTGGCTGACGATGGCGTAGCGCGGGCCTTCGTAGCCGCCGTTGCCGTAGTCGCTGTAGTCGACGCCGCAGAGATCGACCAGTTGCTCGAACTTCAGCTCGGCGTGGTCGCGCAGCATGGTCGCCACGTCGAGGTAATCGGCCGCGCGCACGACGAGCGTCAGTTCGCCGAGGGCTGACTGGAGCGAGACGACGCGCTCGCCGAGGATGGCGCCAACTTGCTGGGCCAGGGTTTCGAGATTCAGGCTCATACCTTGGCGCTCAGCGTGCAATGGTGTTTTCGCGGCGGATCTTGGCCTGCAATTGCAGGATGCCGTAGAGCAGCGCCTCCGCCGTTGGCGGACAGCCGGGCACATAGACGTCCACCGGCACGATGCGGTCGCAGCCGCGCACGACGGAATAGCTGTAGTGGTAGTAGCCGCCGCCGTTGGCGCAGCTGCCCATCGACAACACCCAGCGCGGCTCGGCCATCTGGTCGTAGACCTTGCGCAGCGCCGGCGCCATCTTGTTGCACAGCGTGCCGGCCACGATCATCAGGTCGGACTGGCGAGGGCTCGGACGGAACAGCATGCCGAAGCGGTCGATGTCGTAGCGCGCGGCACCTGCGTGCATCATCTCGACGGCGCAGCAGGCCAGGCCGAACGTCATCGGCCAGAGCGAGCCGGTCTTGGACCAGTTGATGAGCTTGTCGACCGAGGTCGTGACAAAGCCTTCTTTGAGGACGCCTTCAATACCCATTTCGAATTCCCAGCGTGTTTGGCTTGGCGTTCATTCCCAGTCCAGGGCGCCCTTTTTCCATTCGTAGGCAAAGCCGACGACCAGAATGCCGAGGAAGATCATCATCGCCCAGAAGCCCGTGGCACCAATCTCCTTGAGCGCGACGGCCCAGGGGAAGAGAAAGGCAATTTCCAGGTCGAAAAGAATGAACAGAATCGCGACGAGGTAGTAGCGCACATCGAATTTCATGCGCGCGTCTTCAAAGGCCTCAAAGCCGCATTCGTAGGGGGAGTTCTTGGCCGCATCGGGCCGATTCGGGCCGAGCAGCGCGCCGAGCACCTGGGGAGCAATCCCGACCACCGTGCCGACCAAAATGAAGAGGATGACGGGCAGGTATTGATCGAGATTCATCTGGGCTTTCTCGGGTCGACTTCAAAGTCTTCGTCAACGTGACTCGCAAGGAGCGGGCCACAAAAGCAAACAGGCGCGCCACCAGCGAATCGAAAGAACTCGCTCGCGGATCGCGCCCGCCCTGAACCTAGCTTTGATCAACCCGAACCGGGCGATCTCAGCGACAGGTCGCTCTGGCTGACTCCCGCTTCAAGACCAGCAGGAATCCTAGCCGATTGTCTGGTGCCGTCGGCGAGACTCGAACTCGCACAGCTTTCGCCACTACCCCCTCAAGATAGCGTGTCTACCAATTTCACCACGACGGCAGGTATTCAAATATGCCTGGCAGCTAATGAGGGTTTGCTTGCCAGACAGCCTCGCATTCTATACCGAAAAAACTTTGCTTCTCGGTGAGCAGGCGAGGGTTTTAGTCGGGATTCAGTTCGCTGCGGACGAGGGTGCGACCGACGCCGGTGCGGCCGGGGCGACGATGGCGCCGGGGATGGCAGCTGCACCCGAAGCGGCCGGTGCGGGCGCGACGACGGGCGCGCGATCCAGCGCGTTGTCACCGCCCGACGTGGCCGTGCGGCCGTTCGACAGGAAAGCCAGGCCAAGCGTGCAACCGAAGAACATTGTCGCCGCGACGGCCGTCGTGCGCGACAGGAAATTGGCGCTGCCTGTGGCGCCGAACAGGCTGCCCGACGCACCACTCCCGAAGGAGGCGCCCATGTCGGCACCCTTGCCGTGCTGCACCAGCACCAGACCGATGATCGCCAGGGCCGACAGCAGCTGAACGATCAACACCAGATTTGCAAAGAACTGCATTCCAAACACTCCATCAAAACTCTTGTGACACGCGCCGGCATTGGCACGCGCCGGGAAAACTTCAGTGGGCCGCAGCCCGGCAGATGGCGGCGAAATCCGCCACTTTCAACGACGCACCGCCAATCAGGCCGCCGTCGATGTCTGCTTGCGAGAACAACTCAGCCGCGTTGTCGGCTTTGACGCTGCCGCCGTAGAGGATGCGCATCACGCCAGAACGGTCCGTTGCCGCGTGCAACTGGGCGCGCAGCACGGCGTGCACCGCCTGCGCTTCGGCGGGCGAGGCAGTCAGGCCGGTGCCGATGGCCCAGACGGGCTCGTAGGCGACGACCATCTCGCCGCAGCAGTGACCGAGCGTGTGAATGACGGCGGCAAGCTGGCGCTTAACAACCGCCTCGGTCTGGCCGGCCTCGCGCTCGGCGCGCGTTTCACCGACGCAGACGATCGGTGTCACACCGTGCGCAAGCGCGGCCTTGGCCTTGTCAGCGACGAGCTGATCGCTTTCCGCGTGATAGGCGCGGCGCTCCGAGTGGCCGACGATGACATAGCGGCAGCCGACATCCGCCAGCATCGCGCTCGACACCTCGCCGGTGTACGCGCCCTGCTCGTGCGAGGAGCAATCCTGTGCGCCGTAGACGATGGCATTGCCGGTCAGCGCAAGCGCGGTCTCGGCGATGTAGACGGCGGGCACGCAGACGGCAACGTCGGCGTTCCACGGGCCGGCTTCCTTGAGGCCGGCAAGCAACTGCGCATTGGCAGCGCGATTGCCATGCATCTTCCAGTTGCCCACGACGAGTTTTCTTCTCATGTCTGCTCTCCTCACCAGGTCAGCACGATCTTGCCGATGTGCTCGTTGGATTCCATCAGCGCGTGCGCCGCGGCCGCCTGCGCAGCGGGAAGCTCGCGGTAGACGACCGGCTTGATGCGGCCGGCTTCGATCAACGGCCAGACCTTGTCGCGCAACGAACGCGCCAGACGAGCCTTGAACGCCGCCGAGCGCGGGCGCAGCGTCGAGCCCGTGATGGTCAGCCGCTTGCGCAACACGAGGCCGGCATCAATCTCCGACTTCACGCCGCCCTGCACGGCGATCAAAGCCAGGCGACCGTCTTCGGCCAGCGCTTGCACGCCGCGGCCGATGTAGTCGCCGGCCACCATGTCCAGGATCACGTCGACACCACGGCCACCGGTGGCGGCCTTGGCTTCAGCGACGAAATCCTGCTCGCGGTAGTTGATGGCGACGTCAGCACCCAGCGCCAGGCAGGCTTCGGCCTTGTCGGCGCTGCCAACCGTCACCAGCACGCGGGCGCCGAGTGCCTTTGCGATCTGGATCGCCGTCACGCCGATGCCACTGGAACCGCCGTGAATCAGCAGCGACTCGCCAGCCTGCAGACCGACGCGGTCGAACACATTGGCCCAGACCGTGAAGCAGGTTTCCGGCAGCGTCGCGGCTTGCGTCAACGTCCAGCCCTCGGGCACCGGCAAGCATTGGCCGACCGGCGCCGTGCAGAGCTCGGCATAGCCACCGCCGTTGACCAGCGCGCAGACCTTGTCGCCGATTGCAAACCCATGAGCCGCCAAGGCCTCGGCGTCGCCGGCGACGATCTCCCCCGCGACCTCCAACCCTGGCAGATCGCTCGCGCCCGGCGGCGGTGGGTAGGCGCCCTTGCGCTGTAGCACGTCCGGGCGGTTGATGCCCGAAGCTGCAACGCGGATCAGGCACTCACCCAGGCCCGCGACTGGATCCGGCCGTTCGGCCAGCTCCAGCACTTCGGGCCCGCCGGGGCGGGTGATCGCGATGGCTTTCATCGCTGAGTCGATTACTCCGCGGCGGGACCGTTGTCAGCAGCCGGAGCGACCGGAGCCGCTTGAACCGGCGCAGCTTCGCGGTCGATCAGTGCCTTCATCGACAGCTTGATGCGACCCTTCTCGTCGGTCTCGAGCACCTTGACCTTGACCACTTGGCCTTCCTGCAGGAAGTCGGTGACCTTCTCGACGCGCTGGTGGGCGATCTGGCTGATGTGCAGCAGGCCGTCCTTGCCAGGCAGCAGGTTCACGAGGGCGCCGAAGTCCAGGATCTTGACGATCGGGCCTTCGTAGACCTTGCCGACTTCCACTTCAGCGGTGATCTCCTGGATGCGCTTCTTGGCCAGCTCGGCCTTGTCCGCGTCGGTCGAGGCGATGGTGATGGTGCCGTCTTCGCCGATGTCGATGGTCGTGCCGGTCTCTTCGGTCAGCGCGCGGATCGTCGAGCCGCCCTTGCCGATGACGTCACGGATCTTCTCCGGGTTGATCTTCATCGTGTACAGACGCGGCGCGAACTGCGACACCTCGGTGTTGGCCGTGCCCATGGCTTCGGTCATCTTGCCCAGGATGTGCAGGCGGGCTTCCTTGGCTTGCGCCAGGGCGACCTGCATGATTTCCTTCGTGATGCCCTGGATCTTGATGTCCATCTGCAGGGCGGTGATGCCGGTCGTCGTTCCGGCCACCTTGAAGTCCATGTCGCCCAGGTGATCTTCGTCACCCAGGATGTCGGTCAGCACGGCAAAGCGGTTGGCGTCCTTGATCAGGCCCATGGCGATACCGGCCACGTGGGCCTTCATCGGCACGCCGGCGTCCATCAGTGCCAGGCAGCCGCCGCATACGGAAGCCATCGACGACGAGCCGTTGGACTCGGTGATTTCCGAGACCACGCGCAGCGAGTACGGGAAGTCTTCTTTGCTCGGCAGCGCGGCGATCAGCGCGCGCTTGGCGAGGCGTCCGTGGCCGATTTCGCGGCGCTTGGGGCTGCCCACACGGCCAGTCTCGCCGGTCGCGAAGGGGGGCATGTTGTAGTGCATCATGAAGCGGTCTTCGAACTCGCCGTCCAGCGCGTCGATGCGCTGTGCGTCACGGTCGGTGCCCAGCGTGGCGATGACCAGCGCCTGCGTCTCGCCGCGCGTGAACAGCGCCGAACCGTGGGTGCGCGGCAGGATGCCGTTGCGGATCTCGATGGGGCGCACGGTGCGCGTGTCGCGGCCATCGATGCGCGGCTCGCCGGCCAGGATCTGGCTGCGGACGATGCGCGCTTCGATCTCGAACAGCAGGCCTTCGACCTCGACCTTGTCGAACGCGACGCCTTCGTCCTTCAACGAAGCGAAGACGCTGGACGTGACGCTGCGGCAGGCTTGGGTGCGGGCTTGCTTGGAGCGTATCTGGTAAGCCTCGCGCAGCGGGCCTTCGGCCAGCCCGTTGACCTTGGCGATGAAGGCTTCGTCCTTGGCGGGCGCGGCCCAGGACCAGGCCGGCTTGCCGGCTTCCTTGACGAGCTCGTTGATCGCGGCGATGGCGACATTGCCTTGCTCATGGCCATAGACGATGGCGGCGAGCATGACCTCCTCGGACAGGCCCGAGGCTTCGGACTCGACCATCAACACGGCGGCTTGCGTGCCTGCGACGACGAGGTCCATCTGGCTGTTGACCAGCTCGGACTTGCTGGGGTTCAGCACGTACTCGCCGTTGACGTAGCCCACGCGGGCAGCGCCGATCGGGCCGCTGAACGGGATGCCGGAAATGGCCAGCGCGGCGGACGAGCCGATCAGCGCAGCGATGTCGGCCTGCACTTCGGGGTTCAGGCTCACGACGTGGACGACGACCTGGACTTCGTTGAAGAAGCCTTCGGGGAACAGCGGGCGGATCGGGCGGTCGATCAGGCGGCTGGTCAGCGTTTCGTGCTCGCTCGGGCGGCCTTCACGCTTGAAGAAGCTGCCGGGGATCTTGCCGGCGGCGTAGGTCTTCTCGAGGTAGTCGACGGTCAGCGGGAAGAAATCCTGACCGGCCTTGGCTTCGGTCTTGGCGACCACGGTGGCCAGCACGACGGTGCCTTCGATGTTGACCAGAACGGCGCCGCTGGACTGGCGGGCGACTTCACCCGTTTCCAGCACGACGTTGTGGCGGCCCCATTGGAAGGACTTCGTGACCTTGTTGAAAATGGACATGCTCATCTCCTGGTTGTTGTGGGTGCGGGGGCACCCGGGGGTAACCGGGAACGAGACTGGGTTTGGTCCAGATGCCATTCCAGGGCGGTTCAGTGAAGAACCGTCTTGGAATGATCCGACACCACGACAGCTCGGTTCCGGCAGATAGATGGACAAAGAGCCTGTACTGGGCTTGAGGACCAGACAGGCTCCGTGTCGGATTCAGTGGCTTACTTGCGCAGGCCGAGCTTGGCGATCAGCGCGACATAACGGCTCGAGTCAACGCGCTTCAGGTAGGCCAGCAGGCTCTTGCGGGTGTTGACCATCTTCAGCAGACCGCGACGACCGTGGTGGTCCTTGGCGTGGGTCTTGAAGTGAGGGGTCAGGTCATTGATGCGGGCGGTCAGCAGGGCGACTTGGACTTCCGGCGAGCCGGTGTCGTTGGCGCTGCGCGCGTTGGCCTTGACGATTTCGGCCTTGTTCAGATCGGCGACGGACATTTTGTTTTCCAAAAGGTTTCGGAAGTCCGGCCGGGCGAGACGCATACAAGGCGCTGCCGCAGACGGTTTCCGGGGTTGACTTGCGGACAAGGGGGAAACCGCCCCAAGCCGTGCTGGTACCGCTCAACTTGCGTTGGGCGTTGTTCTGCTTGCGCAAAACCTGCGGATTCTAGCCCAAAGCGGCAGAGGCACACATTCCGCCCCAGACCAAGCTCGCGGACATGCTGCCGCTGACGACGGTTTCAAGAGGCCGAACCGCCCTGCCCCGCGAATGCGTGACTTCTCTGCCACCCGCCGAAAACTGCTCTTGAAGCGCCTCGGCCCTGCCCTATCTCTCGGTCATCGGGTGCTGCTCCCGACCCTTCGAAGCAGCGTCAACCGCCACGGAGTTTCGCCATGTTCTATCTGACCCACCCCCGCCATGTTGCCCGCGTCCTGCGCCAGTTCGACGCCGATGCGGACGCCGCCCGCACCCCTGCTCTCGATGTCAGCGAGGACGACAAGGGCTACCACGTCACCGTGGACATGCCCGGCGTTGCCAAGGAAGCCGTCAAGGTCCGCGTCGAGGGCCGCCGCGTGCAGGTCGAGACCGTCACCGCAGAGGCCGCAGCGCCGACGGACGGTTCCCGCGTGCTCTACCGCGAGCGCCGCGCCGCGCGCTATGCCCGCAGCTTCTCGCTGCCGACCGAGATCGACCAGGGCCAATCTCAAGCCCGTTTCGAGAACGGTGTGCTGACGCTGAACCTGGTCAAGCGTGTCGCCGAGAACGGTGGCGAGCTGACGGTCAACTAAGCGGCGCCACACCCTGGAGCGGGAGCGTCAGGTTCCCAATTCCCAGCGCGGGCGGACTTCAAAGCCGCCGTCGTGTCGGGACGCTGCCATGCCGCGCTGCACCCGCAGCGCGGCGGCCATCGCGATCATGGCGCCGTTGTCGGTGCACAGGGACAGCTCGGGGTAGTGCACGCGCACGCCCCGTTTTTCGCAGGCGGCGTTCAGCTGTTCGCGCAGCTTGATGTTCGCGCCGACGCCGCCAGCAACGACGAGGCGCTTCAGGCCGGTCATCTTCAGCGCCAGCAACGACTTCTTCACCAGCACTTCGACGATGGCCTCCTGCGTCGCCGCAGCAAGGTCCGCTTTCGTCTGGTCGCAGGGTGAGTCGCCGATCTTCTTCACCTGCGTCAGCACGGCCGTCTTCAACCCGGCGAAGCTGAAATCCGGCTTGCCGCTGTGCAGCAGCGGGCGCGGAAGCGTGAACGCGGCCGCATTGCCGAACTCGGCCATGCGCGCCAGGTGCGGGCCGCCCGGATAAGGCAGGCCGAGCAGCTTGGCGCTCTTGTCGAAGGCCTCGCCGGCCGCGTCATCGATGGTCTCGCCGAGCATCTCGTAGGCGCCCACGTCGTCCACGCGCATCAGCTGCGTGTGGCCGCCGCTCACGAGCAGCGCGACGAAGGGGAACTTCGGCGGGTCGGCCGACAGGAAGGGCGACAGCAAGTGCCCTTCAAGGTGATGAACAGGCAGTGCCGGCACATCCAGCGCGGCGGCCAACGATACGGCCACACCGGCGCCGACGAGCAGCGCCCCCGCCAGGCCGGGGCCTTGGGTGTAGGCGATCAAGTCGACGTCCTGCAACACCAGGCCGGCCCGGGCCAGCACCTCGCGCGTCAGCGGCAGCACGCGGCGCACATGGTCGCGCGAGGCCAGTTCCGGCACGACGCCACCGTAGGCCTGATGCATCGTGATCTGGCTATACAGCGCCTGCGCGACCAGCCGCGGTGGCGCATCTCCGTCCACCTCGACAAGCGCAACCCCGGTCTCGTCGCACGACGACTCGAACCCAAGGATGCGCTTCACGTCACTCACTTGCCTTCCTTGGCGTGGTTGATCGAGTACTTGGGAATCTCGACCGTCACGTCCTGCTGGCGCAGCAGCGCCTGGCAGGACAGGCGCGAGTCGGGCTCCAGCCCCCAGGCGCGGTCCAGCATGTCCTCTTCGTCCTCTTCCATCTCGCTCAGCGAACGGCCGCCCTCGCGGACGATGACGTGGCAGGTCGTGCAGGCGCAGACCTGGTCGCAGGCGTGCTCGATGTGGATGTCGTTGGCCAGCAGCGCCTCGCAGATCGAGGTGCCAGGCGCGGCCGTGATGCTGGCGCCGTCGGGGCAGTACTCGGCGTGCGGGAGGATCTTGATGACGGGCATGTTGTTCTCTTAAAGGGCCGAGACGTTGCGGCCGGTCAGCGCGCGAGCGATGGAGCGGTTCATGCGCTCGGCGGCGAAGCCTTCTGTGGCTTCGGCCAGCGCCTTAACGGCGGCATCGATGGCGTCGGCATCGCCGTCCATCTGGGCAAGTGCGAGCAGGCGCGATTCCAGCGCATCGCGCTCCGCCCGCGGCAACAGGTCGCCATCGGCCTCAAGCGCGCTGCGCGTGGCAAGCACCATGCGCTCCGCCTCGACCTTGGCCTCACGCAGCTTGCGCGCGGCCATGTCGCCCTCGGCGCTGTTGAAGCCATCCTTCAGCATGTTGGCGATCACGTCGTCGCCGAGGCCGTAGCTCGGCTTGACGGTGATGGCCGTCTGCACGCCCGAGGTCAGCTCCTCGGCAGAAACGTTCAGCAGACCATCGGCATCGACCTGGAAGCTGACGCGGATGCGTGCGGCGCCGGCCACCATGGGCGGGATGCCCCGCAGCTCGAAGCGAGCCAGCGAGCGGCATTCGCTGACCAGCTCGCGCTCGCCCTGCACGACGTGGATGGCCAGCGCGGTCTGCCCGTCCTTGAAGGTCGTGAAGTCCTGGGCCTTGGCGACGGGGATGGTCGAGTTGCGCTCGATGACCCGTTCCGTCAGACCGCCCATCGTCTCGAGCCCCAGCGACAGCGGGATCACGTCCAGCAAAAGGATCTCGCCATCACGTGCGTTACCAGCGAGCTGGTTGGCCTGGATGGCGGCGCCCAGCGCGACGACCTCGTCGGGGTTCAGATTTGTCAGCACCTCGCGGCCGACGAGTTCGCTCACCGCGCGGCGCACGATGGGCATGCGCGTGGAGCCACCGACCATGACGGTACCGGCCACGTCCGTAGCTTTGACCTTGGCGTCGCGCAGCACGCGCTTCACGGCAGACAGCGTCTTGGCGATCAGCGGTTGGGCGAGCGCCTCAAACTGCTCGCGCGTCACGGTCACGCGCAGCTCACCCGCGTCCAGCGCGGCGACCAGTTCGGCCGAGTCGGCGTCGGACAGCGCCTCCTTGGCCGCACGGGCGGCGACGAGTACGGCGCGCTTGTCGTGCGCGGATTCGACGGCGCGACCCGCGAGTGCCCAGTCGGCCAGCACACGATCAAAGTCATCGCCGCCCAAGGCCGCGTCGCCGCCGGTCGCGACCACCTCGAAGACACCGCGCGTCAGGCGCAGCAGCGAGATATCGAAGGTGCCGCCGCCCAGGTCGTAGACGGCATAGAGCCCTTCGCTGGCGTTGTCCAGGCCGTAGGCAATCGCAGCGGCCGTGGGCTCGTTGATGAGGCGCAGCACCTTGAGGCCGGCCAGTTCGGCAGCGTCCTTGGTCGCCTGGCGCTGGGCGTCGTCGAAGTAGGCCGGCACGGTGATGACGGCGCCGAACAGGTCGTCGGCAAAGCTGTCCTCGGCGCGGAAGCGCAGCGTCGCGAGGATCTCGGCGGAGACCTCGACCGGGCTCTTCACGCCGTCGCGAGTGGCGATGGCCAGCATGCCGGGTCGGTTCTCGAACTGGTACGGCAGCTGCTCGCGGTTGGCCACATCGCCCAGGCTGCGGCCCATGAAGCGCTTGACCGAGACGATGGTGTTCTCGGGGTCTTCAGCCTGCGCAGCAAGCGCGTCGGCACCGATCTGACGGCGGCCTTCGGGGAGGTAGCGCACGACGGACGGCAGGATCACGCGGCCCTGCTCGTCGGGCAGGCATTCGGCCACGCCGTGGCGCACGGCGGCGACGAGCGAATGCGTCGTGCCGAGGTCGATGCCAACGGCGATGCGGCGTTGGTGCGGGTCGGGCGAAGCGCCGGGTTCGGAGATCTGGAGGAGAGCCATGGTCAGGCGTCGAGCGCCGCTAAGCGCTGGTCAATGTCGGCGCGGAAACGCTGGATGAACATCAGCGCCCTCACCTGCGCGGCCGCGGCCGGCGCGTCGTTGTTGTCGTCGAGCAGGCGCTCGGCCTGGGCCAAGGCTGTCGTTTCGGCTTGCATCGCGTCTTCGTCGAGGGCTTCGAGCGCGGCTTCACCGCTCGCGTCGTCCAGCGCCTCGCGCCATTCCATCTGCTGCATCAGGAAGGCGGCAGGCATCTGCGTGTTGGTCTCGGCACCCACGGGCGCGCCACGCAATTCGCAGAGGTAGGCGGCGCGCTTGAGCGGGTCCTTCAGGCGCCGGTAGCCCTCGTTCACGCGCATGGCCCACTGCATGGCCAAACGCTGGGCTGCGGCACCTTCCGAAGCGAAGCGGTCCGGATGAACTTCGGCCTGCAGCGCCTTCCAACGCGCGTCGATGTCCGCACGGACCTGGGCCTGCTGTTCAGGCAGGCCGAAGAGCTGGAAGTCGTTGTCGGTGAGGCGCATGGCGGGTGAAAAAGCAAAAGGCGCGGTTCACACCGCGCCTGTCGTCGAGTCAGCAAGTTTCAGACACGGAAGGACTCGCCGCAGCCGCACTTGTCTTTCTCGCGCGGGTTGCGGAACTTGAAGCCTTCGTTCAGGCCCTCGCGAACGAAGTCCAGCTCGGTGCCATCGAGGTAGGGCAGGCTCTTCGGGTCGATGAGGATCTTCACCTCATGCCCTTCGAAGATCACGTCCTCCGGCGCCACGTCGTCGGCGTACTCCAGCTTGTAGGCCAGGCCCGAACAGCCGGTCGTCTTCACGCCCAAACGCACGCCCACGCCCTTGCCGCGCTTGGCGATGTAGCGCTTGACGTGGCGGGCCGCTGCTTCGGTCAGCGTGACGGACATGTCAGTTCGCCACAGCCGCGTGCTTGGCGCGGTAGTCGTCCACGGCGGCCTTGATGGCGTCTTCGGCCAGGATGGAGCAGTGGATCTTGACCGGCGGCAGGGCCAGCTCTTCGGCGATGTGCGTGTTCTTGATCGTCAGCGCTTCGTCCAGGCTTTTGCCCTTGACCCATTCGGTCACGAGCGAGCTGGAAGCGATGGCCGAGCCGCAGCCATAGGTCTTGAACTTGGCGTCCTCGATGAGGCCGGTCGCCGGGTTCACCTTGATCTGCAGCTTCATCACGTCGCCGCAGGCGGGTGCGCCGACCATGCCGGTACCGACATCGTCGTCGCCGTTGTCGAACTTGCCGACGTTGCGCGGGTTCTCGTAGTGGTCTACGACCTTTTCGCTGTATGCCATGTTGTTCTCCTGCTCAGTGGGCAGCCCACTGGATGGTGCTGATGTCAACGCCGTCCTTGAACATGTCCCACAGCGGAGACAGCTCGCGCAGCTTGCCGACGCGGTCGGTCAGCACGCTGATGGCGTAGTCGATTTCTTCCTCGGTCGTGAAACGGCCGATGGTCATGCGAAGTGAGCTGTGCGCCAGTTCGTCGCTGCGGCCCAGCGCGCGCAGCACATAGCTGGGCTCCAGGCTGGCCGACGTGCAGGCCGAGCCCGACGACACCGCCAAACCCTTGACGCCCATGATCAGCGACTCGCCCTCGACATAGTTGAACGAGATGTTGAGGTTGTGCGGCACGCGACGCTCGAGGTCGCCATTGATGAAGGTCTGCTCGATGCCCGAGAGACCCTGGATGAGCCGGTTGTGCAGCGCGCGGATGCGCTCGTTCTCGGCGCCCATTTCCTCGCGGGCGATGCGGAAGGCTTCGCCCATGCCGACGATCTGGTGCACGGGCAGCGTGCCGGAGCGCATGCCACGCTCGTGGCCGCCGCCATGCATCTGCGCTTCCAGGCGAATGCGCGGCTTGCGGCGCACGTAGAGCGCGCCGATGCCCTTGGGGCCATAGCTCTTGTGCGAGGCCAGGCTCATCAGGTCGATGGGCAGCTTGGCCATGTCGATCTCGACCTTGCCGGTGGCCTGGGCCGCGTCGACGTGGAAGATGATGCCGCGCTCGCGGCACAAGTTACCCAGGGCGACGACGTCCTGAATGACGCCAATCTCGTTGTTGACGAACATGACCGAGGCCAGGATGGTGTCCGGGCGCAGCGCGGCCTTGAAAGCTTCGAGGTCGACGAGGCCGCTTTCCAGCACGTCGAGATAGGTCACGTCGAAGCCCTGGCGCTCCAGTTCGCGCATGGTGTCGAGCACGGCCTTGTGCTCGGTCTTGACGGTGATCAGGTGCTTGCCACGGGTCTTGTAGAACTGCGCGGCGCCTTTCAGCGCAAGGTTGTTGGACTCTGTTGCACCGGAGGTCCACACGATCTCGCGCGGGTCGGCGCCGATCAGCTCGGCGACCTGCACGCGCGCCTTCTCGACCGCCTCTTCCGCTTCCCAGCCCCAGGCGTGACTGCGTGATGCCGGGTTGCCGAAGTGCTCGCGCAACCAGGGAATCATTGCGTCCACCACACGGGGGTCGCACGGCGTCGTGGCGCCGTAGTCGAGGTAGATCGGGAAGTGCGGGGTCATGTCCATGGAACGACTACTTTTGAGTTTTTTGACTTACTTGCTGAACGCGTTGCCGAGCGCGAATACCGAGTTGGGCGCCGTCACGCGGATGGGCTTGAGCACCGGCTGCGACGAAATCGCACGCTTGACCGGCGCCGCCTCGACCTCGAAGCCCTTGGCCAGTTGCTCGTCGGCAAGCTTGCGCAGGGAGACGGAATCGAGGTACTCGATCATCTTGGCGTTTAGATTGGTCCAGAGTTCATGGGTGATGCAGCGGCCGCTGTCTTCACCCTGGCAATTTTCCTTGCCGCCGCATCCGGTGGCGTCGAGCGCCTCGTCCACGGCGACGATGATGTCGGCGACGGTGATGTTCTCGGCCTTGCGGCCCAGCGAGTAGCCGCCGCCCGGGCCGCGGGTGCTTTCCACGAGTTCATGGCGGCGCAGCTTGCCGAAGAGCTGCTCCAGGTAGGAAAGCGAAATCTGCTGCCGCTGGCTGATCGCCGCCAGCGCGACGGGGCCCGTGTTCTCGCGCAGCGCCAAGTCCAGCATCGCGGTAACAGCAAACCGGCCTTTGGTGGTGAGACGCATACGAAACTCCTTTGCGAGACGCCCTGACACGATTTGTCCAGGGCAAATGATTTGGGGTTAACCCGTGATGAACGGGACAATAGCCGACTAATTCATTTCCGATGATTTTACTCGACTAATCGAGCGCATCCCAGGGTTACTAGGTAGCCCCAGCCTCCGGCAGGGTTTTTGGACCTTCAGCGCGGCGCGCCTTTGCGCGCACTGTCCAGCGGCACGATGTTGTCGTGCACACGCGCACCGAAGGCCGCCTCTCGCAGCTGCGCCAACTGGTCGCGCGTCCGCGCTGCCTGTTCAAACTCCAGATTGCGGGCGTGCTCCAGCATCTGCTTCTCGAGCTGGGCAATACGTTTGGCCAGATCCTTCTCAGACAAGTCCTCGACCTTGGCCGCAGCCAGCAATTTGGCGTCGTCGCGGCCGGATTCGGCGGAATACACGCCGTCGATCAGGTCCTTGATGCGCTTGGTCACGCTGCGCGGCGTGATGCCGTTTTCCGCATTGAAGGCGATCTGCTTGGCGCGGCGGCGCTCGGTCTCGTCGATGGCCTTGCGCATCGACTCGGTGATGCGGTCGCCATAGAGGATGGCCTTGCCGTTCAGATTGCGCGCCGCCCGCCCGATGGTCTGGATCAGGCTGCGCTCGGCGCGCAGGAAGCCTTCCTTGTCCGCGTCCAGAATGGCAACGAGGGACACCTCGGGAATGTCCAGCCCCTCGCGCAGCAGGTTGATGCCCACCAGCACGTCGAAGGCTCCCAGGCGCAGGTCGCGCAGGATCTCAACCCGCTCCACGGTGTCCACGTCCGAGTGCAGATAGCGCACCTTCACGCCGTTGTCGCTGAGGTAGTCGGTCAGCTGCTCGGCCATGCGCTTGGTCAGCGTCGTGATCAGTACGCGCTCCTGCACCTCAACGCGCAGGCGGATTTCCTGCAACACGTCGTCGATCTGGTGCGTGGCGGGACGCACTTCCACCAAGGGGTCGACGAGGCCCGTCGGGCGCACGACCTGCTCGACGACCTGGCCGGCGTTGTCCTTCTCGTACTGCGCCGGCGTGGCAGATACGAAGACGGCCTGGCGCATCTTGCGTTCGAACTCGGCGAACTTCAGCGGCCGGTTGTCCAGCGCGGAAGGCAGGCGAAAGCCGTACTCGACGAGCGTCGTCTTGCGCGCCCGGTCGCCGTTGTACATGCCGCCGAACTGGCCGATCAGCACGTGGCTTTCGTCCAGGAACATGATGGCGTCCTTAGGCAGGTAATCCACCAGCGTCGGCGGCGGGTCGCCCGGCTCGGCGCCCGAAAGGTGCCGCGTGTAGTTCTCAATGCCCTTGCAGTGGCCCACCTCCTGCAGCATCTCCAGGTCGAAGCGCGTGCGCTGCTCGACGCGCTGGGCTTCGACGAGCTTGCCTTCCTTGACGAAGAAGGCAACGCGGTCGCGCAGCTCCTGCTTGATCGCATCCGTCGCCGCCAGCACGCGGTCGCGCGGCGTCACGTAATGGCTGCTCGGGTAGACCGTGAAGCGCGGGATCTTCTGGCGGATGTGGCCGGTCAGCGGGTCGAACAGCGACAGCGCCTCGATCTCATCGTCGAACAGCTCGATGCGGATGGCCAGCTCGGAATGCTCCGCCGGGAACACGTCAATCGTGTCGCCGCGCACGCGGAAGTGGCCACGCGTGAACTCCATCTCATTGCGCGTGTACTGCATGCGGATCAGGTGGGCGATGACGTCGCGCTGCCCCATCTTGTCGCCCACGCGCAGCGTCATCACCATCTGGTGATAGTCCGCCGGCGAGCCGATGCCGTAGATGGCCGACACGGAGGCCACGATGACCACGTCGCGCCGCTCCAGCAGGCTCTTGGTGCAGGACAGCCGCAGCTGCTCGATGTGCTCGTTGATCGCGCTGTCCTTTTCGATGAACAGGTCGCGCTGCGGCACATAGGCCTCGGGCTGGTAGTAGTCGTAGTAGCTGACGAAATACTCGACGGCGTTGTTCGGAAAGAAGTCCCGGAACTCGCTGTAAAGCTGAGCCGCCAGCGTCTTGTTGGGCGCAAAGATGATGGCCGGACGGCCCAGCCGGGCGATGACATTGGCCATCGTGAACGTCTTGCCCGAGCCGGTCACTCCCAACAGCGTTTGGTAGCTGAGGCCGTCGTTGATGCCTTCGATGAGCTGCGCGATGGCCTTGGGCTGATCCCCGGCAGGCGGGAAAGGCTGGAACAACTGGAACGGCGAGCCTTCGAAGCTCACGAATTCGCCCTTGCGTTCCTCGGTGTCGCCCTCTGGGGCGGGCATGGCGTTCAAGGCTTCTTGCATGGGGGGCATATGGGGTTCACGGGCAAAATTGCAGCCCTGAGTAATCCGTCAGCTTAAGCGCATGCCCGGCTGACGCGCCCTCCCCTGCTGCCACCGTCCTTTCAGGAATCACCATGTCTCTCTTTGCCGATGTCGCCCTTGCCCCCCGTGATCCCATCCTCGGCCTGAACGAGCAGTTCAACGCCGACACCCGCCCGGGCAAGGTCAACCTCGGCGTCGGCGTCTACTACGACGAAGCCGGCAAGCTGCCGCTGCTGAAGTGCGTGCGCGAAGCCGAAGCGGCCATGGCCGCAGCGCCCAAGCCGCGTGGCTACCTGCCCATCGACGGCATCGCTGCATATGACAAGGCCGTGCAGAAGCTGGTCTTCGGCAGCGAACTGAAGAACGTCGCCACCGTGCAGGCCATCGGCGGCACCGGCGCGCTGAAGATCGGCGCGGACTTCCTGAAGCAGCTCAACCCCGCCTCCAAGGTGCTGATCTCAGACCCGAGCTGGGAGAACCACCGCGCGCTGTTCACGCAGGCCGGCTTCACGGTCGAGACCTATCCGTACTACGACGCCGCCAACAAGGGCATCAACTTCGACGGCATGCTGGCCGCGCTGAATGCCGCGCCCGCCGGCACTGTCGTCGTGCTGCACGCCTGCTGCCACAACCCGACCGGCTACGACATCACGGCGGCCCAGTGGGCTCAGGTCGTCGCCGCCGTCAAGGCCAACGGCCTGACGCCCTTCCTGGACATGGCCTACCAGGGCTTCGGTTTCGGCCTGAAGGAAGACGGCGAGGCCGTGCGCCAGTTCATGGCCGCTGGCGTCGGTTTCTTTGTATCCACCAGCTTCTCCAAGAGCTTCTCGCTGTACGGCGAGCGCGTCGGTGCGCTGAGCGTGGCCTGCACCAGCGACGAGGAAGCCGTGCGCGTGCTGTCGCAGCTGAAGATCATGATCCGGACCAACTACTCCAACCCGCCGACCCACGGCGCCCAGGTCGTCACCCAGGTGCTGGCCGACGACAAGCTGCGCGCACTGTGGGAAGAAGAGCTGGCCGGCATGCGCGTGCGCATCAAGGCCATGCGCGGCGCCCTCGTCTCAGCCTTGAAGGCCGCCGGTGTGACCCAAGATCTCGGCTTTGTCACCGAGCAGCTCGGCATGTTCAGCTACTCCGGCCTGAACGCCACGCAGATGCAGCGCCTGCGCAGCGAGTTTGCCGTCTACGGCGTGGACTCCGGCCGCATCTGCGTCGCCGCACTCAATGAGGGCAACCTGCCGACCGTCGCTGGTGCAATGGCGGCCGTGCTGAAGGGCTGATAGGGGTTTATCGCACCACTCAAGTGCGCAGGATTGGCGGTATGTCCGCCAATCCAATGTTGCAGCGCACAAAACTGACAACGTTTTCTGGCACCATCAAGGCTTCCTGATCCTCGCCAAGGCCGGCCATGCTGTATCAACTGTTCGAAACCCAGCGCGCCCTGCTGAGCCCGTTCTCCGAGTTTGCCGCCGCCTCGGCCAAGCTCTACAGCCACCCGCTCTCGCCGTTTGCGCACACGCCCATGGCGCAGCGCCTGTCGGCCGGGCTGGACCTGATGCACCGCCTGGCCAAGGACTACGAGAAGCCGGAGTTCGACATCCGGTCTGTCGAGGTCGACGGCGTCGACGTGGCCGTGCAGGAGTTGGTGGCATTGGAGAAGCCCTTCTGCCGCCTGCTGCGCTTCAAGCGCTACACGGACGAACTCACCGTGCTGTCGAAGATGAAGGACCAGCCAACCGTCCTCGTCGTGGCGCCCCTGTCCGGCCACCACAGCACGTTGCTGCGCGAGACGGTCAAGCAACTGCTGAAGACCCACAAGGTGTACATCACCGACTGGACCGACGCGCGCATGGTGCCGCTGGACGTTGGCGCCTTCCATCTGGACGACTACATCTCCTACGTGCAGGAGTTCATCCGCCACGTCGGCGGCGCCGACAGCCACGTCATCTCCGTCTGCCAGCCGACGGTGCCCGTGCTGGCCGCCATCTCGCTGATGGCCAGCGCCGGTGAGGCCACGCCGCGCAGCATGACGATGATGGGCGGCCCCATCGATGCTCGCAAGAGCCCGACGGCCGTCAACAACCTGGCCATGAACCGCAGCTACAGCTGGTTCGAAAACAACGTCATCTACCGCGTGCCGACCAACTTCCCGGGCTCCGGCCGCGCGGTCTACCCCGGCTTCCTCCAGCACACCGGTTTCGTCGCGATGAACCCGGATCGACACCTGACTTCGCACTACGACTACTTCCTGGACCTGGTGCGTGGCGACGACGACAACGTCGAGGCGCACCGGAAGTTCTATGACGAGTACAACGCCGTGCTCGACATGCCGGCCGAGTACTACCTCGACACCATCAAGACGGTCTTCCAGGACTTCGCCCTCGTCAACGGCACCTGGGAGGTCGATGGCCAGCTGGTCCGCCCGCAGGACATCACGACGACGGCGCTGCTGACCGTTGAAGGCGAGCTGGATGACATCTCAGGCGCCGGCCAGACTCAGGCAGCGCACGACATCTGCTCAGGGGTACCCAAGCAGCACCAGTTCCACTACGACGTCGAAGGCGCCGGCCACTATGGCATCTTCTCGGGCCGCCGCTGGCGCGAGAAGGTGTATCCCGAAGTTTGCAAGTTCATTGCCAAGTACGAGGCCGCGCCGCTGAAGAAGACGGCCAAGGCCACGTCGGCGAAGGCGACCGCCAAATCGTCGCCGGCCCGCAAGCGCAAAGCGTGAGCCTTGCCGAGCTGATCGACGCCGCACTGCCGCAGACCCAATGCACCCGCTGCGGTTACCCGGACTGCCGTGGCTACGCTGACGCCGTCGCTGCGGGCGAGGCTGACATCAACCAATGCCCGCCAGGCGGCGCCGAGGGCGTTGCCCGGCTGGCAGCGATCACCGGCCGACCCACTCAACCGCTGAATCCCGTCAACGGCATCGAAGCCACGCGCGGCGTCGCCGTCATCGACGAGGCCTGGTGCATTGGCTGCACGCTGTGCATCAAGGCCTGCCCCGCGGACTGCATCGTCGGCGCACCCAAGGCCATGCATGTCGTCGTCACCGCGCAGTGCACCGGCTGCGAACTCTGCGTGCCGGCCTGCCCTGTCGACTGCATCTCGATGCCCGAGGTGACGACAGCCACCGGCTGGGCCGCCTGGAGCGCGCCGCAGGCCGCAGAAGCCCGCGAGCGCTATGTCTTTCGCCAGTTCCGCCGCCACCGCGAGGCGGAAGAAAACGAGGCGCGCCTGGCCGAGAAGGCGCAGGCCAAGCTCGCCGACCTGCCGGCTGCGTCGGCCATTACCGACCCGGTCCAACTCGACCGCAAGCGCGCCGTCATCGAAGCGGCACTGGCCCGCGCGAGAGCCAAGCGCAGCTGAAGCACGTCGACAATGGGCGGCATGAACGCCGCCCAAGTCGAACGCTTCTTCGCCACGCTGAAAGCCGCCAACCCGGCGCCGCAGACAGAACTGGAGTTCGCCAGCGTCTTCGAGCTGCTGACGGCCGTGCTGCTGTCGGCTCAGGCCACGGATGTCGGTGTCAACAAGGCCACTCGACGCCTGTTCGCCGTCGCCAACACGCCGGCGCAGATCCTCGCGCTAGGCCAGGAAGGTCTTGAGTCGCACATCAAGACCATCGGCCTGTACCGCAGCAAGGCCAAGCATCTGCTACAGACCTGCCGCATGCTGATCGACCTGCACGGCGGCGAGGTGCCACGCTCGCGTGCCGAATTGGAGACACTGCCGGGCGTCGGTCGGAAGACCGCCAACGTCGTGCTCAACGTCGCCTTCGGCGAGCCAACGATGGCCGTCGACACCCACATCTTCCGCGTTGGCAACCGCACGGGTCTGGCGCCCGGCAAGACACCACTGGCCGTGGAGTTGGGCCTGCTCGACCGCATCCCCGAGGCCTATCTGGTCGACGCCCACCACTGGCTGATCCTGCATGGCCGCTATGTCTGCCAGGCACGCAAGCCGTTATGCAATGTTTGCGCTGTGATCAATGAGTGCGACTACGGCCGCAACCTAAAATCGGTCTCCGCCTGATCCCGAGCCCATCCATGGCCAGCCTGACCGACCTGACCGACCGCGTGGAGCGCCTGCTCGTGCGACACGACGAAATCCTGCGCACCAACCTGCTGCTGCAGGTGCAGCTCACCTCAATCACGCAGGAGCGCGACAGCCTGCGCTCGCGCCTGAGCGCCGCCCGAGCCCGCGTGGACGCGCTGCTGGAACGCCTGCCGGCCGACTCGCCCAAGGAGGAGCAGCCATGAAGCAGATGGAAGTCATCATCATGGGCCAGAGCTACCTGCTCGGCTGCCCTCCAGGGGGCGAGACCGCGTTGACCGCCGCCGTGGCGCAGGTGGACCGCGAAATGAGCGCCATCCGAGACGCCGGCAAGGTCAAGGCACGCGAGCGCATCGCCGTGCTGGCTGCGCTGAACCTCGCTTATCAGCTCGCCGAAGCACCGCGCGAGGCGTCCGCTTCTACGCCTGTTTCGTCGCCGGAAGTCGATACCCTCATCAAGCGTCTGGACGAAGCCCTCGGACATGACGGGCAGCTGCTCTGAGCGCTTAAAATCCGTTCCGTCCACTGCTTTCCCCGGGGCTTTATTTCCTTCATCCGATGCTCTATGAGCAAGGGCTTGGAAAATGCCGGACGGGCGTGATCGTCTCGCGTCAGATGAACCCGAAGTCCGGCTGACCTCGCCCACCTGATTACCCCTGGGTGTTCAGGATCTCGGCCCCCAGGATTGCGGTGGACACCTTCTTCCCCCTTAGCATCAGCCCATGAACTACTGGCTGATGAAGTCGGAGCCCGACGAAGCGTCGATCACCGACCTGGCTCGCGCGGGCACTTTGCCCTGGACCGGCGTTCGCAACTACCAGGCGCGCAACTTCATGCGCGACGACATGCGGCTCGGCGATGGTGTGCTCTTCTATCACTCGTCCTGCCCCGAGCCTGGCATTGCCGGCCTCGCCGAGGTTTGCAGCGCGGCCTACCCCGATGCGACGCAGTTCGACGCGGCCAGCCACTACTTCGACCCCAAGTCCAAGCCCGACGCGCCGCGCTGGGTGCATGTGGATGTGCGCTGGCGGGAGACGACTCGCCTGTTGAGTCTCAAGGAGATGCGCGAGGCGCCCGAGCTGGCCAGCATGGTGGTGCTGCAGCGCGGCAGCCGGCTGTCCATCACGCCGGTCACGCCGACCGAATGGCAGGCCTTGATGAAGCGACTGCGCGGATGACGGCCGGCCTCGTTGCCGAGCTGCTGGTGCTGGGGCTCGCGGCCGGCTTTCTGGCCGGCCTGCTCGGCATCGGCGGCGGCATGCTGCTGGTGCCCTTCCTCACGTTCATTCTCAGCGAGCGCGGTGTCGAGCCTGGCATGGCCGTCAAGATGGCCATCGCCACGTCGATGGCCACCATCATCTTCACGTCGCTGTCCAGCGTGCGGGCCCACCATCAGCGTGGCGCCGTGCGCTGGGATCTCGTCAAGGGGCTGGCGCCCGGCATCCTCGCCGGCGGCCTGCTGGCCGGCGCAGGTCTGTTCACGCTACTCAAGGGTGCCTGGCTGGCCCTCGTGTTTGCCGCCTTCGTCAGCTTCTCGGGCTGGCAGATGCTGCGCAACAAGCGCCCCGCACCCAGCCGCCAGATGCCCGGCACGGCCGGCCAGTTCGGCGCGGGCGCCGGCATCGGCCTGCTCTCGGGGCTGGTGGGCGCGGGCGGTGGCTTCGCCAGCGTGCCTTTCATGGTCTGGTGCAATGTGCCGGTGCACTTCGCCGTGGCGACAAGCGCGGCGCTGGGCTTTCCCATTGCCATCGCCAATACGCTGGGCTACGTGGTCGGTGGGTGGAGCGTTGCGCCAGCGCTGCCGGGCGCCTTCGGCTACCTCTACCTACCGGCGCTGGCGCTGATCGCCGCCGCCAGCGTGACGATGGCGCCGCTGGGTGCCCGGACCGCCCATGCGATGAACGTCACGCAGTTGAAGAAGGCCTTCGCGACGCTGCTGTTCGCGCTCGCGGCCTACATGCTCTGGAAAGGCCTCAGCGGGATCTAGAGGGCTCTAGGTGAAGGCGATGGAAGCCAGCACGACCTGGTTGCCGCCGCGGCGCTGGGCCTCATGGACGGCGGCCTCGCTGGCGGCCACCAGTTCCTCCTGGCGCGAGGCCGTGTGAGGGAAGCTGGACACGCCCATGGAGATTGACAGGCCCAGGTCCTGGCCGTTCAGTACGACGATCTGGGCCGCGCACTGGCGGCGCAACTGCTCCATGCGGGCATGTGCCGTCGCGAGGCCGACGCCCGACAGCAATACGGCAAAGCGCTGCGCACCGATGCGGCAGGCCGAGTCCATCGCCCGCGTGTTGGCGCGCAGCATGCGGCCTATGCCTTCGAGCAGGCGCTGCTGCGCTTCGTCACCCAGATCCGCAGCCGCCGGCACGGCGTCCAACGCGATGACGACGAGGGCGAACTCGCGATGCTCGCGCGAGGACAGGTCGATCTCGCGAAGCAGTTGGTCGTCGAACTGCGGGCGCATGTAGAGGCCCGAAATGTCGTCGCGGCCCGAGCCCAGTTGCAACTCGCGGCGGATCTGCTCGATAGCGCTCTGCTGCTGCTCGATCTGCGCCAGCGCGCGCTGAAGATGCGACTCGCGGTGACGCTCTTCGGTGCGCTCATGCCAGACGGACAGCAGGAAGTCCTGCCCCAGCGCCAGGCGCGTGACGCTGAACTCGCGGCGGCGCCCGTTGATCTCAAGCTTGTGCTCGGACACAACCGGGTGGCGCTGGGCCATGACGGTCTGCTCGACGCGGCGCAGCGCGGTGGTCTCGTCGGCCTTCAGCAATTCGGCATCGGTATGGCCGATGACGTTCTCGCTTTCAAACAACTGGGCCAGGCCGGGGCTGGCAAAAACGTAGCGGCCGTTGGCCACCGTCTTGATCGCTGCCTGGCTGCCCAGAGGTTCGATCAGCGCGATCAGGCCGGCCAGCGTCTCGCCGCCCAGCTCGTTGCGTCCGGCAAGCCAATGCGCCAGGCTGCCAGGCTGCGTCGCGGAGGAGTCAGCGGTCATGTCCATGAAATCGTTTTGATGCGATCGCTTGCCGTCGGTAGGGGAACCGGGCCGGTCCAGTGTCAAAGGACTGTAGTGGGGCGCGAACGCGGCCAGCAAGGCCGGGTCACCCCATGAATCGGGCCTCCCCCCTAGAAGGCCCGCTGCATCACTTGGAGGGCATCCTACCGAGTTTCAACACCACGACCCGCGAGAATGGCGCCCCATTCACGGGAGGTTTATGCAGGGATTCGATGCGGTGGTGGTGGGCGCGGGCGCGGCAGGCCTGTTCTGCGCGGGGCTTGCGGGCCAATCGGGCCTGCGCGTGCTGCTCATCGACCACGCGCCACGCCTGGCTGAAAAGATCCGTATCTCGGGCGGCGGGCGTTGCAATTTCACGAATCGCGAGGCGGGGCCGGCCAATTTCCTGTCCGAGAACCCCGCCTTCTGCCGCTCGGCACTGGCGCGCTACACGCCGCAGGACTTCATCAAGCTCGTGCGAAGCCATGGCATCGCCTTCCACGAGAAGCACAAGGGCCAGTTGTTCTGCGACGGCGCCAGCGAGCAGATCATCCAGATGCTCGTCAAGGAGTGCGAGGCCGGCCGCGTCACGCGCTGGCAACCGTGCACGGTGGCCGATGTGCGCCCGCTGCCCGGCGGCGGCTTCGAACTGGACACCAGCCAGGGGCCGGTGACGGCGCCGCGCGTCGTCGTCGCGACTGGCGGCCTGCCGGTGCCCAAGATAGGCGCCAGCGACTGGGGCCTGCGCCTGGCCAAGCGCCTTGAGCACGCCATCGTTGAACCGCGCCCGGCCCTCGTACCGCTGACCTTTGACGAACACGCCTGGGCTCCGTTCGCGGCGCTCGCCGGGCTCTCGCTGCTGGTGGAGGTGTCCTGCGGCAGTGGCAAGGCGCGTGGGCGCTTCCTCGAGGACCTGCTGTTCACGCACCGCGGGCTTAGCGGCCCGGCCATCCTGCAGATTTCCAGCTACCGGACGTCCGCCGATCAGCCCCTGCAGATCAACCTCGCCCCCGAAATGCAGCTCGACAAGGACCTCATCGAGGCCAAGGCCACGTCGCGCCGCCAGTTGGGCAACGAGTTAGCGGCCCGCCTGCCGCAGCGCCTGGCCGCAGCCTGGCTGGAACGCGCCAAACTCGATGCCGCCAAACCTATGGCGGAATGCCGCGATACCGACCTCCAGCGCCTGGGTCGCAGCGTCCACGACTGGCAGCTTCTGCCCAGCGGCGACGAGGGCTGGCGCAAGGCCGAGGTGATGCGCGGCGGCGTCAGTACCAAGGACTTGAGCTCACAGACGATGGAGAGCAGGCGGGTGCCTGGCCTGTTTTTCATCGGCGAAGTCGTCGATGTGACGGGCTGGCTCGGCGGCTACAACTTCCAGTGGGCCTGGGCCAGCGCAGCCGCCTGCGCACGAGCCATGGCGGAGGCTTCAACGCCCGCCTGAGCAAATCTTGGCAAGTGCTTGATTTTCTGGCTACAATCCTCGGCTTTGCTGGCAAACCCCGCGCGTCGATTCGCTGCATGTCATTGGACTAAACAAGTGACGCAGTAATCCGGAACCTGCTGCTGAACTCAGCCGCGAATACCGAGCGCAATCTGAAGGAAATACATGACCACTATCCGCGTCAAAGAAAACGAGCCGTTCGACGTCGCACTGCGTCGCTTCAAGCGCACCATCGAAAAACTGGGCCTGCTGACCGACTTGCGCGCCCGCGAGTTCTACGAGAAGCCGACCGCCGAGCGCAAGCGCAAGAAGGCTGCGGCCGTCAAGCGCCACTACAAGCGCGTGCGCAGCATGCAGCTGCCCAAGAAGCTGTACTGATCGTTTCTGACGCCACCCGGAGCCTCGGCTCTGGTTGAACTCCAAGACCCGCCACAGGACGCTGTCGCGGGTTTTTGTCTTTTTGAACTGGATGCCCCCATGAGCCTCAAAGACCGCATCACCGAAGACATGAAGGCCGCCATGCGCGCCAAGGAAGCCGACCGCCTGCTGACCATCCGCGGCCTGCTGGCTGCCGTCAAGCAGAAGGAAGTCGACGAACGTGTCGTCGTGGATGACACAGCCCTCGTCGCCATCGTCGACAAGCTGATCAAGCAGCGCAAGGATTCGATCAGCCAGTTCGGTGCCGCCGGCCGCGATGACCTCGTCGCCAAGGAAACCGCAGAGCTGGCCGTGCTGCAGGCCTATCTGCCGGAGCGTCTGTCGGCCGAGGCAGTGGCGGAAAAGGTCAATGCCATCGTCACCGAGCTGGGTGCCACCGGCCCTGCCGACATGGGCAAGGTCATGGCCGCCGCCAAGGCCGCACTCGGCGGCGTGGCGGAAATGAGCACGGTGTCTGCTGCGGTCAAGGCCGCGCTGGCCAAGTAAGGAGCCGACATGAGCCTGCCTCTGCAAGCAATCGCCCCTGACATCTGCGCCGCGCCGCAGCTGATGCCCGAAGCCATGGCCGAAGCTGCGGCCATGGGTTTCAAAAGCGTGGTGAACAACCGCCCCGATTTCGAGCATGGCCCTGACCAGCCGACCTCGGCTGAGATCCAGGCAGCCGCAGAAGCCGCCGGCCTGGAATACCGCCACCTGCCGGTGGCCGGCGGCTACCAGTCGCCTGAAGAGATCGCGGCCTTCGCCCTGCTGTTGCAGGAACTGCCGCGCCCGCTGCTGGTGTTCTGCCGTTCGGGCGCGCGCTCGACACGACTTTTCATCGCGGCCTCGCAGAGCTGAGGGCGCACGCGGGGCACGGGGTTTTCCCGGCTCGCCGCCGTCGCAGGGCAAAAACGCCAGCCCGTCTCCTTACAGTGTCGGCCAGCGAGCGGCGGCAAGCCCGCCGTCTGTTCTGAATCGACAACGGAGACAACGTGTCCTCTTTACTCCTAGTGGCTCGCGCCATCGACCGGCTCAATGAGTGGGTCGGGCGCTGGGTGTCCTGGCTGGTGCTGGCCGCAGTGCTGATCAGTGCCGGCAATGCGGTGGTGCGCAAGATTTTCAACAACAGCTCCAACGCGCTGCTGGAGATCCAGTGGTATCTGTTCGCGGCCGTCTTCCTGCTGGCCGCGGGCTATACGCTGCTGCGCCAGGAGCACGTCAAGATCGACGTGGTGCTGGGCCGCTTCTCCAGGCGTACTCAGGTCAAGGTCGAGATCTTCGGCATCCTGGCCTTCCTGCTGCCCTTCGTCATCGCCGTGGTCGTGCTGGTCTGGCCGCTGGTGGTCAGGGCCTATGTCAGCGGCGAGGTCTCCGGCAACGCCGGCGGCCTGATCCGCTGGCCGGTGTTCGCGCTGGTGCCTGCCGGCTTCGCTCTGCTGGGCCTGCAAGGCCTGTCCGAGCTGATCAAGCGCTTCGCCTTCCTGGGCGGTCTCATCGACGACCCTGCCCGCAAGCCCCAGGGCAAATCGGCCGAGGAAGAGCTCGCTGAAATCATCCGTGCGCAGGCTGCAGCGAAGGGCCAGCAATGATCGAGTTCCTGCAAGCCAACATGGCGCCGATCATGTTCGGCGGCCTCGTCGTCTTTCTGCTGATGGGCTATTCGGTGGCCTTCTCGCTGGCCGCGGCCGGCCTGGCCTTCGGCTTCATCGGCATCGAGCTGGGCATGCTGCCCGCCTCGCTGATGCAGGCCCTGCCGCTGCGGGTGTTCGGCATCATGCAGAACGAGACGCTGCTGGCCATTCCGTTCTTCACCTTCATGGGCCTGATCCTGGAACGCTCGGGCATGGCCGAGGACCTGCTGGACACCATCGGCCAGCTCTTTGGCCCCATCCGCGGCGGTCTCGCCTATGCGGTGATCCTCGTCGGCGCCATGCTGGCGGCGACCACGGGCGTGGTCGCGGCTTCGGTGATCTCCATGGGCCTGATCTCGCTGCCGATCATGTTGCGCTACGGCTATGACCGCCGCATCGCATCGGGCGTCATCGCCGCCTCGGGCACGCTGGCCCAGATCATCCCGCCGAGCCTGGTGTTGATCATCATGGCCGACCAGCTCGGCCGCAGCGTCGGCGACCTCTACAAGGGCGCCTTCCTGCCCGGCTTCGTGCTGACAGGCCTTTACGTCGGCTACGTGCTGCTGATCACGCTGATCAAGCCGCAATGGGCGCCGGCGCTGCCGGCCGAGGCACGCACTATCCGGGAAGACGACGGCAGCGCCGGCCTGCGCTCACTGGGCTTGCTGACGCTGCTGTCGGTGGTCTGTGCCATCGCGTTTGCGCGCAGCCGGCCCGAGGGCACGGCGACCGACGAACTCATCGTCACGTCGATGTGCGTCGGCGTCGGCGTGGCCTTCGTGCTGGCCGTGGTCAACCGCCTGCTCCGGCTCAAGCTGCTGTCGCACATGGCCGAGAAAGTCACCTTCGTGCTGATCCCGCCGCTGGCGCTGATCTTTCTGGTGCTCGGCACCATCTTCCTGGGCATCGCCACGCCCACCGAGGGCGGCGCGATGGGCGCAGTGGGTGCCCTGGCCATGGCGCTGGTGCGCAAGCGTCTGTCCCTGCCGCTGCTGCGTCAGGCCATGGACTCGACGATGAAGCTGTCCTGCTTTGTCGTCTTCATCCTGCTCGGCTCGACTGTGTTCAGCCTGAGCTTCCAGGGCGTCGACGGCCCGCTGTGGGTGGAGCATCTGCTGTCCGGTCTGCCCGGCGGTCAGCTGGGCTTCCTGATCGTCGTCAACATCCTGATCTTCGTGCTGGCCTTCTTCCTGGACTTCTTCGAGCTGTCCTTCATCGTCGTGCCGCTGCTCGCGCCGGTGGCCGAGAAACTGGGTATCGATCTGGTGTGGTTCGGCGTGCTGCTGGCGGTCAACATGCAGACGTCTTTCATGCACCCGCCCTTCGGTTTCGCCCTCTTCTACCTGCGCAGCGTGGCGCCGACCGAGGACTACAAGGACAAGCTGACCGGCCGCCTGACCGCGCCCGTGACCACCGGCCAGATCTACTGGGGCGCCGTGCCGTTCGTGTGCATCCAGGTGATCATGATCGGCCTGGTCATCGCCTTCCCCGGCATGGTGTCGGGCGGGCTGGACAAGAAGGCCGAGGTCGATACCAGCAAGGTCATCCTGGAGGTGCAGCCGCCCGACGAGGAGAAGAAGGAGATCGACATGAACCAGCTCTTCGGCCTGCCGGAGGCGGCCAGCGCGGCGTCCAAGTAGCGACCGCTGCGGCGCACGCAAAAAAGCCCCGCGGTGCGGGGCTTTTTTGCGATCCGGGTGAGCCGAATTACAGCTTCTGCGACTGCATGAAGTCGTCGAAGCCGGCCTCGGCGAAACGGAACCACAGGTTCTGGTCGCGGCGGAAGTTCGAATAATCCTCGTAGACCTTCTTCCAGTTCGGGTTCTTGGCCGACAGCTCGGCGTAGATGCCCATGGACTCCTTGAAGGCCGCGTCCATCACGTCCTTGGGGAAGCGGAACAGCTTGGTGCCCGAGCCCACCAGCTGCTTCAGCGCAGCCGGGTTCTTGGCGTCGTACTTGGCCTGCATGTCGACGTGGGCGACGTGCGTCGCAGCCTCCAGGATGGCCTTGTACTCGGCGCTCAGCGAGTCGTACGACTTGGTGTTGACGAAAAAGTCCAGCTGCGGGCCGCCTTCCCACCAACCGGGGTAGTAGTAGTTGGGCGCCACCTTGTTGAAGCCCAGCTTCTGGTCGTCATACGGACCCACCCACTCGGCGGCGTCGATGGTGCCCTTCTCCAGCGACGAGTAAATCTCGCCGCCCGGAATGTTCTGCGGCACCCCACCCATGCGCTCCAGCACACGGCCGGCAAAGCCGCCGATGCGCATCTTCAAGCCCTTGATGTCGGCGACGCTCTTGATCTCCTTGCGATACCAGCCGCCCATCTGCGCGCCGGTGTTGCCCCCCATGAAGTTGATGATGTTGTAGTTGCGATAAAACTCGCGCATCAGCTTCAGGCCGTTGCCTTCCACCATCCAGGCCGTCGTCTGGCGGCTGTTCAGGCCGAAGGGCACGGCGCAGCCCAGCGCAAACGTCTCGTCCTTGCCGAAGAAGTAATAGGGCGCTGTGTGAGCCATTTCCACGGTGCCGGCCTGCACGCCGTCGACGACGCCGAACGGAGGCATCAGCTCACCACCCGCATGGATGCTGATCTGGAACTTGCCGCCGGTCATCTCGGAGACCTTCTTGGCGAACACGTCGGCCGCGCCGAAGATGGTGTCCAGCGACTTCGGGAAGCTCGACGCGAGGCGCCAGCGCACCTGGGCCTGGGCGTGCACGACGGCCGGGGCGGCGCCCGCAGCCAGCACGCCGGCGATGCCGGCATGGCGAACAAAGGAACGGCGTTCCATGGACATGGATGTCTCCTGTTATCGGTTTGCAAAGAAAAAGACGGGGCGATTCTGGAATGCCGCCCCGAACGCCACGGCCGGGATTTACCCCGGAGCCCGGTGTCAGTTGCCTGCCAGCTTCATGCCGGTCAAAAGCACCGAGCCGATGGTTTTGGTGCCCATCGAATACTCGTCCGCGCCGATGCCGACGATGTTCTGCAACATGTCCTTCAGGTTGCCGGCGATGGTCACCTCGTGAACGGGATAAGCGATCTCGCCGTTCTCGACCCAATAGCCGCTGGCGCCGCGCGAGTAGTCGCCGGTCACGTAGTTCACGCCCTGCCCCATGAGCTCGGTCACGAGCAGGCCGCGGCCCAGGCGGCGGATCATCGTCGGCAGGTCGTCGCCCGGTGCCGTCGCGCGGCTGGTCATGCGCAGATTGTGCGAACCGCCGGCATGGCCGGTCGTCTTCATGCCGAGCTTGCGTGCCGAGTAGCTGGACAGGAAATAGCCCTGCAGCACGCCGCCTTGGACAACCGAACGTGCACGCGTGGTGACACCTTCGTCGTCGAACGGCGAACTGCCCTTGCCCTTGGGCACATGCGGATCTTCCGAAATGTCGATATGCGAAGCGGTGACGGGCTTGCCCAGGCTGTCGAGCAGGAAGGTCGTGCGGCGGTACAGCGCGCCGCCGCTGGTGGCTTGCACCAGCGCGCCCAGCAAGCCGATGGCGACCGTACTCTCGAACAGCACCGGGATCTCGGCGGTGGCGACCTTGCGTGCCTTCAGGCGCGACAGCGCGCGCTCGGCGGCGTAGCGGCCTATGGCCTCGGGAGAGGCCAGGTCTGCTGCAGACCGCATGGAGCTGTACCACGCGTCGCGCTGCATGCCGGCGCCACGGCCGGCAATCGGCGCCACCGACAGCGAATGTCGCGAGCTGGCATAGCCGCCGCGGAACCCGCGCGTGTTGCCCATCCAAAAGTGCGACTGCTGGGCCGACACGGCCGCGCCCTCGCTGTTGGTGATGCGCTTGTCCACGCCGAGAGCCGCCGCTTCGCAGCGCAGCGCGATCTCGGCGGCCTGAGCGGCGTCGATGGCCCAGGGGTGGAAGAGATCCAGCTCGGGCCGGGCTGCCGAGTCAAGGGCAAGGTCGTCGGCGTCCGGCAGGCCGGCGAACTCGTCCTCGGCCGTGAAGCGGGCGATGTCGTAGGCCGCACGCACCGTGTCGCGGATGGCCTGGGGTGAGAAGTCGGACGTGCTGGCGTTGCCGCGCCGCTGGCCCAGGTAGACCGAGATGCCGAGCGACTTGTCGCGGTTGCGCTCGACGTTCTCCAGCTGGCCCAGCCGTGCCGACACCGACAGGCCACAGCCCTCCGAGACCTCGGCACCGGCATCGCTGGCACCGAGCTTCTTCGCTTCATCAAGGGCGTCTTCAATCCACTGCTGGAACTGCGCGGGGCTGTAGGCGAAACCGTCTTGAGCTTGGGACATGAATGCGAGGCAAATCGAGTGGGCGACAATCATAAGAGTCTGCTCACAGCCAGTTCATAGTTCCCGTTGTCCCGCAAAAATAGTGGATGCAAGGCGCAAACCGCAGCCGGGCTCACGCCCGGCGAGGATTTGCAACGCCGCAGACGCTGTTTTTGCGGGGCAACCCGAAGGGCAAGGCAGCCCAGAGCCGCACTCGTCGTTGCGCACCTTGGCCAGGCGGCCAGCCTGGCCGGCGGCACGCGCCTAGATTGCGACCCTGGGCTGCCTTGCGGGAACCATGAACTGGCTATGAGCAGACTCCCACTCGCCCGACGATGGCCCCCCGATGCAAGAAAACACTCCTGAACTCGAAGACGACGACGACTTCGATCGCCCCAGCAAATCCCAGCTCAAGCGCGACATGACCGCGCTGCAGGAACTGGGCGAAGACCTGATGGCCCTGCCCGAGAGCCGCTGGGAGGCGCTGGCCCTGCCGGAGATCCTGTACGACGCGCTGCGCCATGCGAAGAAGATCACCAACTTCGAGGGCAAGCGCCGGCAGATCCAGTACATCGGCAAGCTGATGCGCAGGATCGACCCCGAGCCCATCCGGGAAGCCGTTGCCGCCTTCAAACTCGGCCATGCCCAGGACAGCCTGCGGCTGCACCAGTCCGAGCGCTGGCGCGACCGCCTGCTGGCCGGCGACGAGGCGCTGCAGGAGTTCCTGACGGAGCATGTCGACGTCGACATCCAGCAGCTGCGCAACCTCGTGCGCGCGGCACGCAAGGATGCGGCCAACGAGCCCGAGAAGCGCAGCGGGCGCGCCTTCCGCGAGCTGTTCCAGTTCATCAAGGCGTCGGAAGCTGCGGCCGAAGATGAGTGACCCGGCCCCTGAAACTGTTCGCATCGGCATCGTCTCGATCAGCGACCGTGCCTCGACCGGTGTCTACGAAGACAAGGGCCTGCCCGCGCTGAAGGATTGGCTGAACAGCGCGCTGCACAACCCCGTTCAGTTCGTGCCCCGCCTGATTCCTGACGAGCAGGCCGGCATCTCGGCGGCGCTGATCGAACTGGTCGACACGGAGCACTGCGACCTGGTGCTGACAACCGGCGGCACCGGCCCCGCGCCGCGCGACGTGACGCCCGAAGCCACGCTGGCCGTGGCCGACCGCGTGATGCCGGGCTTTGGCGAGCAGATGCGCCAGATCTCCCTGCACTTCGTGCCGACGGCCATCCTGTCCAGACAAGTCGCCGTCATCCGCGGCAAGGCGCTGATCATCAACCTGCCGGGCCAGCCCAAGGCCATCGCCGAGACGCTCGCCGGTCACGAGAAAGCCAGCGGCATCTTTGCCGCCGTGCCCTACTGCATCGACCTGATCGGCGGGCCCTATCTGGAAACACGTGACGAGGTCTGCAAGGCGTTCCGGCCCAAGAGCGCTCAACGCGCCCACAGCGCCCCAAGCGTCTAGCCGACGACGACGTCCGGCGCGGCCGATGCGCTGATCGCGGCTTCCACCTCATCGAGCGCACGGTTGCTGCTCAGGCCGAAACCGCCCACGACGCGTTGGCCGATGGCGCCGCGCCCCGAGGCGGTGTGCACGCCCACCCAGGCATCGCGGCCCGACCGCTTGGCGGCATACAGCCCGAGGTCGGCCAGGTTGAGGACCTGCTGCCAGCTGCGCGCCTGTGGCCGCTCGGCCTCGAACGGCACGCAGGCGAAGCCGATGGAGCAGGTCACTTCCAACTCGCTGCCGTCGTCAAGCTTGAACGGCGTGTCGGCGATGACGGCGCGCATGCGCTCGGCCAGCTCGTCGGCGCGCACGCGGTCGGTGTCGCGCGCGACGGCCAGGAACTCCTCGCCGCCCCAGCGCACCAGGTAGTCGGATTCGCGCAGCACCGACTGCAGCCGCGCGCCGAACTGCACCAGCACGGTGTCGCCGGCGGCGTGGCCGTGGCGGTCGTTGATGCGCTTGAAAGCGTCGACATCGAGCAGCAGGAAGACGTTGTCGGTGTCCACCGGCTGGCCGCCCGCAGCCAGCATCTCCTGCGAGCGGCGCAGACTGGCGGCCAGGTCGTGGTCGATGTGGTCGCTCAGGAAGCGGCGGTTGTGCAGGCCGGTCAGCGGGTCGGTCACGCTGCTCATCTGCAGCTCGGCGGACTTCTGCTCCAGCGTGCGGTGCAGGGCCTCCAGCTCGGCCGTGCGTTCGCGGACCTTGGATTCCAGCTCGCGCTGGCGATGGCGCAGCATCCGCGTGCGCGCGCTCATCAGCGCCAGCAGCAGCAGGCCCAGGGCCAGCACCAGCGCGGCGCGGAACCACCAGGTCTGGTGCCAGGCCGGCAGCACGCGGATGGGCAGCGCCAGCTCGCGCTCGCCCCACTGGCCATCGCGGTTGGAGGCGCGCAGCAGCAGCCGATAGTCGCCCGGCGGCAGGTTGGCGTAGGCGGCCAGCCGGCGCGTCGCGTCCGTTGCCAGCCAGGTGGCGTCGTAGCCCTCCAGCTTGTAGGCGTAGCGGTTGCGCTCGGGCGCGGAGAAGTCGGTCGACGAGAACTCGACAGCCAGGCTGTTGGCATCGGCAGGCACGGTCAGCGTGGCGCTGCTGGCGGCCACATTCACGGGCTGGCCGCCGAGCTTCACGTCGGTCACCAGCACGCCGGCGGCATAGGTCCAGGGCTTGAGCTTCTCAGGCTGCACGACCGTCATGCCGCCGGCGCCGCCGAACAGCAGCTCGCCCCGCTCGGTGCGTGCGGCCGACCCGGTCCAGTAGGTCGGGAAGACGACGCCCTCGGCACGGCGCAGCGCCAGCACGGCCAGCGTCTTTGGGTCGATGCGGGCCAGGCCGTTGTCGGTGCTGGCCCAGATCCGCCCCTGCAGGTCGCGCAGCAGTGCGTTGACGGTGCTGTCGGGCAGTTGGGCCGGCCCCAGGCGCTGCGGTGCTTCGCTGGCTTGTCCGGTCGCAGGCAGCACATCGATGCCGCCGCCGTAGCTGCCCACCCACAGCCGACCATGGTCATCTGCCAGCAGGGCCGTGACGAAGGCCGCAGACAAGCGGCCAGGCTCGACAGGGCCGGCCAGCCATTGCGTGACGGCTCGCGTGGCCGTGTCGACGCGGTTCAGGCCGTGGCGCGTGCCGACCCACAGCACGCCGGCCTCACGCGGGTCGCGTGCCAGGACAGTCACGCGCTGGTCGCTGAGGCCGGGCGCGGCCAGCGTGATGGCCTCGGCCTGGCCGCGCTTCACGTCCAGCCGCCAAAGCCCGTCGGCCTGGCCGCCTATCCACAGGTCGTCACCGTCGGCCAGCAGCGCCCAGGCGGACGCGGCAGGATCGCGGCCCGCCAGCGTCACGCGGCTGACCCGCCGCCCCGCCGCGTCGGTACGGTAGAGCCCGCGCTTGGTGCCGATGAAAAGGCCGCCGTCAGGCGCAGGCGCCATGGCCAGCACGATGTCCGGTGGCAAGGCCGTATCGGGCCGTGTCGGGTCCGGCCGAAGAGCACCGACGCGGTTGCCCGCCGCGTCGAGCATGTCGATGCCGCTCTTGTGGGTACCCAGCCAGAGGCTGCCATCCGGCCGGGGCTGTATCCAGCTGATCTCGGTACTGACGAAGCGGGCGTCCATCGCGTCGCCGCCGTCGGGCGACACGCCGAAGCGCGTCAGCACGGCGGTCTGGCGCGGGTCATAGCGGCTCAGGCCGCGGTTGGTGCCCACCCAGATCAGCCCGGCGTTGTCGCGGTAGAGGGCACGCAGCGAGTTGTCGGCCAGGCTGGTCGGCCAGGCGGGCACGTGGCGGATGCGGCGCGTCTGCCCTTGCGCAAAGTCGACTGCAACGAGACCCTGGCTGAGCGTCGCAACCCACATCTCGCCCGGCTGCACCTCGCTCAGGCCGGCGATCTGGCTGTTGCTCAGCAGGTCCAGTCCGTCGCGCGTGGCCTGCTCGTGCAGCGGTGTGGCTGGCGCGCGGCCTTCATCCGGCAGCACGAAGACGCCATGCTGCAAGCTGCCCACCCAGATTCGCCCGGCGCTGTCCTGCGTGAGCACCTCGGGCTGCACGGTGGTCCCGCTGCGCACCGCGACCGGCTCAAGCGTCGAAGCACCGGGCTCGCGCCGGAACAGGCCGGCCGTGCTGCCGAGCCAGAGCGCGCCACGGCGGTCGAGCAGCAGCACACGCACCTGCGCGCCGGCCGCCGCCGCCCAGCCCCGGCTGGCGTGCTCGATGGAGCCACCGGGCACCAGCCGGTCCAGGCCGCCGTCGGTGACGACCCACAGGCCGCCCTCGCCGTCGTCCCGCATCTGGCGCACGCTGACGTGGCTGAGGCCGCGCTCGCCGCCGACCGGGTAGCGGACGAAGCGGTCGGTGGCCGGGTCATGCCGCAGCAGGCCGGCCGAGCTCGTGCCTACCCAGAGCCGGCCGCGTGCATCGCCGTAGAGGGCTTGAACATAGCTGTCGGGCAAGGCGCCGTCGCGTTGCGGGTCGGCCTGGTAGGCGCGGAAGCGATAGCCGTCCCAGCGAGACAGGCCGCCCGGGCTGCCTATCCACAGGAAGCCTTGGCCGTCTTCGGCCAGGGTTGAAGCAATCGCGTTGGGCAGGCCCTGGCTCTGCGTGATGTGCTGGAAGGCGATGTCGGCCAGGCGACCAGGGGGCGGTGCGGGCGGCGCGGGCGGCTCCGGCGCGGCCTGCGCCAGCGTGGCGGCCAGCAACCCGCCCAGCGCGAGGCGCCAGACAGGGTGAAGCCGCAGTCGAATCTCGCGGAGGAGCACAGCAGGCCGTCGAAGGTCGGGCCAGCCGGCCCGGAAGCGCCGATTCTCATCGACGCGCAGCGCCACCGAAGCGGGCGCTACTTGACCAGCCGGTTCATCTCCGCCGCGTCGAAGGTCTCGTCGCGCTGGGCGTCGCAGGGCACGCAGTCGCCGACCGGCTTGCCGAGCTGCGTGGAGAGCTTGCACAGCGCCTCCCACAGCAGCGCGATCTGGTGCTCGTGGCCCGAGGCGCTGTCGATAAGGCCGCGCATGGCCAGGGCCACAGGGTCGTCGCCATGGGCCACGCCATAGGCCGAGAAGCCCATGCGGGCGGCCGCTTCCTCGCGGGCCTGCTCGCTGGCGGCCTCGATGATGCGTGCCGGGTTGCCCACGGCCGTCGCACCCGCCGGCACGGGTTTGGTGACCACGGCGCCAGAGCCGATGCGCGCTCCGGCGCCGACCGTGAAGCCGCCCAGCACGCAGGCATTCGCGCCGACGATGACCCCCGGGCCCAGCGTCGGGTGGCGCTTGGCGCCTTTGATGAGCGAGGTGCCGCCCAGCGTGACACCCTGGTAGATCGTGCAGCCCTCGCCGATCTCGGCCATCTCGCCGATGACGATGCCCATGCCGTGGTCGATGAAGACCTTGCGGCCGATGCGCGCGCCGGGGTGGATCTCGATGCCGGTCAGGAAGCGGCCCCAGTGAGACACCCAGCGCGCCAGCCAGCGCAAACCGCGCTGCCACAGCCAGTGGGCGCGCCGGTGCATCCACAGCGCATGCAGGCCGGGGTAGCACGTCAGCACCTCCCATGTCGACCGGGCGGCTGGGTCGCGCTCGAGGATCAGGGCGATGTCTTCGCGCAGGCGCTGGAACATGGTGGCGTCCGGAAGGGAAAGGCGCGCCAGTGTCGCAGCGGGTCAAGAGCCTTGTCGGGCCGAGGTCTTCGTCATCTGCCGGGCAATGCCGCGCAGGATGTGGACCTCCTCGTTGGTCAGCTCGGCGCGGTTGAAGAGCTGGTTCAGGCGCGGCATCAGCTTGCGCGGCGCGGCGGGGTCGAGGTAGCCGATGTCGACCAGCGATGCCTGCAAGTGATCCAGCAAGCCCTGCACGGCGCGCGCGTCGGCACGCTTGGGATCGGGCGTGCGCGCCTGCACACCGAAGCCGCCGATGGCCTGGCGCAGGTCGTAGGCCAGCAGCTGCACGGCCTGGGCCAGGTTCAGCGAGCCGTAGTCGGGGTGGGTCGGAATGCTCAGCACGGCATGGCAGCGGTAGACATCCTCGTTGCTCATGCCGTATCGCTCGGAGCCGAACACGAGCGCCAGGCGCGGCGTGGCTTCGCGGGCGGCCAGCTCGGCGAACAGTGCGCGCGGCTCGTGCGTCGGCGGGCCGAAGTCGCGCGGCGTCATCGCGGTGGCGCAGGCATGGTCCACGCCGTCGAGCGCCTCGGCCAGCGTGGCCACGACGCGCGCACGCGCCAGGATGTCAGCCGCGCCGCTGGCCATGGCCACCGCCTCCTCGTGGCAGAGCACATCGGCGAAGCGCGGCGCCACCAGCACCAGGTCGTGGAAGCCCATCACCTTCATCGCCCGCGCCGTCGCGCCGACGTTGCCGGCATGGCTGGTGTTGATGAGGATGAAGCGTGTGGATTCCACGGGTTTACTCGGAGGCGACGGCTAGAATCGCGCGATTATCCGGGCCGCCCACCCTGCAAGGAGGGGCGATCCGTCGCTCTTTCCTCCTGTCAGCCCCTTCTTCCCAGCGAGTGCCACGCATGCTGCAAACGTCTCACCATCCCATGCTCAATGTCGCCATCAAGGCGGCGCGTGCGGCTGGCGCCATCATCAACCGCGCCTCGCTGGACCTCGAAGCTCTGCGCATCAACACCAAGGGCTCGAACGACTTCGTCACCGAGGTCGACCACGCCGCAGAAGGGGTGATCATCGAGACGCTGCTGGGCGCCTACCCGGACCACGGCATCCTGGCCGAAGAGTCCGGCCGCACCCACGGCGCCAAGCATTCCGAGTTCGTCTGGATCATCGATCCGCTGGACGGCACCACCAACTTCATCCACGGCCTGCCGATGTATTGCGTGTCCATCGCGCTGGCGCATCGCGGTGTCGTACAACAGGCCGTCGTCTACGACCCGACGCGCAACGACCTTTTCTACGCCACCAAAGGGCGCGGCGCCTTCTGCAACGACCGCCGTTTGCGCGTGTCCAAGCGCACCCGCATGAGCGACTCGCTGATCGGCACCGGCTTCCCGTTCCGCCGCGGCGACAACTTCAAGCGCTACGTGAAGATGTTTGAGGAGGTCATGCAGAGCTGCGCCGGCCTGCGTCGGCCAGGGGCTGCCGCGCTGGACCTCTGCTATGTCGCCGCCGGCTACTACGACGCCTTCTTCGAGACCGGCCTGCAGCCCTGGGACGTGGCAGCGGGCTCGCTGATCATTGCCGAGGCCGGTGGCCTGGTCGGCAACTTCACGGGTGAAGCCGACTACCTGCACCAGCGCGAAGTCGTCGCAGGCAACCCCAAGATCTACGCGCAGCTCGTGACGATGCTGTCGCCGTACACCCGTGTCATCAAGGAAGAAGCTGCCGCTGCGCCTTCCGCGGAAGGCGACGTGGCCGCGGCTGTGGCTCCGGCGGCGCCGGTGGCCAAGAAGCGCGTCGCGGTGCGGCTCAAGAAGGAAGACATGAGCGGCGACGCGCCGGTCTGACCCGTCCGCTCTGTGGCCCCGGCGAAGCCCTCCTCGGAGGGCTTCGTCGTTTCTGCCGTGACGAAGTTGGCGGACGCCGCAGCTACGGGTGAACCCACCCCATGCGCCGTGACTTGTGCACGGCTACATCCCTTACACGTGGGGGGTTGACTCGACAGAATGCGGGCCAACGCGGCACAGCAGCCGCCTCGCTTTCACTCCAACCCATCCGAAAGATCCCATGTTCGCTCGCTCCGTTCTCGCCCTTGCCCTCGTTGCCGCCGCGTCCCTGGCCCATGCCGACGCCAAGGTCCTGAAGAAGGTGGCCCCCGAGTACCCCAACGAAGCCGTGAAGAAGAACATCAACAACGGCAGCGTGCGCGCCAAGATCGCCATCGCCGGTGACGGCAAGGTCTCGGGCGTCGAAGTCGTTGAAGCCGAACCCAAGCGCGTCTTCGACCGCGCCGCCGTCGAAGCCCTGAGCCAGTGGAAGTTCGAAGGCACCGGCGCCGCCCAGACGCATGAAGTGAAGCTGGTGTTCAAGTCGGAAGACTGATCAGACGCTTCGATAACGAGGCGCTTCGCTGAATTCAACAAGGCCCGCGATGCGGGCCTTGTTCTTTTATGGCTCTGATAATGCGCGGCTCGATGAAAGCCGACACCGCCCCCGACCTCGCGCCTCACACGCCCATGATGAGCCAATACCTTGGCTTGAAGGCGGACTTCCCGGACACGCTGCTGCTGTACCGGATGGGCGATTTCTACGAGGTCTTTTACGACGACGCGCGCAAGTGCAATGCGCTGCTGGACATCACGCTGACGCAGCGCGGCCAGAGCGCCGGCCAGCCGGTCGTCATGGCCGGCGTGCCAGTGCATGCACTGGAGAGTTATCTCGCCAAGCTCATCAAGCTGGGCGAAGCGGTGGCGATTGCAGAGCAGGTCGGCGAGGTCGGCGCGAGCAAGGGCCCGGTGGAGCGCAAGGTCGTACGGGTCGTCACGCCCGGCACCATCACCGACACCGAGCTGCTGGCCGACAAACAGGATGCCGTGCTGCTCGCCGTCTCCGGCCACGGCCGCCGACACGGGCTGGCGTGGCTGTCGCTGACGCAGGGCGAAATTGGTCTCGCCGAGTGCAGCGACGCGGAGTTGCCGGCCTGGCTGGCGCGGCTGTCGCCCGCCGAGGTGCTGGTGAACCGCGAGCAGCAGCCCGCCGGCGTCATGAAGGCGCGCTTTCCGGTCACGAACCGGCCAAGCTGGCAGTTCGACGGCGCTTTAGGCCAGCGCAAGCTCTGCGAGCAACTGGCCGTGGCCAGCCTGCAGGGCTTCAACGCGCATGAACTGGCCTTGGCTCATGCAGCGGGCAGCGCACTACTGGCGTTTGCCGAACACACGCAGGGCCGCGCGCTGGCCCATGTGCGGTCCTTGCGCGTGCAACGCAGCGGCGACTTGCTGGACCTGCCGCCGGCCACGCAGCGGAACCTGGAGCTGGTGCAGACGCTGCGCGGCGAACCTAGTCCCACCCTCTTCTCGCTGCTGGACACGTGCAAGAGCGGCATGGGCAGCCGCACGCTGCGCCATTGGCTGCTGCATCCCAGGCGTGACCGCGCTGAGGCCATCTCGCGCCACAACGCCATCGCGGCGCTGCATGCCGAAGGCTTCGAGCCGCTGCGTGAGGCGCTGAAGTCGGTCAGCGACGTGGAGCGCATCTCGGCCCGCATCGCCCTGCGCCAGGTGCGCCCTCGTGAGCTGACAGGCCTGCGCGCGACGCTGCAGGTCCTGCCCCAGCTGCGCGCCGTGACACCCACTGCACTGCGCGATGCCAGCCTGAACCCGCCCGTCGACATCCAGGAGCTGCTCGAGCGCGCCATCGCGCTGGAGCCGGCCATCCTGACGCGCGACGGCGGCGTCATCGCCGATGGCTTCGACACCGAGCTGGACGAGCTGCGCGGCATCCAGCAGAACTGCGACGGCTTCCTGCTGGACCTCGAAACGCGCGAGCGCGCCCGCACGGGCATCGCGAACCTGCGCGTGCAGTTCAACCGCGTGCACGGCTTCTACATCGAGGTGACGCAAGGCCAGGTCGACAAGGTGCCGATGGACTACCAGCGCCGCCAGACGCTGAAGAACGCCGAGCGCTACATCACGCCGGAGCTGAAGGCGTTTGAAGACAAGGCACTGTCGGCCAACGAGCGGGCACTGGCGCGCGAGAAGCTGCTGTATGAGCAGGTCATCGACGCCCTCATCACCCGCCTGGAGCCGCTGACGGCGCTGGGCCGCACGCTGGCCGGGCTGGACGCGCTGGCCGCGTTGGCCGAACGCGCCGTCACGCTGAACTGGTGCCGGCCGGAGTTCGTCTCGCAGCCCTGCCTGGAGATCGAGGCCGGCCGCCACCCCGTGGTGCAAGGCCGCCTGCAGGAGACCGGCGGCACGGAGTTCATGCCCAACGACTGCCGGCTGGACGCCCGCACCAGGCTGCTCGTCATCACCGGCCCGAACATGGGCGGCAAGAGCACGTTCATGCGTCAGGTCGCGCTGATCGCGCTACTCGCCGCCATCGGCTCCTACGTGCCCGCCACAAGCTGCCGCCTGGGACCGATGGACGCCATCCACACCCGCATCGGCGCGGCGGACGACCTCGCCAACGCGCAGTCCACCTTCATGCTGGAGATGACCGAGGGCGCGGCCATCCTGCATTCGGCGACAGATCAGTCCCTGGTGCTGATGGACGAGATCGGGCGGGGCACGTCGACCTTCGACGGCCTGGCACTGGCGTCGGCCATTGCCAGCCACCTGCACGACAGGACGCGCGCCTTCACGCTGTTCGCCACCCACTACTTCGAGCTGACCGAGTTCCCGGCCAAGCATGCGCAGGCGCAGAACTGGCACGTCTCGGCCGTGGAAAGCGGCGAGGACATCGTCTTCCTGCACGAGCTTCAGCCCGGCCCCGCCAGCCGCAGCTACGGCGTGCAGGTCGCCAGGCTCGCCGGCATGCCCGCCAGCCTGGTGCGCCAGGCCCGGGCGACGCTGGAGGCTTTGGAAGCTCGCCAGAACGCGGCCGATGACCAGTTCGACCTCTTTGCCGCCCCGCCCGCGCCACCGCCGCTGCCGGAGCCGAGCGGCCTGGTGGCTGCGCTGGACGGCATCGACCCTGATGCGCTGTCGCCGCGCGAAGCGCTTGAGGCGCTCTACAAGCTGAAGAAGCTGGCGAAGGCATGAGTCGAAAGACCATCGTCTTCTCGCATGCCAACAGCTACCCCGCCGGCTGCTACCGCCTGCTTTTCGAGCGCTGGCGCGCGGCCGGCTGGCGCGTCGAGGCGCTGGACCGCTTCGGCCACGACCCGCGCTTCCCGGTCACCGGCGACTGGCGCCTCCTGCGCGACCAGCTCATCCATTTCATAGAAGACGAGGTCAAGCCGAGTGACCGCGTCGCCCTTGTCGGCCACTCGCTGGGCGGCATGCTGAGCCTGATGGCCGCCTGCCGCCGGCCCGACCTCGTCAGCCGCCTGGTGATGCTGGATTCGCCCGTCGTCTCGGGTCTGAAGGCTGCTGCCGTCGCGGTGGCCAAGACGACCGGGCTGATCCACCGCTACGGTCCGTCCAGGGTTGCCCGCGAGCGCCGCCACGTCTGGCCCGACCGCGCCGCCGTGCATGCCCATTTCGCGGCCAAGAAGATGTTCGCCCGCTGGGACCCGCGCGTGCTGGCTGACTACATCGACGCCGGCTTCGAGGAGGCCGACGGCCATGTCCAGCTGCGCTTCAGCCGCGAGGTCGAAGCCCACGTCTACCGCACGCTGCCGCATCACCTGCCGCTGCTGCTGCGCCTGCGCCCGCCGCAATGCCCGGTCGCCTTCGTCGGCGGCACACGCTCGGCCGAGCTGCGCCAAGCGGGTGCAGCAGCCTCCCGGAAGCTGGCGGGTGACAGGTGGCGCTGGATGGAGGGCTCGCACCTGTATCCGTTCGAGAAGCCCGAGGAAACGGCTGACTTGGTGCTCGATCTGCTGGGCTGACCGGCCGCCTCTCTTACAATCGCAATTTCCACCTCAGCGCTGCTGTTCTGGCGCGCTGCAAGACATGACCAAATACGTCTTCGTCACGGGCGGCGTGGTGTCCTCGCTAGGCAAGGGCATCGCATCGGCTTCCCTGGCTGCCATCCTCGAATCGCGCGGCCTCAAAGTCACTCTCATCAAGCTGGACCCGTACATCAACGTCGACCCCGGCACGATGTCGCCCTTCCAGCACGGTGAGGTCTTCGTCACCGAAGACGGCGCCGAAACCGACCTCGATCTCGGCCACTACGAACGCTTCATCACCACGCGGATGAAGCGCACCAACAACTTCACGACCGGCCAGATCTACAAGACCGTGCTCGAGAAGGAACGCCGTGGCGACTACCTCGGCAAGACGGTGCAGGTGATCCCGCACATCACCAACGAGATCCAGGAATTCATCAAGCGTGGCGCCGAGGGCGTCGACGTGGCCATCGTCGAGATCGGCGGCACGGTGGGCGACATCGAGTCCCTGCCCTTCCTCGAAGCCGTGCGCCAGATGAGCCTGCGCGCCGGACCGACGAACACGGCCTATGTGCACCTGACCTACGTGCCCTGGATCGCCGCTGCGGGCGAGCTCAAGACCAAACCCACCCAGCACACGGTGCAGAAGCTGCGCGAGATCGGCATCCAGCCCGACGCGCTGCTGTGCCGCGCCGACCGCCGCATCCCCGACGACGAGCGCGAGAAGATCTCGCTGTTCACCAACGTTGCCGAGTACGGCGTGATCTCGATGTGGGACGTGAACACCATCTACAAGGTGCCCCGCCTGCTGCATGAACAAGGGCTGGACCAGCTCATCTGCACCAAGCTGCAGCTCAATACCAAGAGCGCCGACCTGCGCCGCTGGGACACGCTGGTCTACGAGGTCGAGAACCCCAAGACCGAAGTCACCATCGCCATGTGCGGCAAGTACACCGACCTGTCGGACTCGTACAAGTCGCTCAACGAAGCGCTGCGCCATGCCGGCATCCACAACCATGCCGGCGTGAAGATCGAGTACGTCGACAGCGAGACGCTGACGCCCGAGACGGTAGCCTCGCTGGGCAAGTTCGACGCCATCCTCGTGCCCGGCGGCTTCGGCAAGCGCGGCGTCGAGGGCAAGATACTGGCCGCCCAGTACGCGCGCGAGCACAAGCTGCCCTATCTGGGCATCTGCCTGGGCATGCAGGTTGCGACCATCGAGGTGGCCCGCCACCTGGCCGGCCTGGAAGGCGCCAACTCGACCGAGTTCGAACCCGACACGCCCCACCCCGTCATTGCACTCATCGACGAGTGGCAGGACGCCGACGGCAGCATCCAGAAACGCGACGAGAAAAGCGACCTCGGCGGCACCATGCGCCTGGGCGCGCAGAGCTCGGACGTCAAGCCCGGCACGCTGGCCTTCGACATCTACGGCAAGGTCGTCACCGAACGCCACCGCCACCGCTTCGAGGCCAACGAGCATTACCTGGACCGCCTGCAGCAGGCCGGCCTCGTCATCTCGGCCATCACCCAGCGCGAGAAGCTCACCGAGATGGTCGAACTGCCGCGCGAGGTGCACCCGTGGTTCGTCGGCGTGCAGTTCCACCCCGAGTTCAAGTCCACGCCCTGGGGCGGCCACCCGCTGTTCACGGCCTTCATCAAGGCCGCGCTGAACCACAAGCAGGAAGCCTGACCATGAAACTCTGCGGATTCGACGTCGGCATCGACCAACCCTTCTTCCTGATCGCCGGCACCTGCTCGATCGAGGGCCTGCAGATGTCGCTCGACGTCGCCGGCCTGTTGAAGGAGGCCTGCACCAGTCTCGGCATCCCGCTGATCTACAAGGGCTCGTTCGACAAGGCCAACCGCTCATCCAGCACCACCAAGCGAGGTGTCGGCATGGAAGCCGGCCTGAAGATCCTCGACGAGGTGCGCCGCCAGACCGGCCTGCCGGTGCTGACCGACGTGCACGATGCTGGCCAGGTGGCCGAGGTTTCCAGCGTCGTGGACGTGCTGCAGACCCCGGCCTTCCTGTGCCGCCAGACGGATTTCATCCGCGCGGTTGCGCAGTCGGGCAAGCCGGTCAACATCAAGAAGGGCCAGTTCCTCGCCCCGTGGGACATGAAAAATGTCATCGACAAGGCCCGCGCCGCCGCGCGCGAGGTGGGCCTGTCCGAGGACCTCTTCCTGGCCTGCGAGCGCGGCGTCAGCTTCGGCTACAACAACCTGGTTGCCGACATGACGAGCCTGGCCGAGATGCGCAACACCGGCGCGCCGGTGGTGTTCGACGTCACCCACTCGGTGCAGAAGCCCGGCGGCCTTGGTGGCTCGAGCGGCGGTGCCCGCGAGATGGTGCCGGTGCTGGCCCGTGCCGGCGTGGGCGTCGGCGTGGCGGGTCTGTTCATGGAAACGCACCCGAATCCCGCCGAGGCCTTCAGCGACGGGCCGAACGCCGTGCCGCTCAAGCACATGAAGACGCTGCTGGAACAGCTGGTGGCGCTGGATCGCGTCGTCAAGCAGCAGCCGCTGCTGGAGAACGACTTCTCCTGCTGAAGGGGAAATCATCCGCCCCTGGCAGCGATGACCTGCCCCCTCCGTCACAACGACCTCTCCTGCTGAGAACACATGGCCGCCTACATCCTCGCCAACGTCACGGTCACCCACCCAGCACAGTACGAGGATTACCGGCGGCTCTCGACGCTGGCGATGAAGGAGCACGGCGCCGAGGTGCTGGTCCGCGGCGGCCAGACAACCCTGCTCGAGGGTGACTGGATGCCCGAGCGGGTCGTGCTGTTGAAGTTCCCGTCCCGGGAGGCCGCGCAAGCCTTCTATGACTCGCCGGAGTACGGCGCAGCGCGCGAGGCCCGCGAGGGCATCGCGGTGATGCGCATGGTCCTGATCGACGGCGTCTGACGGCGTGCCGGTCGTTCTGTTGCTGCTGGGCGCGCTGTTTGGCGGCTTCGCTTCCGAAAGCCTGATCGGCGCACTGCTCGGCGCCGCCATCGGCTGGCTGGCCTGGCAGCAGTCGCAACAGGGTCGGCGGATAGCTCAGCTGGAAAAGCAGTTGCAGGCAAGCGCGACCGCCCCGGCCGTGGCGCCCCAGCCCGTGTCTGTGCGAGCGCCTGCCGCAGCGCCGGTCGCCGCAGCCGAAGCCGTGCCAACCGCCCGGCCCGAGGCGGCAGTCGCCATCCCGGTGCCGCCTGTCATCGCCACACCGGTCGCCTCATCTCAATCTCCGAGGCCGCCCGTCCAGCCGTCTCACGCCCCGGTTCCGGCGGCCACGCCGACCCCGCGCCGCCCCATTCCGATGCCCGCCTGGGCGCAGCGCATCGCGGCGGCCAACACCATCGTCAAGGTCGGGCTGGCCATGCTCTTCCTCGGCCTGGTCTTCCTGGCCCGCTTTGCGGCCGAGAACGTCACGGTGCCGCTGGAACTGCGCCTGGCTGGCATCGGCGCGACCGGCATTGCACTGCTGACGGTCGGCTGGCGTCTGCGCCTGCGCTCGCGCGGCTACGGGCTGCTGCTGCAGGGCGGCGGCGTGGCCGTGGTCTACCTGACGCTGTTTGCCGCCGTGAAGCTGGCCGGCCTTCATCCGCTGGGCCTGGTGTTCGCGCTGATGCTGTCCGTCTCACTGCTGGCCGCGCTGCTGGCCGTGAAGCAGGACGCGCAGGCGCTGGCCGTCGTTGCGGCGCTGGGCGGCTACGCGACCCCGCTGCTGCTGTCCACAGGTGGCGGCGCCATCGCCATGCTGCTGGGCTACTACCTCGTGCTCGGCCTGGGCGTCGCGCTGGTCGCCTGGTTCAAGCACTGGCCGCGGTTGAACCTCATCGCCTTCGGCTTCACGTCCGTCGTCGCCGGCGCCTGGGGCGCCACCAGCTATACGAGTGCCGACTACGCCGTCGCCCAGGGCTTCCTGATCGCCTTCTGGCTGCTGTTCACCGCCGTGCTGCTGTTGCCCGGCCGCCGCGCACAAGCGCCCGAGCCCTGGCTGCAGGCCACGCTGTTGTTCGGCGTGCCGGTCTTCGGCTCGGCGATGCAGTACACGCTGCTCAAGCCCGACTCCATGGCCATCGCCTTCGCCGCGCTGCTGATCGGCGGCGCCTATGTGGGCTTTGCCGCATGGGTGCGGCGTCGCCCGGCGCACGCGCTCGTGTTCGAGGCCTTCATCGCGCTGGCCGCCGTGTTCGGCACGCTGGTCATCCCCTTCGCCTTGAGTGCCGAGGCCACCGCCGGCGCCTGGGCGCTGGAGGGCGCGGGCGCCGTGTGGCTGAGCCTGCGCCAGCGCCGCCTGCGCGTGCTGGCCAGCGGCCTGGCGCTGATGGCGCTGGGCGGCTTCACGCTGGTTTTCTCGATGTCCCGCGACGACTCGTCAGGCCTGCTTGCCTCGTCACAGCTGCTGAACGCGCTGCTTATCGCCGCCGCGGGGCTGGGTGCCGCACGCTTCCTGGGCCGCGACGACAGCCGACCTTGGCACGCAGGCGTTGCGTTCACGCTGGTCGGCTGGGGAACGCTGTGGCTCGCCGTCGCGGCAGGCATCGTGCTTGACCAGTGGGTGCCGGCACCGCACGAATGGGCCGTCAGCGTCGCGCTGGTCGCCGCCATCGGCCTCGTGCTGTTGGGCCTGCAGGCGCTGTGGCGCTGGCCCACCGTCGCGTGGCCGACGGCGTTGCTGCTGCCGGCCTGGGGTTTGCTCGGAATCCTCGGCACCGTGCTGCACGGCGCGCCGCTGTCGGCCGGTGGCGCGTGGGCCCTGCCGCTGGCCTGGGTCGCTCAAGCGCTGGTGCTGCAACGTACCGCGCCGCACTGGCCCGCGCTGCTGCGCAATGCCACGCATGCCGGCAGCCTGCTGGCCTTCGCGCTGCTCGGCGCTCTGCAGGGCCGTCATTGGACTGCTGACCTCGGCAATATCGACGGTAACGGCGGCAGCGCCTGGGGCTGGCTGGGCTGGCTGCTGGTGCCGGCGCTGCTGCTGGCCGCCGTGCTTCGCCAGCAGAAGCGCCTGCCCGAACGTCAGGTCTGGCCGCTGCGCCTGGCACCCGCCGCCTACGCCCAGGTGGGCGCGGCCGTGCTGAGCCTGTCGCTCGCCGCGTGGGTGCTGATCGCCAACTGGGCCAGTCCCGGCAACGCCCAGCCCCTGCCGTATATCCCGGTGCTCAACCCGCTGGACCTCGGCATCGCTGCCGCGCTGCTCGCCATCGTCGCCTGGCTGCGCAGCCCGGCCGCGGCAGCGCTCAAGTTGCCGCAGCAGATGTTGGCGGTGCCTGCAGGCCTCGCCTTCCTGTGGCTCAACGGCATGCTGATCCGCTGCTTCCACCACTGGGGCGGCGTGCCGTATCACGTCGACGGCTGGCTCGATTCACGCGGCGTGCAGACCGGCCTGGCCCTGCTGTGGAGCGCGCTCGCCCTGGTGCTGATGCTGCTCGGCACGCGCCGCCACCAGCGCGCGCCGTGGCTGGCCGGCGCCGTGCTGCTGGGCGCTGTCGTGCTGAAGCTGATGGTGTTCGACCTGCAGGGCAGCGGCACCGTGCTGCGCATCGTTTCCTTCATCGGCGTGGGCGTGCTGATGCTGGTGATCGGCTATGTCGCGCCCCTCCCTGGTTCTTCCGGTTCCTCTGGTTCGTCCCGCGATGAAAAAACGCCTGTTTGAACTGCTCATGCTGCTGGCCGCCGCGTCGGCCAGCGCCGCGCCGCACCGCGCGCCGGTCCAGGTCACCCAGCCCGCGCCCTTCCTGACGCTGGACGCCAGCGCCGAGGCCTGGCAGCACAGCCTGGGCAGCGACCTGAGCGACTGGCAGTTGCTCGACGCGCAGGGGCGGCGCGTGCCATTCGCACTGCTGCCGGAGAACGGCTTCGTCGTACCGCCCGAGCGCGAGCTCAAGCTGTTCGCGCTGCCGCCCGCGCCCCAGCCGGCCTCGGCGCCGCCGAACAAGGCGCCGGCCGGCTGGCTGCTGGACCTGGGCGAGCCCGCGCGCTGGCCCGCCGAGCCGCAGCAGTTGCGCCTGCGCTGGCCCGCCGACGCGGCGCCCTTCCAGGCCGGCTACCGGCTCGAAACCAGTGCCGACCTGCAAGCCTGGCGCTTCCTGGGCACCGGCCAGCTGCTGGGCTTGCGCAACGCAGACGGCGCGCCCCTGGGCCAGCCGCTGGTGGCCCTGCCCGACCGCCCGCAGCGCTATGTGCGCCTGGTCTGGGACGACTCGGCCCGCAGCGTGCAGCCTGAAGGCGCCGCGCTGCTCGCTCGATCTGCCGGCTCGGCACCGCAGCAGATCGCGCGCACGGCCACACTGCCCGCACCCGATGCCGATGGCGGCTGGGTCGTGCCCCTGGGCGGCCCGCAGCCACTGCTGAGCTTGACGCTGTCCGGCACCCAGGGCACCTGGGTGCTGCCGGTGCAGGTGCAGACCCGCTCGGGCCCCCAGTCGCCCTGGCAGACCGTCGCCCGCAGCGTGTTCTACCGCGTCGACCGCGGTGCAGCGCCGGCCGACCTGGCGCCCGCGCTGCCGCTGGCCCTGAGCGCCCGCGAGCTGCGCCTGCTGCCGCCACGCGGCACTGCCTTGCCACCGGCCAGCAGCCTTCAGTTGAGCTGGACCGTGCGCACCGCCCGCCTCGTCTGGGCCGCGCAGGGCGAGCCGCCGTTCAGCCTGCAGGTTGGCAAGGCCGCGCCCGAGGCCGGCCCGCGAACGCTCGCCGATGTCGTGCCCAACTGGTCACAAGAACAGTCGCGCCTGGGCCAGGCCAGCCTGGGCGCCTTCACGGCGCAGGCCGAACCGGCTGCGCCCGCCCTGCCACCGCGCCGCCTGCTGCTGTGGGTGGTGCTCGGCCTGGGCGTTGCCGCGCTCGCCGCAGTCACCTGGCGGCTGTGGCGGCAGGGACCGACGGGCAATGCCAGCACTTAAACTCCCGCGCCTGCACCGGCCGATTGATGTGACGCGGTAACGCCCGCTTGGCACACTGCATCCGCCCCGAATTTTCACTTTCCCTGGAGACACTGAATGAGCGCCATCGTTGACATCGTCGGTCGAGAAATCCTCGACAGCCGCGGCAATCCCACCGTCGAATGCGACGTGCTGCTGGAGTCCGGCGTCATGGGTCGTGCGGCCGTGCCGTCGGGCGCTTCGACCGGTTCGCGCGAAGCCATCGAGCTGCGCGACGGCGACAAGAGCCGCTACCTGGGCAAGGGCGTGCTGAAGGCCGTTGAGCACATCAACACCGAGATCAGCGAAGCCGTGCTGGGCCTGGACGCCTCCGAGCAGGCCTTCCTGGACAAGACGCTGATCGACCTGGACGGCACCGAGAACAAGAGCCGCCTGGGCGCCAACGCGATGTTGGCAGTGTCCATGGCGGTGGCGCGTGCGGCCGCTGAAGAGTCCGGCCTGCCGCTGTATCGCTACTTCGGCGGCATGAACGGCTGCCAGCTGCCGGTGCCGATGATGAACGTCATCAACGGCGGCGCCCATGCCAACAACTCGCTGGACCTGCAGGAACTGATGATTGTTCCCGTGGGCGCACCGAGCTTCCGCGAAGCGCTGCGCTGGGGCGCCGAAGTCTTCCATGCGCTGAAGAAGATCCTGCACGACAAGCACATCTCCACCGCTGTCGGCGATGAAGGCGGCTTCGCGCCCAGCGTCGAGAGCCATGAGGCGGCCATCCAGCTGATCCTGCAGGCCATCGACAACGCCGGCTACCGCGCCGGCGAGCAGATCGCCATCGCCCTGGACTGCGCGGCCAGCGAGTTCTACAAGGATGGCAAGTACGTGCTGGATGGCGAAGGCGGCATCCAGCTCACGGCCCAGGAATGGACCGACATGCTGGCCACGTGGGTCGACAAGTACCCCATCATCTCGATCGAAGACGGCATGGCCGAAGGCGACTGGGACGGCTGGAAGATCCTGACCGACCGCCTGGGCAAGAACGTGCAGATCGTCGGCGACGACCTGTTCGTCACCAACACCAAGATCCTGCAAGAGGGCATCGACAAGGGCATCGCCAATTCGATCCTGATCAAGATCAACCAGATCGGCACGCTGACCGAGACCTTCGCCGCCATCGAGATGGCCAAGCGCGCCGGCTACACGGCCGTCATCTCGCACCGTTCGGGCGAGACTGAAGACAGCACCATCTCCGACATCGCCGTCGGGCTGAACGCCGGCCAGATCAAGACTGGCTCGCTGTCGCGCTCGGACCGCATGGCCAAGTACAACCAGCTGCTGCGCATCGAAGAGGACCTGGGCGACGTGGCGGTCTACCCCGGCCGCGCTGCGTTCTACAACTTGAAGTGATCCGTTCGGTAGCCCCCGCCCTGCGGGCCGAGCGCCGGGCTGCTCCCAAGCCGGCCCGGCCTGGCGATGTGCTTGCGGCTCAACGCCGCGAGCATCGCCGTCCCCTCGGGGGACCGACCAGACTCGCCCGCGCCCAGCGGGGCGAGGATGGGCGAGGGGCACCATGAAAGTCCTTGCCCTGGTCCTGGCGGTCTTTTTGATCGCCATCCAGGCCCAACTTTGGGTGGGCCGGGGCAGCCTTCCGTACGTGGCCCATCTCCGGGAGGAGGTGGCGCAGGCGCGGGCCGAGAACGACCAGGCGCGCGCTCGCAATGCCCAGCTGCAGGCCGAGCTGCGCGATCTGCGCGAGGGCCTGGAGATGGTGGAAGAGAAGGCCCGCTTCGAGCTGGGCATGATCAAGTCCGACGAGGTCTTCGTGCCGCTGCCGCCCGCCGCCGCGTCGGCGGGCCGGCGCTGATGCTCGCCACCTTGTGGGCGGCGCTGCTGGCGCCGGCCTTCACCGCTTTCGACACCCCCGTCTCGTGGCTCGAACTCGTCGCCTTCGTATTGGCCGTGTGGATGGTCATCTGCAATATGCGGGTGAGTCTGCTGGCCTGGCCGCTGGCGCTGATCAGCTCGATGATGTATTTCGCGCTCTTCTGGGACGGCAAGCTCTACGGCGAGGCGGGGCTGCAGCTCGTGTTCGCCACGCTGGCCGTCTGGGGCTGGTGGCAATGGCGCTTCGGCCGCACGCGCGACGGCGACGCGCTCGAGGTGCGCCGCCTCGGCCTGCAAGGCCTACTGAAGCCCGCGTTGCTGACGCTGGCCGCCTGGCCGCTGCTCGGCCTGTTCCTCGACCGCGCCACCGACAGCCCCCTGCCCTACTGGGACGCCTTTCCGACCGTGGCCAGCCTGTTGGGCCAATGGCTGCTGGCGCGCAAATACGAGGAGAACTGGCCGACCTGGATCGTCGTCAACGTCGTCAGCGTCGTGCTGTTCGGGCTCAAGGGCTATTGGCTGACGGTCATCCTCTACGCGGGCTTCATCCCGATGAGCGTGATCGGCTGGCGCGCCTGGAGGCGAGCTTGAAACTGGTCGCCCTGCTGGGTGCCGAGTGCACCGGCAAGTCCACTCTCGCCGAGGCACTGGCCGCGAGGTTCAGCGCCGGCCTCGTGAGCGAGTACCTGCGCGAGTGGTGCGACGCCCACAACCGCACGCCGCAGCAGCACGAGCAGGCCCACATCGCCGCCGAACAGGCCGCGCGCATCGACGCCGCAGCGCGCCAGCATGAGCTGGTGTTCTGCGACACGACGCCCCTCATCACGGCGCTGTGCAGCCAGCACTACTTCGACGACGACTCGCTGCTGGCCGATGCGATTGCCTTCCAACGGCGCTGCGATCTGACTTTGCTCTGTGCGCCCGACCTGCCCTGGCAGGCCGACGGCATCCAGCGTGATGGCCCGGCAGTGCGGCAGGCCTTCGACGCCCGGCTGCGCGCCGCGCTGACGGCCGGGGGCATCGCCTGGGTCGACATCGTCGGCAGCGAGGCCGAACGCCAGGCTGCGGCGATAGCCGCCGTTCAACGTCCCAGCAGCAGGTAGTCGAACAGCTGTGTGCCACCCGCGCCGCCCAGCGGCACGAGCATGGCTTTGAGCAGCGGCTGGTCGAAAAAGGATGCGAAGGCGCCCTGCTGGTTGTTCTCGACCTGGGCGATCAGGCGCTTGAAGGGCTCGACGAGGTCGCTCAGCGGCTTGCCGCTGCCGGCCAGCCAGCGCAGGTCGGCCTGCATGGACTCCAGGGCGCGCTTGCGCGTGGCCTCGGCGGATTGCTTGAGCAGGAAGGTCAGCCCGATCAGCGCCGCCACGTAGAAGCACACGCCCACGGCGATGGCTGGCGTCAGCGCCCAGTTGTCGAACAGGCGGCTGCGCGCCACCACCAGCAGCGCCAGCACGACGAAGGGGCCGATGACGAGGCGCGCGACCGGCGCGCTGCGGCGGGCCACCACCTGCACGTCGATCCAGTCGTCCAGCAGCGTGTGCATGGCAAAGCCGCCGCCGCTCTTGCTGCGCTCCTCGGGCCGGGCGCAGAAGCGCTGTGCCCACAGCGCCTGCTGCTCCTCGCCGAGTGATCGGGAGAACATCTCGATGGTCGCGTCCGGATAGAAGCTGCGGCCGACGTTCAGGTGGCGCACGAAGCGCACCAGCAGCACGATGGAATCGGCCACCGCAACGATGAGCAGCGGCAGCATCAGCAGGATGACGTAGAGCGTCGCCTTGACGATCTGGCGGTGCTCGTCGCCGCGCACCGGCACCTCGGGGATCTGGCCCTCGGACAGGCCCAGGTACATCAGGCCGACGAGCACGATGGTCAGCACGAACCACACCAGCGTGCGGGCGGCGCGGGGCCGGGCTTCGCCACGCTCGCCGTACTCCTGCCAGAGCTGCTCGAAGTCGCAGCTGTAGCCCACGCCGGGTTTCCAGAACAGCACGCTGACCTGCTCGAACCAGCCCTGCACCAGTTCACGCAGGTTGCTGCGTACCACCGCCTGCGGCACCGGGCGCGGCAGGCGCAGCCAGTCGGAGTCGCGCCGCAGCAGCTGCAGCGAGCAGGCCCAGGCCCAGTCCAGCGTCCAGAAGATGGCGAACAGCGCCAGCAGGTGGATGAGGTGGGACGGCCAGGCACTGACGCCTTCCAGCCAGGCCACCGGCTCGCAGGTGCTGCAGGCGCCCGTGCCGCGCCAACCGGCGGCGGGCCAGGCCAGCCACAGCCACACGCCGGCCATCATCATCAGCACGACGAGGTGGAGCCGGTCCACGCCGGCCGCCTGGTTGGGCGGCGCCGGTTGCTCACGCCGCGCCGACAGAAGTGCCGGCAACACGGCCAGCAGTGCGCCGAAAGCGGCCAGGCTGGCCAGCAGCAAGGCGTGGATGAAGTCCAGCCGGCTGGGCAGCACGAACTCGATGAGGCTGGCGAGCACATAGGAAAACAGCCCTGCGTGCAAGGCCACTAGCACGATGGCCGTCATGTCCATCTGCGGCTGGTTGTCCATCGTCGGCTCACGCAGGAAGACGCGCCGCGCCTGCTTGATGGCCGGCGTGGACGGCCAGACGAGCAGCATCGTGCCGGTGATCGCAATCATCAGCACGGCCACGAAGAGCCGCCCCGCGTTGTTCAGCGCGGGTCGTGCGTCCAGCGCATAACCGGCAAGGGGCACGGCGTTGCTGCGGCCGATCTCGTAGAGCGACGGGTTGAGCAGGGCCAGGTCCAGCGCGGTGCGCTCACGCTGCTTGCAGGCCTCGTCGCGGCAGCCGGCGCGGCGCGCGGCGGCATACGTGCTGGTCTGGTAGATATCGCGCAGCGGCGGCGTGCCGGCCTGCAGGTTGACCGGCTGGGGCCCGGCCTTCTCAGGCTGCTCGGACGGCGGATAGAAGGACAGCGGCAGGCTGCTGGCCACGACGAGGTTGCGCGTGAAGGCCTGTGTGCGCGGGTGCAGATAGCGCGCATCCATGTCCGTCGTGAAGAACATCTTGTCGGAGAAGTCTTCGTGCAGGGCCTGCAGCACGAGCAGCTTGTCGTGCACGTCATTGGCAAAGATGCCGATGGCGCCCACGGGCGGCAACTCCGGGTTGGTCTCACTGCGCTTGAGGTCGGCGCCCAGGCGGCGCAGGTAATCGAGCTGGTCGCGGCTTTCGGGCCATTCCAGCATCTGCGTGCTCTTGCTTGTGCTGGGCACCGTCGTCTCGCGCGTGGTCACGCCGTCCAGCCCGCGGAAGAAATACACCACCTCCAGCTGCAGCCTGTCCTGCCCGCCCTGCCCCAGCCGATGCTTGAGCTCCGCCACCAACGACTGCGCGTAGAGAGAATCCCGCTCGGCGACGACGACGACCCGGCGCTTGCTCTCCGTCGACAGGCGCAGGCGGATCTCTGCATCCAGCTTGCGGATCAGCTCGCCGTCGTTGCCCACGGTGCGCTGCAGCTGCACCGCGCCGCTCTGCCCGGTGATGCGGCCGAACTGCTCGGTGACGAAGGCGTCCAGGTCCTGCTTGTTCAGCTCCGCCAGCATGCGGTTGGGCGCCGTCGAGGCCGAGTTGTAGAACTCCGCACGAGACAGCAGCCGGTAGCCCTCGTGCACGTCGGGCGCCAGGCGCAGGCTGTCCTGCATGCCGGGCGCGGCGCAGCGCTCGGCTGCGGCCGAGGCTGCGGTGCTGCGGTCGGCCGCGCAGCGCAGGTCGGCCAGGGCCTGGCGCAGCGCGTCTGTGGACGAGGGACCGATGACGGCCAGGCTGGGCTGGCCGCCCTCCTTGAACTTGAAGCTGGCAAAGCCGCGCGCGCGCTCACCGATCAGTTGCTGCGTCAGGCGGGCCAGTGCGTCCAGCTTGCGGCTGGGCAAGGCGTTCTCGTCTACCCACAGCACGGCCACCTGGGCATAGCGGGTATTCACGCGGCCCGGCCTGTCGCGGTGGCCGGTGCGCTGCGACAGCAGTTCGTAGGGCACGACGAAGGGCGCGCGTGCCTTGGCCGGAGTGCTTGCGGCCGAGGCTGGCGCAGAGACGGGTGCAATAGCGGCCTTGGGCTGGGCCGCCTCCAGCAGGTCGAACTCCAGCAGGCTCAGCCGCTCGGCGTTGTCGGGCACGTAGTCCATGGCCAGGAAGCCCGCCAGCGCGGCATAGCGCACGCGGCGGCGTGCCTCCTCCGCGCCGACGAAGTCCGCCCCCGGCAGCAGGCCCAGCACGACCAGGGTGTCGTCCAGGCGCTGATCGTGGTCGCGGTCCAGCTTGGCGAGCATGTTGCGCGGGTCGCGCGCCTCGGCCACGCGGTCCAGGCAGTCCACGTCCATCTCGCGGGAGGCCTGCTTGCGAAAGCGCTCGCAGCGCTCGGAGCGTTCGGTCTCGTAGCGGCGCAGTGCGGCAAAGGGGTCTTCCCAGAGCCGGGCGTTGACTTCCAGCTCCGGGTCCAGTGGCGCCTGGGCGCGGGGCTTCTCGGCCGGGCGCAGCGGCTCGAACGCATGAGGCACCAGCTGCGTGCTGGCCACAAACGCCACCAGCACCGCCGCACTCGCCCACGGGAAACCACCCAAGCCGCCTTTGGCATCTGCCATCGCCCGCTCCCGCCCGCGCGAAAACGGGCCACCCGCCAAGGTCTCAGCTCAGGCGGCCGGCGTCAATCACCAGGACGGTGCGCGTCCCCAGAAGGCATGAGACCGCGTTGCGCTGCGGCGACTACTGAATCGTGCCGCCCTCGGGCTGGTGGCTGGCCGGCGCGAACAGCAGGCCCACGTCCACCGCATCGAAGCGGTAGTGCTGACCGCAGAAGTCACAGCTGATCTCGATCTCCCCGCGCTCGGCCAGCACGCTGTCGGCCTCCTCACGGCCCAGGCCGCGCAGCATCTGGCCGACGCGCTCACGCGAGCAGGTGCAGGCGAAGCGCGGCGCTGTTGCTCCGCTGAGAGGCTCGTAGCGCGTCACCGTCTCCTCCCAGAACAGCCGGCGCAGGATGGTGTCGGCGTCCAGCGTCAGCAGTTCTTCGGCGGTCAGCGTGGCGGCCAGGATGCTGATGCGGTTGAAGCCTTCGGAAAGACCGATGTCGTCTTCATTCCTGCGGCCTTCGAGATTGCCCTTGCCCTGGATGGGCAGGCGCTGGATCAGCAGGCCGGCGGCGATGTCGCCATTGGCCGCCAGCACGAGCTTGGTGTCCAGTTGCTCGGACTGCAGCATGTAGTGCTCCAGCACCTCGCTCATCTTCTGCAGCGGCTCGCGCTGGTCGCCGTGCAGGGGCACGACGCCCTGGTAGGGTTGCTGGCCGGGGAACTTGTCCTTGGGGTCCAGCGTGATGGCGCAGCGCCCCTGGCCGCGCAGGTTGACCATGGCCTCGAGCGTCGCGCCGGGATCGACAGTGCCCACGCACTTGGCCGTGGCGCGAAAGCTCAGGTCGGGCTGCGCCTCGGCCACCGCCAGCTTGACCGGGCCGTCGCCAAAGACCTGCAGCACCAGCGCCCCGTTGAACTTGATGTTGGCCTGCATCAGCACGGCGGCAGCGCTCATCTGGCCGAGCATGTCGCGCAGCTCGGGCGGGTATTCCTGGCCGGGTTCGCGGCGGCTCAGCAGCTCGCGCCAGGCGCCCGTCAGGCGCACCAGCATGCCGCGCACCGGCAGGCCATCGAACAGGAATTTGTGGAGTTCACTCATCGGATTCTTTTCAAGCCGGCCGCATAACGGCGGCCGTTGTTCACGTAATGGGCCGCGCTGGCCTTGAGGCCGGCGATCTGCGCCTCGGTCAGCTCGCGCACGACCTTGGCCGGCGCGCCGACGATGAGACTGCCGTCCGGGAAGTCCTTGCCCTCGGTCACCAGCGCACCGGCGCCGACGATGCAGTTGCGGCCGATGCGAGCGCCATTCAAGACCACGGCGCCGATGCCGATGAGACTTTCGTCGCCGACCGTGCAGCCGTGCAGCATGACCTGGTGGCCCACGGTCACGTTCTGGCCGATGACGAGCGGGAAGCCGTAGTCGGCATGCAGCACCGAGCCGTCCTGGATGTTGCTGCCAGCGCCGATGGTCAACGTGTCGCTGTCACCGCGCAGCACGGCGTTGAACCAGACGCTGACGCCGTCCCCCAGCGTCACGCGGCCGATGACCTCGGCGCTGTCGGCCACGAAAGCCGACTCGGCCACATCGGGAACATGCTCGTCGAGCTGGTAGATCGCCATCGCATCGCCCCTTGATCGTTGGCCCAGCGGGCGAAACCTCGATTTTACGAGGCCGGGCATGCCCTGGAACGGTGCTTAAATCGCGGCCAACCTGAGACGCCCCTCCTCGATGCCTTTTCGCCTCCTGCTTGCCGGCTTGCTGATCCTGTCATGCCTGTGTGCAAGCGCCGCGCCGCTGGTGGTGACCGTGCGAAAGCCGGAGAGCGACACCGACCCACGCCCGGCCTATGACCAGGCCGTCATCCGCCTGGCGCTGGACAAGACCCTCGCCAGCCACGGCCCCTACACCCTGCAGTTCGCGCCGCCCATGAACGCCCAGCGTGCACTCGTCAGTGCCGAACAGCGGCGCTATCCCGGCTTCCTCATCATCAGCGTGCCGCGCGCCGAGCGCGTCGCGGCGGGTCTGGTGCCCATCCGCGTGCCGATGCACCTGGGCATGGCAGGCTATCGCGTCTGCTTCGTCTCGCCCCAGGCCCAGGCAGCCGTTGCCCAGGCGCGCACGCTGGACGACCTGCGCCGCTTCACCATCGCCCAGGGCGCGGGTTGGACCGACGGCGCCATCCTGCGTGCCAACGGCTTCCGGGTTCAAGAGATCGTCAGCTACGAAGCGATGTTCAAGATGGTGGCGCAGGGCCGCTTCGATCTGTTCTGCCGCAGCGTGCTGGAGGTGCGCAAGGAAGTCGACGCTCATCCCGAACTGGATCTGCGCCTGGACACGAGCTTCGCCCTCGTCTACGACCTGCCGCAGCTCTTCTACACCCACCGCGACAACCGGGAACTCATCGAGCGGCTCACGCAGGGGATGGAGCAGGCCCATGCCGACGGCTCGCTGCTGGCGCTGTTCCGTGCCCATATGCAGGCCTCGATACGCTTCTCCGACCTGCCCAAGCGGCGCCTGTTCCGCCTCAAGACGCCATCGATCTTCGACGCCGATTTCGACTTCAAGCGCTACGACATCGACATCGCACGCGAGCTGCACTGACGCCGGCGCGGACAATGCCGGCGCATGGACCTCCGCTCCCGCGCCCTCGACATTCTGTTGATCGCCGACCCCGCCACCAAGGCGGCCGAAGCGCTGGCGCTCGACACGGCGCTGCCGCTCGACACGCAGCTTGAACTCGCCGAGCCCACGGGCATTCCGGGCATCCCCGGGCGCCCCGAGCGCCCGCGCCTCGTCGAGCACATCACGCTCAAGGGGCCATCGCTGCGCACGCCGGCCGGCATCGCGGCACTGGTGCATGCCATCGCCCACATCGAGTTCAACGCCATCAACCTCGCCCTGGATGTGGCTTGGCGCTTTGCCGGCATGCCCGAGGCGTTCTACCGCGACTGGCTACGCATCGTCCAGGAGGAAGCCAAGCATTTCACGCTGTTGCGCGAGCACCTGCTGGGCCTGGGCTTCGACTACGGCGATTTCGACGCCCACAACGCCTTGTGGGACATGGCCGAGCGCACCAAGCACGACCTGCTCGCCCGCATAGCGTTGGTGCCGCGCACGCTGGAGGCGCGCGGCCTGGACGCGTCGCCCGCCGTCAAACGCAAGCTGGTCGGCGCCGGTGACAAACGAGCCGGCGAGATCCTCGACGTGATCCTGCACGACGAGATCGGCCATGTGCTGGCCGGCAACCGCTGGTACCGCTTCCTGTGCGAGCAGCGCGGGCTGGAGCCTGTCTCAACCTATGCCGAGCTGGCGGCCAAATACCAGGCGCCCAGGCTGCGTGCGCCCTTCAATCTCGAAGCCCGCCGCGCCGCGGGTTTCGACGAGGCGGAACTTGCAGCCTTGCAACAGACCGACTGAGCGATTCTGACCAACCAGTCAGATTCCCCTAGACTCTGGGCTCCTCCGAGGAGCCACCTATGAGCGCCGACGTTCCCAAGCTTGATGCCTACTGGATGCCCTTCACTGCCAACCGGCAGTTCAAGCAGTCGCCGCGCCTGCTGACTGGCGCCGACGGCATGTTCTTCCGCGATGACAAAGGCCGCGAAGTGCTCGACGGCATCGCCGGCCTGTGGTGCGTCAATGCCGGCCACAACCGGCCGAAGATCGTCAAGGCGATCCAGGATCAAGCCGCGGAGCTGGACTTCGCGCCGCCCTTCCAGATGGCCCACCCCAAGGCCTTCGAGCTGGCAGAGCGCCTGGCCGAGATCGCGCCCACGGGCATGAACCGCGTGTTCTTTACCAACTCGGGCTCCGAGGCCGTCGACACGGCGCTGAAGATGGCCATTGCCTACCACCGCGTGCGCGGCGAAGGCGCCCGCACCCGGCTCATCGGCCGTGAGCGTGGCTATCACGGCGTCAACTTCGGCGGCATCTCGGTGGGCGGCATGGTGGCCAACCGCAAGATGTTCGGCACGCTGCTGGCGGGCGTGGACCACATCCGCCACACGCACGACCCGGCGCGGAACGCCTTCTCGATGGGCATCCCCGAGCACGGCGCCGAGTTCGCGGACGACCTGGAGCGCCTCGTCGCCCTGCACGACGCCTCGACGATCGCCGCCGTCATCGTCGAGCCCGTCGCCGGCTCCACCGGCGTGCTGATCCCGCCGGCCGGCTACCTGCAACGCCTGCGCGATATCTGCGACAAGCACGGCATCCTGCTGATCTTCGACGAGGTCATCACCGGCTTCGGCCGCACCGGCAACCCGTTCGGTGCCCAGACCTTCGGCGTCACGCCGGACCTGATGACGGTGGCCAAGGGCATCACCAACGGCTGCGTGCCGATGGGCGCGGTGTTCGCGCAGCAGAAGATCCACGACGCCTTCATGACCGGGCCCGAACACCTGATCGAGTTCTTCCACGGCTACACCTACTCCGCCCACCCGCTGGCCTGCTCGGCCGGCATCGCCACGCTGGACACCTACGCCGACGATGGCCTGCTGACCCGCGCGGCCACCATGCAGGCCGAGTTCGCCGAGGCGCTGCATTCGCTGCGCGACGAGCCCAATGTCATCGACGTGCGCAACATCGGCCTGGTCGGCGGCGTGGAGCTCAAGCCCCTGCCCGGCGAGCCCGCCAAGCGCGCCTTCAACATCTTCCTGGACTGCTGGGACAAGGGCCTGCTGATCCGCACGACGGGCGACACCATCGCCCTGTCGCCGCCGCTCATCATCGAGAGCGAGCACATCCACCGCATCATCGACACCCTGCGCGCCGCCCTGCGCCGCGCCGCATAAAGCTTTCCCAATGAAATGGCTACTCGCCCTGCTGCTGGCAGGGTCTGCGCATGCGCAGAACCTCACCTATCTCGGCCAGCAGATCGTGCCCACGAGTGCCAGCTTTCGCGGCGTGCCGCTGGGCGGCCTGTCCAGCATCGACTACGTGCCCGCCACCGGCCGCTACCTGGCCATCTGCGATGACCGCAGCGACCGCGGGCCGGCGCGCTTCTACGAGCTGACGCTGGACCTGGCCAAGTTCCGGCGCAGCGCCGACCCGGGCGACGCTGGCGTCGGCTGGGTCAGCATGACGACGATGCTGGACCATGACGGCCAGCCCTTCGGCCGCAACCAGGTCGACCCTGAAAGCCTGCGCCTGGACGCGAAGCGCAACCTCATCTACTGGGCCAACGAAGGCCAGCGCAGCTCCGGCAACACGCAGAACCCCACCATGCGCCGCATGCAGCTGGACGGCAAACCCGCCGGCGAGTTTGCGGTGCCGAGCTACTACAACCCCGCAGGCAGCGCCGGCGGGCTGGCCGCGGGCGACATGGGTGTCTACAACAACCTCGCCTTCGAAAGCGTGGCCATCACGCCCGACGGCAGGGCGCTGTGGACCATGTCCGAGAACGGCCTGGCGCAGGACAGCCTGCCAGCAGCGGTGGGCCGCGGCAGCCGCGCACGCCTGCTGTCCTTCGACCTTGATACCGGCAAGCCTGGCGCCGAGTACGTCTACGACGTGGCCGCCCTGCCCTTTGCGCCCGCGCGCCAGGGCGACTTCGCCACCAACGGCGTGCCCGACATGCTCGCCCTGTCGTCGACCGAGTTCATCGTCATCGAGCGTGCCTTTGCCGTGGGCGCCATCACGCCCGGCCGCGCCGCGCAGACAAAGCAGCCCACCAGCAACACCATCAAGCTCTACCGCATCGACACGCGCGGCGCGACCGATGTGTCGGGCTGGCCGAGCATCAAGGGCCGTGACGTGGTGCCGGTCAAGCGCACCATGCTGCTGGATCTGTCCTCGCTGACGAATGACGACGGCAGCGTGCTGGCGCTGGACAACATCGAGGGCATCAGCTTCGGCCCGATGGTGGACGGCAAGCGCACGCTGATCCTGGTGTCTGACAACAACTTCAATCCGGCCCAGTTCACGCAGTTCATCGCGTTCACGATCGACGGCGCCTTGCCCTGATGCACCCGGTCCCCTGGCGCGCCTACGCGCTGCTGGCCGCCAGCACGAGTCTGGTCGGCAGCTACGTCGGCCTGTCCAAGCTGCTGGTGGTGGCCTTCCCGGTCTTCCTGCTCGCCGGCCTGCGCTTCGGCTTCGCGGCCGTGCTGATGCTGCCCTGGCTGAAGAAGCCGCGCGACGAAGCGCCGCTGGACGCGCGCTCACGCGGGCTGCTCTTCCTCGAGTCCTTCCTCGGCAACTTTCTGTTCTCGATCTGCATGCTGTTCGGCCTGCGGCAGAGCTCGGCCGTCGTGGCGGGCGTCATCCTGGCCGGCATCCCGGCGGCGGTGGCGCTGCTGGGCTGGGCCGTGTTGCGTGAACGTCCGGGCGGCCGCACGTTGGCCGGCATTGCCTGCGCGGTGGGCGGCATCGCGCTCGTCGCCACGGGCAGGCAGGGTGGAGCAGAGACCACGCCCGTCGGCGCCCTGCTCCTGGTTGCCGCCGTGTGCTGCGAGGCCTGCTATGTCGTCATCGGCAAGAAGCTGACGGCCGGCCTCGGGCCGAAGCGCATCAGCGCGCTGATCAACCTCTGGGGCCTCGTGCTGGTGACTCCGCTGGCCATCTGGCAGGGCCTGAGCTTCGACTTCACCGCGCCGCGCGCGCTGGACTGGGCGCTGCTGGCCTACTACTCGGCCACGGCCAGCGTCATCACAGTCTGGCTGTGGATGGCGGGCCTGCGGGGCCTGCCGGCGGCGCAGGCGGGCGTGTTCATGGTCTTCCTGCCCATCAGCACGGCGCTCGTGGGCCTGGCCCTGGGCGAGACGCTGTCGGCCCGGCAGGCGCTGGCCTTCGGCCTCGCGCTGGTCGGCGTGCTGCTGGCGACCTGGCCAGCGCGCGTTCGTTAGCATCGCGGGATGTCCCTGGAAGCCGACCTCGCGCGCTGGCGCGAGCACCTGACCCGTTTCGCCACCCTGCTCGGCAGCCCGCCGGACCGCCACGCGTCGCCCGCGCCGGACGCCAGCCCCGGCCACTGCCTCATCTTTGCGCCGCATCCCGACGACGAATGCATCGTCGGCGCCATGCCACTGCGCCTTCGCCAGGAGGCCGGCTGGCGCGTCAGCAACGTCGCCGTCACGCTGGGCAGTAATGCCGAGCGACGCGGGGCGCGCTGGGCCGAGCTTCAGGACGCCTGCGCCGTGCTCGGCTTTGGCTGCATCCGCGTCGGCGAGGAAGGCCTGTCCGACGTGCGCGCTGACGCGAGCAACCCCGCACAGGTCCACGCCCTCGCAGCCCTCCTCACCGAGCATCGCCCTGCCCTCGTCCTTGCGCCGCATGCGCTGGACGACAACCCCAGCCACCGTGGCGTCTATCGCCTCGTCGTGGAGGCGGTGGCACAGGCCCGGCTTGACACGGTGTTGGCCTTCACCGAGTTCTGGTCCACCCAAGCCACGCCCAACGCGCTGGTTGAAACGAACATCGCCGACACGGCGCGTCTGATTGCCGCGCTGGAGCGCCACACCGGCGAGATCGCTCGCAACCCCTATCACCTGCGCCTGCCCGCCTTCCTGGCCGACGCCGTGCGGCGCGGCGGCGAGCTGGTGCTGGGCGCCGGCGAGGCACCGCCGGACTTCGCCTTCGCCACCCTCTACCGCCTCGTCGCCTGCCGCGCCGGCCAGCCCGTGGCCGAACTGCCGCGCCGCGTCTTCGCCGCCGACCAGGCCTTGTCGTCTTCCGCCTTGCTCACGCCATGACCCAGCCCACCCAAATCCGCATCCACCAGTTCGCCGGCCTGCAACCGGGGCCGCGCTTCCTTGTGACGGGCGCCGTCCATGGCAACGAGATCCACGGCACCAAGGCCATGGCCGAGATCATTCGGCAGCTCGATGCCGGCGAGCTGACGCTCAAGCGCGGCACGCTGACGCTCGTGCCCATCGTCAACCCGCTCGCCCACCAGCTCAACCGCCGCGAAGGCGACCGCAACCTCAACCGCAACCTGCGCCCACCCATCATTGCCCAGGACTTCGAGGATCGCATCGCCCGGGTGCTGTGCCCCCTGATCGCGCAGCACGACGGCATCCTCGACCTGCACAGCTTCCAGGGCCAGGGCCCCGCCTTCGCGATGATCGGCCCACGCAACAACAGCGGCGAGCTGGAGCCCTTCTCGCAGGAGGCGACCGAGTCGGCCCTGGCTGCGGCCCTCGGCGTGACGCGCATCGTCGAAGGCTGGCTGTCGACCTATGCCCTGGGCCTGCAGCGCCGTCAGCAGCGCGAGCACGACGGCTCGCGCCGTGCATCGCTGATCTCCGACCCGCACTACGGCGTCGGCACCACCGAATACATGCGGTCCACCGGCGGCTGGGCCATCACGCTGGAATGCGGCCAGCACCTGGACGCCAACGGCCCTGAGGTGGCACGCCTGGCCATCCTGCGCGCGCTGGTCTTCCTCGGCATGCTGGACGAGAGCGCCGTCGAGCCGCACCGCCCGGCACAGCCGCCGGAGCTGCTGCAGCTCTACGACGTCATCGACCGCGAGGATATGGGCGACAGCTTCGCGCGCGAATGGGCCAGCTTCGACGCCATCGCCGAAGGCCAGCAGATTGGCACCCGCGCCAGCGGCGAGGCGGTGCTGGCACCCAGCGAGGGGCGCATCGTGTTCCCGAACGTGAAGTCGGTGCCGGGTACCGAATGGTTTTACCTGGCGCGGCCCAGCGACCGCCAGCTTTGACCCGATGACATGGCTTTTGGCGCTGCTGACGCTGCTGGCGGCAATGCCTGCAGCCGCATCACCGCCACCGCCACCGCCGCTGATCGTCACCATCCCCTACATGGAGCGCGAGGCGCCGCACCGCGCCTACGCTGACCAACTGCTCGCACTGGCGCTGGAGCTCTCCCGCGACAGGTACGGCGGCTACCGTGTCGTCCAGCAGCGCGAGGAGAGCGTCATCCGCAGGCAGTTGCTGGAACTGGAGAAGGGCAGCATGTCTGTCGCGGTGGCCATGCCAACGCCGGAATGGCTGGACGGTGCGCTGCCGGTGCGGGTGCCCATCATGCGCGGCCTGGCGAGCTTCCGCTTCTTTCTCGGGCGGCAGAGCGAACTGCCGCTCTACGAATCGGTCCGGACTGTCGACGACCTAAGGCGCCTGAGCATCGGCCAGGGGCCCGGCTGGTCCACCGCGCCCATCCTGGAGAGCAACGGCTTCAAGGTCGTCTACGGCGGCGCCCACTCGACGCTGATCCCGATGTTGGACTCCGGCCGCTTCCAGTTGCTGATGCGCAGCGTCTACGAGGTCGAGCCGGAGCTGCTCGCCCAGCGGCAGGCTCACCCCGGCCTGGCCATCGTCGACAACTTCGCCGTCTTCACCTACATGCCCATGTATTTCTTCGTCGCCAAGAACCAGCCCCAACTGGCCGAACGCTTGGCGTACGGGCTCAAGAAGGCGTATGCGAACGGCCAGCTCGACAGGCTCTTCAACCGCTATTTTGGTGAAAGCCTGAAGCTGCTCAAGAACAAGCGGCTCAAGTTCCTGCACGTCCCCAACACCAACATCGACAAGAGCTTCTTCGAGCGCGATCGGCCCTATCTGCTGGATGCGGTCGTCGCGCTGGAGAAGGCCGCCAAGCGCTAGACCATGCGTCGAAGCCGGCCGCTTTACGTCTTGCTGGTACTGGCGGTCATCGCCGCAGGACTGGCGTCACGCCGATACCCCTTCCTGCTGCCGGCACAGTTCGGCAAATATCCGGGCGACGCGCTCTGGGCGCTGATGGTGATGCTGCTCTACGGGCTGGCCAGGCCGGGCTGGTCCATCGGCCGGGTGGCTGCGGCGGCGTTGGCGACGTCATTCGCGGTGGAGTTCAGCCAGCTCTACCAGGCGGACTGGATCAACGCGATCCGGCACACCACGCTTGGCCATCTGGTGCTGGGCTCTACCTTCCATGCGCCGGACCTGCTGGCCTACAGCGCTGGCGTGGCTGCTGGCGCCGCGCTGGAGTGCCTGCTGCTGCGCCCGCCCGCCTCGCAATGAAGCAGATCAGCCCATGGTGCCGCGCTGCTGCATCGCCTCTCGCCAGCAACGCAGATGCGGGTGCTCTTCGCCCGGCTTGACCTTCACCACGCGCGCAAAATCCACCGCAACGACGGCGGTGATGTCGACGACGCTGAACTGCCCCGCAGCGATGAAATCGCGACCGGCCAGCTGCTCGTTCAGCACCGCGAAGAACTGCTGCACGCGCAGCAGGCCGCGCTGCGCCAGTTCGGGGATCTGTGCGAAGTCCACCGGCCCGGTCAGCGCGCGGTTGGCCATAGCCGGGCTGCTGTTGCGAAAGGCCTCGGCAATCGCCGCCAGCCCTTCGAACTCGACACGCCACTGCCAGCTGGCGATCTCCGCCTTCTCCAGCGGCGTGCGGCCGAGCAGCGGCGGCTCGGGGTAGCGCGCTTCCAGCCAGGCCGCGATGGCCGCGTTGTCGGTCAGCACGGCGCCGTCGTCCACGACCAGCGCCGGCACCGTGCACTGCGGGTTGATGCGTCGGAAAGCCTCGCCCATCTGTTCGCCACCGCGCAAGTCCACTTGCACCGTCTCATGCGGCACGCCTTTTTCGGCCAGCAGGATGCGCGCGCGGCGCGGGCTGGGGGCGGTGGCGCAGTCGTAAAGCGTGATCACGGCGCGACCTTGTCCTGCGTCTTCAACTCGAAGTCGCTGGCCTCATGCCGCTCATGCAGCTGGCTGCCCGGCTCGCCCCAGGTGCGGTTGACCTTGCGGCCGCGCTGCACGGCCGGGCGCTGGGCGATCTCGTCGGCCCAGCGGATGACGTGGGTGTATTCGTGCACCGACAGGAACTCGCCCGCGCCGTAGAGCTGGCCTTTGGCCAGCGCGCCATACCACGGCCATGTGGCCATGTCGGCAATCGTGTACTGCTCGCCCGCCAGGTAGCGGCGTTCGGCCAGGAGGCGGTTCAACACATCCAGCTGGCGCTTGACCTCCATCGAGTAGCGGTCGATGGGGTATTCCTGCTTGGTCGGTGCATAGGCATAGAAGTGGCCGAAGCCGCCGCCCAGGAAGGGCGCGCTGCCCATCTGCCAGAACAGCCAGCTCAAGGCCTCGGCGCGTTCTGCGCCACCCGAAGGCAGGAAGGCGCCGCCGAACTTCTCGGCGAGGTAGATGAGGATCGCGCCCGACTCGAAGACGCGCACGGGTGGGCTCCCAGGTTGGCCGCTGCGGTCCACCAGCGCCGGGATCTTGGAGTTGGGGTTGGCCTCGACGAAGCCGCTGCCGAACTGCGCGCCTTCGTTGATGCGGATCAGCCAGGCGTCGTACTCGGCGCCGGCGTGCCCCAGGGCCAGCAACTCCTCCAGCATCACGGTGACCTTGATGCCGTTGGGCGTGCCGAGCGAATAGAGCTGCAGCGGATGGCGGCCGACGGGGAGCGGCTGGTCATGCGTCGGCCCGGCCACCGGGCGGTTGATGCTGGCGAACTGGCCGCCGCTGGCCTTGTTCCAGGTCCAGACATTGGGCGGGGTGTAGGCGTCGGTCGAGTCGGTCATGCATGCGTGGTCGAGGTGCTAACCCGGCAACGCTATCGCAAATGCATGTTTCCCGTTTCGCTTCACCTGATAAAGGGCTTCATCCGCAGCGCGCACCAGGTCTTTGGCTTCCGTGCCATGGGTGGGCAGGCAGGCCACGCCGATGCTGACGCCCACGCTGACCGACTCGCCCGTCGACAGCGCGATGGGCTGGGACAGGCCGTCGAGCAGGTTGCGCATGACCTGCAGCAGCACCGCGTCGCCGGGGCCGATGTCGCGCAACGCGATCAGGAACTCGTCGCCGCCCAGGCGCGCGACGAGATCGGACGAGCGACGCACCGCCGCACGCATGCGCTCGGCGCAGGCCACCAGCACCTCGTCGCCGAAGGCGTGACCGTGGTTGTCGTTGATCTGCTTGAAGCCGTCGAGGTCGACGCAGACGACGCTCAGCGCGGCGTCGCGGGAGCGGGCATCGGTGACGAAGCGCTCCAGCGTGGCCTGGCCGGCAGCGCGGTTCTTCAGCTGGGTAAGCGCGTCGTGCTCGGCGCGGTGGCGCACCGCGTTCTCATCGGTCTTGCGCTCGGTGATGTCGTAGATGACACCTTCCACCGTCTGCCCGTCGACGTGCTGCACGGAGATCAGGCAGTGCACCCAGCGCCGCTCGTCGCCCTGCTGCACCAGCTCCAGGTCGGCCGACACGGTTTCGCCCCGCGCCGTGGCCTCGTCGATCATCTGCCGGACCTGCTCGGGCCGGCTGAAGACACGGGCAATGAAATCGTCCTCGCTCAGCGTACGCAGCTCGTTCATCGACACGCCCACCACGCGCGACACCGTCGGGTTGCCGTTGATGAGGCGCCCACCCTCGTTGAGCACGAAGATGCCGGCGCTGCTCGAGTCGAAGATCTGGCGGTACTGCGCCTCCATGGCCTCGACCTCGGCACGCAGGCTGCGCTCGGTCTGCAGCGCGCGTTCGTTGGATTCGAGCAGCGTGTTGGCGCCGGCAATCAGCACGCCGATTTCGTCGGCAGCGTGGTTGTCCGGCGTTTCGAGCCGCTCGCCCGAGCCCGGCGTCATGCGGCGCAAGGCGCTCGCCAGGCGCACGATGGGCCGCGACACCATGCGGGCTGCCAGCAGGTAGAGCACGGCCGCCAGCAAGGCCGCCTGGCCGGCCATGGCTGCGGCCAGCGTGTAGGCCTCGCGGTCGGCGTCGGCCTGCACCTTGGCGTCGTTCAGATGGATGCGCAGCTGCCCGAGGTTCTCCTTGGCGTCGAAGGGCGACACCAGCGGCCGCGTCAGCAGCGTCGAGCCGGGCCGCTCGACCGCGTTGGGCCGCAGGACCTTGGCCAGCGCGCTGCCGTCGGCAGACACCACTTCGACGACATCCACCAGCTCGTTGCGCGCCAGGCCGCCGGCCACTTCCTGCAGCAGCACGGCGTCCTTGGCGTAGGCGCCGATGGCCAGCGTCTTCTCCACGGCCGTGGCCAGCGCCTCGACACTGCTGCGCCCGCTGGCCAACGCGCGCGACTGGCCGAGCTGGTAGGCGATGGTGGCGGCCACGAGGGCCAGCACGGCAGCACTGGCAAACACCAGCAGCATGAAACGCAGCTGCAGGCTGTCGGCACCACGCACACGGGGTGCAGCGGGCGTCATTTGGTGACGGGTTCCTTGATGACGAGCACAGTTCGAAGGCCGGGCTCGGTGGGTTCCTTGCTGAGCCAGCCCAAGGCGCTCGGGTTGCGGCGCAGGATGCCGGCCACGGCGGTCTCGTCAGGCAGCGCCTGGGGCGGCACGCTCTGGCCGGAGAACATCAGCCGCGACCAGTAGCTGTTGACCTGGGCCACGCTCATGCCGGTCAGCGCCTGATAGAAGGCCGCGCGGCGCGGATGGTCGCGCGGCAGGTCGAAGATCAGCGCGAAATCGCCGTTGGCAAAGGCGCGGCTGCGGCCCATGAAGAGGTCGACCGCCTCCTTCTGCGTCAGCGCCTTCTGCGGATTGCTGGCGTGCACGACGATGTAGAAGTCGGCCCGTGCGGGCAAGGCGCAGGCCATCAGGACGGCGAGGGCCAGGACATGGGCGAAGAACTTGCGCACGGCCACGGCTTCAGAAGATGAAGTCAACGACCGCAGTCGCGACGTGAGCCTTGCCGGGCGAGCTGTCGGCGCCGGTCCACAGGCCCGGACCATTGGCATCGATGCGGGTCCGGTCCCATTGCAGCTTCAGCGCCGCCTGCGGATGGAAGTCCCAACGCGCGCCAACGGACCAGCCCGACTGCTGCACGCGGGCGCGGTTCACCGCGTCGGTGATCAGGCTGCCGAGCATCTGGAGCTGCGCCGCCCCGTCCGGGCCGAGCACCGGCGTCAGCGTGGCCTGCCAGGCGGGCGTCGGCGTCACGGGCATGGCGTCGCGCGTGCGGCCATAGCCGATGTAGGGCGTCCAGTCGCCCAGGCGATGGCCAACGGTGGCATAGGCCGATGACTGCTTCACCAGCGGCGCCGCCGAGATGCGCACGAACTCGGCGCTCCACTGCCAGTCGGCCAATTCGTAGCGAAGGCCGAGTTCTAGAAAGGTCGCCCAGATGGGTGACGCGCCGAGACGGTCACGCAGCAGCCGGGCCTGGTCGGCCACTGGCGGAACCGGCAGGCTGCCGAGCTGGCCCAGGGCGTCCACGGCGGCCTGTGAGGTGCTCAGGTCAAGCTCGATGCGCGTGCGCGACGCACTGGCGCGCACCAGCAGGCCGCCCTCCTCGCGCGACACCATGAGACCGGCGATGTCGCGCACGCGGCCGGGGTCGCCGGTGGCGAAGTCGCCGATCTGGGCCGTGCCCAGCATCAGCTTGGCGCGCCACTGTGCATCGCCCTGGAACCAGCTGCGGGCGACGTCGCCGCCGTCCAGCGTCGTCGGCAGCATGGCGTACAGCTCGACCGGCGGGCGGGCCGCGGTGAAGCCATAGCCGACGTTGCGGTAGTCGGCCATCAGGAAGGCGTCGAGATTGACGCGACCGACCCTCACCGTCCAGTCGGCGTTGGGCCGGTAGCTGGCGTAGGCCCATTCCAGCGCGTCACTGTCGCTGGCATAGCTGCCGCGCTTGCGGGCGATGGCCTGCGCGACCAGCTCGAACTGGTTGCCGAGGCTGTAGTTCAGCTGCACGCCCAAGCGGCTGTCGACGTCTGCACGCCAAGTCGCCTCGGTGGCGGACTGGGTCAGCTCGCGGCGCAAACCCCAGCCCGCCGGCGCGTCCACGCGGCTCAGGCCGACGCTGCCGAAGCCGCTGACCCGCAGGCCGCCGAGGACGGCGCTCGCTGTGGGCGTGCCCGACCGGTCTGCCTTGTCGCCACGCGCCGCGTCGGCCTGGCTGTGGACGCTGCCCGCGCTGAAAGTGGCCAACAGGCCGGTGAGCAGCGAGCGCCCCCAGGGGCTCGAACTTCTGAACATCTTGAAAGACATGGCGATACGGGTTACTACTGGGGGAATTATCAAACCCTTGCCGGCCCGTGCGGCGCGCGTGTGGCCTTCAAGCGCAACCCCGTCACGCTCGGCGCGACCTTGCTCAGGCCGGGGTTGGCGCCGGCCCGTGAAAATGCCGCAGATGCGCATCGACTTCATCTCCGACATCGTCTGCCCCTGGTGTGCCATCGGCCTGTATTCGCTGGAAGCGGCTGCGGCGCGCATCCCGGGGCTGGCGTTGGACCTGCACTTCCACCCCTTCGAGCTGAACCCTGACATGGGCACCGAAGGCCAGGACATCGAGGAACACCTGGCGCACAAATACGGCGCCAGCCCCGCCGCGCTGGCCGGCACGCGCCAGGCGATCCGCGAGCGCGGCGCAGAGCTTGGCTTCACTTTCAGCATGGAAGCGCGCAGCCGCATCTACAACACCCGCAGCGCCCACCGCCTGCTGCACTGGGCCGACGAGGCCTTTGGCGCCACCCTCCAGCGCACGCTCAAGGTGGCGCTGCTGGCGGCTTACTTCACCGATGGCCGCAACGTCTCCGACCCCGCCGTGCTGCTGGAACTGGCCACCGCGGCCGGCCTGCCCGAGGCCGAGGCGCGCGAACTGCTCGCCGGTGACCGCTACGCCGCCGAGGTCGCCGAGGCCGAAGCCGAGGTGCACGCCCAGGGCATCCATGCCGTGCCGGCGATCATCGTCAACCAGCGCCACCTGATCCAGGGCGGGCAGTCGGTCGAGGTGTTCGAGAAGCTGCTGCGGCAGGTTGTGGACGAAGTCGCCTGAATGGCTTGAAGGCAGGCATCCTCAGCGATGAGGATGCGAGCGTGAGACACGCTCACTAGGCTCGGCGGCCACCGCCAGGAGCCTGCCATGAAGACCTGCCTCGTCCTCCCCGGCCTGCTTGCCGCCGCCACGGCGCTGGCCGCGCCGCCCACCGCACAAAGCCCCTTCCACATCCGCCAGGCCAACAGCGCCAACAGCGGCAACCACGCAACGGGCGACATCCTCGTCTGGGGCATCCAGAACGTGCAGCCGCCGGCCGCCAGCCCGGGCGCCTATGTCTACGGTACGTCCGGCGTCTGCCCGACGGGCAAGACCTGCGACTCATTCGCCACCGACCCGGACTGGGTCAAGGCGCGCCTCTACGAGCGCGACTGGACGCTGACGCCGCACCAGTACTTCGCATCAACGCCGTACGACGCGGCCCTCACCGGTTCCAGGCGGCTGCTGCTGTCGACGGCGTCCAACTTCTCCGCCGGCAACACGCTGGTCGTGCAGACGCCCACGGTCGGCGACGTGGGCGCCATGCCCTTCGTCCAGTCCATGACGGTCAGTGGCTCGGGCCTCACGCCCACCATCAGCTGGACGCTGCCGGGCATGACGCCGGACGGCATCGACACCATGCGTATCCGCGTGCAGGACAACACCCACCCGGTCACGGTCGAGGCCCGCAACGGCGTGCCGCGCAGCTTCGAGCAGTCCGACCTGATCTGGCAGAGCCCCGTGCTCGCCACTGCCGGCTTCACGCTGCCCATCGGCGTGCTGAGCTACGGCACGAGCTACTCCATCAGCATCGACCTCGCCCACACGCGCGGCGACGGCAGCGTGGACGCGCGCTCCAGCTCGTACTTCGACTTCACGCCCATCGATCCCGCAACCCTGCCCAGCGGTGTCGGCAACATCGCGCTGCCGACGCTCAAGCCGGTGCCGACCGTCGACGGCGAGCTGGCCGGGCCGGTCTACGGCTTCCACGTTGAGGATGTCGGCCCCGACCACATCACGTTCATCGACCCCGTCGTCGCCACCGGCTTCAGCTACGCCACGGGCGCGGGCGACCCCAACTTCAAGGCCGTGCAGGTGGCCAGCAACGTCGGCGACGGGCTTTACGAGGTGTGGACCCGGTCGGGCGACGTCTGGCAGAAGACGGCCGATGGTGTCGCGGCCGGCGTGACCTTCGACTTCATCGCCCATGGCTTTGCCGGCGGCGTGAACCAGTTCGAGATCCGCGGCATCGAGGCATCGGCCAACGTCAACGCGTTCGACGTGACCGGCTTCGTCACCGGCCTGAGCTTCGTGGCCAACGGCAGCTTCACCGGCACCATGCAGGCCGTCACGACGGCCGTGCCCGAACCTGAGACTTACTGGCTGTGGCTGGCCGGTGCCGGCGCCCTGCTGACCTGGCGCCGGCGCCGGACCTGAGACAATGACGCTCTGTTTCCGAAGCCCGCCGCTGGCGGGCTTCTTGTTTCTCCAGAGCCCATGTTCAAGAACCTGATCACCTACCGCATCGGCGAAGGCTGGACGGCCGACGCCAAGCTGCTCGGCGAGCAGCTCGCCAAGGAAACCTTCCTGCCCTGCGCCCCGACCCAGCCCCTGGCCGTGGGATGGGCGCCGCCACGCGGCATCGAGCACGCGCCCCTCGTCGAAATGGTCGACGGCCACTGGCTCGTCAAGCTCAAGCGCGAGCAGCGCCTGCTGCCCTCCTCGGTCGTGCAGGAGCGCGTGGATGAGCTGGCCGAGCACATCGAGGCCACGACCGGCCGCAAGCCCGGCAAGAAGGCCAAGAAGGAGCTGAAGGAGCAGGCCGAGCACGAGCTGCTGCCGCGCGCCTTCACCAAGACTTCCGCCACCCAGGTGTGGATCGCCCCAGCGCAGCAGCTGCTGTTCGTCGACGCCGGCTCCACCAGCCGGGCCGATGAGGTCATCACGCTGTTGATCCAGGCCAGCCCCGGCCTGTCGCTGCAACTCGTGCAGACAGCCGAGAGCCCGGCCGCCTGCATGGCCGCCTGGCTGCTGGACGGCGTGACGCCCGAGGGCTTCCAGATCGAGCGCGAGTGCGAGCTCAAGGGCAGCGACGAGCAGAAGCCCGTCGTGCGCTACGCCCGCCATCCGCTGGACATCGAGGAAGTGCGCGCCCATCTGACCAGCGGCAAGATGCCCACGCGCCTGGCCCTGAGCTGGAACGAGCGCGTCGCCTTCACGCTGACCGAGGGCTTCGCGGTCAAGAAGATCAGCTTCCTGGACCTGGCCTTCGAAGGCCGGGCCGAGGCCAGCGGCGATGAAGCTTTCGACGCCGACCTGGCCCTGGCCACGGGTGAGCTGAGCCGATTGATCCCGGCGCTGATCGAAGGCCTGGGCGGCGAGCACGACTTCGCTGCCGCGGGCTCGGCACCGGCACTGGCGCCAGCCGCCCTGCCCGCCAACGTCCCCGAGGAAGCGCTCAGCGAGTCACCGCCCTGGTAACACGCCAGGCGGCGCTATGCGCTGCGCGCAAGGACTCGACCAGCGTCGCCGTCGATCAATATTCCCAGAAGATCCGCTGCAGCTCAGCGGTGGTCTGTGGCTTGGTCAGGGCCACGGCAGCCAGGATCTTGGCCTTCTGGGGGTTTAGGTCATGGGCCACCACCCAGTCGTACTTGTCGTCGGGCTGTTCGGCGTTGCGCAGCACGATGCCGTCAGCCACGCGGCTGGAGCGGATGACCAGCACACCCTTGTCGCGGATGGACTTGAGCTTGTCCACCGCGTAGTTGGGCACCGAGCCATTGCCGGTGCCGGCGTTGATGATGGCTTTCACGCCCGGCGTCGCCGCCGCGTCGTACATCGCCATGTTCATGCTGCCCGAGCCGTAGACGATGGACACGTCCGGCAGCGCGTCGATGGTGTCGATGTCGAACTCGGAGTTCGCGGTGTGGCGCTTGGCCAGGCTGCGGAACCAGAAGGTCTTGCCCTCGACCACCATGCCCAGCGAACCCCATTGGCTGCCAAAGGCGCTGGTCTTGATGTTCACGCGCTTGGCTGCGTCACGGCCGGACAGGATGTCGTCGGCCATGGTGATCAGCACGCCCTTGCCCTTGGCGCTGGGCGACGCCGCCACCACCACCGCGTCGTACAGGTTCAGCATGCCGTCGGCCGACATCGCGCTGCCCGGCCGCATCGAGCCGACCACCACGATGGGCTTGTCGCTCTTGACCACCAGGTTCAGGAAGAAGGCGGTCTCTTCCAGCGTGTCGGTGCCGTGGGTGACGACCACGCCGCTCACTTCCGGGTCCTTCAACAGTGCGGAAACACGCTTGCCCAGGGTCACCAGCTTGTCGTTGGTGAAGCTCTCGGAGGCGATCTGGAAGGCTTGCTCGCCGCGCACGTTGGCCACGCTGGCCAGTTCGGGCACACCGGCAATCAGCTTGTCCACTGGCACCTTGGCAGCCTGGTAGGTGGCGCTGTTCAGCGCCGAGGCGCCAGCACCGGCGATGGTGCCGCCGGTGGCGAGGATCACCACGGTGGGTTTGGCTGTCTGGGCCAGCGCCGGCAGGCAGGCGAAGGCGCTGGCCGCCAGCAGCGAGGCGCAGGCGGCGCGCAGGCCGAAGGTCATGGATTGCATGCGGGGTTCTCCTCTGAGGGTAAAGACAGAGCGCGAGTAGATGCGAGAAACGGGCCAGCATGGATACCGATCCAGCATTCACGCCTTCAGCAGGCGCATGACTCTGGTGCATTGCCTGGATCGGGCCGCGTGCAAAAGCGCTTCAAGGTGGCGCCACCGCCAGCAGCTCGCCATCGCGCGGCGTCACCCTCTTCAGAAGCCCATCTTCAGCGTCACACGCAACGTGCGGGGCTCAGCGGGGTGGACATGCCGGTCGGCCACCGGCGCGGCCTCTCCGGGCAGTTGCGACTCGTAGAAGTACTCGATGTCGTTGAGCTTGCGGTCGGTCAGGTTGAACACGTCCACCGTCAGCTCGGCCTTGTGCCACAGCTTGCGGCTGACGCGCAGGTTGGTCGTCAGCGACGCGCGTGATCGCACGCTGTTGTCCTCGATCAGGGAACCCGAGCCGAGGTAGCGCCATTGCAGGCTGGCCGACCATGGGCCCAGTTCGCGGAGCGTCACGGCGATGGAGCCGACCTTGTCGACGGCATTGGGGATGCGGTTGCCGCCCGCATCAAAGTCCGCAAAGCGTGCATGCGTCCAGGCGAGGTCGGCGTCGATGAGCAGCCAGGGCGCGGGCACATAGCGGTTGTTCCATTCGATGCCGTGCCGCTTGCTCGGCCGGTTCGCTTCGGTGGCGCCAGCGTCGCCGACGTAGACGAGCTCGGAGTCGAAGTCCAGCTTCCACAGCGCCACCGAGCTTTGCAGGCCCGGCACCCACTCCGTGCGAACACCCAGCTCCAGGCCGCGTGCGGCGACAAGACCCGGCACCCTGTCGACGGCATCGCCGGTCCGGGGGTCGACCGCGGCCGTGGTGCCGCGCGCGTCGTTGCTGTGAAAGCCCCGACCGGCGTTGAAGAAAAACTCCGTCTTGGCCCAGGGGCCGGCGATCAGCGACAGCTTGGGCGACAACAGATGCGCCGAGGCGCTGCCGGAGTTGGCTGGGTTGCTCAAGCTGTTGACCTTGAAGCGCGCCTGGTCTGCCCGCAGGCCGACGACGCTGCGCAGCCAGGGCGTCAGCTCCACCGAGGTCTGCCCGTAGACGCCAAGCTGGGTCTCGCGCACCTCGTCGTCGCGCGTGGTGCCGGTGATGCGGCGCTCCACGGTGTCATACAGGCCGACGCGGATGCGGTCGTGGCGCAGTTGCAGGCCGACTTCGCTCTTCGCCGGCAGGTTGCCCAGCCCGTGCTCCACGGCATGGCTGGCGCTGGCACCGTAGACGCTGCGCTTGTCCTGCTGCGAGAACTGGTCGCCGTCGTCGGGGCGCTCCAGCGCATAGGTGAAGTTGGAGAAGAGCTTGAGCCGGTAGTTCATCGCATAGGCCGCGACGTTCGTGGTCTCGGCACCCGTGTTGCGATGCCATTCGCCGGAGACGCTCGTGCGGCGCGTCTCGCCGCCGTCGCTGGTGTCGATGGCGTCGAAGCGGCCGAAGGGCTGGCCGTTGTATGTGCCTATCGTGATGAGGCGCTCGGGCACCTGGTCGGTCGACTGCCAGTTCGCGTCGTAGCCCATCAAGCTGGCGCTCCAGCCCTCGGTCTTCGTACCGCCGGACAACGTGGCTACCCCATTGCTCTTGCGCAGGCGCTCCGGCAACTTCCACGGGCCGTCGTTGTGCTGGACCTCCACGGCACCCAGCAGGGTCAGCCCACCCCCGATCGCCGCAGAGCCGGCGCCGACGAAGCGCTGGAACTGACGCTGGCCCAGCGTCAGCGCGGCAAAGCTCTCGTCGAGCGTGCTGCGATAGGCGATGTCGGCCGAGCCGGCGGCAGCGAAGTTGCCGTTCTTCGCAAAGTACGGCCCCTTGCGGTACTCGATGCGGTCCACCAACTCGGGGATGAGGAAGTTCAGGTCCGAATAGCCCTGGCCGTGGCCGTGGCTCGGCATGTTGACCGGCAGGCCGTTGACGCTGGTGGCGAAGTCGGTGCCGTGGTCGAGGTTGAAGCCGCGCAGGAAATACTGGTTGGCCTTGCCGTCGCCGGAGTGCTGCGTGACGATGAGGCCGGGCACGAACTCCAGCACTTCGCCGGGGCGCAGTGCGGGGCGGCTCTTCAGCAGTTCGGCGCGGATGGTGCCTTGCGAGGCGGCGTCGGCGCTGCCGATGGCGTTGTCGTAGTGGCGGCCCGCCACTTCAACCTTGTCGAGCACGGCGGTGGCGACGACGACGGGCCGTTCAACCTGCGCTTGCGCGGCGGAAGCAGCGAACAGGCAGGCGACAGCGGCCAGCAGCGTCGGCTGGAAGCGATTCTTGGGCATGGAAAATCTCGGGAAACCGGGGCCTGCGGGCGTGCGCAGGGGCCACCTGTCGCAGCAGGACAGGCGGAAAGCAGGAGGCGTTCGGCTGAGCTCAGCCGCGAGGCGGCGTCAGCGGTGGCGCGACGACCCGGTCGCGCCAGTCGCGACCGGCAGTGGCCGGCCGCTCGTTGCGCTCGCCGACCGGCAAGGCCAGCGCAGCCGGCAGCCAGGCCAGGAACGCGGTCGCGCCGCTTTGCACGGAATCGTCCGCCGGCTCGCCGACCTCAAGCACATCGGCCTGGTCTTGCGAGTGCTTGTGGAACACGCCGCCGTGCGCATGCAGCTCCGCCGCCGGCCCCTCGCTCACCACCCAGCTGAGCCTGGCCGCCTGCAGACGCGGGTCCTGGGCGGCATGCAGATGGTCCAGCAGCGCCCGCAAAGGCGACGGCGACGCCGTTGCGGTATGCACATGGCGGTGCCCTTGCAAGCTGGCCATGAGCTGGGCCACGCTCTGCAACGGCAACACAACGAGCAGCAGCATCAGGATGCCAGTGCGCGTTCGTTGCAGCAGGGATGACAGGATGGGGGGCACGGGTGTGGGGCAGACCAGGACGGCGCATCTTCGTTGGCTGGCATTGCCAGCCTGTGACATGCGTCACCGGACTTACGCAGACCCGCAGCGGCCGGATTCGCCGCCCCCTAATTCAGCGGCCCCAGCTCGTGAACGGGTGCACCGCCAGGTTGGCGTTGACGTAGCGGCCATCACCGGTCACCTCGTCACCCAGCCATGCGGGCGACGCGAACGACTGGGCTTCCGAAGCCAGCTCGATCTCTGCGACGACGAGGCCGGCATTGGCACCGAGAAACTCGTCCACCTCCCAGGTCATGCCATCAAACGGGCACAAGTGGCGGACCTTCTCGACGACGGGGCCGTCGCACAGCGCCAGCAGCGCCTGGGCGTCCGTCAGCGGCACTTCGTACTCGAACTCGGCCCGCGTGGCGCCGTGCGTGGCGCCCTTGATGGTCAGGAAGGCCTGCTGGCCCGCGATGCGCACGCGCACCGTGCGGGCCGGGTCGCGGCTGAGGTAGCCCTGGCTGAAGCGCGTCTGGCTCGAGGCCTGGCCGCGCCAGCCGTCGTCCGTGACGAGGAACTTGCGCTCGATCTCAATGCCCATGGTCGGCTGCCCTGGCCGCGGCTTCCCGCAGCTTGTCCTTCTTGCTCTTGCGCGTCGTGCTCTTGATGCCACCTGCCGCCTGCGCCTCGCTCGCCACGGCCTCGGGCTCGAAGCCGGCGAGGCGCTCGCGCGGAACGCGCTGGCCCTGGCGCTTCTCGATGAGGCGGAAATGGCTCTCGGCGTTGTCCGGGCTGTCCGCGCAGATGAAGCTGATGGCCAGGCCTTCGGCCCCCGCCCGGCCGGTGCGGCCGATGCGGTGGGTGTAGTCGGCCGCGGAGCGCGGCAGCTCATAGTTGATGACGGCGTCCAGCGCGTCGATGTGCAGGCCGCGCGCAGCCACATCGGTGGCCACCAGCACCTTGACGCTGCCCGCCTTCAGCGCGGCCAGCACGTCGCCGCGCGCACCCTGGCTGAGCTCGCCATGCAAGGCGCCGGCCTTGAAGCCATGGGCAAAGAGCTTGTCCGACACCAGCTCGGCGGCGTAGCGGCTGGCCACGAAGACCAGCACCCGCTCCCAGCTTCCCTCCTTCAGCAACTGCCGCAGCGCGGGCAGGCGCTGCGCGCGGTCGAGCTGGATGGCGCGCTGAGTGATACGCGGCGGCGCTTCCTCGATCTCGATGCGGACCGGATCGCGCAGCAGTTGCCCGGCCAAGGCCTGCACGGACGGCGGAAATGTGGCGGAGAACAGCAGCGACTGGCGCTGCGCGGGCAGCAGGCTGAGCACACGCTGGAGCTCCTCCGCAAAGCCCTGGCCCAGCAGGCGGTCGGCTTCGTCCAGCACCAGGCATTGCACGCCGGCCAGCGTCAGGCCGTTGTGATCCAGCAGGTCGAGCAGGCGGCCGGGCGTGGCCACCATCACATCGCAGCCGCCGCGCAGCGCCATCAGCTGCGGGTTGATCGACACGCCGCCAAAGGCCAGCGCGACCCGGGGCCGGTGCAGCAGCAGGGCCGCGACCTCGCGCAGGAACTCGGCGGTCTGCACCGCCAGCTCGCGCGTTGGCGCCAGCACCAATGCACGCGGACCGGGCCGGGGCGGCGAGTCGACCAGCCGTTGCAGCAGCGGCAGGGCAAAGGCAGCCGTCTTGCCCGAGCCGGTCTGGGCCAGGGCCAGCACGTCGCGGCCCGCCAGCACGGGAGGCAGGGCGGCCACCTGGATGGCGGTGGGGGCGTGGTAGCCCTGTTCGCGCACGGCGCGCAACAGGGCGGGCGTGAGGCCAAGGGATGCAAAGGACATGCGCGATTGTCGCGGCAGCGCAGCGGCACGCCGCAGAGTCACGTGACCTCGTGCGGGGCAAGCTCGGCCGACTGTGCGATCAGGGCGTCGTGGTGAACGACCACACAAGGCTTAGCGGCGTTACGCCCACGATGCCGTCAAACTCGACCCGGTAGGTCGTGCCGGCGGCCAGAGGCGCATGAGGCACAAGCGCCGCCTCACTCGCCGTCAGGAGGCCGTTCCTGTCGTTGGCGCCGGTGACTGCCGTGGCTTCAACAGGTGCGCCGCTGCTCGCAGTGAACATGACGAAGCGCGTGACCTGCACCACTGCGCCCGCATGCAGCGTGATGGGATAGCCCTCGACAAGACCGGCAGCCAGCGGCTTCACGTCGGACGGGTGCATCCGCGTTGGCAAGCCCGTTGCGCCGTCGCGTGGCCACACGGCGAAGACGTCGGGGTTGGGCAAGGCCGCGCCGGCCGACACCGTCGTGTCCAGCACCAGAGCCCGCCGCTGACCGCCCGCTTCGGCCGAGTAGCCCAGGCCCACCTGCTGCAGGCGCGCGTCGAGCAGGACGATGCGCCCATAGAGATTGCTCAACATGTCGTTGGCGTAGGCCCAGGGTTCGGGCTCGGCGCCGGCCGCTACCCTGTACGCCAAGACGATCTCGGTGCGCTGACGCAGCCCCGGTGACTCGGTCGAGGCGACGCCCGCAGCGGTCAGCCGTTGCTCAAGATCGGTGCCGGTGAAGCAAGGCCGATCGGGTGACTCGGTCACGCCGGCTTCGTTGTTGACGATGACATACCGGGCGTGGGCCTGCGCCGTGCCGTCCAGAGCGGGCAGGCGCGTCAGCTGTGGCAGGCCCAATGCGAGGCGCGTCAGGTTGACCAGCGCGAAAGCGCCCGAACGGGGCTGGATCAGATCTTCCGGCGTGCACACGACGCCACTGCCGGGCGCACTGGCTTCCGAAGGAGGCGGCGGAACGGCGGGCGACGGCGCCGATGCCGCTGGCGACGGGGATGGTGCCGGTGAAGGAGCCGGCGCAGCGGGCGCAGGCGACGATCCGACAGCGCCGGAAGCTCCCCCGCCGCCGCCTCCTCCGCACGCGGCCAAGGCCATTGCCAAAAGCAAGGCCGCAGAGTTCCGCGCATGCTGGCGGGTGTAAGACATGGACGGCTCCTGATCCGCGTGGCCCCCGGCCAGGTGCCGGTGTCACGATTGGAAAAGGCACTTTGTCCAGCAGCCATCGGCCAAGGCAGGAGCGCCTCGTAGGACGCCATCCACCGCTTTGTCAGACAGTTAAAACAAGCGTTGCTGGTCGCCCGCGAACTGACCCGCGGCGCGCGCTTCGATAAGCAGCATGCGCCGCTTGGTCTCGACGCCGCCGGGCGCCGAGAAACCTGTCGGCGCACCGCCGGCACCCATCACCCGGTGACAGGGCACGATGGGCGCAAAAGGGTTGTGGCCCTCGGCTCGACCCACCGCGCGCGCCGCGCCCGGCTCGCCCAGCGCTGCCGCCAGTTCACCATAGGTGCGGGTTTGGCCGACGGGAATCTGGCGCGTCAGCCACAGCGTCTGACGGTCGAACTCGGGCACGCTGCGGTCGTCCAGCTTCACGGCCAGCAGCTCTCGGTGGTCGGCCGTCTCCCCGGCCAGCAGGCGCCGGATCAGCCCAATGGCCGCGAGCACCGGCGCTGGCGGCTCGGCCTCGATGGCATTCTCAAATCGGCGGTGCATCAGGTCCCGCAACGCATCGACGTCGGCGGCCGGCAGTTGCGACCCGATCAGGCCTTCGCCCGCATCGCCACGCCACGCCACACCGCAATGGCCCAACGAGGTGGCGAAGACGGCGAACTGGGGCGTCATGCCAATCGGCCGAGCCGCGCGGCGGTGGCCTGCGCTGCGACCTCACGCGGTGGCAGCGTCTTCAGCCGGTGGTCGCTCCAGACCTGGCGCCAGCGCCGCGCGCCCGGCGTGCCGTTCCACAGACCCAAGGCATGGCGCATGGCGTAGGACCAGGAACGGCCGGCGGCGTGCACGCGTGCGAGGTAGTCCAGCCAGGCGTCTTCGACCTGCTCGCGAGACGCAGCCGGGTCGGGCTGGCCGAAGAAGCGCGAATCCCATTGCGCCATGCTCCAGGGCTCGTGATAGGCCTCGCGGCCGACCATGACGCCGTCCAGGTGGGCAAGCTGTCCGGCGATCTCGTCGGGCGTCTTCAGGCCGCCGTTGATGGCGATGGTGAGCTGCGGGAACTCGCGCTTGAGCTGCGCCACCCACTCGTAGCGCAGCGGCGGGATCTCGCGGTTCTCCTTGGGGCTCAAGCCCTGCAGCCAGGCATTGCGGGCATGGACGATGAAGACCTCGCAGCCGGCCTCGGCGACGGTGCCGACAAAGTCGCGCACAAAGTCATAGCTCTCGTTCCTGTCGATGCCGATGCGGTGCTTGACGGTGACGGGCAGCGACGTCGCGTCGTGCATGGCCTTCACGCAGTCGGCCACGAGCTGCGGCTCAGCCATCAGGCAGGCCCCGAAGGCGCCCTTCTGCACCCGCTCGCTGGGACAGCCGCAGTTCAGGTTGACCTCGTCATAGCCCCAACGCTCGGCCAGCCTGGCGCAGGCTGCCAGATCAGCCGGCTCGCTGCCGCCGAGCTGCAGCGCGACCGGGTGCTCCTCGGCATTGAAGTCCAGGTGGCGGGGCTGGTCGCCGTGCAGCAGTGCGCCGGTCGTCACCATCTCGGTGTAGAGCAGGGTGCGGCGCGTGATGAGACGGTGCAGGTAGCGGCAATGCCGGTCGGTCCAGTCCATCATCGGCGCGACGGACAGGCGCCAGGGAGAAAAAGCTTCGGAATTCACGCCGTGATTATCGAGGGCCTCAAAGTTGCCCTCCGTGCCGTCGTTGGAAGCGCTGTCCCTTCAGCTCAGGTCACGCAGGGGATGCTCGGCCGGCGCCCATGGGCTGACGAAGAAGGCGGCCACCTCGCCGGGGTCGACCTCGGCGACCGTGGCCGGAACCCAGCGCGGTGCGTGGTCCTTGTCGACAGCCAGCGCACGTATGCCCTCCACCGTCTCGCTGCGCGCCGCTCCACGCAGGTGGAAGGCGTGGTGCATGAGGTCGCGCTCCAGGCGCAGGTCGTCGGCCAAGTTCAAGCGGCGGCCCCGGCGCACCAGTTCAAGCGTGACGGCCAGCATCGTCGGTGAGCGCTTCAGCAGCGCCGCGCGCGTGTGCCGCGCCCAGTCGTCATTTGCGCGAGCCAGCGAGTCCAGGATGTCGGCCAGCGTCGGCAGGCTGAAATGGCGGTCGATGCGATCGGCGACGGCCTTGGGGTCGGACGACGGCGCGAGGTCGACGCGCTCCATGACGGTGGCGACAACATGCTCGGCGCTGGGCTGGGCGCCGTGGCGCAGGTCGTCAATCAGCGCGGGCCAATGCTCGGCGCGCACGAAGACGTCGCCCAGGCCCCATTCAATCGCGTCGCCCGCCGCGATGGACTGGCCGGTCAGCGCCAGCCATTCGCCCACAAAGCCGGGGCATTGGGCGAGAAACCACCCGCCGCCCACGTCGGGAAAGAGGCCGATGCCGGTCTCGGGCATGGCGAGCGTGGAGCGGTCACTCAACACGCGCAGCTTGGCGCCCTGGCTGATGCCCATGCCGCCGCCCATGACGACGCCGTCCATCAGCGCGATGTAGGGCTTGGGGTAGTTGTGGATCAGGTGGTTGAGGCGGTATTCCTCGGTGAAGAAGTCGCCGAGCGCCGGGTCGCCGGCATGGGCGGCCTGGTGAAAGAAGCGGATATCGCCGCCCGCACAGAAGGCCGGCGGCTTGCCTTCGCGGCCGGCACCCAGCACGGCCACGGCCTGGATCTGCGGCAGTGCGGCCCAGTGGCGCAGCAGCGCCGTCACGTCGCGGATCATGGCCAGCGACAAGGCGTTCAGCGCCTGCGGGCGGTTCAGTGTGATGAGGCCGAGGCAGCCGTTGACTTCGGCGAGGACGTGGCCATCGGATACCAGGGGCGGGATCAGGTCGCTCATGCGTTTTTCAATGCAGGGTTGACGGAAGGAGGCGCCAGGGCTTCATTGGCGATCAGGGCGGCGAGCACGAGGCTACCGCCGATCAAGGCCGCGCTGCCTGGGTGTTCGCCCGCAAACAGCCAGGCCCAGAGCACGCCAAGCAGGGTTTCCGCCTGACCGAGCAAGGCCATCTCATGGCCGGGCAGCTCGCGGGCCAGACGCACGGCCAGCAGGCAGGGGATGGCGAGCTGGAAGACACCGAGCAGCGCCAGCAGACTGAGGTCGTGGGCACCGGCCTGCAGCGGCCAGGCAAGCGGCAGCGTGACGGCCATCGAGATCAGCGCGCCGATGAGGACGGCGGGCAGCATGTCACCGCCCTCCCCGACCTTCTGCAGCAAACACCAATTGGTCGCTGCGGCGAGTGGCACGCCGAGCGCGACGAACACGCCCAGCAGCGGCCCGCCCAACTGACCGCCGAACATCCACGCGATGCCCGCACCGGCCACGGCAATCGCCCACCAGGTGCGCGCCGGAATCGGCTGCCGCAGGAACACGCGCGCAAAAACCGCCGTGAACAGCGGCGACAGCGACATCGTGACCAGCACATTGGCCACCGTCGTCAACGACAGCGCCACCATGAAGGCCGTGAACATGACGGCCCAGCACAGGCCGGACGCCCAGACCGCCGTGCCGCGCATCGCCGACCAAAGCGCCCTGCCCCGCATGAAGCCAAGGATGACGACCAACGCGAGCGCATTGAACGCACTGCGCCAGAACGTGATCTCGAAGCCGCGCGCCGCGTCCAGATGCCGCGTGACCACGCCCGCCGAACTCCACATCAGCGTGACCAGCAGCATCAGCAAGACAGCAGATCGGTGAGTCATCAAGACGAGCGCCCCTTTCGGGGCGCGGGCAATCAACTGGCTAGAACCCCCTCCTGGAGGGGGGGCTGGGGGGAGCTCAAGGCGCCGCGCAGCGTGTGTCGAGCGCTTATGCGCGCGACGCGCGCTTGCGTTCGTTCTCGGACAGATGGCGCTTGCGCAGACGCACGCTCTTCGGGGTGATCTCGACCAGCTCGTCGTCCTCGATGAACTCGACGCCGTACTCCAGCGTGAGGTCGATCGGCGGCGTGACCTTGATCGCGTCTTCCTTGCCGGAGACGCGGAAGTTGGTCAGCTGCTTGGTGCGCGTGGCGTTGACGATCAGGTCGTTGTCGCGGTTGTGGATGCCGACGATCATCCCTTCGTAGACCGGGTCGTTCGGCTTGACGAACATGCGGCCGCGGTCGTCCAGCTTGCCCAGGGCGTAGGTGAAGATTTCGCCCGCATCCATCGAGATCAGCACACCGTTCTTGCGGCTGGCGATGTCGCCCTTGTGCGGCTCGTAGCCGTCGAAGATGTTGCTGATCAGGCCCGAACCGCGGGTCAGGTTCAGAAACTCGTTCGTGAAGCCGATCAGGCCACGCGCCGGGATGCGGTACTCCAGGCGCACGCGGCCACGGCCGTCCGGCTCCATGTTGACCAGCTCGCCCTTGCGCTCGCCCAGGGCCTGCATCACGCCGCCCTGGTGGATTTCCTCGACGTCGGCCGTGACCAGCTCGATCGGCTCGTGCTTCTCGCCATCGACGGTGCGGAACACCACGCGCGGCTTGGACACGGCCAGCTCGTAGCCTTCACGGCGCATGTTCTCGAGCAGGATGGTCAGGTGCAGTTCGCCCCGGCCCATCACTTCGAAGATGCCGTCTTCATCGGTCTCGCTGACGCGCAGCGCGACGTTGCTCTGCAACTCCTTCTGCAGGCGGTCCCAGATCTGGCGGCTGGTGACGTACTTGCCTTCACGGCCGGCCAGCGGGCTGGTGTTGACGCAGAAGTTCATCGTCAGCGTCGGCTCGTCGACCTTGAGCATGGGCAGCGGTGCCGGGTCGGTCGGGCTTGTCACGGTCACGCCGATGCTGATGTCGTCGATGCCGTTGATCAGCACGATGTCGCCCGGGCCGGCCGAGGTGGTCTGCACGCGGTCCAGGCCCTGGAAGGTCAGCACGTTGTTGACGCGACCCTTGTAGGTCTTGCCGTCCGGGCCTTCCATGACCAGCACGTCCATCGCGGGCTTGATCGTGCCCTGGCTGATGCGGCCGACGCCAATGCGGCCGACGAAGGTGGAGTAGTCCAGCGCCGAGATCTGCAGCTGCAGCGGCGCGTCAGGGTCACCCTTCTGCGCGGGCACATGCGTCAGGATGGTGTTGAACAGGGCCGACATGTCGGGGCCCCACTGCTCACCGGGCGCGCCTTCGGTCAGCGAGGTCCAGCCGTTGATGCCCGAGGCGTAGACGACCGGGAAGTCGAGCTGCTCATCGTTGGCGCCCAGCTTGTCGAACAGGTCGAAGGCGGCGTTGATGACGGCGTCGGGCTTGGCACCCGGCTTGTCGACCTTGTTGACGACGACGATGGGCTTGAGACCCAGGGCCAGCGCCTTCTTGGTCACGAAGCGCGTCTGCGGCATCGGGCCTTCCTGCGCGTCGATCAGCAGCACAACGCCGTCGACCATGGACAGCGCGCGTTCGACTTCACCGCCGAAGTCCGCGTGGCCGGGGGTGTCGACGATGTTGATGTGCGTGCCTTCCCAGCTGACGGCGCAGTTCTTGGCCAGGATGGTGATGCCGCGTTCGCGTTCGATGGCATTGCTGTCCATGACGGTGTCGACGACCTTCTCGTGCTCGGCGAAGGTGCCGCTCTGACGCAGGAGCTGGTCCACCATGGTGGTTTTGCCATGGTCGACGTGGGCAATGATGGCGATGTTGCGGATCGGGGTGGTCATGAGACGTGCTTCTAAAAAAAACCGGTTCAGGCGGAGAGCAGAGCCTGGACCTCCGGCGGGGTCAACAGGCGGTCGGCGATCAGTTCGCCAGAGGTGATGTGGGCGCTGCCGAGAAAGGCACGCGATTCGGGGCCGTAGACGCGCACGCGCTCGGCATCGGGCGCGTCGACACGGCGGCGCAACCCGGACAGGAAGCGGACGGCCTCTTCGGCCGGCAGGCGCAGCTCGGGCGCGTCGGCCAGCAGGCCGTCGGGTGAAGTGAGCAGCGCGGCGCGCTGCTCTTCGGGCAGGGCTTCCAGCGCGGTCAGCGTGATGCTGCCGTCGAGCGTCAGGCTGCCGGAGCCCGTGCGGCGCAGCGCGGCCAGCGACGCGCCACAGCCGAGCTTCGTGCCGATGTCTTCGGCCAGCGTGCGGATGTAGGTGCCTTTGGTGCAGCGGACGTCGAGGGTCACGGTGCCAGCCTGCACGGCGACGATGTCGACGGCATGAATCGTCACGCGACGGCTCTTGCGTTCGATCTCGATGCCGGCCCGGGCGTATTCGTAGAGCGCCTTGCCTTCATGCTTGAGCGCTGAGTACATCGGCGGCGTCTGGTCGATCTCGCCGGTGAAGGCGGCGCAGGCGACGGCGATCTGCTCGGGCGTGATGCCGTCGACCTCACGGCGCTCCAGCACCTCGCCCTCGGCGTCGCCGGTCGTCGTGCGGATGCCCAGGGCCAGCGTCGCGAGATAACGCTTGTCGGCGTCCAGGCTGAGCTGGCTGAACTTGGTGGCGGCACCAAAGCACAGCGGCAGCAGGCCGGTGGCCAGCGGGTCCAGCGTGCCGGTGTGACCGGCCTTCTCCGCACGCAGCAACCACTTGGCTTTCTGCAACGCGTCGTTGCTCGACAAGCCCAACGGCTTGTCGAGCAACAACACACCATGCAGGGCGCGGCGCTGCACCCGCACGCGAGGCGGGCGGTTGGCATCCTGGACACGAGGCCGACGGGCCGCTGCGACGACAGCCTCAGTCATTCGGTTCCTCGTCCTCCAACGCGCGTGTCGCGTTGGCCTTGTTGATGAGCGCACTCATCTCCGCCGCACGCTCGATGGTGCGATCAAACTGAAAATGCAGCGTCGGTACGGTGTGAATCTGCAGGCGCTTGAACAGGCCGTTGCGCAGGAAGCCCGCGGCCTCGTTCAGCGCTTCCTGCGTCTCGGCCGGGTCGCCGATCAGCACCGAGAAAAATACCTTGGCATGGACGTAATCGGGCGTGACCTCGATCGCATTGATCGTGGCCATGCCGATGCGCGGATCCTTGAGCTCGCGGATCAGCTCCGCCAGATCGCGCTGGATCTGGTCGGCGACGCGGAAAGCTCGGTTGGGGATGGCGCGTTTGTGTCTCATGGCGGTTTCCTAAAAGGACAAACCCCGCCCCTTTCGGGCGGGGTCTGCGGGGTAAACCCGAAGGGCAGACGGTCAGAGCGTGCGGGCCACTTCCTTGATCTCGAAGAATTCCAGCTGATCGCCTTCCTTGATGTCGCTGTAGTTCTTGAGCTTGATACCGCACTCGAAGCCTTCCTTGACCTCGCGGACGTCGTCCTTCTCCCGCCGCACCGAGTCCACCTCGCCCGTGTAGATGACGGTGTTCTCGCGCAGCAGGCGGAAGCGAGCGCCACGGCGGACCAGACCGCTGGTGACCATCGAGCCGGCCACCGTGCCGATCTTGGAGGCGACGAACACGACACGGATCTCGGCCGTGCCCAGTGCTTCTTCGCGCTGCTCGGGCGCCAGCATGCCGGACATCGCCTTGGTCACGTCATCCACAGCGTCGTAAATGATGCTGTAGTAACGCAGATCGACGGCGTTGCCTTCGGCCAGCTTGCGCGCACCGGCATCGGCCCGCACGTTGAAGCCGATGATGACGGCCTTGGACGCGATGGCCAGGTTGACGTCGCTCTCGCTGATGCCGCCGACCGCCGCGTGGACGATCTGCACCTTGACCTCGGCGTTGCTGAGCTTGAGTAGCGAAGCGGCCAGCGCTTCCTGCGAGCCCTGCACGTCGCTCTTGATGATGAGCGGCAGCGTCTGCACGTCGCCGGCGCCCATGTCGCTGAACATGTTCTCCAGCTTGGCGGCCTGCTGCTTGGCCAGCTTCACGTCACGGTAGCGTCCCGAACGGAAGGTGGCCACTTCGCGGGCACGCCGCTCGTCGCCCAGCACCATGAACTCGTCGCCGGCTTGCGGCACTTCGGTCAGGCCCTGGATCTCGACCGGGATGGACGGGCCAGCCTCGGTACAGGCCTTGCCGTCTTCGTCCAGCATGGCGCGCACGCGGCCGAAGGTGGAGCCGGCCAGCACGACGTCGCCGCGCTTGAGCGTGCCGCTCTGCACCAGCACCGTCGCGACCGGGCCGCGGCCCTTGTCCAGCCGGGCTTCGATGACGAGGCCCTTGGCCATCGACACCACCGGCGCCTTCAGTTCAAGCACTTCGGCTTGGAGCAGCACCTGCTCCAGCAGCGTGTCGATGCCCTCTCCGGTCTTGGACGACACGCCGATGAACGGCGACTCGCCGCCAAATTCTTCCGGCACGACCTGTTCGGCCACGAGCTCGCTCTTCACGCGCTCGGCGTTGGCATCCGGCTTGTCGATCTTGGTCATCGCGACCACGATCGGCACGCCAGCGGCCTTGGCATGGTGGATGGCTTCCTTGGTCTGCGGCATGACGCCGTCATCGGCCGCACAGACCAGGATGACGATGTCCGTCGCCTTGGCGCCTCGTGCCCGCATCTGCGTGAACGCGGCGTGACCCGGGGTGTCGAGGAAGGTGATCATGCCGCGCGGCGTCTCGACGTGATAAGCGCCGATGTGCTGCGTAATCCCACCAGCTTCGCCGGCCGCCACCCGCGAACGGCGGATGTAGTCCAGCAGCGAGGTCTTGCCGTGGTCGACGTGACCCATGACGGTGACCACCGGCGCGCGCGCCAGAGATTCGTGCTGCTGCTCGGCGGCGCTGCCCTCTTCTTCGAGGAAGGCATCGGGGTCGTCCAGCTTGGCCGGCAATGCCTTGTGGCCCATTTCCTCGACGAGGATCATGGCCGTTTCCTGGTCCAGCTGCTGGTTGATGGTGACCATCTGGCCCAGCTTCATCAACTGCTTGATGACCTCGGCAGCCTTGACCGACATCTTGTGCGCCAGATCGGCGACCGAGATGGTCTCGGGCACATGGACCTCGATGGTCTGCTGTTCGACAGGCGGCGTGAAGCTCGAGCTGTTGTCGTCACGACCACCACGGCCACCGCGGCCACCGCGCGCCGGAGCACGCCAGTTGCCACCGCCACCCGGGCGGTTGGCGCCGGCGGGGCCCGAACCGATGGTCTTGAGGCCGCGCTTCTTGGCGGCGTCATCGGCCCAGCTGGACGACAGCTTCTCGGACTTGACCGACTTCTTGTCGCCCGGCTTGGCGGTCGTGCTCCCGGGAGCGGCCGGTGCGCCAGGCGCGCCAACCTTCTTGTGGATGGTGCCCTTGATGCCCGCAGCCGGTTCGGCCGGCTTGGGCTCTTCCTTCTTGGCCGCGACCATCACCTTCTTGGGCGCGTTCATCATCGCGCGGATGGCAGCGGCCTCGGACTCGGCGGCCTTGCGGCGGCGGGCCAGGTCGTCCTGCTTGTTCTTCTCTTCGGCAGCAGCGTCGACGGCCTTGACCACACGCAGCAGCGGCTTGGGCGGCTCGACCGGAGCAGCAACCACGACCGGTGCCGGTGCTTCCACCGGTGCAGCAACGACCGGCTCGGGCGCGGGCGCCTCGACCGGTGCTGACTTGCTGCGGCGGCTGGCGGCGGCCTTGTTGATCGCAGCGGCCTCGGCAGACGCCTTGTCCGAGCTGCGCTGACGCGCTTCGGCAACGGCCTCCGGTTTGGCGGCTTCGGTTGCAGCCTGTGCGGCGGCAGCGGCTTGCGCAGCAGCGGCGGCTTCGGCGGCGGCTTGCTCCTCGGCGCGGCGCGCCTCGGCGGCTTCGCGGGCGGCGCGCTCGGCGTCCTCGCGGGCCTTGACCTTGGCGTTCAGCTCCTCTTCCTGCTGGCGCAGTGCGGCGGCGTTGGCTTGCGCCTCTTCCTCGCGACGAGCCAGATCGGCTTCGTCCTGGCCGCTACCGGCCTCGTCAGAGGCGTCGTCACGCTTGATGAAGGTGCGGGTCTTCTTGACCTGGACCTGGATCGTGCGGGCCTTGCCACTGGCATCGGCTTGCTTGATCTCGGTGGTCGACTTCTTGACGAGCGTGATCTTCTTGCGATCCGCCCCGGCAGTGCCGTGGGAAGAGCGCAGGTGGTCGAGCAGGCGTTCCTTGTCGTGCTCGCTCAGCGAGTCATCGACGGAAGACTTCTTGACGCCCGCGGCTAGCAGCTGCTCCAGCAGCGTGCTCGCCGGCTTGCTCAGCTCGGCGGCGAATTGGGCGACGGTAGTCACGGCCATGTGGGGATCCTTAAATTACTTTTGGTGCGGCGCAGCGTGGGTTGATCGATCAGTCGTTGAACCAATGTTCACGAGCCTTCATGATCAGCGTGCGTGCCGCCGCTTCGTCCAGGCCGGACAGGTCGACCAGCTCGTCCACGGCCAGGTCGGCCAGGTCGTCGCGGGTATTGATGCCACCCTCGGCCAGCTTGCTCAACAGCTCGGGAGTCACGCCTTCGAGGTCGCGCAGGTCTTGCGACACATCGTCAACCTTCTCTTCGCGAGCAATTTCCGCCGTCAGCAGCGCATCCTTGGCGCGGGTGCGCAGCTCGTTGACGGTGTCCTCGTCGAAGGCCTCGATCTCGAGCATTTCCTGCATCGGGACGTAGGCGACTTCTTCCAGGCTGGTGAAGCCCTCGGCGATCAGGATGTCGGCGACCTCGGCATCGACGTCGAGCTTCTCGACGAAGAGCTTGCGGACGCTTTCGGCCTCGACTTCATGCTTGGCGGCCGATTCTTCGGCCGACATGATATTGATGCGCCAGCCGGTCAGTTCGGACGCCAGGCGCACGTTCTGGCCACCACGGCCGATGGCGATGGCGAGGTTTTCCTCGTCGACGACGACATCCATCGCGTGGCGCTCTTCATCGACAACGATCGATTGCACATTCGCCGGGGCCAGCGCGCCGATGACGAACTGGGCCGGGTCTTCGCTCCACAGCACGATGTCGACGCGCTCGCCGGCCAGCTCGGTCGTCACGCCGTTGACGCGCGAACCGCGCACACCGACACAGGTGCCGATGGGATCGACGCGGCGGTCATGGCTGATGACGGCGATCTTGGCGCGCGAACCGCTGTCGCGGGCGCAGCTCTTGATCTCTAGCAGGCCTTGCTCGATTTCCGGCACTTCCTGCGCGAAGAGTTCCTTCATGAACTCGGGGCTGGAGCGCGACAGCATGATCTGCGGGCCGCGCTGCGTCGGGTCCACGCCGAGGATGATGGCGCGCACGCGGTCACCGGTGCGCAGGTTCTCTTTCGAGATCATCTCGCTGCGCTTCAGGCGGCCTTCCACGCGGCCGCTTTCGACAATGATGTCGCCCTTGTCCAGGCGCTTGACCGTGCCGACGAAGATCTTCTCGCCGCGCGACATGAAGTCGTTCAGCAGTTGCTCGCGCTCGGCATCGCGGATCTTCTGCAGGATGACCTGCTTGGCCGCCTGCGCGCCGATGCGGCCGATGGGCACGGACTCGACGGGCTCTTCGATGTGGTCGTCCACCTCGATGTCGGCGATCTGGTCCTGGGCTTCGAACAGCAGGATCTCGGCGTCGGCGATCTGCAGGCCGGCCTCGTTCGGGACGACGTGCCAACGGCGGAAGGTCTCGTACTCGCCCGATTCGCGATCCACACTGACGCGGATGTCGGCCTCAGCGCCGTAAAACTTCTTGGTGGCCGATGCCAGGGCGGCTTCGACCGCACCGAACACGACATCGCGCTCCACGCTCTTCTCGCGTGAGATCGCGTCCACCAGCATCAACATTTCGCGGTTCATTGCTTGAGACCTCCGTCAACCTTGTCTTGGCCGGGCGCCACCTCGGTGGATGCGCCCGCTTGTTTCTTAGCTGCTGCTTTTTTCGGCTTGATGACGCCACGCTGGCCCGGCTTGCGGTCGGGCGCCGGCTCGCCGCCACGCCCCTTGAAGCTGATCACCGGCACGAGACGTGCCTCACGCACTTCATCGAGCGTGAAATCCAGCGCCTGATCGGCCTCGCCGTCGTCGAACACCAGACGCCAGGCCTGGTCGTTCTCAGCTTGCGGCTGGGCGCTCACCACGCCGCGGTACTTTTTCTTGCCCTGGAAAGGTGCTTTGAGCGTGATGTCGATTTCCTGGCCCGCAAAGCGCGCGTAGTGCGCAGCCTTGTTCAGCGGCCTGTCCAGACCCGGCGAGGACACCTCAAGCCGGGAATACTCCAAACCCTCGACCTCGAGTACATACTGCAACTGGCGGGTGACCTTTTCGCAGTCATCCACGTCGATCAGCTCGCCGGCACCCACCTGCGGGCCCAGCTTGTCGATCGTCACGCGCAGCGTTCCACCACTGGCACTGCGTTCGCAGTCCACGAGTTCATAACCGAGTCCGGTTACGGTCGTTTCCACAGCGGTTTGCCAACTCATGCGGGGGCGGGTTTGGATCTAGAAGAAAAGCGAAAAAGCAAAAAAAATGGGCTGGATGAATCCGCCCAACTCGTTTCACCAAAACCAATGACGGCCAGCGCCGGGGGATGTCGTCCGGGGCTGGCGAGGCGCTAGCCCCGTTTTCGGTGAAAGTCGGATTGTACGGTGCAAGTCCCATGCCGGCAAGTCGCGGGCCACTGCGCGTGACAGAATCTGAGGCTGTTTGAGACCTCACAGGAGACAAGAATGGGCTTTCTCGCCGGCAAGCGGCTGCTGATCACGGGCGTGCTGTCCAACCGCTCCATCGCCTACGGTATCGCCCGGGCCTGCCACCGCGAAGGCGCCGAGCTGGCGTTCAGCTACCAGGGCGAGCGTTTCAAGGAGCGCATCACCGAGTTCGCTGCCGAGTTTGGTTCGCAGCTGATCTATGACTGCGACGTGACCAGCGATGAACAACTGGAAGCGCTGTTCAATCAACTCGGCGCGGCCTGGCCGGAGTTCGACGGCTTCGTCCATTCGATTGGCTTTGCGCCGCGTGAAGCGATTGCCGGCGATTTTCTCGAAGGCATGACGCGCGAGAACTTCCGCATCGCCCACGATATCTCGGCCTACAGCTTTCCGGCCATGGCCAAACTCGCGGCGCCGCGGCTGCGCGCCGGCGCCGCCCTATTGACGTTGAGCTATCTCGGCGCCCTGCGCATCGTGCCCAACTACAACACCATGGGCCTGGCCAAGGCGAGCCTAGAGGCCAGCGTGCGATACCTCGCGCAGGCGCTGGGCCCGAAGGGCGTCCGGGTGAACGGCATCTCGGCCGGCCCGATCAAGACGCTCGCGGCATCCGGCATCAAGGACTTCGGCAAGCTGCTGGGCCAATTTGCGGCCCAGGCGCCGATCCGCCGCAACGTGACCATCGACGACGTCGGCAACACCGCCGCCTTCCTGCTGTCCGACCTCGCGGCTGGCATCAGCGCCGAGATCACCTACGTGGACGGCGGCTTTAGCCAGATCGCGATGGCCGGGGAGTAAGGCTGACTCAGCGGCGGCGCCGGGAGGCGACGCCTGCTGCGGCCAGGCCGAGCAGCGCCAGGCCAGCGGGCTCGGGCACCGAGTTCGTGTCGCGCACGATGATGGAGCCGGCCGCGACCTCGCCGTTGTCGCCGACCTCGCCGATGTAGAGAAAGAGGCCGGTCGTCGTGACTGCTGCGGTCAGGTTGAAGTCGATGATGCCGTCGTCACCCATGCTCAGGAAACCGAAGGGGCTGCCGGTCGAGGACTCTGCATCGAACAGGCCCAGCGTCGCGACGGCGTTGTCGACCGCCATGCCCGAGCCATCCGTGCCGAAGAGCTTGGCATCGGCCGGGGCGCGCTGGGCGCCCGCCGCAAACACGGTGCCGGTCGTGAAGTCGAACACCGACAAGCCGAGCGCTGCGCTGGCGCAGGCGGCGTCGGCACAGTCGGTCGTCGACAGCTTGATGGCGTCGAGGTCGAAGCCCGAGAACTGGCCGGTTGAGCCGCCGAGCATGCTGCTGTTGTCGCGGATGCCGATGGACAGGATGCTGGAGAGACCGACGCTGGACAGGTCAGCCTTGTAGACCGCCGTGCCGGCCAGCGTGCCACCGGTGATGCCTGTCAGCTTGGTCAAGGCGACGGGCACGGCCTGCGCTGCGGAGGCCATTGCCAGTGCCGCCGCTGCTGCCACGATTTTGTAAGTTGCTTTCATGGAGGGGTCTCAAACAGTTGTGGACGCGGTCACTGGGCGCATAGCCCATGCCAGATTGCCCCCCTAGCTCCCGCAAGTCACTGCCATATCGTCGATTTTTCTTAGACCAGGATCGGTATCGATGCGGCTTGCCCGGGTTGAACGCCGGTGATGTCATTTCTCCCGACACCCTAGTTCTAGGCATCTGGCCGCGGCGCGTGTAACAAGCTCACATCTGGTGACATCGGCGAACATCAGCTCTGCGAACGCGATGTGACACAACCCGTCGGCCTGTGACAAATCTCGTCAGCCGGCCGGCAGCTGCAGCGTCCAACGGCGACGCGTCTGGTCACTTTTGCGCCGGTAAATGCCGGCATGGTGGTTGCACGCCAGTAGCGGTCGCCTCACGGAGCCGCTCATGCCCGCCCTCCACCCGTTACGTCTTGGCCGCCTTGCCACGCTGACCCTGCTGGGCAGTCTCGGCGCCGCGCCGTTGTTCGCGCAGACCATCACCGTCTACAGCAGCGGCAGCCTACCAGTTGCCAGCACGCGCCAGCTCACCGCCTATGTGCCGTTGTCGCCGAACGGGGTGACTTGGAGCGTCAACGATATTGCGGGCGGCAATGCCAGTGTGGGAACGGTGGACAGTACGGGACGCTATGTAGCGCCGGCCGCCGTGCCGGTGGCCAACAGCGTCATCGTCAAGGCGACGAGCACGGCCTACCCCGCCAAGTCCGGCAGCATCACGTTGATCGTCACGCAGGTACAGCCTCGGCTTTGGAGTGCCAGCCCGGCCAGCGTGCCGGTGGGTGCGTTCACGATCCGGCTGAACGGCGCGGCCTTCCCGGGCAACGTGGCCGTGAAGATCGGCGACGTGCAGGCCACGGTGACGCGGCTCTCCGCGACGCAGCTGCAGGCCACAGCGGTCGCACCCAGCGCGTGGTTGGGCAAAAGCCAGCCGGTGCAGGTGTGGGCGACGGGGCTGGGCGCGATCGGCTCGGACGTCGTCAACCTCAGTGTGTCGGCCACCGCGCCCGCACCCGGCCCCGCTCCAGCGCCCTCCCCGGCTCCGGCTCCGGCTCCGGCTCCGGCTCCGGCTCCTGCGCCATCGCCCGCGCCCGCGCCAGCCCCCTCCCCCTCCCCCGTACCCGGCCCCGGCCAGGGCACGGCCAACCTCGCGGCGGCACGCCTGCTCGAGCAGGCCAGCTTTGGCCCGAACGCCACGGCCGTCGCCCGCGTGCAGAGCCTGGGCGCCGACGCCTGGCTGAACGAGCAGTTCGCGCTGCCCGAGACGCCCATCGCGCTGCCGACCGACAACGGCACGTCCACCGTGGCGTCCCAGATGCTGAACCGCCTGACCGACGCGCCGGACCAGCTGCGCCAACGCGTGGCCTATGCGCTGGCCCAGGTCCTCGTCATCTCGGCCAACAAGAACATCTACCCCAACGAACTGGTGCCGCACCTGCGCACGCTCAGCAAGCACGCCTTCGGCAACTACCGCGCGCTGTTGGAGGAAGTGGCACGCAGCCCGCAGATGGGCAAGTACCTCGACCTCGCCAACAGCAACAAGCCGCTCGGCGGCTCGGCGGCGAACGAGAACTTCGCGCGGGAGTTGACGCAGCTGTTCACCATCGGCCTCGTCAAGCTGAATGCCGACGGGAGCCCGCAGCTCGATCTTGCGGGTCGGACGATACCCACCTACGACCAGACCACCGTGCAGCAGATCGCGCTGGCGCTGACGGGCTGGACCTATGTCGGCACTGGCGCCAACAACTGGGAGAACTTCAGTGGGCCGATGGTGCTGCGAGAGGTCAACCACGACCAGCGGGCCAAGAGCTTCCTCGGCTGCAACCTGTCCGCCAGCCAGGGTGCGGACGCCGACTTGAAGGCCACGCTGGACTGCCTCTTCCAGCACGCCAACACGCCGCCCTTCGTGTCCCAACGGCTGATCCGCCAACTGGTCAAGAGCAACCCGAGCCCGGCGTATGTGCAGCGCGTCGCGGCTGTCTTCATCAACAATGGCAGCGGCGTGCGCGGCGACCTGCGCGCCGTCGTGCGGGCCATCCTGCTCGACGCGGAAGCGCGCAATGACCTGGCCGCCACCAACGACGGCCGGCTGCGTGACCCGATGCAGCACATCGCCGCCACCTTGCGGGCGCTTAACGGCGGTTTCCAGCCCGGCAACGCACTCGGCTGGGAGATCGGCCGCACAGGCCAGACGCCGCTGACGCCGCCGTCCGTCTTCGGCCACTACTCCCAGCTCTTCCGCCTGCCGCAGACCACGCTGGCCGCGCCCGAATTCCAGATCTACACACCCACCGAGGCGACGCTGCGCGGCAACTTGATGTGGGCACTGCTGACCCAGCCGGGCGCCAACATGCGCACCAACCTGCAGCCGTTCATGGCGGTTGCCAACGACACGACGGCGCTGATCAACGCGGTGGATCAACAGCTGCTGTGGGGGCGCATGCCGAGCGCCATGCGCCAGAGCCTGGCGAACGCGATCAACGCCCAGTCCGACGCGACGCAGCGCATGCAGACGGCGCTGTACCTGACGCTGCTGTCCGGCCAGCACGCCATCCAACATTGAGAGGGGACGACAACATGACCGCTCACAACACGACCCGCCGCGCGCTGCTGCACGCCGCCTGCGCGCTCACCGCCACGCCCGCCTTGCCGAGCCTGGCGCAAGGCACCGAGGACTACCGCGCCCTCGTCTGCGTCTTCCTGGCTGGTGGCTGCGACGGGCACAACGTGCTCGTCCCGCAGAGCACCGCCGCCTACGCCGCCTACCGCAGCCTGCGCGGCGGCCTGGCACTGCCCGACCAGTCCGCCAGCCTGCTGCCCATCACGACGACCGACGGTCTGCCCTATGCGCTGAACTCGGGGCTGCAGACCATCCACCCGCTGTGGGCGCAACGCAAGCTCGCGGCGATCGCGAACGTCGGCCCGCTGCTGGCGCCGACGACGCGTGCGCAGATCCTGGCCGGCACGGCGACGCTGCCCGCCAACCTCTTCTCGCACTCCGACCAGATGCTGCAAACGCAGGCTGGCAATGGCAGCGGCGGCGGCACCGGCTGGGGCGGCCGCACGGCGGATGCCTTCCTCGCGCGCAATGGCGCGTCACGCTTCCCGGCGGCCGTGTCGATGGCCGGCGGCGCCTTGTTCGCCAACGGCGCGCAAGTGCCCAGCGCCAACCTGGTGCCGGGCTTCAATCTGGACGTCAGCGGCATGGACACCTGGCCTGCCTCGGCCACCGCCGCGCGCAGCCAGGCGCTGAACGAGATCCTGGCGCTGGATGGCGGCGTGAAGCTGATCCAGGCGGCCAACCAGGTCAGGCGTGATGCGCTCAGCCTCGGCACGCTGCTGCGCAGCAGCGGCGCCGGGACGGTCAACACCGTCTTCCCAGGCACGGACCTCGGCCGCCAGCTGCAGCAGGTCGCCCGCGTCGTCGCGCTGCGCGGCAGCGTCGGCGTGCGACGCCAGGTCTTCTTCGTGCAGCTTGGCGGCTTCGACACGCACAGCGGCCAGAGCTGGCAGCAGTGGGACCTGCTGCGCCAGCTCGGCGACGCGATGGGTGCGTTCTACAACGCGACCGTGGAACTCGGCGTGTCGCAGCTCGTCACCAGCTTCACGCAGAGCGAGTTCGGCCGTTCGCTGCAACCGAGCGGCTCGGGCAGCGACCACGGCTGGGGCAACCATCACCTCATCCTCGGCGGCGCGGTCAAGGGCGGCCAGGTCTATGGCCGCTTCCCCTACCCGGCGCTCGGCGGTACCGACGACTCGGGCAGCCGCGGCGCGCTCATTCCCAGCACCTCGCTGGAGCAGTTCGGCGCGACGCTGGCGCGCTGGTTCGGAGTGGACGCAGCGGGCCTCGGCACCGCGTTCCCGGCCCTCGGCGCCTTCGCGCCGCAGGACCTGGGCTTCATGACCTGATGAGGGTCAGGCTTTGACGCAATCGACGTAGTAGAAGCCGCGCCCCGTCTCTTCGTCGATCTCGTGCACGAGGCCGTGCACGTCGGTCGCGAAGCCCGGGAACTTGGAATTGAAGCTGCGAGTGAACTTCAGGTAGTCGACGATCTTCTTGTTGAAGCGCTCCCCGGGCACCAGCAGCGGAATGCCGGGCGGGTAAGGCGTCAACAGAGAAGTCGTGATGCGGCCTTCCAGATCATCGATGCCGACGCGCTCCGTGCGGCGCTGGGCGATGTGGGCGTAGGCATCGGTGGGCGTCATGGCCGGCTGCAGATTGGACAAATACATGTCCGTCGTCAGCCGCGCAATGTCGCCCTCGGCGTAGGCCTGGTGGATGCTCTGGCACAGGTCGCGCAGACCCATGCGCTCGTACTTCGGGAACTTGGCGCAGAACTCCGGCAGGATGCGCCACAGCGGCGCGTTCTTGTCGTAGTCGTCCTTGAACTGCTGCAGCGCGGTCAGCAACGTGTTCCAGCGGCCCTTGGTGATGCCGATGGTGAACATGATGAAGAAGGAGTACAGCCCGGTCTTCTCGACGACCACACCGTGCTCCACGAGGAACTTGGTGACGACGGACGCCGGGATGCCGGTCGTGGCGAAGCGCCCTTCCATGTCCAGCCCGGGCGTGATGATGGTGGACTTGATCGGGTCCAGCATGTTGAAGCCTTCGGCCAGGCCACCGAAGCCATGCCAGTCCTCGTCGGCATGCAACATCCAGTCGTCCGCTACCGGCTGGCTGCCATGGTCGTCCTGCGCGCGCAGGAAGTCTGGGCCCCAGACCTTGAACCACCAGTCCTCGGCATAGTCGGCCTCGACCTTGCGCATCGCGCGGCGGAAGTCCAGCGACTCGCGGATGCTTTCCTCCACCAGCGCCGTGCCGCCGGGAGGCTCCATCATGGCTGCCGCCACGTCGCAGCTCGCAATGATCGAGTACTGCGGCGAGGTCGACGTGTGCATCAGGTAGGCCTCGTTGAAGAGGTGCTTGTCGAGCTTGACGCTCTGCGAGTCCTGCACGAGCACCTGAGAGGCCTGCGAGATGCCGGCCAGCAGCTTGTGCGTGGACTGGGTCGCGTAGACCATGGCCTCCTTCGGGCGGGGGCGGTTCTTGCCCATCGCGTGGAATTGCCCATAGAAGTCATGGAAGGCCGCATGCGGCAGCCAGGCCTCGTCGAAGTGCAGCGTCGGGATGTAGCCGTCGAGCTTCCTCTTGATGGTCTCGGTGTTGTAGAGCACGCCGTCGTAGGTGCTTTGCGTCAGCGTGACGATGGCGGGCTTGACGGTGGCCGGGTCGATGTGCGCCAGCAGCGGATTGGCGGCGATCTTGGCGCGGATGGTCTCCGGGCTGAACTCGCTTTCCGGGATGGGGCCGATGATGCCGTAGTGGTTGCGCGTCGGCGTCATGAAGACGGGGATGGCGCCGCACATGATGATGGCGTGCAGGTTGCTCTTGTGGCAGTTGCGGTCGATGACCACCACATCGCCCGGCGCCACCGTGTGGTGCCAGACCATCTTGTTGGACGTGCTCGTGCCGTTGGTGACGAAGAAGCAGTGGTCCGCGTTGAAGATGCGCGCCGCGTTCTTTTCGCTCTGCGCGATCGGGCCGGTGTGGTCCAGCAACTGGCCGAGCTCCTCCACCGCATTGCACACGTCGGCGCGCAGCATGTTCTCGCCGAAGAACTGGTGGAACATCTGGCCGACCGGGCTCTTCAGGAAGGCGACTCCGCCGGAGTGGCCCGGGCAGTGCCAGGAGTAGGAACCGTCCTGTGCGTATTCCATCAGCGCCTTGAAGAACGGCGGCGCCAGGCCATCGAGGTAGCTCTTGGCCTCGCGAATGATGTGGCGGGCCACGAACTCCGGCGTGTCCTCGAACATGTGGATGAAGCCGTGCAGCTCACGCAACACGTCGTTAGGCAGATGCTGGCTGGTGCGCGTCTCGCCGTAGACGTAGATGGGGATGTCCGGGTTGCGGTTGCGGATCTCCTGGATGAACTTGCGCAGGTTCAGCACCACCGGGTCCATCTCCGGGCCAGGCGTGAACTCTTCGTCGTCGATGGACAGGATGAAGGCCGAGGCGCGGCTCTGCTGCTGGGCGAACTGCGACAGGTCGCCGTAGCTCGTCACGCCCAGCACCTCCATGCCTTCCTTCTGGATGGCCTCGGCCAGCGCCCGGATGCCCAGGCCCGAGGTGTTCTCGGAGCGGTAGTCCTCGTCGATGATGACGACGGGAAAGTGAAAACGGATCATGGGCAGCCTCCAGCGGGCGGGCATCAAAAAACGAAGCGGCGAAGTGTAGGGCCGCAGTGTGTTTGGCCCGTGTCAGCGCAGTCTATAAACTGACCCGACAACATTGATCTCGGGAGACAAGATGGACTGGAACTGGGCCACCGCCTGGTGGATCGCGGCGGGCGTGCTGGTCGCCGTCGAATTGGCCACCGGCACCTTCTATCTGCTGATGCTTGCCGTGGGCGCCGCCGCCGGTGCGCTGGCGGCGCACCTGGGCTTGGGCGAGACCGGCCAAGTGCTGACCGCAGCCGTCGTGGGCGGCGCTGCGGTCATAGCTTGGCATCTCAGGCGCAGCCGCATGCCCGCAGCCGCGCCCGCCGCCAGCAATCCCGATGTCAACCTCGACGTCGGTCAGTCCGTCCAGGTCGATTCATGGACGGCCGATGGCCTGGCCAAGGTGCAATACCGTGGGGCCGCCTGGCAGGCGCGCTTCATCGGCCCAGCGCCAGCGCAGAGTGGCCGGCATGTGATTCGCGCGGTTGAAGGCAGTTGCTTGCTGCTCGACCGCTGATCTTCAGACCAACAACACACCGGGAGGCCTCATGGGGTTCCAGATCGCACTCGTCATTCTCGTCATCGCAGCCATCTTCGTGGTGCGCTCGATCAAAGTCGTCCCGCAACAGAACGCATGGGTGGTGGAGCGCCTAGGCAAGTACCACGGCACGCTCACACCGGGTCTGAACTTCCTCGTGCCCTTCGTCGACCGCCTGGCCTACAAACACTCGCTGAAGGAGATCGCGCTCGACGTGCCGAGCCAGGTCTGCATCACCAAGGACAACACCCAGTTGACCGTCGACGGCATCCTCTACTTTCAGGTCACCGACCCGATGCGCGCCAGCTACGGCGCCAGCAACTACGTTGTCGCCATTACCCAATTGGCCCAGACGACGCTGCGCTCCGTCATCGGCCGCATGGAGCTGGACCGAACCTTCGAGGAACGCGCCGTCATCAACACCTCGGTCGTCGAGGCTTTGGACGAGGCGGCGCTTAACTGGGGCGTCAAGGTGCTGCGCTACGAGATCAAGGACCTGACTCCCCCGCCGGCCATCCTGCACTCCATGCAGGCCCAGATCACGGCCGAGCGCGAGAAGCGCGCGCTGATCGCCGCCTCCGAAGGCCGCCGTCAGGAACAGATCAACATCGCCACTGGCGAGCGTGAAGCGGCGATTGCCCGGTCAGAGGGGGAAAAGCAAGCCGAGATCAACAGCGCCCAAGGCGAGGCGGCGGCCATCACGGCAGTGGCCGATGCCACCTCGGACGCCATCCGCAAGATCGCCGCCGCCATCCAGCAGCCAGGCGGCGACCAGGCCGTTCAGCTCAAGGTGGCAGAGAAAGCGGTGGATGCCTTTGCGCAGCTCGCGCAGAAGAACAACACCATGATCGTGCCCGGCAATATGAGTGAGGTGGCCGGTCTGATTGGCACCGCCATGAGCCTGCTCAAGGCCGGTGGCAAGGTTTGACGACGCTTGGATAAAAATCCGCGAAGACCCTGAAGGGCGGTGGCGGGCACAAGAAGTGCGGGACGCCGAACTAAAGCGATCGAGGAGACGCTGTTCTGAAAGCTCTGGGGTCAGGAGCCTTTCCCTCTGCACGGTCCATTTGAACAATGTCGTTCATCAACTCGAGTGGCGCCGCGCCATCGGCCCGCTGCCCTCCTGCGTTTGACCGCTACGTTGCGTTATGATTGCGGGCTTGCAGGAGAGGTGGATGAGCGGTTTAAGTCGCACGCCTGGAAAGCGTGTGTGGGTTTATCCCCACCGCGGGTTCGAATCCCGCCCTCTCCGCCAGAGCAATATTCTCAAGTCATTCAAGACCGTCCCAGAGGCGGTCTTTTTTTGCCCGATTCATAGACAAAATCGGTCACGCACGCTGAATTTGATCTCCATGTGATTCCGTTTTTCACGGCCACTCATTAGTCGGCGTCGCTACGGAAACCCGGTTCAGAGGAAACCCCGATCCAGCGGCCACGCGAGGCGAGCAAATGGCTGCACATCGCAGCTGAAGCGGTTTGGGGGTTGCGAGCAGCCAGCGCATGGACGATGGCTTCGTGCTCCACCAGCGCGGCATGCCAGGTATGCGGCGATTCGACTCGGCCGCTCATGTGCTTGGCGAGCGGGCTGTGGCGCCCATCGAAGAGCGTTTCAACCATGCCGACAAGCACCGGGTTCCCGCACATCTCGGCAATGCTCAGGTGGAACCGCCTGTCGGATTCCACCGGCTTGCGCCCGTGGACATGGTCTTCGCGCATCGCGTCCAGCGCGTCCTCAACCCGCTGCAAACCCAGTTTCGTAGCCCTTGCGGCGGCCAGCATGATGACTGCACTTTCGAGCACGACTCGCGCCTGCATGAGCTCCTCGGGACTCTCCCCCAGTGGGAGCGTCGCCGCCTCACCCCCTTGCGCGGCGCAGAGGTACACCCCCGAGCCGCCGCGTATTTCGACACGGCCTTCAATCTCCAAGGCCAGAAGCGCCTCGCGCAGAGTGGGTCGCGACACACCGAGCCGCAACGCCAGCTCACGCTCCGCCGGCAGGCGCGATCCCGTAGTGATGCCGTCGGTCTCGATAAGCGCGCGAATGCGGTCGGCGGCCAGCTGATATTGCCGTCGAGGTTCACCGCTTCGTTGTTGAGTCATGTGGGACGACTGGCAATTGGACTGACCAAATGCTAGCGACTCTGACGGCGCAGCGGTGAGCCCTGGGGAAAATCCCAGGACGGCCCCCGACCGATATGGCAAAGTGGCATGACCAAAATGTTGGCAGCAAATCAGCGGCTGCCCGGCTCACCGCCCTGTGGCGGCTATCACCAATGACCAGCGCCCTCTTCTCCAGAATCACCTCCAAACGTGCTGCCGCCGGTCTGCTCGGCGCCGCTTCAGTCTTCTTCGCTGGCGTGGCGCAAACGCAGCCAAGCCCTGACCTGACCATCCTTCCCGCACCGGCCGGCGCCTGGCGCATCGTCGTAGGCCATTGGGAGAAGCAGGTCGAACTGGCGGGCGACAGCGTCGTCGCGCCGCCGCCAACCGCTAAATACGCCCGTGCTGGCTTCGTCGGCGCCAGCGCTCTGATCAGAGGTGGTCAGCGCGAGGCCGTGCTGCTGGAGTGGAAAGACCTCTGGCAGGCCTCGCTGCGGATCGAGAGCACAGAGCCGCTGGACCTGCGCCCCTACGAGGGCGGCACGCTGGAATTCGATCTCGACGTGGCCGAACTGGCCAAAGGCGGCGTGCGGGCCAAGGTCGGATGCGGCGAGGGCTGCGACCGGGCGGTCAACCTGATCGAACCTGCCCGCCGCTGGGCCGGCAAGGGATGGCAGCACGTCGCGCTGCCCATGAGCTGCTTTGTGCGCGACGGGGCCGACTTCTCAAGGGTCGGGCTGCCGTTTGGCATCGAGGCAACCGGGGCGGGCCGCGTCAGCGTCGCCAACGTGCGCATCACGCGCACCGCCAAGGCAGGCCTGGCCTGCCCGGACTACCGCACCGAGTCGGTCACGCCGGCGACGCTCGACGAGTCGTGGGCCATTGACTGGTGGCGGCCACGCCATGAGCAGAAGCTTGAAGAGAAGGCCAGGCTCATTGCCGCCGGCACGCCGCCAGAGATCGTCTTCATCGGCGACTCCATCACCCAGGGCTGGGAAAAGGAAGGCAGCGAAGTCTTTCAGCGCCACTTCGCGCCGCACCATGCGCTCGCCCTCGGCTTCGGCGGCGACCGCACCGAAAACGTACTGTGGCGGCTGCAACATGGCGAGGTCGACGGCATCGCGCCGAAGGTGGCGGTGCTGATGATCGGCACCAACAACGCCGGACATCGGGCAGAGGTCCCGGAGAGGACGGCGGCCGGGATCAAACGCCTGCTCGATGAGCTGCGCAAGCGCCTGCCCAAAACCCAGGTATTGCTCCTGGCGATCTTCTCGCGCGGCGACAAGCCGAACGACTTCCTGCGCGGCATCAACGAGCAGACGAACAAGCTCATCCAGGGCTTGGCCAATGGTCGCAGCGTTCACTTCCTGGATATCAATGCCGCCCTCCTCAATGCGGACGGCACGCTCAGCAGGGACGTCATGCCAGACCTCCTTCACCCTAACGCCAAGGGCTACGACATCTGGCAGCGCGCAATGGCGCCGACGCTGCACAAGCTGTTGAGGGAGCAACCGTGAAGCCCGCGGGCGCTGTGACGTCCGACGCCGCCACGCTGACAGTAGTTCGTGCTTGCACGAGCCACTGCCAAGCTAGCGAAAGCCGTTCCGCCTGGTGAGCATCTGGACCGCTGCATCCTGAAAGACGGTGCCGCCGTCCCATGACTCGCTGATAGGGCGGCCACATGGTGAAGCCGTAGAAACACCAAGATCATGTTAGCTATCAGTTCATATGATAGCGATAACAAGAATCCGGAGACAAGCGTGCATCCTCAATCCGCTCCCCTGGATAGCATGGGCATCCGATTGCCCTCCGCCAAACACGAACATCGTGCGCGGCTGAACGACGTTGCCCGTGAAGCTGGCGTCAGTCTGGCCACGGTCGACCGCGCGCTGCACCATCGCCCCGGCGTCAGTGATCGCACGCTGCTACGCGTGCAGCAGGCCCTGCAGCGGCTCTCCGTCGTCCAAGCACGGGCGCCTGCCCGCAATCGCGCCTCGCTGCTGTGCTTCCTGCTGCCTGCCGGTGACAACTACTTCGTCACCATGCTGCGCAGCGAGTTGGAGATGCTCGCTCCCTGGTTGCTCGAACAAGGGGCTCGCATAGAAATTCGCACCACCGATGCCTTCGCACCCGCCGCTGCGGCTGCGGCAGTGAAACGCTTGCGTGGGCAGTACGACGCGATCGTGCTGATGCTGCAGGACCATCCGTTGGTGCGCGAAGCCGTCGAACGCACGGCGGCGGACGGCACCTGTGTTGTGACCTTGGTGTCGCAGATCGCGACGCGCCAAACGACGCATTTCGTGGGCATAGACAACGCAGCTGCCGGCCGCACAGCCGGCACCCTGCTCGGCCGCTCCACCGGCGAGCGGAGTGGGCGCGTCGGCATCATCATGGGCTCTCGCGGCTTGCAGGACCACGCCGAGCGCCTGCGAGGTTTCGGCGAGTTGATGGGCGCAAGGCACCCTCGGCTGGCGCTGCTGGAACCCATGGAATGCAACGACCGCGACGACCTCACGCGAGCCGCTGTAATGGAATTGCTCGCTGCGCACCCTGATCTGGTGGGGCTGTACAGCATCGGTGCAGGCAACAGCGGGATCCACGCCGCAGTGCGCGGGGCGGGCGCAACCGGCCGGGTCGCGTGGGTCTGTCATGAACTGACGCCCGACACGCGCGCCGCCCTGCTGGATGACAGCGCCAGCGCCGTCATCGGCCAATCGGTTTCACACGAAGCGCGGGCTTCTTGCCATCTGGCGCTGAACTTGTTGGCAAGGCGCCCGGTGCTGCACGGCGTCGACCCGATTCGCATCGAGATCTACCTGAAGGACAACCTTCCCTAGCGCCGGTTGAGGCGCACCGGTTTTCATGTTCGTCCTACCGCGCGCCGCAGGGGCGGGCAGCCCGCGAGCAGATCGGTGTCCAGCCGGGAAAGGGCGGCATGGACAGGCAGCTTCTCGAACTCGGCTGTCACGACCCAAGGCCTGTTCAGCGCCGGTGTGACGAGCCGCCACAACGCTTCGCTCAGTCGCTACTGATAACGCAATCACGCAAGGTTTCGGTCGTATGACATGGCTCCCTTGCAGACGACCCGGTAGCAACGCCCGCACAAACGCGGCGCCATTACCCATCTCAAACGCTGCGCCGGCGCCCGCCTCTTCCAAGTGAGTTTTCGGCGCTGGCTTATCTATGAAAACCGGAACCAACAGGCCCCTCTTGCGCCGGAAACCAGTCAACCAGTTGGCCAAATCGCAACACCACGCAGAGTCGGTTTGATCACTTTTTTTCGCGGATCAATGTCGATTTCCGTATCACCCGAAGTCCTTGCCCACGAGAAGCCACCTCAGGGCACCGCGGGCCTGAAGTCGCAAGGGTGAAACCCAGGTACCACGCGATTGGTAGCGTCTAACAATTGAATTTCTGACAGTGAATTCCGCAGGCTCCGTTGTGATGGCAACAGCACACGGACTTGCTTCAACGATGCACAAGCGCCGCCTGGCGCTGTGCACCAAGGGCCTGGCAAGGCTTCCAACGTTCCGGCCCTCGCGGCCATAGGAGACAAAAATGAAAAATACCCCACGTGTCCGGGCTTACCGTCGCCCGTTGCGGGCCGCTCGTGGCGCAATGACGCTGTCCGTGCTGGCAGGGCTCGTCAGTCAAGCCTATGCGCAGCAACCCGCTGCACCTGCTGACAAACAGCAGCTCGACACCGTGGTGGTGAGCGGCTTCCGCAGCTCGCTGGCAGCTTCGGCCCGTGAGAAGCGCGACACCGTCGGCCTGTCCGACTCCATCCACGCCGAGGACATCGGCAAGTTCCCCGACAACAACCTCGCGGAATCGATCTCCCGCGTGCCAGGCGTGCAGGTCAACCGCGACTTCACCGGTGAAGGCCTGAACATCCAGGTGCGCGGCCTCGGCTCCAACTTCACGCGCATCCTGCTGAACGGCGCGCCGATCGCGTCCGCCGGCACGAGTGGCGGCAGCGCCTCCAACGCGAACCGCGAGGTCGACCTCGACTTCCTGCCCGGCGACCTGTTCTCGCGTGTCACCGTGTCCAAGAGCCCGACGGCGCAGACGCTGGAAGGTGCCATCGCCGGCGTTGTGGACATGCGCACCGCCCGGCCCTTCGACAAGGCCGGCACACGCGGCGTGCTGAAGCTGCAACTGGCCAAGAACGACCCGTCGCCGCACGCCAGCACGCGCGGCACGGCGCTGTACAGCACCACGTTTGGCGACACCTTCGGCGTGCTCGTCGGCGCGTCCTTCGCCCGCAACCGCGTGGCGACCCGCGGCTTCGAGGTGGGCTATGTGCAGGACTGGATCACCCCCCGCTTGGCCATCCCGTCGCAGTCGACCGCAGGCACGGCCGGTACGACTGCCGGCGCCTGGAACATTCCCACGACCGTGCCTGCTGCTGCGGCCGGCACCTATACCGTCGGCGGCGTGACCCAGACGCTGACCGCCGGCCAGGCCATCGACGCTGCACTGCTCAAGACACTCAATCCCGGTGCGACCAACCAGCAGCTGGACAACGGCTATGTGCCCCGCCTGCCCCGCCCCGTGTACTTCGAGGGGCAGCGCGACCGCCTGAACGGCCTGCTGAGCGTCGAGTTCCGGCCGACGGAAGCCTTCGACGCCTATGTCGACGTGCTGCTGGGCAGCAAGACGAACAAGCAGGAACGCTCCGACTTCAACATCAGCATGCGCAACGGCGCCGCCATCCCGATGGGGATGTCGTACGACCGCAGCGACTGCGGCAACTACTGCTTCGCCACGGGCGGCACCTTCCTGAACACGGTGGGCTTCCTTGAATGGCGCCGCCAGGACGAAAAGACGCACTTCACATCGCTGACCCCGGGCTTTGAGTGGCGCCTCACGGACAAGTGGACGCTCACCGGCCAGGTCAACATGGCGCGCAGCGGCTTCAAGCGCCTGGCGCCGACGCTGCTGGTGCCCACCAACGCGGCCAAGCCGTTCACCACGAACATCAGCCACAACGGCGACTTCCCGGTCTACACGCCGAGCAGCGACCCCAACGACCCGAAGACCTTCGGCTGGTACACCGGCGGCCCGACCGGCGTCACGGCCACCATCAACGGTGAAGGCCGCGAGATCCGCACCCGCGGCGCACGCTGGAACCTGGCCTGGGGTGACGAGAAGCTCACGGTCAAGGGCGGCATCGCCTATGACACCTACAACCGCAGCATCACCGGCATGGGCGACGACGGCCGCTGGGCCAACATTGCCTGCGGCGGCAACCTGAACTTCCAGATGCTGGCGCCCAACAACACGGGCCCGAACCCGTGCAACGGCAGCATCACGGCGGCCAACGCAGCCTTGACGAACCCGCTGACCCAGTACCCCGGCTACGGCAGTGGCTGGACCGCCGGCAAGCCGCCGCTGGCCTACCTGGGCTCGGCCGTGCCCGACATGTCGCAATACCTGACGCCGGGGCGCGCCGGCTTCGTCAGCCTGGACTGGGCCCGCTTCGCCGAGGCGACTCAGTACAACCAGCTGTCCAGCAACCTGATCCCTGCGACCGGCAACGGCTTCAGCGGCGTGTCGGCCCAGCGCTTTGGCGAGAACGTCTTCGGCAGCTACCTGGAAGTGTCGGGCCAGGCGCGCATCTTCGACCGCCTGCTGCGCTATGACCTGGGCCTGCGCCACACGCACGCCATGCAGACCATCGGCATCTTCGCCAGCGTGCCGGACCCGCGCACGACCGCTCTGCCCGACGGCGGCACGACCAACGCGAGCCAGGGCGCGCGCTACCCGGCGCAGGTGGTGGAGACACAAGGCCGCACGTCGTACAACACCAACCTGCCGAGCGGGACGCTGGCCTACAGCATTGCTGACGACATGATCGTGCGCGCGGCGGCGTCCAAGTCCATCACGCGGGCCAACCCGAGCGACCTGCGTCCGCTGACGCTCACCGTCAACGACGTGGCCTTCCAGCTGGTGTCGGCTACCAACCCGAATCTGAAACCGTTCGAGGCCAAAAATCTCGACCTAGGCTGGGAGTGGTACACGGACAAGAAGGGCAGCTACCTCGCCGCCGCGTTCTTCAAGAAGGACATCAAGAACTTCCCGCGTTCGGTGACGCAGCAGCTGACGTTGACGCAGCTCCGTCAGATCTACGGCCCCAACTCCATCACCTACGCTGCGGGCAGCCAAGCCGAGACGGCGGTGAACGCCAGCGGCGGCCCGGACAAGCACCTGATGACGCTGAGTCAGCCGGTCAACACGGCTGACGTCATGAAACTCAAGGGGGTGGAGCTGACCTGGTCGCAGTCGCTGGATCGCTGGCTGCCGTGGAACGGCTTCGGTTTCGTCACCAACTACACCCGCACCATGCAGGACGCCGGCACCAGCGGCCAGGTGCCCATCGGTGTGTCACCCTACACGGCCAACCTGGCGGTGTACTTCGAGAACAGCCGCGGCTCCATTCGACTCAGCAACAGCTATCAGGCGCAGAGCTCGTTCGACACGATGGCCTCGGACGGCAACAACGCCTTCCGGCTCATCAAGGCGAACCGTGCCTACTTCGTGATGGACCTCTCCACGCGCCTGGAAATCGGCGATTGGGTGGGTTGGAAGAAGGGCCTGTCGATCAACTTCGACGTGGCCAACCTGGGCGCGGCCAAACAGAAGTCCTTCGTGCAGGAAGAGTACGCGACGCGCACCTACTGGGATCCGGGTCGCACCTACCAGCTGACGGCGCAGGCGAAGTTCTGATCCTCGCCAGCCGGGCGCCGACCTCGGCGCTCACCGCAGGGCTGGCTCGCGCCGGCCCTTTCTGATGCCCGGCGTGAGTTGCCCGGCTCGCGCGATCAACCCCGACTCACTGCACGCAACTTCGGCAGAGGCGTTACTGCGGACCGTTTGCGGGGAGCGGCGTCGGACTGGCGCCGGATGAGCTCGCAGTCCATATGCACCACCTGCGGCTCGAATTCCTGCGCCTCGCGCCTCGCCTTCACCTGCCGCACGAGCAGGCTGACCGAACTGGCGGCCATCATCCTGATCGGCTGGCGAATCGTCGTCAGCTCCGGGCGGCTGCTCGTCGCGATCGGCGTGTCGTCACATCCCACCACGGTCAGGTCGCCCGGGACGTCGAGCCCGAGCTGATGAGCCACCGTCACCGTGGCTGCGGCCATGTCGTCGTTGCTGGCAAAGACTGCCGTGGGGCGCGACGCCCGGGCCAGCAGGGTTTCAGCGGCCACCAGCCCGGAGTTGTAGGTGAACAGGCCGGGCACGACGAAATCGTCCGGCGTGATCAAGCGCGCACTGCGCATCGCACTTCGGAACCCGTTCAAGCGGCATTCAGTGGCGCTGTGGGTCGCGCTGCCGGTGATGAAGCCGATGCGTTCATGTCCCAGCGCGATCAGATGCTGCGTCATCTTCATCGCAGCGCCGTAGTGGTCCACCCCCACGGAACTCACCCTGGCGTCCGGCCTGCCCGGCGCCACCAGCATGGTGGCAAGGCCCCGCTCCAGAACACTGTCGATCAGGGCACCGCAGTCGCTGAGCGGCGGCGCGATGATGACCGCGTCCAGGCCGCTGGCCAGGAATGAATCCACGCTGCCGGCGCCACGATGTTGGTCGACCCATTCGACGGCGAGTTGCACGCTGCTGGAACTCGCTTCGTTGATGAGCCCAATCAGAAACTCACTCAGGTAACCCGCGCTCGGGTTGCTGTAGAGCACGCCGACCCGGATGGGTTCTATGTCGACAATCCGCCGTATCTCCTGACTGGAGACGTATTTCAATTCGGATATTGCAGCGAGGACGCGGTCACGCGTCGAGGCCCTGACTGCTTGCTCGCCATTGACAACGCGCGACACCGTCATAGCGGAAACTCCGGCACGCCGGCCGACATCCGCCAGCGTCGCTGGCTTGTTCCGCTGCGCTTGGTTGGCTTCCAGGTTATCCATATTTCGTAGTATTGACGAAAGCGTCGATTCAGGAGGCGTCACCATCACACGATGCGTTCGATTCCAAAAATGCGATATTGACGATGTCTGATCGAATCTAGGCTATCGCCACGCCGCCAAATATCATTTGCCTGCAAAAAACAATCTACGTGGTATCGGCTTGCGCCACCAACCTCGTCAGACCCGTCGGCGTGCGCAGGCGCGCTTAACGGGATCAAGTCCCAACCTTATCATCAAATGGTTGCGCCACCATTTCCATACAACCCACAGTGCCTTTTCGGATGTGCAAATCGCATCAAAGCGCCGGCCTCTTCGATTGGAATTGGGACGGCGCCACCGCGACCTCCACCTATGAGACTGCCCGAAATTACTCTGGGGATGTAGCCGCCTCCACGAGCAAACCCCAAGAGTCACACACTGGATGATATCGCTATCATCCGAAAAACTTTGGAGCCTGTGCGTGACATCCTTGCCCTCAACCGTGGCTTTCATTGCGGGCGCACTGCTGGCCGCCTGCGCGCCAAGCGGCGCCCAAAGCCTTGCCCCCGAGGCGGCGAAGCAGCAAACCGCCAACGCGCCTGCGTCCATGCCCGCCACTTTCAGCAACCCGGTCGTCAGCGGGTTTGCCTCCGACCCGAGCGTCTGCCGCGTTGGCAGCGACTTCTATCTGGTGACCAGCACCTTCGAGTACCTTCCAGGGTTGCCGATCTATCACAGCCGTGATCTCGTGCATTGGCGGCTGATTGGCAATGCCCTGTCCCGCGAGACGCAGATCAGCTTCGTCGGCCGCAAGAGTTCACAGGCGATTTTTGCGCCGACCATCCGCTGCGAGGGCGGCCGTTTCTACATCGTGACGACCGACGTCGACGGGATCGGCAACTTCTTCATCACCGCGACCAACCCGGCCGGGGAATGGTCGGACCCTGTCCGCCTGCCAGAGCCGGTTTTCGGCATGGACCCGTCCTTCTTCTTCGACGACGACGGCACCGTGTTCTACACGCGGCACGGCGGTGGCCGCAATGGTGGCGTCTATCAGGCTCGCGTCGACCTCAAGGCCGGCAAACTGCTTGAAGAGCCCCGGCTGGTGTGGAGCGGCATGGGCGGTATCTGGCCCGAGGGCCCGCATCTCTACAAGCGAAACGGCTGGTACTACCTGATGATTGCCGAGGGTGGCACGTCCTACGACCACCGCATCACGATGGCGCGCTCGCGGTCGCCCTGGGGGCCCTTCGAGCCCCATCCCGACAACCCGGTCCTGACCCATCGCAACCTGCCGGAGCATCCGCTGCAGGCGCTGGGCCACGCCGATCTCGTGACCACGCCGCAGGGTGAGTGGTGGGCCACGCTGCTGGCCATTCGCCCCCAGTCGGCGGCGGGCGGCCGTCACCATCACATCGGCCGCGAGACGCTGCTTGCGCCCGTGCACTGGCGCAAGGATGACTGGCCCGAATTCGGCCAGAACGGCGTGCTGGCCGAGGCTCAGCCGACTCGCGGCCTTCCTGGCTGGGCACCCTGGCCGCAACCGCCGGTGCGTGAGATTTTTGCGGCTGATCGCAAGCTGGCGCCGCACTGGGCCTTCCTGCGCACGCTGGCCAAGGACCGCTGGTCACTGACCGACCGGCCGGGTCACCTGCGGCTGATCGGCGCGCGCACCGGCCTTGATGTCATCGGCACCCCTGCCTTCGTCGGGCGCCGCCAAGAGCGCCTGAACCAGCGCTTTGCAACGGAGCTGGACTTCAATCCTGCCGCCGATGGCGACGCAGCCGGCGTGGCCCTGCGGATGAATGAATCGCACCATGTGCTGCTGCGCGTCACCGGTCTGGAGGAACGCCGCGTCGAATGCCAGCAGCGCCTGGGCAACCAGCCCCGGGTGGTGGCCTCGGCGCCCATCAAGTCAGGCGCCGCCGTTCAACTGCAGGTCGTCGCCACCCCTGCCGAGTACACCCTGTCCTGGAGACAAGCCGGCGAGGCACAGGCCTGGCAGACCTTGTGCAGAATCCCCACCCACCAGCTGTCGACGGAGACATCGACCGGGTTCACCGGTGTCTACATGGGGCTGTATGCGTTCAGTGATACGGCCAAGCCCGCGACTGCTGATTTCGCCTGGGTCGATTTCGAAGCACTCGGCCTTTAGCGCACGCCAACTCTTGCATTTGACGGGCAGTGGCTTACTCGTTTGGCGCGATGATTCAGCCCCTGGGCCCGGTTCGCTTTCAGACGCAGCCCGAATGGCACATGCATCATTTGCAGTTCATCCCTGTGAAAACGCAATTCGTCGCTCGACCCTGGTTTGGTCGCTGCAATTGCTGAACACTCTTGGTCATGCCTTGCCCGATGCAAAGCTGGAGTTCGAAATGCGACGAATCAAGGGATGGATGAGTCTGGGCCTGGTTTTTGGCCTGCTGGCCGGGGGCCTGCCCGCACAAGCCAGCGAAGTGGTCAAGCTTGCACGGCTCGTCGTCAGCGGCAAGCGGGCGCCCAGCGAGGCTCCGCGCTCGACCCCGCCAGAACCCCGCCCAGCTGCGGCAGCGCAGACGCAGGGCGGCGGAGGCGGAGGCGGTGATGAGGCTGGCAATGCGCCGGCGCCTGCACGCGGCGTTTCCTGAACTTCTTAAATCCCTCAAAGCAAAATGCACCCAAACCCGAGAAGGGTTTGGGTGCATTTGCAATTTTGGCGGAGTGGACGGGGCTCGAACCCGCGACCCCCGGCGTGACAGGCCGGTATTCTAACCAACTGAACTACCACTCCATGTGGGATGCATTTCGAGCATTTCTCAATACTCGCAAGCCGCATCAAACTTGGCCGTCTTACGACGGGATTGCCAATAAACTGGCGTCCCCTAGGGGATTCGAACCCCTGTAATCACCGTGAAAGGGTGGTGTCCTAGGCCTCTAGACGAAGGGGACAAACTCGAAAACCAAACTCAAAAAGCAAACTCAAAAAGCAAACGGCCAATAAATTGGCCGTTCGTTTATCGAAATCCCGAAATCGGAATTTCCGATGGAATCCTTGGCGGAGTGGACGGGGCTCGAACCCGCGACCCCCGGCGTGACAGGCCGGTATTCTAACCAACTGAACTACCACTC